>NZ_CP090975.1:816250-1515000 GCF_021513215.1 Suttonella sp. R2A3 | reverse complement strand
TGCAGCTTCTGCGCCTAATGCCATTAACGCAGTGGCATAACCATCAGCATACATGCAAGAAGACGCCATCACACTTACCGAAAGTAAAGGCGACTGGGTACTGGTACCTGTGCGGGGATCAATCGTGTGGGCGACTCGTGCACCATCATAATCAATATAGTTGCGGTAATTTCCGGAAGTCGCTAACGCCATCTGCGACTCATCATGATCATTGAGCGCAATGACTTGCTGAACGTGTTGCCCCTCTTCAGGCCGCTCCACAGCAATCCGCCAAGGCTCACCAAACTTTTGACCCACTGCAAGCACTTCCCCGCCAATATCGACCAACACATGCTGATAGCCCAATTCACTAAGTCGCGAGGCAACCGCATCAACACCATAGCCTTTAGCAATCGACGACAAATCGATCATTACGCTAGGGTTGATTTTAGCAAGTGTCATCGCCTGTGGGTCTATAATCAACTGCTGATAGCCGACATTTGTTAGCGCAGCATCAATCGCTGCCTGTGATGGTGCTTCATCGATAGCATCAGGACCAAATCCCCACAAATTCACCAACGGCGCCACGGTGATATCATAAACGCCATCGCTTTGCTCACTAATGGTTTGTGCCGCAAGCAGATTATCGATAAAAGCCGCACTCACCGTTTGTGGCTCGGTGCTTTGTCGTTGGTTAAATTGTGAAATCGCTGAATCTGCTATGTAGGTCGACATTTCTTGGTTGACTTCAGCCAGCACTTGGACAATTTCCCCACGCAGGGCATCCTGGTCATCCACCGGATCGGCCACACTCACCTGCCAGTACGTACCCATCGTCTCACCTTGTAAACGCAGCACTTCCTGATCTTGAGTTTGCGGCTTGCATCCTAGAAACAACAATGCCACTGCAACAAGCAGTGGCATGTAACAACGCTGAATTATCGTGGACACTTATCCCCCAAAATCATCCAGCAAGATGTTTTCATCTTCGACACCCAGATTATGCAGCATCTCGATGACCGACTTATTCATAATCGGCGGCCCACACATGTAGTACTCACAATCTTCTGGCGCAGGATGATTTTTCAAGTGGTTCTCATAAACCACATTATGGATAAAGCCTGTGTAGCCATCCCAATTATCATCAGGCAGCGGATCAGAAAGCGCACAATGCCATTCAAAGTTATCGTGTTCTGCCGCGAGACGGTCAAAATCTTCAACATAGAACATTTCACGCTTAGAACGTGCACCATACCAGAAGGTGATTTTCCGCTTGCTGTCCAAACGCTTGAGCTGGTCAAAGATGTGCGAACGCATCGGTGCCATACCCGCACCACCACCGATAAAGACCATTTCCGCTTCGGTTTCTTTGGCAAAGAACTCACCAAATGGGCCAGAAATCGTCACTTTATCGCCAGCTTTGAGGTTAAAGATGTAGCTCGACATCAACCCTGGCTGTACGTTTGGATTATTCGGTGGTGGTGAGGCAATACGCACGTTGAGCATGATAATGCCTTTTTCCTCGGGATAGTTCGCCATCGAGTACGCACGCGTGACATCGTTATTATTCACCGCGTGAATCTTAAATAAGCCGAATTTTTCCCAATCTTCGCGGTATTCTTCATCAACATCGTAATCGCTGTAGTTGATGTCATAAGGACCACACTCGATCTGAATATACCCACCCGCGCGGAACGGAACCGATTCGCCATCAGGGATTTGCAACTTCAATTCTTTAATAAAGGTCGCGACGTTATCGTTGGAAATGACTTCGCACTCCCATTTTTTAACCCCAAATACCGATTCTTCAACTTCTACGTTCATATCGCTTTTAACCGCGACCTGACATGAAAGACGAACACCTTCGCGCGCTTCGCGTTTGGTGATGTGGTTCAGCTCAACCGGCAGGATTTCACCGCCACCTTCGTTAACCACCACCGTACACTGACCGCAGCTACCGCCGCCGCCACAAGCTGATGACACATACAAGCCACCTTCAGCTAAAGCACCGAGCAACTTCCCACCTGCCGGTACGCTGATTTCTTTTTCTTCGTTGACCATGATTTTTACATCGCCTTGTGGCACCAAAAAGCGGCGCGCGACCAAAATCACTGCTGCGAGCAATAACACCAAGCCGGTGAAAACTAATACGCCATAAATAATTTCCATGCGTGACTCCTCTTACAACTGTACGCCGGAAAACGACATAAACCCAATGGCCATCAGGCCTGCGGAGATAAACGTGATCCCCAAACCTTCCAAGCCTTTCGGGATATCGGCGTAGCGTAATTTTTCACGCACACCAGCGAGCAAGACAATCGCAATTGCCCAGCCTAGACCACTACCAACCCCATAAACGACCGATTCAGGGAAAGTGTAATTCCGCTCAACCATGAACAACGAGCCACCCAAAATGGCGCAGTTTACGGTGATCAACGGCAGGAACACACCGAGCGCAGAATAGAGCGCTGGGACGTATTTATCCAAAAACATCTCGAGAATTTGCACCAACGCGGCAATAACCCCGATGTAGGCAATCAAACCGATAAAGCTCAGATTAACGTCTAGCCCCAACCAATCCCAGAAAATCGCATCTGGCTTGATCAAAAATTGATAAAGCAGGTTGTTCACCGGGACAGTGATGGTTTGTACAACAACCACCGCGGTACCCAAACCAATCGCGGTAGGAATTTTCTTCGATACTGCCAAGAAGGTGCACATACCGAGGAAGAATGACAGTGCCATATTTTCAATGAACACCGATTTCACAAATAAACTAATATAATGTTCCACAATCTGCTCCTACTGATGTGCCGGGTGACCACCAACTTGTGGTGTTGACGCTTCAGCTGGTTGGTATTCACGTTCTTCATTCTGCTCAGGTTTCCAAGCACGTAAGGCCCAAATCAACAAGCCAATAATAAAGAAAGCACTCGGTGGCAATAACATCATCCCGTTAGGCAAATACCAGCCACCATCTTGCACGGTTGGCAGTACAGTCATGCCAAACCACGTGCCGCTACCGGTGATTTCACGAATCGTACCGACCACGAGTAGTAAGACGCTGTAGCCTAAGCCGTTACCAATACCGTCAACCAAGCTCGGCAGCGGTGGGTTACTCATCGCATACGCTTCCAAGCGCCCCATCACGATACAGTTGGTAATGATCAGGCCAACGAATACCGAAAGCTGTTTAGACAGCTCAAAGGCATACGCTTTCAAGAACTGATCGACGAGAATAACCAGCGAGGCGACAATCGTCATCTGCACGATAATTCGGATGCTGTTTGGAATCTGTTTGCGAATAAGACTAACAAACAGGTTAGACAATGCGGTCACTGCCGTTAACGCCAAACACATCAAAAACGCTGTTTTCATATTGCCGGTAACCGCTAGCGCCGAACAAATCCCTAATACCTGTAAACCGATTGGGTTTTGGTCGAAAATTGGTTCAAACAATATTCTTTTATAATCGTATGTTTTATCACTCATAAAAACCTCTTGCTCATGATGCGTTATACGTTAGGATCCGCTGTTCGCGCTGGTGATTGAAGAAGCGGTAATCTCTCCATCTTGGATATGGCGCACAAACGATTCATAGCCTTGCTCACCCAACCAAAAGTTCATCAAGTTTTCCACACCACGACTGGTTAATGTCGCCCCAGAAATCGCATCCACTTGGCCATGTTCTGCCTTTGCAGAGCCTTTGACCATATGGATTTGTGGTTCACCATTATCATTATAGGGCACCACACCTTCCCATTGCTTCTGCCAGCTTGGGTCGGTAATACGCGCGCCCAAACCTGGGGTTTCACCATGACTATAAAACGTCAGACCGGTAATTTCAGCACCTTCATCTAAGGTCATCGCCGTAAAGCCATACATCGTTGACCACAAACCATAACCTTGTACCGGCAGAATAACTCGCTCGATACGATCATCTTTGATCAACAAGTATGCTGAGCCTTCATCGGCCATGCGCTTAATGCTCGCAGGATCATTTTCGACTGCATGTCCTGTTTTCTTATCTTGTGCCGCCGCGTACATATCATAAGCACCCGGATCATCATGTTTGGCCAATTCACCACTGGCAAAATCAACCACAACCGGGGTGATTTTTTCATAGCGCTCATTGATCGCTGCTGCACGCAAACGCTCACCAGGTTCAGCCAGGCCAGCAGCCACCAAAATGTTGATGCGCTTTTCGTTTAACTGGTTTTTTTCTTGCGTATCACGCAGTGCTACCGCTGCGGTTGAAACCACTAGTGAACACACCAGGCATACACCGGCAGCAAAAGCTAGAATGCGTATTTTAGAATTATTGGGCGTTGACATGTGTTCTCACCTTACGACGCTTAATATTCGCGTTCATCACAAAATAATCAATAATTGGGGCAAAGATATTAGCAAACAGGATCGCCAGCATAATCCCTTCTGGGAACGCTGGGTTGACCACACGGATCAGCACGGTCATCACCCCGATCAAAAAGCCGAAGATATAGCGGCCTTTATTGGTCACAGACGCTGATACCGGGTCGGTCGCCATAAACACCGCACCAAAGGCAAAACCGCCAATCACAAAATGCCACCAGAACGGCATCGCAAACATCAGGTTTGTTTCGCTGCCGATCGCATTAAACAGCAAGGCAGTCGCGGCACCACCGGCAAATACACCAAGAATAATCCGCCACGAAGCAACCCCGGTTGCCATGATAATGATCGCACCGATCAAGATAGCTAACGTTGAGGTCTCCCCCACCGAACCTGGGATATTGCCGATAAACGCGTCCCACCAGCTCCATTGCTCAGTCACTGCAGCCATACCATCGCTGGCTGCTTTCGATAAAGCGGTTGCACCAGAATAGCCATCTACAGCCACCCATACAGAATCAC
Source organism: Suttonella sp. R2A3 (assembly GCF_021513215.1). Taxonomy (NCBI): domain Bacteria; kingdom Pseudomonadati; phylum Pseudomonadota; class Gammaproteobacteria; order Cardiobacteriales; family Cardiobacteriaceae; genus Suttonella; species Suttonella sp. R2A3. Next base: position 1,510,128 of record NZ_CP090975.1, on the reverse strand, counting down.
CAGAAATTTGCGCTGGATAAGCGAAGTATAAAAAGGCGCGGCCTGTGAGTGCCGGGTTAACAAAGTTACGTCCGGTACCCCCGAAAATTTCTTTACCGATCACCACACCAAACGAAATCCCTAAGGCAACCTGCCACAGTGGAATCGTTGGCGGCAAGATCAGGCCAAAGAGAATCGAGGTAACAAAGAAGCCTTCACTGATTTCATGTTTGCGGATCAGCGCAAAAAGCACTTCCCAGAAGCCACCGACGGCGAACGCAACAATATAGATTGGCAATTGCAGTTTAGCGCCAAACCACAGGTTGGCTAAAAGCCCCCAGGTTTCGCCTTGCGCAGCAGCTGCTTGTGCACCGGTAAAATACCAGCCGGCAATCATCGCCGGGAAAGCCGCTGCCCAAACAATAATCATCACGCGTTTGAAATCGATCGGATCGCGCACATGCGATGGACGTGTTGTCGCGTAATTTGGACTATAAAGAATCGTTGCCGCTGCTTCATAGAGTGGATAGAACTTTTCTAATTTCCCACCCTTCTCAAAAACCGGGGCGAGTTTATCAATTAATTTTTTCATCACTTAGCCTTCCTTCTCAATCAAGGTCAGGTTCTCGCGTAAAATAGCCCCGAAATCATGTTTGCCGGGATCGACATAGGTCAGCAACGCAATATCTTCTTCATCTAATTCTAATGCGCCAAGGGCAATCGCCGAATCGGTATCTTTAACCGCCAAGGCTTTAAGCAACAACGTTGGTAAAATATCCAACGCCATCACATCTTCATAAATACCAAACGGCAAAATCGGCCGTGGTGAGCCTTGCATCGCGGTGGTAAATGGAAGTTTTTTGCCATTGAGGAAACGGCCTAAGTACGCACGGGTGCGTGAGTAAGATGACATCCCAGGGCGAACGAATTCGAGCAAAATAGAATCTTCACCTTCGGGCAAGACAGAAATTTGCTGGTCATAACCGCCTAAGAAAAACGTCGCTTCTTCCATTTTGCGTCCAGCAAAAACCGAACCAGAAATCACGCGCTGCTTACCATCTTGCAGGTTATCGCCTAATAGTGCTTTAGCATCGATCCCACGCAAGGTTTTGACCAGTTTAGGCTTTTTAACCCCAGGCCCAGCAATCGCTACCACACGGTGGTTATCAATCGTGCCAGTACGGAATAAATGCCCAACGGCGAGTAAGTCTTGTAAGCCTAAATGCCAAACCTGTTTTTCAGGGCCAACTGGCTCAACAAAGTGAATATGGGTACCAACCAAACCTGCAGGGTGAATACCCGCAAAAGCGTGCTGGGCAACGCGGGCAAACTGCTGTACTGGTAGCGGTGCATTTGGACGATGACAAACGTGTACTTTACCTTCGGTCAGCTGTTGTAAGACTTGCAAACCGACCAAATAATCGTCTTCACGGCCTTCGAGGACGAGCGTTGGGTCAAACGATAATGGATTGGTATCCATGGTGTTGACAAAAATCGCGTAAGGTTTCGCTTCTAAAGCAGGTGTTTTATTAAACGGACGGGTACGCAGAACTGGCCAAACGCCTGATTCGCGCAAACGCTCAACCACCGCTTCGCGCTCAAGCTTACTCACATCGGTGCATGGGGCATAACTGACCGCCTCATCGCCTTCAGGCTTAATGATGACCGATAACAAGCGGCGGCGCTCACCACGCTCGATGGCATCAACCACCCCAGCAACTGGCGAACAAATCATCACACCCGGATTTTTCTTATCCTCAAATAGTGCTTGACCCGCTTTAACGCGATCCCCTTCTGCCACGTTCATTGTCGGCTTCAAGCCAACAAAATCATCGCCTAAAACGGCGACACGGGCATCGGGTGTAACGGAGTGAATGGTGGTATCGGAAATGCCACCAGAGATAGGAAGATCAATTCCCTTTTTGATTGATATCATGCTTACAATACCTTACCTCAGATGCTAAATTCTTCATTTTTTAGTCAAAGCGAATGGCTATTGATATAGCATCTTATTTAAAAGACCCATACTGAAATTACGCGAAATCTAGCGTAACACAATATCAATGACTCGTCGCCTCGATTATATTGGTGCCGACGGCGAGACTCGAACTCGCACGAGCTAGGCTCACTACCCCCTCAAGATAGCGTGTCTACCAATTCCACCACGTCGGCTAACATTCTTATTGTTCCGCAGCAGCTGGCGCTGGCGCAGGAACATCGGTACGTGAAGCAGGCGCGCTATTATCCGCACTCGGACCAGGCACGTCAAGCTCCGTTGCCACATTTTTTTCCGCCAAGCTAGCGTCAGTCAAAATGCTTTCTTCGTGTATCGATTTATTCTGCAAATACCCTAAAGCTAACGCACTGATGAAAAAGACAATCGCCAGTCCGCGGGTTAATTTATATAAAAAACCACTTGAGCCGCGCGCACCGAATACGGTTCCAGACGCACCAGCACCAAATGAAGCGCCCATACCAGCGCCTTTAGATTGCTGCAGCAAAATCAACACACTAAGTGAGATTGCTGTGGCCAAAAAAACCACCTGAGCAATGGTGATACTCATGTCATAGCCTCAATTATTCCTAAAAATGAGCGCACATCTAACGAGGCTCCGCCAACCAGAAACCCATCAATATCCTGGGCTGCAATCAGCCCGGATGCGTTGTCTGCTTTGACACTGCCGCCATAGAGTATGCGCAAAGAGGGCGCTATTCTAGCATGTTTTTCTGCGAGTATCTGACGAATTTCCGCGTGCGCATTTTGTGCATACTCTGGGGTCGCTGCCTTACCGGTACCAATCGCCCACACCGGTTCATAGGCAATGACGGTCTGTTCATCAATGAGCCCGGCTTCAATAATGGGCTGAAGCTGCGCGCGCAGGGTTTCAGCAGTTTCACCGGCATCATGTGCAGCAAGCGATTCACCAATACAATAAATCACCGCCAATCCTTGGGCTTTAAGCTGCTGCCATTTCTCGATCAAGAGCGCCTCATCTTCACCATGGTCGCTGCGTCGCTCAGAGTGACCAATAATTGCGTAAGTACACCCTGCTGCTTTGAGCATTGCTGCAGAAATTTCACCAGTATGCGCTCCTGATTCATGGGCGCTCACGTCTTGTCCAGCCAGTTGAGCCAATCCTTGTGCCTGTGCTGTGCTGAGTAATGTTGCCGGCAAGCCAAACACCGTTTCAATGCGTTCGTTTTGTGGCCAGTTTTGTGCGGCAAACGCATCCACCAACGCCACATCACCATTCATTTTCCAATTCGCTGCAGCGATTAATTTACGCATGATTCCCCTCCTGTCTAATAACCTCCGCTAAGGACTGAGCAATCTCGCCCATCAACACCTCATCATCACCTTCGGTCATCACACGCACCAAAGGCTCTGTGCCCGATGGGCGCAATAAGATACGGCCCTGATCACCAATACGCTCTTCTGCTTTCTTTAACGCCTCTTGCACCGCCGGCTGTTGCATAATCGTGTTGCGATTAGCGACCTCAACATTCACCATTATTTGTTCTGTGAGGTGCAAATCGGCACACAATGAGGCCAAATCCTGCTCCATTTCCAGCATCGCAGCCAGAACCTGCAGCGCTGCAACGATCCCGTCACCGGTAGAATTGCGGTCCAGGCAAATAATATGTCCGGAGTTTTCCCCACCAATCCGCGCGTCCAGTTCTTGCAAGCGCTCTAAAACATAGCGGTCGCCGACTTTGGTGCGATGCAGGGTTACGCCCATTTTTGCGAATGCTTTTTCCAGCCCGAGGTTGGTCATCTGCGTGCCAACCACATTGTGTAGTTCTTCACGTTTAAAGGCGCGGTATTTGGCAATGATGTATAAAATGACATCACCATCCAACAAGCGACCACGCTTGTCGGTCATAATCACCCGATCGCCATCACCATCAAAAGCAATACCAACATCAGCACCCTCTTCGCGTACCTTTTGCTGTAACGATTCCGGATGTGTCGAACCACAGCCGGTATTGATGTTATAGCCATCCGGATTATGGTTAATCACCACCACTTTGGCGCCTAATTCACGAAACACATCCGGGGCAATCGCATAAGTCGCGCCATTGGCACAATCGAGCACCACCTTTAAGCGCTCAAACGGCAAACCGACAGGAATCGCGTTTTTACAAAATTCGATATAGCGTTCACGCGCTGCATCGATACGATACGCTTTACCAAGCTCGGTTGAGCCCGAGATCTTCATTGGTTGATCAAGATAATATTCAATTTGGCGCTCAGCCTCATCAGAGAGCTTATAGCCACCACGGGCAAATACTTTAACCCCATTATCGTAATAAGGATTATGTGAGGCGCTAACCACAATACCGGCTGCGGCATGGAAGGTGCGTGTGAAATAAGCAATCCCAGGGGTTGGCATCACGCCAAGCAAATGCGCGTCTATACCGGCTGCCGACAAACCAGAAACAATCGCATACTCAAACATATAGCTCGAAATACGGGTGTCTTTGCCGATAATCACTTTTTCACCAGCGCAGCCTTGATCGACAAGCACTTTCCCCACAGCCCACGCCAAATGCATGACTTTATCTGGAGTCATTAACCCCTGCCCAACTCTTGAGCGCACGCCATCAGTACCAAAATATTGTCGTTTATCCATGATGCCTCTTTATCCGTAATTGGGTTGCAAATATTGCTAACCTGATAAATTATAAACTGCTAAATAGTCTCACTCAAGCGAGCTTATGTTGCCTCAACGTCATCGTTGCTAATTAAAAACAGGTTTTAGCCAAGCGAAATCCAATGCACGATATCTGGCACCAAAGCAATCAACACAATCAGCAAAATCTGGATCACAATAAAGGGCAATACCCCTTTGTAAATCGCGGCAGTTGGAACGCTCTCTGGCGCGACACCACGCAAGAAGAACAGCGCAAAACCAAACGGTGGGGTTAAGAAGCTGGTTTGTAAATTAAGCGCGATCATAATCGCAAACCAGGTTGGATCAACCCCCATCTTAAACAGCACAGGCGCGACAATCGGCACAATCACAAAAATAATCTCGATAAAATCGAGCACAAAACCGAGCAGGAACATCACCACCATAATCAACAACATCGCACCGAACACCCCGCCAGGAATATCCGTTAATAATTGCTCGATCAGATGATCGCCACCATAACCACGAAAAACGAGTGAAAACAACGATGCACCGATGAGAATAAAAAATACCATCGCGGTAATCGAGAGCGTTTCGCGCGGCACATCAATCAACCAACGCAGGCTGGTTTCCTTACCGTGATATTTATCAATCCCATAGCGCACCAGAGCAATTATCGCTGCGCCAAACGCGCCAACGCTCGCGGCATCAGTGGGCGTCGCTACCCCGAGAAAAATTGAACCGAGCACCGCGCCGATCAATAACAGCGGTGGTAACAACACAAACAACAAACGCAGATAAAAGCGCTCACCACGCGCCTCAATACGCTCACTCTTGGTGCGCAGCGGCATCGCGTCAGGCGTCAACCAAGCACGAATTAATAAGTAGACAATATACAGCCCCACCAACAGCACCCCGGGCACTACCGCAGCAGCGAACAAATCGCTGATTGAGACGGTTTCTGGTGACCAATTCCCCATCGCAAGCTGCGCTTCGCTATAAGCATTACCGACCACATCGCCGAGTAAAATTAGCACAATCGATGGTGGAATAATCTGCCCCAACGTGCCGGAGGCACAAATAATGCCTGTCGCGAGCGCCGGATCATAACCGCGCTTGAGCATCACGGGTAGTGAAAGCAAACCCATCGTGACTACGGTTGCGCCAACGATTCCCGTAGAGGCCGCCAGCAGCATACCCACTACGGCCACAGAAAACGCCAGTCCACCACGTACACCACCAAACAGCAGCGACATCGTTTCCAATAAATCTTCAGCGATTTTTGCTTTTTGCAGGGTCAGCCCCATAAAAATAAAGGTCGGTACAGCAATCAGTGTGGTGTTGGTCATGATGCCGTACAAGCGTTTCCCCGATGCGTGCAAAAATGCCGGGTCAAACACCTCAAAAAACATCCCACCACCCGCAAAGGCTAATGCCACGCCGGCCAGCGACAAGGCCACAGGATAGCCGAGCATCAACACGACACACAGCGCAACAAACATAATTAGCGGCATCCACTCCATTATTCTGCCTCCTCAGCCAATACAACCTTACCGCTAAAAATCAGCAGGTTACGCAACAACTCGGCAAAACCTTGCACAATCAGCAAGATGGCGAACAGCGGCATCAGAGATTTCAATAGGTAGACAAACGGCAAACCGCCTGGCTGGGTGGATTTTTCCATCACCGCCCACGCGCGCTCGGCATCGCCCCAGGAAAACCATAAAATGAGTACGGCAAACGGCAAGAGAAAACACAGTGTGCCAAAGGTATTGACCAGCGCTTTTTTTCGCGGTGAGAAATTACGATACAACACATCGACACGCACATGATCATCGCGTTGCAAAGCATAGGCCACACCGATCATAAACACCGTGGCATGCATATACATCACAGACTCTTGTAAGGCGATCGAGTTTTTATTAAAGAAAAACTGCATGGTCACAATCACCGTGGTTACCAGCACCATCGCCAGCGTCAGCCACGCCACTGCCTTACCTAAAGCGCCAATTACTGCGTCAATAGTGCGTACGATTATTTGCATCACAGTTCCCGCAATGTAATTTGTTCTTCAACATTTGGCGTATACGGGCGGTCTTTATAAAAGTCTTCGATTGCCGTCACCACAGCATCTGCATCATCAACTAAGGTCATTCGATCAAGGTCTTCGCTGGCGATCGTGCCTTCTTGAAGCAGCGTATGTTTAAACCAATCGAGCAGGGGCGACCAAAAAGACGTCCCCACCAAAACCACAGGGATCGTGCGCGATTTCCCGGTTTGCATCAGGGTGAGAATCTCTGCGAATTCATCAAGGGTACCAAAGCCGCCTGGCATCACCACATACGCGCTGGCGTATTTAACAAACATCACTTTACGCGCAAAAAAATGGCGGAACACCAAGGCGATATCTTGATAAGGGTTACCTTGTTGCTCGTGGGGCAATTGGATATTCAAGCCAACCGATAGACCATTTTTTCCTTCATACGCACCTTTGTTAGCGGCTTCCATCAAACCTGGACCCCCGCCAGAGACCACCGAAAACCCATTATCAGAAAGCCGTTTGGCAACGGTTTGGGTGAGCGCATAATACGGATGATCTTCGCCAATCCGCGCTGAACCAAAAATACTCACCGATGGCTCAATCATCGACAGCCGTTCGAAGCCCTCAACGAACTCCGACATAATTTGAAAAACTTTCCACGATTCCTTGTTGAGCGCGTCTGAATTACGCAGACGCAATTCCTTCGGCGGCTGCCGCTTATCCTTCATGGTTTCCTCTATATGAATCATTGACAAGCGCCCCTCGATTTCTAACAATACAATCCATCGGGCGCAAAACGGTTCATTTTGCCGTTAATAGCCTGCTGAAGCAACTATTTAAAGGATTTTCGTGATCGACACTAACCGCCTAGTCGTTTTGGTTGACGGCTCTTCCTACCTATTTCGTGCGTTTCATGGCCTGCCGCCATTAACCAATCGTGATGGTCACCCCACTGGTGCACTGCATGGCGTGATAAAAATGCTCAACAAGCTTTATGATGACTATCAACCGGCGTATTTTGGGGTTATTTTTGACGCCAAGGGCCCGACCTTTCGCCACGAGCTCTATGATCAATACAAGGCGAACCGCCCGCCGATGCCAGACGACTTACGCCAGCAAATCGCCCCGCTGCACGAGCTCATTCGCGCGCTTGGCTGGGCACTGATTATCGAAAATGGCGTCGAGGCCGATGATGTGATTGGGACACTTGCCGCACGCGCGTTGGCCGAGAACTACCAAGTGGTGATCTCTAGCGGCGATAAAGACATGACCCAGCTGCTCACCCACAGCGACATCACCTTGCTCGATACGATGAAAAACGCAGCCACCACCGCTGACAATGTCGCTGCGCGCTTTAAGGTCGATGCCCTGCGCGCCGATCAGGTGATTGATTATTTAGCGCTGGTTGGTGACAGCTCGGACAACATCCCCGGCGTGGATAAAGTCGGCCCAAAAACTGCTGCTAAATGGCTGGCACAATACGACAACATCGATAACCTGATTGATAATGCGAGCAAGGTTGGTGGCAAAATTGGCGACAACTTACGCGCTGGTATTGAACAGCTCAAACTTTCGCGCGAGTTAGCAACCATTAAATGTGATCTCGAGCTTGATACTGAGATAGCCGACCTTGCCATCAGCGCGAAAAATCCGCATAAAATCACCCAACTGTGCGACACTTATGGCCTGTCGAGTGTCAAGCAGCAACACCTCGGCAGCGCACAAAACACCGCAGCACCCTCACAACCTGTCGCCCAGAATTATCATTGCGTACAAACACCAGAGGAGCGCGACGCATTATTAGCACGCCTTAAAAACAGTGAACGTTTTGCCATCGATACAGAAACCACTTCACTCAATTACACCGAAGCTAAGCTGGTGGGGATTTCACTATCGCTTGAAGCAGGGGAAGCATATTACTTACCGCTCGCGCATCAGCTTGAGCAAAACCTGCCCTTTCAAGAAACACTAGAGGCGATCAAACCCATCCTAGAAAACGCTGACATCGGCAAAATCGGCCAACATCTAAAATACGACCGCCATATCTTTGCTCGCTACGGCATTACCCTGCGTGGGCAAGCCGATGACACCATGCTGATGAGCTATTGTTTAAACGCCACCGCCACGCGCCATAATATGGACGCGCTCGCCGATTATTACCTCAATTATAAGACCACCTCTTTTGAAGACATCGCCGGCAAAGGCGCGAAACAACTTACCTTCGATCAAATCCCTTTAGCGACTGCTGCCGACTATGCCAGCGAAGACGCCGACATCACGATCCGTTTATACGACTTTTTTGCTGAAGCGCTTGAACAGGCTCCTCGCTTAAAACAGCTCTATCAAACCACCGAGCGCCCTTTAGCTGAAATTCTCTGGCATATGGAGCATCTTGGCGTGCGTATCGATAAAACGAAACTGGCCAAACAAAGCGCTGAAATCAGCGACACACTGGCAGCGCTAAAAACCCAGGCTTATGAACTGGCTGGGCGTGAATTTAACCTTGGCTCACCCAAGCAGTTACAGGAAATCTTGTTTGATGAACTGGAATTGCCGGTCATTCGTAAAACCCCAAAAGGACAACCTTCAACCAATGAAGATGTATTGCAGGAATTAGCCGATGAACACGAATTGCCGGCGCTGATTCTCGAGCACCGTGGTCTGGCCAAGCTAAAATCAACCTATACTGACAAACTCCCCGAGCTGATCAGCCCAGAGACCGGCCGTATCCACACCAGTTATCATCAAGCGGTGACCAGCACCGGACGCCTATCTTCGAGCGACCCGAACTTACAAAATATTCCGATTCGCAGTGAAGAAGGCCGCCGCATCCGTCAAGCGTTTATTGCGGCTGATGGCTGGCAGATCTTAGCAGCTGACTACTCGCAAATTGAGCTGCGCATCATGGCACACCTCTCTGGTGACGAAGGCCTATTAAACGCGTTTGCCGCCGGACAGGACATCCATAGCGCGACCGCGAGCGAGATTTTTTCTGTCTCACTTGATAACGTGACCCGCGAACACCGCCGTAACGCTAAAGCAATCAATTTTGGCCTGATCTATGGCATGAGCGCTTTTGGCCTTGCGCGCCAACTCGGGATTTCGCGTAGCGAGGCGAGTGAGTATATCGATACCTACTTTGCACGCTATCCAAAAGTACGCAGCTATATGGAAAATGCGCGCGACACCGCACGCGAACAAGGTTATGTTGAAACCTTATTTGGCCGACGCTTATATGTCGATGACATCCGTAGCAAGAATCCGGCGCGACGTCAGGCAGCTGAACGCCTAGCAATCAACGCACCGATGCAAGGCAGCGCGGCAGATATCATCAAAAAAGCGATGCTCGATATCGATGCCGCTTACCGCAACCATCCTCATTTGCGCATGATCATGCAGGTCCACGACGAACTGGTGTTTGAAATAGACCCCGCCTACGCCGACAGCCTCAAAGAAGACATCATCAAACGCATGGAGCAAGCGGTATCGCTGAGTGTGCCGCTGATTGTTGAAGCCGGTATCGGCAATAACTGGGATGAAGCACATTAAACGCACATAAAAAAACCCCACCTAATGGTGGGGCGTCTCATGATGATTTGCCTTGCTTTTATAAGCTGCCTCGAGAATGCTCGAGAGGCTAATGCTGAGGACTTATTCCTCTAATAATGAGCGCAACATCCATGCGGTTTTTTCATGCGTTTGCATACGCACAGTGAGCAAATCAGCGGTCGGTTGATCACTGGCCTTTTCGACAGCATCAAATAACTCACGACAGGTACGGGCAACGGTTTCTTGCCCTTCAACCAATTCGCGAATCATCGTTTTCGCGTCGTTTTTGCCATTGCCATCTTCGATGCTGGTCAACGCGCTAAATTCTTTATACGAACCTGGGGCGATGTGACCTAAGGCACGAATACGCTCAGCGATTTCGTCCACAGCTGTCGCTAATTCGGTATATTGCTCTTCGAACATCACATGTAACGCATTAAACATTGGGCCGGTGACGTTCCAATGATAGTTATGCGTTTTAATATATAGAGAATAACTGTCAGCCAGCACTTTCGCTAAGCCATCAGCAATAGATTTACGTTGTTGATCAGTCATACCAATATCAATTTTCATCTTACTCTCCTTAGATTAAGTATGGATTTTTAAATTAGGTTTATTATAACACTAAAACCATGAAACAAGATGAACAATTATAAATTTTAAAAAACAAAAACCTTGTTAATGATTGGCATTGCCAATTGATAAAAAGTCCTCAATTTCTTTTATCTGTTTACCAGCAGGCTCTATGGGTAGTAGTCCCTGATGAAAGACTGGATAGCGGCCTGCGGGTTGTGAGTAAAAGCCATTGCTACTTAAAAAGTGATAGCTTAACAACAAAATAAAGGGCAAAGAAATTAGCAAGGTATATCGTCCAACGCACAAATCGTGTTGATCAGAGAGTCGCGTCAGATATCGGTATAACAACCCTACAAAGAACATCAACACCAGCGCATAACTCAACGGCTGGAGAAAGCTCGTATTATAGAGATAATCACCCCAATAAGCGGCCTGCTCGGTAAAATCCGATAACACCGAAGCCAAGGAAACCATACCCAGCATCGCAAACAGACAGCTGCGCCGCACGAGCGACATCAGCACAGCATTCATCACCCAAGCGCTGCCAAGCAATACACTCAGCGCATAAAACAGTAGGTACCAATCAAAGATATAGCGTTTTTCACTACCTAAATAGCCGAGCAATAACGGAATGGCCAGCGCTAAGGCAAACCAGAAACAAGCCGCTACAGGATGGATAATCAACCCCCAAAGCTTTGGATAGCTGTTGGTGAGCGTATTTTTGTTATGCACGTTGCTCATCAATCCTGCTCTCTTTGAATTTGTTGCAACATATGAGTCATCACTTGTTTACCCAACGAACTTTGCACCCCGTTTAAGGCAATCTCAATACTAAAACCTTGCTGTGAATCGCCAATTTTAGCCGCGATTAAACGCATATCTTCAACCGCTTCACCCTCATGGATAAATTGTTTACTCGGTTGACGACACAGCGTGGTTTTAAACAAGCTATCAGCAATGCGCACAAAATCTGCTTCACAGCTAATATCATCAAAATCACGTTGTGGGCGTCGTTGGGTATTTAAGCTGTAGTACCGACTGTAGAGTCGGTAAAATCGCAGTGGCCAAAGCGGCTCACGTGCATAAAAATGGGTGTAGGCGTAGCCAAACTGACCCAAGGTGACATCGTTGCTGATAAAGGTTGATCGGTCGTTATAACAGGTCACCGATTCCATACCCAATAAATCATCCACATCCGGGGTTGGTGAGCTGTCCCAGCAGCGCACATCATCGCTCATCGACAGCGGTACGCGAAACGCACCAATCACCGTATTCTCCCATTGCTCATCGAGATGCGGGACAAAATAACGCTGGTTATCGGCGGCAAGCTGTGCGGCAATTGCAGCATTGACATCTTGCTTACCGGTATCTACTTGCGCCATCAGCGCTTCTACATGCTCAGCCGGGATGACAAAACTAATATCATTACCCTGACTTAAAAACGCCACATTCACACCAACCACATCGCCGCGAGCGTTCAGCGTCGGCCCGCCACTCATCCCACCGTTAAGTGAGCCAGAAAATAAAATTCGCGCCTGTGCGCTTTTTTTCAATAAGCCATTGTTGATGCCATCGATGATGATAAAGCCCAAATCGTGCGGATTTCCCAAAGCATAGAGCGCCGCACCTTGTGCGGGAATCGGCGCAAACTCAAACGGCTTGCCTAGCGAATCCTCCGCCTTAACAATGGCCAAATCATGCACCACATCAACGCCCAATAGCGTGAGTTTGCCTTCATTGTCCTCATGATCAACGTAGCGCAAGCTGTGGTTTTCTTTTTGCACCGCATCAGAGACCACATGATAATTGGTCGCGAGCAAACTGCCATCACCGACCACAAACCCCGAGCCAATCGAGGTTTTTTGTCCGGTTGCCTGGTTAATCACACGGATTTGATAAATACTCGGCTGATATTGCGCGAACAGATCGCTGGCATTGAGCGCTGCGCTACCTCTATTCACTTCAGACTGTGGCGCACTAGGCTGTGCACTAGGTTGCTCGCTACTGAGCATCGGTTGTGCCGATGCCGCACAAGCAACCGACAAGCCTAACAACAGCAGTATGTGTTTCATGTTAAAACAACATTCGCAATACGCCGTTTACCGACTGAAACCACCGCATCAAAGCCTGCCTCAAGCAGTAAATCTTTATCGCTGACTTTTTCGCCATCGATTTTTACTGCGCCTTGTTTGATCATCCGCAAGCCTTCTGACGTGCTCGCCACCAATCCAGCATCTTTAAGCACGTTAGCAATCGGCAAGCCACCATCGGCTGACAAACTCACCGTCAGCAAGTCTTCAGGCACTTCATGCTTTTGAAAACGCGCGACAAAAGCTTCTTGCGCGTCAACCGCCGCTTGCTCATCATGAAAACGACTAATCAATTCGTGCGCCAATTCAAATTTCACATCACGCGGGTTACGCCCTGCGGCGACCGCTTCTTTTAACCCGCTAATCTCGCTCAACGGTCGGAACGACAGCAATTCAAAATAGCGCCACATCAAATCATCAGAGATCGACATGATTTTGCCGAACATCTCGTTCGCCGGCTCGAAAATACCGATATAGTTACCGAGTGACTTACTCATTTTTTGCACGCCATCTAAGCCTTCCAGGATCGGCATAGTGAGCACGGTTTGTGGGGCTTGTCCGTATTCGCGCTGAATATCACGCCCGACTAAAAGGTTAAATTTCTGGTCAGTACCGCCTAATTCCACATCGGCCTGCATCGCTACCGAATCATAGGCCTGAGTAAGCGGGTAAAGGAATTCATGGATCGCGATTGTGCGCCCTTCTTTGTAGCGCTTATTAAAGTCATCGCGCTCGAGCATCCGCGCGACGCTGTATTGCGCGGTCAAACGGATCATATCCGCTGCGGTCATCGCGTTCATCCACTTAGAATTAAAGCAGATTTCGGTTTTATCCGGATCAAGAATTTTAAACACTTGATCGGTATAGGTTTTCGCGTTTTCTTCGATTTGTTCGCGTGACAGCGGTGGGCGCGTGGCGTTCTTACCCGAAGGATCGCCAATTTGCGCGGTAAAATCGCCAATCAAGAACAACACTTTATGCCCTAAATCTTGAAATTGGCGCATTTTATTGAGCACCACGGTATGGCCAAAATGCAAATCTGGCGCGGTTGGGTCCATACCTAATTTGATGCGCAGTATTTTGCCTGCTTTAAGCTGCTCAACCAGCACATCTTCACCAATCAATTCGTCCACGCCGCGACGAATCACAGCGAGTTGTTCTTCTAACGGAATCATAATAATGCGTTCCTTGGTTAAAATCGTTACAATGTCACGTTCATTTTAATCACAACCGGCATGCCTCATAATAAAAATACCGACCGCGCCGTCAAACGCATCCTACCTTGGGTGGCTTTGCTCGGCATCAGCGCTTTAGTCGTTTTTTGGTATGCGCCTGTTTGGTTTGGCGCAGCGTCAGAAAGCGAGAGTAGTCGTGATGAAAGCGCCTATGATACCGCAAGCGGGGAAGACTTCCCAACCTCTGATACGCAATTTGGCGAGTCCAGTCCACCCGAGACAGATCAGCTCGATAACGAACACATCACTGGCTCTGATCCAGAAGGCAAACCAGATCAATCAGGTGCCAAATCCGGGTCGCCAGAAAACCAACCGCTGCAAGGCTTTGTTAAAGCACAGCGCACCTTTACCAACGCCAATAATTTTTGGAACGCCATTTCTAACAGCGATTTTAACCCGGCGCTGGTCGAGCAATTAGTGGATTTAAAAAAGCGCTTAGCACAAAGTGGGCTAAGCTCTGTAGACGTACTGTATTCAGATTATTACGATCAAGGTAAACCCAGCGCAGAGAACAGCAAAATCCTCATGGTGCGAGGCAATGCCAGCGGCAAAGGTTGGACGTTTTATGCCTACGAACGCAACGGCAAAATCTTTTTTTATGATGAATACGGTGATGCCCCTGAACCGTCGATGGATCGTACGCCTATTCAATATACCCGTATCTCTTCGCCCTACAACCCAAACCGTCGCCACCCGATCACCGGACGCATTCGCGCACACGAAGGCGTCGATTTGAAACAGGCCTACGGCACACCAGTCAAAACAACCGGCAATGGCGTCGTAACCTTTGCTGGCGCGCAGCGTGGCTATGGTCGCTTAATCATCATTCATCACGCCAATGGCTACGAAACTCGCTACGCCCATCTATCAGCGATTGGCGTCAAAAAAGGACAGCAAGTCAAACGTGGTGAGGTGATCGGTAAATTAGGCAACTCCGGTATCTCAACCGGTGCTCATGTGCATTATGAAGTCCGTATTAACGGTGTAGCGCAAAACCCGATGAAGGTTAAGCTCCCCTCGTACAATCCGCTGCCGCGAGATTATATGCAGACCTGGCAGTTCCGCACCGCGCAATATCGTGAAGAAATGGGCAAATTGCGCCAAAAAAGCACGATATGAGCACCCCTCAATACTTCATCGGCATCATGAGTGGCACCAGCTTAGACGGTGCGGACAGTGCCTTGATGTGTGTCGACGATCAAGGCTGGCATTATCTCGCCCACCATGAAGAACCGATGCCTGCTGATTTAGCGCTTGCTTTCGCTTCGCTGAACCAGCCAGGCGATAATGAATTGCAGCGAAGCGCGCTGGCAACTGATCGATTGATGCGCTTATACGCACAAAGCGTTCGTGCCCTACTGGCTAAAACACAACTTAGGGCTGATGACATTCGCGCCATTGGTATTCATGGACAAACGGTCCGCCATTGCCCGAACCACGAACCAGCTTACACCATCCAACTCGCCAACCCAGCATTGCTCGCCGAGTTGTGTGGCATTGATGTGATCGCTGATTTTCGCCAACGCGATATCGCAGCCGGTGGTCAAGGCGCCCCGCTTGCCCCATTATTTCAGCGTGATGTGCTACAGATTCAACAAGGCTGTGTGGTCAATATTGGCGGCATTGCCAACCTGTCGATCTATCAGCCTGATGGCGTGTTTGGTTTTGACAGCGGACCCGGTAATGGTTTGCTCGATGCCTGGATTGGCGCACAGCTCGGTAAATCGTATGATGAACACGGTGCTTGGGCTGCCAGCGGGCGTATTTTAGAGCCATTATGTGAGCGCTTACTCGCGGATGCGTATTTCGCGAAAACACCACCAAAAAGCAGCGGCCGCGATTATTTTGATTTATCTTGGCTACACAGGCATCTTAGCGGTGATGAGGCTGCTGAAGATGTGCAACGCACGCTGTTAGAACTCACCGCGCGCAGCATTTGTGACGCCGTCAAAGCACACAGCGCCGCTAAAGACGTCATACTGACCGGCGGTGGCGTGCGTAACCCTCTATTAGTTTCCACGATTGCCGAGCAGCTTGGTCCAAGCCATCAGCTGATTGATTGTCCGATTGACCCACAAGCAATCGAAGCCGCCGGATTTGCATGGCTCGCCGAAGCTTTTCTACGTCAGCATGCGCATGATTTATCCACGATTACTGGCGGCAAAAAACGCGTCCTCGGCGCGCTGTACCCCGCTTAAGGAGCATTGATGAAACGCCCAGAAATTAGCCTGATTGTCGCACAAAGCAACAACCGCGTGATCGGTCGTAACAACACCATGCCATGGCACCTGCCCAAAGACCTCAAATGGTTCAAAAGCCAAACTGAGCAGCATGCGATTGTCATGGGCAGCAACACTTACCGTTCCATAGGCCGCGCCCTACCCAAGCGACGCAATATTGTGATCAGTAGTGCACCAGCAGCGGAGTTTCCTGATGCTGAAGTGGTGCGCAGCCTGGATGAGGCGATCGCGCTGCTTAGCGAAGAAGCACGGATTTTTATCATCGGCGGCGCGCAGCTTTATGAAAGTGCCATTGAGCGCGCCGACAGCTTGGTGGTTACCCATATCGATACCACGATTGACGATGGCGACCGGTTTTTCCCAGCGATTGATCCAAATGTCTGGCATTGCACGAGCGAAGAATCCACTCCAGCTGATGAGGCCAACCCGTATCATTTGCGTTTTTGCACCTATCGCCGCATCAAATAACACGCAGAGCTCAGGCGTAGGTATTTTGTCGGTAGGTTTGCTGGTTAATCTCTACAGGATTGACACTAACTGATAATGGGGTGCCAAACGTTGTGAGCAGCGCTGCTTCAATCGCCTGGGCAAACGCTTCACGCTGCGCCTCATCACGTCCAGCGAATAAGTACGCCTGTACGTGCACAAACGGCACATCGGCTTCACCACCAACCAGCGCCTCATCATAAGCAATAGCGCGCACACGAATGCTCGGCTCTTTAAATAAGGCTGTACCCAATACGGCCTGATGTAGCGCCTCACAAACCTGTTTGATACTGGTGCGCGATTCAAGCGATCGCGCATATTCAATAATACAATGTGGCATAACTGTCCTTTAAGTGAGCTGTAAGCTGCCCTTAGCGTTCATCAACAAATCAATCACATCATCAGCGGTAATCACCACAAAACGTGAATCAATTTCCTCTTTATGCACGCTATTATGCTGCATACACGCAGAACACACCACCACTTGCCCACCATCAGCTAAAAACGCTTCCAGCAGCGCTTTTGCCGGTTCAAAAGGTGCGCCAATATCGATCCCCTCTAACGCATTTTCGCGCGCTAAATAAACCCCATCAACCATCAACATCACCGTTGCAGAATGGCCTTTTTTCAACGCTTGTACGCCCATCTTGAACGCTACAGTGATCTTATTCGGGTTCGAATGATCATCAAACAGTGTGCTGACATAATCGGTGTATTTAAGCATAGCGGACCCCTTTATTCATGAAAAACTGATGTATGATTGTAACGTAAATCCTTGCTGTGCGTTTGAAGAACGCCATCACCCAAACCGCTGTAATAAACGCGCGAGCTGTTTCGCTGTACGCCTTAAGTTAGCTGGACCTTGCTGCAACAACGCTTTAGGCTCGGTATGTTGCGCAATGATCGGAAGAATCGCTGTATAACCCGCTTGATCAAGCACCATATTATCCGCATCTAATACCCCACAGAGCGCAATCACTGGCGCACCGTGACGCTGGGCAATCTCTAGTACCCCATGTGGTACTTTTCCACCAGCCGTTTGTCCGTCCATACGCCCCTCACCGGTAATCACTAAATCCGCTTGGGCAATCGCTTGCTCTAACCCGACCGCTTCAGCGACCAATGCCACCCCGCTACATATGTCCGCTTGTAGATACGCGCATAAGGCAAAGCCCAAACCACCTGCCGCACCAGCACCCGCCTGCTGATCAAAGCCATAGCCTACATGATCAGCGCTTAATTGCGCAAAATGGCTTAACGCCTGATCGAGCAGTACGATATCTTGATCACTAGCACCTTTTTGCCGCGCAAATACAGCGCTTGCCCCACGTTTACCAGTAAGCGGATGATCCACATCACAAGCCACAGTAAAATGTGCTTCATGCAAAGCACGATGTTGTCCTTGCGCGTCGATGTGCGCCAGCTTAGCCAAAGCTACACCACCTGGGGGCAATAGCTGATCGTGCGTATCGTAAAACCGCCAGCCAAGCGCTGAAAGCATGCCAACGCCACCATCATTGGTCGCACTCCCGCCGAGACCAATCATAATCTGACGACAGCCTTGATCTAGGGCATCAGCAATAAGCTCCCCTACGCCATAGGTATCAGTATAAAGCGGGTTGCGCTCATCCATCTTAAGTAAATGCAGCCCTGCTGCTGTGGCCATTTCAATCACAGCACACCCATCATCAAGCAAGACATAGCGAGCGCGAATAGGACGACGCAAAGGATCACACACAGTAATTTCACGCCATCTTCCGCCCAGTGCGTCTAATAAGGTTTGCGCGGTTCCCTCGCCACCATCAGCCATCGGGTAACAGTGAATATTGGCCTCCGGAAAACCTTCAGCAAAACCTTGTGTTATGGCTTGCGCTGCCTCGACAGCACGCATGCTTTCTTTAAATGAATCTGGCGCAATGACAACGTTCATAAGATCAATCACTTATTAAAATTCATGAATTTATTTTTCTTGACTTTAATGGCTGTTAAATATTATATTGATGAAATATGACGTATTTATTACATCATAACCTGACAGGAGGTTCCTATGAAAAAGAACGTAGGTCAAATTGATCGGATCATCCGTATTGTCATTGGCGCATTATTAATCATCTTAGCACTCGCTGGTGTCATTGGTTGGTGGGGTTATCTTGGCGTCATCCCTTTAGCCACAGGTCTCACTTCCTTCTGCGCGCTTTATTCATTACTCGGCATCAACACCTGCAAGATCAAAAAGTAACATCCATATAACCAAAGGCTCTTGGAGCAGAATGAACAAGGATAACAAATATGGATGATTTATTTGAAAAATGTGGTGAGGCAACCTTCTTTTTGAAGTTGATTGCTAATGAAAATCGACTCGCGGTGTTGTGTTCTTTGCATGATCAACAACGCAATGTCTCGCAATTAAGCGAATTGGTGGGTATACCACAAGCCGCGATGTCAGGCCAACTCGCCAAGCTTCGCGAAGCGGGCCTGGTTGATTGCACTGTAAACCACCGTGAGCGCCTGTATTTTATTGCCGATGAGCGGGTCAGAGACATTATCGGCTTATTGCATGATTTATTTTGCGACCAGGCGAGTGAGGCTAAGCGACATATTGCCTAAATGGCGACCCCATCCCCTTTAGACATTCAATTCAGCGCGCCATAACGCCTATCTCAGCGCTTCACTGCGTACACAACCAGCTTAGGCTAGCCCACAAAGTGCACTCGTCTTTTGAGCCTCAATCTTCGACGGTGAAAATACATCTTTTAACCCCCTATTTATCCATAAATTCAATTTATACAATCTATAGTGCGCGTTGATAATGGTTATATAACATCTATGCTAAGATGAAAATCTCCCTCTTATTTAAGGCACGATCATGACGCAATACATCACAGCTAGCGAACTACAAATCGAACAAACGCTTTATCGGTTCATTGAAGAGACCGTGCTTGCTGAGCATCCTAAGCTGAACAGCGCAGTATTTTGGCCCGGTTTTAAGCAATTACTGAGTGAATTCACACCACGCAATCAGGCGTTACTCGAAAAGCGCGAGGCGTTACAGCGCCAATTAGATGATTGGCATCAAGCCCATCCGGGGCGTATTGAAGATCTCTCTGCTTACCAAGCATTTCTGCGTGAGATTGGTTATCTGGTTGAAGAGCCCGAAGCCTTTGTCATCAGCACCGAAAACATCGATCGTGAAATTGCCGAACAAGCCGGTCCACAACTGGTGGTACCAATCATGAATGCTCGCTATGCTTTGAATGCCGCCAATGCACGCTGGGGATCGCTCTATGACGCCCTTTATGGCACAGACGCCATAGATCAATCGGGGGATTTGGCGCCTGGCAATGCCTACAACCCTAAGCGTGGCGATGCTGTGATTGCTTTTGCCCGCGATGTGCTCGATCAAAGCCTGCCGTTAGTTGAAGGTTCGCATCATGACGCTGTCGCTTACCGTGTAAATGATGGCGCATTGGAAGTCACGCTTAAAGATGATAGCCGGCAAGGTTTAAACAACCCTGATTTATTGATCGGTTATAACGGCGAACCCTATGCCCCATCATCGCTGCTGTTTCTCCACAATGGCCTGCATATTGACTTGCTGATTGATAAAAACAGCGCCATTGGCAAACAAGACCCTGCCGGGGTTAAAGACATCATTATGGAAGCCGCGCTATCCACGATTATGGACTGTGAGGATTCGGTTGCCGCAGTCGATGGTGAGGATAAAGCGCTGGTGTACGGTAATTGGCTCGGACTGATGAATGGTACGCTCACCGAAGAAGTCGCCAAAGGCGGTCAAACATTCACCCGCCGCATGAATCCTGATCGTGAATATACGCGCGCCGATGGTTCAGGCACCCTGACCCTTGCTGGTCGCTCGCTGATGTTTATTCGTAACGTGGGTCATTTAATGACTACCCCGGCAATACTCGATAAAAACGGCAATGAAATTCCTGAAGGGATTTTAGACGCAGTAATGACCGCATTGATTGCCCCGTTTGACCTAAAGCGTACCGAGAATAAAAACAGCCGTAGTGGCAGCGTGTATATCGTTAAGCCCAAAATGCACGGACCAGAAGAAGTTACCTTTGCCAACGATCTATTTGCTGCTGCAGAGGATCTAGCAGGGCTTGCGCGTAATACCCTGAAAATGGGGGTCATGGACGAGGAGCGCCGTACGACAGTTAACCTGAGAGCGTGCATTCATGCGGCACGTGAGCGTTTGGTGTTCATCAACACCGGCTTTTTAGACCGTACGGGTGATGAAATCCACAGCGCGATGCAAGCTGGTGCGATGATTCGCAAAGGTGATATGAAATCGAGCGCTTGGCTCGGCGCGTATGAGGCCAACAATGTGCAGGCAGGACTGGCCTGTGGCCTGCCTGGCAAAGCACAAATTGGTAAAGGGATGTGGGCGGCACCCGATTTGATGGCCGATATGCTCAAGCAAAAAATTGCGCACCCACAATCGGGCGCAACCACTGCCTGGGTACCCTCACCTACTGGCGCTACCTTACACGCTTTGCATTATCATCAGGTCAATGTTTTTGCGCGCCAACAAGCGATTAAAGCAGCCGGCTTTGTCGCCACCTTGGACGATATTCTCACTGTTCCAGTGGCTACAAACACCAACTGGTCAGCCGAAGAAATTCAACAAGAATTGGATAACAACTGCCAAGGGCTGCTCGGCTATGTGGTGCGTTGGGTAGAACAAGGCGTTGGCTGTTCTAAAGTCCCGGATATTCATGATGTTGGTTTAATGGAAGACCGCGCTACGCTGCGCATTTCCAGTCAGCATCTCTGTAACTGGTTAAGCCATGGTGTGATTGATAAAGCGCAAATTCGCGCCACCCTTGAGCGGATGGCCAAAGTCGTTGATGAACAAAACGCAGGGGATCCGGCTTATGTGCCGATGAGCAGCCGTTTTGATCAATCTCCGGCTTTCCAGGCCGCCTGCGACCTGATCTTTAAAGGCGAGAATCAGCCTTCGGGTTATACTGAACCGCTCCTGCACCACTGGCGTCGTGTGGCCAAAGCGCATTAACACTTATCTGCCTCACCCTGAGACTAAAGATTTACGAATCGTGAACACAAAAAAGCTGGGCTAAACCCAGCTTTTTTAGGTGATGTTCAAAGGTAACCGTCGATTACCTTTGCGGTAATGGAATCGCATTGCCATTAAGCTTAATGCCATCACCTTTGCTTTCAAGATGAATGCTATAGGTACCACCTTCTTGAACAACATAACCCACCGTCATCGCCATCATATCGCGTAAACCAAGTGCATCAATAATGTCTTGCGACACGCTCCCTTTCAGGTCGAAGTTAATGCTTTTCTCAAGTAGTGAGATAAATAGCCCCGGACCTTCTGCTTCAGTAGCGTCTTTCCATGCCTGCACATCGGAGACCGCATCTTTTTTGACTGTCACATCGCTAGCAAACGTTGCTGATCCTTGATCGGTATCGATACCCAGCTTAATCTGAAGCGCACCCTCGGTACGCGCCAAATCGCTAAGCAAGGTTTGTAACGCCGTTTTAAAGGCTTCCTCACCATCTTCAGCCGCTAAAAGGCCAAAGTTATTCATCTCTTGATAAGCATCCGCACTAATCCGCTGCGTTGTGCCTGAGAATGTGATCGTATTGACCTGTAAATTAGGCAGTTGCGTGAGGCTACTGAAGCTTTCTGCATCAAGGTCAACAACAAGCTCTGATTCTGTATTATAAAGCGCGTTTTCTTTAGTGATGTCATAGCTGAAGTCAACGCTATTAGCGATAAATGCTTTATCGTAAATGAGGTCTTGGATAGATACGTTTTCAGCACGATAATGCTGTTTTCCAGTAAATGTGGCAATATCTTTATCAAAGAATACTTCACTACCTTCACCCGTAATGCTATCAATATTGAACAGCATATCCTCGTATGCATCAGTTACGGCTAAGGTGAGGGTTGAAGCGGCAAAAGTTAAATCACCGTCTTTGGTCAACGTTATATCGCTGGTAAAAGGCTCTAAAGTTAGGGTATCACGTTGTACATCTATCACTTCCCCCTGATCCACCTCGTACTCATTAACCACCGACAGTTTCTTCACATCAAGATGCGCAGCGCCCGCAGCATATAAAATATCGGCTTCATTGCCAGAGCTATCAAACGTCAGCCCCTGAAAATCGATGGTCTCCCCATCTTCGCTAACGTTAAATGGCTTCACCGCAATGTGGTTGGTATATTCCCCTTCTGGCAGCAATTGACTTTGGATGTCAACATATTCCAAGGCTTCTTTGAGTGTATTGAGGTCTTCATCATCAATATCTGCCAACTGCTGAAATGCTTCATCAGTCACCAAGGTCGTTTTGATATCAGCGATCACATCTTGGCTCAATAGATCATCGTTATAGGCAATGTCATTATCAAGATTCAACGTGATGACCTTAGGGATGTCTCCGTTTTTAACAACCACTGGGTTGAACTCAAGCGTCAGCGTCGTCATGGCTTTTGCGCCACTTTCATTACGTTCATAACTGGTGACTTCATGGCTCACGCGCTCAACCATAGCCTCTGAGCCAAGTATCAAATCATAATATTCACTATTAAGCTTGATGAGGTTATTAAAGCGCGATTCCACAGTGCTTGCGAGCGCTTCCTGCTCCATACTGATTGCTGCAGCCGCCGGCTGAATCAATAAAGGCACACTAACGCTTCCCAGAGCCAGGGCAATCGCTAAAGTGAGATGTCGAATAGGCATAAGTAGTCTCCAGTTGACGATTTATAGACGCTATTATAGCTTGATTTTTCACCATAACTGCTAAAAGGCGAAATAATCGTCTCTTCACAATGAAGTACTTAGCAAGCCTAGTGCATAAAAAAAGCTGGGCAAACCCAGCTTTTTTGTTTGATGATCAAAAGCGATCGTCGATTACATTTGCGGCATTGGGATGGCATTGCCATTCAACTTAATGCCATCGCCTTTGCTTTCAAGATGAATGCTATAGGTATCGCCTTCTTTGACAACATAGCCAGTGGCCATACCCATCATCTCGCCTAAACCAACCGCATTGATAATGTCCTGTGGTACTTCCCCTTTAAGGTCGAAGTCGATACTTTTCTCGAGCAATGAGATAAAGACGCCAGGACCCGCTTCAGCAAAGGCATCTTTCCATGCTTGCACATCAGTGACCGCGTCTTTCTTGACTTTAACATCGCCAGCAAAGGTCGCTGATCCTTGATCAGTATCAACATTAACGTTCACCTGCACAGCGCCTTCAGTGTGTGCTAAATCAGTCAGTACGGTTTGCAACATCGTATCAACCGCAGCGTCATTATTTTCAGCCGCCAACACACTGAATCGATTCATTGCACGGTAGGCATCCGCGCTAATACGCTGTGTATCGGCTGAAAACGACACCGTATCCACCTTCAAATTAGGTAGCTGCATGAGTTTAGCGAAACTCTCTGCATCAAGGTCAAAAACAAGCCCTGATTCAGTGTTGTATAACTCGTCTTTTTTATAGATATCATGACTGACTTCAGCGCTATTCGCGATAAGTGCTATATCGCCAGCAAGATTCTTAATGCTTAAGTTTTCCGCTTGATAATGCTGTTTCCCGGTAAAGGCAGAGATGGCTTTATCAAAGAAGACCTCACTACCTTCACCGGTAATGCTATCAATATTGACCACCATATCGTTGTATTCATCGGTTAAGGTGAGTGTCGAAGACTCAAACGATAAATCACCGTCTTTTGTCAGGGTTAAATCGCTGGTAAAGGGATCGAGGGTTAAGGTCTCGGTTTGCGGATCAGAACCATCTGCTGCTTCGTATTCGTTAACCACTGTCAGCTTCTTCATATCAAGATGCATAGAGCCAGCGGCACTGGCGATATCCGCCTCATTACCTGAGTTCTCGACAGTCAGGCCTTGGAAATCAACTTTTTTGCCATCTTCTTCAACGTTAAACGGCTTCACTTCAACGTGGTTAGTGTATTTACCTTCTGGCAGCAATTGGCTGTTGATATCAACATTCTCCAACGCATCTTGTAGCTTATTGAGATCTTCATCATCAATATCTGCCATTTGTTGCAACCCTTCATCAGTGACCAAAGTGGTTTTGATGTTTGCGATCACATCTTGACCCAATAACTCATCGTTATAAGCGATGTTATTGTCAAAATTCAAGGTGATCGTTTTAGGCACGTCTTGGCCTTTAAACGCTACACGGTTAAGGTCGATATTCAGAGCAGTCGTCGCAGTCGCTCCTGCTTCACCACGCTCATAGCCAGTCACCTCATAACTCATACGCTTAACCATCGGACTCGCGCCAACGACAAGGTTGAACCACTCACTATTAAGGTTAATGATGTTATTAAAGCGCGATTCTACCGTATTGGCGAGCTCTTCCTGCTCCATGCTGATTGCCGCTGCTGCTGGCTGAATCAACAATGGTGCGCTAACAGTCCCCAAACCTAAGGCAATCGCTAAAGATAAATTTCGAACATGCATAGCTACTCTCCGGTTGCGATTAATAATAGCCATTATAGCTTATCTTTTTCATAATGATAGGTTAGAACGGTGTGGGCGCATATAAGTTCAGCAACTCCCCTTCCGGTGTATAGAGGCTAAGCGCCGCTGCATGCAGCAATAATCGAGGGCGAGCTGGATGATTACCATCATATAATTCATCGCCAAGTATTGGATATCCTAAGGCGCTGAGGTGCACGCGCAGCTGATGAGAGCGGCCGGTATATGGGTGTAAGCGCACGCGCGTACCCTCTGGTTGATAGCAAACCACCTGATAATCGGTTTGTGCGGGCTTACCGTGCTCATAACAGACTTTCTGTTTTGGACGATTGGGCCAATCACCAATCAACGGCAAATCGATAACCCCATGATGAGGCCACAAACGCCCATGGGTAATCGCAAAATAGGTTTTTTGCACCAGGCGCGCTTCGAACTGCCGTTTATAATGCCGTTCAGCAACTTTGTGTTTAGCAACCAGCATCAATCCTGATGTACTCATATCCAAACGATGGATAGCGTTAGCCCCTGGAAAACGCTTGGCGACGCGTGTTTGCACACTATCGAATTTATCCTCACCACGTCCGGGCACAGACAACAGCCCTGCGGGCTTATCGACCGCAACAATCGCACTATCTTCATAGATTACGCTGAGCGGCGCGCTTTCAGGCATGTTCTGTTTTAATCTCGCGTTTTAACATGCTCGCAAAAGCCTGTTCGATGTTCGCCTTGCCACTTAAGATGGCGTGTACATGTTGGGTAATCGGCATACGGATATGGTGCTGCTCGGCAAGTACCCAAGTATCAAACGTTGCCCCTTCACCTTCAACCACCTGACCAATGTCAGCCTTGGCCTGTGCAGGGGTTAACCCTTGACCCAAAGCCAAGCCAAAACGACGATTGCGTGATTGGTTATCGGTTGCCGTAAGCACTAAATCACCCATGCCTGCCAAACCGCTCATCGTTTCAACCTCACCACCGAGCGCTACAGCCAAACGGCTAATTTCGCGCAAACCTCGAGTAATCAATGCTGCACGTGCATTCGCCCCACAGCCAATCCCATCGGCAATTCCGGTGGCAATCGCAATCACATTTTTCACCGCCCCGGCAATTTGCACACCGATCAAATCGGTGCTGGTGTAGCACAAAAACGCCGAGCCATGAAAAAAGCCAGCAAACGATTCAGCGAGTGTCGCATCAGGTGCGGCAATCGTTACAGCAGTTGGTTGGTTAGCCGCCACTTCGCGGGCAAAGCTTGGTCCAGCAAGCATCGCATGCGGATGCTGCTGGCCAATGATTTCGGCAAATACATCGCTCAATAAACGACCGGTATTTGCCTCAAATCCTTTAATCGCCCACATCAACGGGCGCTCGGCCAAATGCGGTTTAATCGCACGCAACAAATCGGCAAACGCGTGCGACGGGACTACCACCAGCACCATCTCACTGCCGGTAATAGTTTCAGCTAATTGATCGCTCAACGCGAGGTTGTCAGGAAAGGCAATGCCCGGCAAATACCGGGCATTCATTCGCTCAGCATCAAGTGCTGCGATATGTTCGCTGTGGTGGCCCCACAGCGTCACCTGATGGTTATTGCGTGCCAGCTGTAACGCCAGTGCTGTTCCCCAGCTACCCGCGCCCAACACCGCAACACGTGCCATCTTAGTTGAGGTCTTCAGGATCAGCTGGTGCTGCTTCCTGAGTTTTTTGTTGGGCTTCTTGCTGCAATTTTTGTTGGAATAGCCCTTCAAAATTGACTGGTTGTAAGAACAGCGATGGGAAGCCGGCACGGTTGATCGCAGAAGAGACCACTTCGCGTGCGTAAGGGTAAAGCAAAGTAGTGCAATAGACGTTCAACGCGTGACGCAATTGCATCTCTTCTAAACCAGCAATTTCAAAGATCCCACTTTGTGCGACTTCAACCAAATAGATTACTTTATCACCGCTTTTCGCAGTCACGGTTAAGCTGAGTTTTACTTCGTAGAAGTGCTCCGGCGGCAACTTTTGGTTTTCAAAAGCCACATTAAAGCTGATTTCAGGGTTCAATTCTTCATTGAAAATCTCCGGTGCACCCGGAACTTCCACCGATAAATCACCGACAAATAATTTACGAACTTCCAACGTTACTTGTGGTTTTTCGTCGCTCATGGGTTCTCCTTATCAAGGGTTTAAAACGCCACAAAGTATACCATTGTTGGCGCCATTGCGCAGCGGCTTTATATAAAGGAGGAAGGAGTATAAGAAGGATGGTGCCGAAGGAGAGACTCGAACTCTCAAGGTGTTACCACCGGCGGATTTTGAATCCGCTGCGTCTACCAGTTCCGCCACTTCGGCATAAAGTGCAGAAGGCGCATTATACGCAGATAAGGCTTTGTTGCAAGCGTTTTTTAGCTTTTTTAACGGCCTGAATTTAGGGCATAAAAAAAGCGGCTGTTGGGAAAGCCGCTTTTTTGCTCACTGCGTGCGCTTAGTTCAACGCATCTTTGAGTTTTTTACCCGCTTTGAATGCAGGAGTCGTGCTCGCAGCAATTTTGATCGTTTTACCGGTTTGTGGGTTACGACCAGTGCGCGCAGAACGCTCACGCGCTTCAAATGTCCCAAAACCAATCAAAGTGACTTTATCGCCTTTCTTCAAGGTGTCGGTAACACCATCGATGAATGCATTCAGAGCTTTTGCTGCTTGCGCCTTCGTGATATCAGCAGAATCAGCGATTGCGTCGACCATTTCTGTTTTATTCATAATATTGACTTACCTTCTTCGTTGAATGTTGAGGAATGAGAAACACAAGATTGGCTTCTTCGGTTAAAATTTATACAGGCCAAACGCGGCGCTGTCAAACTATTTTTTTACTTCAAGCGCTTAGCAGCGCGGCTTTTTGGCGATTTGCTCACAAAGTGCACTTTATGCTTATTTATTAAGCTTATGAAATCATTGTACTATTCTTTTATGCCTCTCAACCGTTACAGCATAGCGGCTCTGTAACGGCGATTAGCAATGTTTATCGGACAATGGCGCGGCTGGAGGGCGTGATACCGGCAAAGGTATGCCTTGTCTTTGCGCAATCCGCTCATTAAGTGGCAACTGACTGCCCTCAAGCGCGTGATCAAACACCTCTTCAACCTCTTGTACTGGGATGATCTTAAGCGCTTCTTTAACCTCATCAGGAATCTCACGCAAGTCCTTAACGTTTTCTTGCGGAATAAGCACCGTACGAATCCCCCCACGCACCGCAGCGAGTAATTTCTCTTTCAGCCCACCGATTGCCAGCACCCGACCATGCAAGGTAATCTCACCGGTCATCGCCACATCGCCGCGTACTGGAATCTGGGTGAGCGCAGAAATCAACGCTGTGGCCATACCAATACCAGCGCTAGGGCCATCTTTCGGTGTTGCCCCTTCCGGTAAGTGCATGTGGATGTCATGGTCGTTAAAACGGAACGTTGGATCAGCACGATCAATCACCCCACGCACCACAGACAATGCAGCATGCACCGATTCTTTCATCACATCACCCATTTGCCCGGTAAGATTGAGTTTTCCTTTACCTGAAAATACTGCCGTTTCAATTTGTAATAGCTCGCCACCGACTGAAGTCCATGCTAACCCCGTCACACTACCAATCTTATCAGCCAAATCTTCTGCGTTACGACGATATTTCGCCACCCCAAGGAAATCCTCAAGATTCTCACTCGTCACGTCAATACGCTTCACCTTAGGATCGAGCAAGCGACGCACGCTTTTTCGCGCCAGTTTACCCAGCTCACGCTCTAAATTACGCACCCCAGCTTCACGGGTATAGTTCTCAATAATCTCTTCAATGACGCCATCGGCGAGTAAGAACTCTTTTTTGCTTAATGTGTTGTCTTTCATTTGCCGCGGCACAATGTAGCGTTCAGCGATTTCACGCTTTTCCTTTGTGGTATAGCCTGGCAGGCGAATAACTTCCATACGATCGAGCAACGGACTTGGGATGTTGAGTGTGTTCGCGGTTGCAATAAACAACACTTTGCTCAAATCGACCTCAAGCTCTAAGAAATGATCGTTAAAGGTATGGTTTTGCGCCGGATCGAGCACCTCTAGCAGTGCAGCGGCCGGATCACCGCGGTGATCCATGCCAATTTTGTCGATCTCATCGAGCAAAATCACCGGATTATTCGTACCCAACTTACTCAGCTTCTGTACGATTTTGCCGGGCAATGCGCCGATATAGGTACGACGATGCCCGCGAATTTCCGCCTCATCACGCAACCCACCGAGGGCAATCCGCTCAAAATCACGACCGGTAGCTTCCGCAATCGATTTACCCAAGGACGTTTTACCCACCCCTGGCGGGCCAACCAAACAAATAATCGGGCCTTTATTTTTGCCTTTGCTGCGCTTTTGTACCGCTAAATACTCAATAATACGTTCTTTAACATCTTCCAGGCCGTAGTGATCACGCTCCAAGACTTTTTCGGCACGCTCAATATTGTATTGCGCACGCTTTTTCTTCGACCAAGGAAAATCAATCAGCCATTCCAGGTAGCCGCGTATCACGGTTGCTTCAGCAGACATTGGCGACATCTGCTGGAGTTTTCTCAGTTCTTTAAACGCCTTTTCTTCAGCATGTGGCGCCATTCGTGCATCAACGATATCGGCTTCCAACTGCTCAAGGTCATTGCTCGCCTCATCCATATCGCCAAGCTCTTTTTGGATGGCTTTGATTTGCTCATTTAAGTAATACTCGCGCTGGTTGTGCTCCATTTGCTGCTTGACCCGCTTACGAATCGACGCATCAAGCTCCGATTTTTCTAGTTCTTTAGCCAGCAATACCTGCACCTGATGCAAGCGTTTACCGATATCAAGCGTCGCCAATAGCTCAACGCGCTCACCCATATCAAGATCGATATGGGCGGTAATGCTATCAGCCACCCGTCCGGCGTGATCAAGCTCACGCAGCGTTTCAATCAGCTCATCGGCACCTTTATCGCTCACTTTGAGATACTCAGTAAACTGATCGATTGCGGTCGCAATCATCGCTAGCAGCTCATTATGATCGCTGTTATTTTCTTCTTTGAGCTCAACCACCTCTGCTTGTATGCACGGCTTCGCCTGAGTAAAGCGCGTCACACTAACCCGTTTTAGGCCTTCCACAAGCACTTTCACTGTCCCATCGCTCAGTTTTGCCATCTGCACAATGCGGCCAACGGTGGCGACGGTGTGCAAATCATCACAGCTCGGTTCACGTTTTTTCGCATCCAACTGCGGCACAAGCAGTAATTCTTGCGCGTTATCCATCGCCTCATCAAGCGCGGCGATCGATTTCTCACGCCCGACAAACAGCGGGATAATCACATGTGGATAGACCACTACATCACGCAGTGGTAAAACAGGATAAGTGGTTGCTTTACTCATAGTTCCTCTTAGGCAGCACGCTTAACCAATTCGGGTGCGCGGCCATCATTAATCGTGTGTTCATCGACGATCACTGTCGCGATATTTTCTAAATCTGGCAACTCGAACATCGTATCGAGCAAGGTTTGCTCAACAATCGAACGCAGCCCACGCGCGCCGGTTTTACGCGCAATCGCTTTCTTCGCCACCGCTTTGAGCGCCTCATCAGTAAATTGCAGATCGATCTCTTCATAACCAAACATCGTTTGGAACTGGCGGACAATCGCATTTTTCGGTTCAGTTAAAATCCGTACCAAGGCTTCTTGATCCAAGGTTTCCAGCAACGCAGTAATTGGCAGGCGACCGACAAACTCTGGGATCAAGCCAAATTTAACCA
The DNA here is from genome assembly GCF_021513215.1 of Suttonella sp. R2A3. Classification (NCBI taxonomy): domain Bacteria; kingdom Pseudomonadati; phylum Pseudomonadota; class Gammaproteobacteria; order Cardiobacteriales; family Cardiobacteriaceae; genus Suttonella; species Suttonella sp. R2A3. The sequence goes on along the minus strand of NZ_CP090975.1, from coordinate 1,479,023 downwards.
AATCTTCCGGCTCGAGTGCGTGCAATAGTCGGCTGTCTTCCAGACCGGCCGCTGATTTACTGCGTACCTGCGCGCCAAAGCCAATACCGCCTTGATCGGTGCGCTGAGCGATAATCGTATCGAGACCGGCAAACGCGCCCGCACAAATAAATAAAATATTGCTGGTATCAACCTGAGTAAGCTCTTGCTGCGGATGTTTACGTCCACCTTGTGGTGGCACCCCAACGACCGTACCCTCAATGAGTTTCAGCAGCGCCTGTTGCACGCCTTCACCGGATACATCGCGGGTGATCGAAGCGTTATCGCTTTTGCGGGCAATCTTATCGATTTCATCGATATAGATAATGCCACGCTCGGCTTTAGACACATCGTGATCGCAATTGAGCAACAGTTTCTGCACGATCGTTTCCACGTCTTCACCAACATAGCCGGCTTCGGTTAGGGCGGTGGCATCAGCGATCGCAAACGGCACATCCAAACGCCGCGCGAGCGTTTGCGCGAGTAGCGTTTTCCCCGAACCGGTTGAACCAATCATCAAAATATTACTTTTGTTGATCTCGACGCCGTCATCAGCTTGCCCAGCGCCTTGTTCATCGCGAATCCGCAGGCGCTTGTAATGGTTATAAACCGCAACCGCCAACGCTTTTTTCGCTGGATCTTGACCAATCACATAATCATCAAGAAAATGTTTGATTTCGCTCGGTGTCGGTAAGCGTTGTGGTGCTTCGTCTTTAGCATCGGTTTGTGTGTCGTCAGTCGCGACTTCTTCATCCTGCGAATCTTCTTCCTCGACCATCACGCCGAGTAAATGTGCGCACGCCTCAACGCATTCATCACAAATCATCGCGCCGTCTTCGGCAGAAATTAAGCGCTTAACTTCAGCTTCTTTACGGCCACAAAATGAGCATTTTGATGCTTGATTGCTCATAACTTACTCCACGCCTCTGTGGCGTTCATTAAGAATCTCATCGACTAGACCATATTTCAATGCCCGTTCAGCGCTCATAAAATTATCACGCTCGGTATCATGGCAGATGGTGTCGTAATCTTGTCCAGTGTGTTCGGCGAGCAAGCGGTTCAAGCGCTCCTTAATAAATAAAATCTCGCGTGCATGAATATCAATGTCGGTTGCCTGACCCTGATAGCCACCAAGCGGCTGGTGGATCATTACCCGTGAATTAGGCAGTGCAAAGCGTTTGCCTTTGGCGCCCGCTGAAAGCAAAAATGCCCCCATGCTCGCCGCTTGACCGAGCACCATCGTGCTCACATCTGGCTTCACAAAATTCATTGTGTCATAAATCGACATCCCAGCAGTTACCGAACCACCCGGTGAATTAATATAAAAATGAATATCTTGATCAGGGTTTTCTGCTTCTAAAAACAGTAGCTGCGCGACCACCAAGTTGGCTGTCGCGTCATTGACCGGACCGATTAAAAAAACAACGCGTTCTTTAAGCAAGCGAGAATAGATATCGAAGGCTCGCTCGCCACGTCCAGTTTGCTCCACCACCATCGGGATGGGAATGTTGTTAAATACATCCATTGAAAACTCCTAATTATGAATGAGGTAAGTGGGGACAAGGTGCATTTTTTCAAGGGCTAGCTTGTCCCATCATCGCATGATTGATCAGAAAATACGATGAATGATAGATTAATGATTGAGATAGCCCTACTCACCAGGCCTGTGAGCGGCATAGGTTTACCCAGAAAAAGCGGTTATCTAATGGCGTTAAGACTCAGTAACACAAAGCGGGTACGGATAAAAATCTCGCTTAAAGGGTCATCGTTGGCAGACCGCTATCGCCCATTTTGCCGATTGCGCGTTCGATGGTTTCACGAATTTTTGACACGTCACGACCAGTCAATTGAATACCGATACCCGGCACACGTTTACCCGATTTTTTGGGTGGGTTTAACCAAGCCACCCGCCCGGAAACGGCAAATTTACCATGGTCTTCGGGGAGCTGCAAAAACACAAACACCTCTTGGCCGAGTTGATAGCTGTCCTCGGTCGGATAAAACATTCCACAACCCTCAATAAAGGGCATATACGCCTGATAAAGATTGCGTGTGTCATTAATATTCAGGCGAATCACGCCTTTTTTAAGTTTAGATTGCACGGCATCATTCATAGGTTGATGGCTCCTTTTTGCGCATATTCGAGCAAGCAATGCTTGATGTTCATCGCTTTATCAATTTGTTGGCGGTCAGGGCGATACAATTCGCACACTCTCGCATATAATCGATGCAGGCGATGCACATCTAAGGCCTCAATCGCTTTACGGTGAGGCTCCAGTAGATTGTGCCAATATTCGTCGTGGCTGTCTAGCTGGATAAAGGTAATGATCGCGCGCAGTTGCGCAGCCACGCTATCAAGTACCTTTTCTTTTGCTAGCCCATCAACCACCTGCAAATACGCAAGTTCGTGCTGTGGGTGGGCGAGAAACAACACACATTCGTTGATTGAGGCGGCAGGGTCGGGATGCTCAGAAGCACTTAGTGCACGAAAAGGGTCGCCTTGGGCAAGTATCAACGCTTGACGCGCCTGCTCAGGTGTCCATTGATGCATCTGCACCAACCACTGCTCGGCAGCTTCAACATCAGGTGAGACAACCTGGATCATCTGACAGCGACTAACTACTGTCGCCTTAACTGCACGGCGATTCGCCGCACTCAAAATAAAATGGGTTTGCTCTGGCGGTTCTTCGAGCGTTTTGAGTAGCGCATTCACAGAAGGGATTAAATAGCGGTCAAGCTCACCGAGGATCACCAAGCGCCTTTTACCAATACTCGGTGTGTGCTGCACTTGTGCGTTCAGTGCACGAATCTCATCAATCGCGCACGCCTGCTCATAAACCTGTAAATCCGGATGGGTGTCCTGGCTGACTAAATGGCACGATTTACACTGCCCGCACGGCGCATCTTCTGACAAACACAGGGCTTTTTGCGCCAGATAACGTGCTAACGCCTGCGCATTTCCTCGCTGAGGGTCTATCAGCAGCAGAGCATTTGGCAACGGTGCATGACAAACAGGGGCGTTTAGATCAAGCCAGGGAAGGGTGTTCATAATGCCTCAATCGCCTGTTTAATCTGTGCAAATACAGCTTGTGGACTTACATTCGCGTCAATCCACAGCGCGTTACCCACCTCGGCGCGCACACGATAGCCCTCGCTCACCGCATCAAAAAATGCGTGACGTTCTTGTTCAAAGCGGTCTCGATAATCGTTACGCCCGGCCAAGCGCGCGCGTGAGCCCGCAGAATCCAAACCCAAAATAATGCGCAAATCCGGTTGAAAATCGCCTTGCATCCAATTCTCGAGCGCCGCAATGCGCGAGCGGTCAATCCCACGCGCCCAGCCCTGGTAAGCATAGGTCGCATCGTTAAAGCGATCACTCACCACCCACTGTCCACGCGCCAAACGCGGCTTGATTTCGCGCGTGATATGCTCACAGCGTGCCGCCATAATCAATAGTAATTCACTATCAGAGCACGCCTCGGTCTCGGGGTCGAGCAATAATTCGCGCAAACGTTCACCCAGCGGCGTGCCACCAGGCTCACGGGTAAACCACACATCAACACCTTGCTCAGCAAACCATTCACGTAACAAGTTGATCTGTGTCGATTTTCCCGAGCCTTCAGTGCCGTCTAATGTGATGAATTTAGGGTTCATTGCTCAGCCCGCTTGCGTGAAATCAGCTGTTGCACCGCTTTTTTATGCGCTTCATAGGTTTCGGTAAAAGTATGCCCACCATTGCCAGTGGCCACAAAAAATAACGATTTACCGCTATCAGGATGCAAAGCCGCGACAATCGATGCTTTACTCGGCAAAGCAATCGGCGTTGGCGGCAGACCATGTCGAGTGTAGGTATTATATGGGGTATCGGTGCGCAAATGCGCTCGAGTGATATTGCCGTCAAAATCAGGAATCCCATAAATCACTGTTGGATCAGTTTGCAAGCGCATGCCTTTTTTCAACCGCCGGTTAAACACCCCAGAAATAATATTACGCTCATGGTCTAAAGCGGTTTCTTTTTCGATGATTGAGGCGAGAATCAACGCTTCGTACGGGGTGCTGATTGCTAAATCAGTCGCACGCCCTTGCCACGCTTCATCTAAAGCATGAGTGAGCTGCTTATGTAGGCGCTTGAGCATGGTGAAGTCGCTGTCTTCACTGGTGTAATGGTAGGTGTTTGGCAAAAACTGCCCTTCCAATGAGCCCTCAATACCTAAGCGCTCGGCCAGTTCTTCATCGCTCACCCCATCAAGGGTTTGCTCCAGGTCATCAGCAGCGCGCAGGCTACGACGCAAATCCGCGTACGTTGACCCTTCGAGAACTCTTAGCGAACGGATAATCACCTTACCATCGATCATATCCTGGTACAGGGCCATGATATTATCCCCTGGCCTCATACGATAATCGCCTGCTTTGATTTCCCCTGCATCACCACGCCATTTGCCGTAAACCAGTAAAGGCCATTGCATCTCAATGACCCCACGGCGTTTTAATTCCGCGCTGATCGCTTTAAGTGAAGACCCGCGCGGTACATGCAAGACATCACTACCCACATGCAAGACAGTACGGCCGTATTCACCACCCAATGGGCGGTGCATGGCCTTAAAATATTGCCAGTAGACCACACCAGCTGCAACAGCGCTAAGCACAAGCACCAGCAACACAAAGCGGCGCAGCAGTTTAGCCAACATCGCTAGACCGTTTTGAAAACCAAACTGGCGTTAGTACCGCCAAAGCCAAACGAATTCGATAACGCCGCACGAATCGGGCGCTCTTGCGCCTGATGCGCAACATAGTTCAAATCACAGTCTTCGCCTGGGTTATCGAGGTTGATTGTCGGTGGGGCGACTTGATCACGCAAAGCGAGTAAGCTAAATACTGCTTCTAGGCCACCGGCAGCACCGAGTGCATGGCCGGTCATCGATTTAGTGCTACTGATCGCCAGATCATAAGCGTGCTCGCCAAAAGCTCTTTTCACCGCCAGCGTTTCAGCGGTATCCCCTGCTGGGGTCGATGTGCCGTGCGCGTTGATATAGTCAATATCTTGCGGATTAAGCGCCGCATCACGTAAGGCCAGGCTCATGCAGCGCGCTGCCCCGCTGCCATCAGTCAGCGGGGCAGTCATATGATACGCGTCAGCGCTCATACCAATCCCTGCCACTTCGCCATAAATTGTTGCCCCACGGGCCTGGGCGCGTTCTAAGGTTTCTAACACCAACACCCCGGCACCATCGCCGAGCACAAAACCATCGCGGTCTTTGTCCCAAGGACGCGAAGCAGCCTGTGGATCATCGTTGCGTGTCGAAAGCGCTTTGGCGGCCGCAAAACCGGCAATCCCCATTGCATTCCCTGCCATTTCCGCACCACCTGCGATCATCACTTCCGCGTCGCCCATCTGGATCATCCGTGTCGCTTGCGCGATAGAGTGCGTGCCTGTCGCACAGGCAGTCGCTGTAGCAAGGTTCGGGCCTTTAATGCCGTAGCGGATTGATAAATTCCCCGAGATCATATTGATGATATTTTTCGGCACATAAAAAGGCGAAACCCGACGTGGGCCTTGCTCTAAAAATGATTTGTATCCTTCGAGCACGCCCGGCAGACCGCCAATTCCCGAACCAATAATAATCCCGGTACGCTCGGCTAACGCCTCATCGCTAAAATCCAAACCACTATCGTTAATCGCATCAATACCGGCTGCCACACCATAGTGGATAAAGGTGTCCATTTTGCGCGCTTCTTTAACGTCGAAGTAGCGCTCAACCTCGAAATCAGCGACTGATCCACGAAAGCGCACGGCTAACTCGCTCGCATCATAATCGGTGATCGGACGAATGCCGCTTTTGCCGGCTAAGATATTACGCCACGCGTCTTTGAGGTTAGAACCGACCGGGCTAATAATACCCATACCAGTAACCACCACGCGGGCAACGGATTTTAAAAGGGTTGTTTCACTCATAATATGCTCGTTGACTGGTTAATCTGACCACTAATAAAAAAGCCACAGCAGTACGGAACTACTGTGGCTTTGTACAAAGCCGAAAGCGTTTAGCTGTTGGCTTTAACGTAATCAATCGCCGTTTGAACGGTGGTGATTTTCTCTGCTTCTTCGTCAGGAATTTCACAATCGAACTCTTTTTCCAGCGACATCACTAATTCGACCAAGTCGAGTGAGTCAGCGCCTAAGTCATCGATGAAATGGGCTTCTGGTTTAATTTGCGCTTCGTCAACGCTTAATTGTTCAGCGATCACAGCGACAACGCGTTGCTCAATACTGTTGCTCATGCTATCTATTTCCTTTGTTGGGATGAAAAATACCTATTGTAAAAGGTTTATGGGTGAATTGCCAGCTTGCGGATTTTTGCCCACAAACTGGGACTAAATCATATACATACCACCGTTAACGTGCAAGGTTTCACCGGTAATATAAGCTGCTCCAGCCAAAAATACAGCGGCATCCGCAATATCTTCGACCGCGCCAAGTTTTGCCATAGGCACATCTTTAATGAGTTGCTGCTTTTGTGCTTCGGGCAATTGCTCGGTCATATCGGTGGCGATACAACCTGGGGCAATCGTGTTCACGGTAATCCCGCGCGAACCAATCTCGCGCGCCAGCGATTTAGAAAAGCCGATAACGCCCGCTTTTGAAGCTGCGTAGTTGGTCTGACCGGCATTGCCCATCACGCCAACAACTGATGTGATGGTAATAATCCGACCAAAGCGCGTTTTCATCATATCGCGCATCACCGCCTTACTCAGGCGATAGACGCTGTTTAAGTTGGTATCAATCACCGCGTCCCACTGTTCTGGCTTCATACGCATCAACAGGTTATCTTCGGTAATGCCTGCATTATTAATCAACGTGGTTAATGCGCCAAATTGTTCACGGATGGATTTAATGGCAGCATCGATGGCTTCCTGGTCGTTAACGCGTAACGCCATACCCGTGCCTCGCCAACCATTATCGGCAATATGCTGACTGATCGCCTGCGCTCCGGATTCACTGGTCGCTGTGCCGATGACTGTTGCCCCACGGGTAGCAAAAGCATCTAAGACACCACGGCCAATCCCGCGACTGGCGCCGGTAATCAGTACAATTTGTTGGTCGATGTTCATTCTCTCTCTAAAGCCTCGTTTATTGCACTCAAACCATCCTTACTATCCAGCGCCAAGGTGGTGAGTTTAGAATTAATGCGCTTATTCAATCCGCTAAGCACTTTACCAGGTGCGGCTTCAACGCAGAGACCTACGCCCTGCTCAACGAGCGCCTCAACACAAGCTACCCAACGTACTGGTTTATAAAGCTGTGCGCCAAGCGCTGATTTAATGCCGTCGATATTATGGCGAGGTTGCGCGTCAACGTTATGAATCACTGGGATAGAAGGCATTTTCCAATGGGTGTGGTCTAAATACAGACTCAGTTTAGACGCTGGGGAGCGCATGAGAGTGCAATGCGAAGGTACGCTCACTGGCAGTACAATCGCGCGTTTCGCGCCGCGCGCTTTCGCCTCAGCAACCGCTTTTTCCACGCCAACCGTTTTTCCGGCAATGACCACCTGCCCTGGCGCATTAAAGTTCGCCGCTTGAACCGACTCACGAATACCCGCGCAAATCTCAACCACTTCCTCGTCATCAAGACCAAGAATGGCCGCCATTGCGCCGCTACCGTATGGGACAGCGTCTTGCATGAGCTCACCACGGTGATGCACCAGATCAATCGCTTCAGCAAAAGTTAGCGAACCAGCGGCGCATAAGGCAGTGTATTCGCCTAATGAGTGGCCGGCGAAATAAGCCGGTTTAATATCGGTTTCGGCTTTAAGAATATCGTAGCTTGCGATACCGGCAGCCAATAAAATCGGTTGGGTAATCGCTGTGGCGTTGAGTAGCCCTTTGGGGTTGGTTTGCGCAATATCCCAAAGATCTTGTTTGACCACTTCAGAGGCTTCAGCAAAACGTTCTTTAATCTGTGGAAACGAGCCAGCCATCTCAGCCAGCATACCTTGGCTTTGTGAGCCTTGTCCGGGAAAAATAATCGCGCTGCTCATCACGTTCTCCTTATATACCTAGTGATATTTTAGTAGGTCAGTATACAACCACCCCAGGTAAATCCGCCACCAAAGGCCTCTAATAATAAGTTGTGGCCACGCTGGATTTGCCCACTGCGCACACCATGATCGAGCGCTAAAGGCACTGATGCGGCAGAGGTATTGGCGTGCTTGTTAACGGTTACGATGACTTTTTCCATCGGTAAATTCAAATGCTCGGCTGTCGCGCTGATGATGCGCAAATTTGCCTGATGCGGCACCAGATAATCGATATCGGCCGCGTCAAAATCACAATGCTCAAGCAACTCCCCAACCAAGCTGCTCAAAGAGCGCACCGCGACTTTGAACACATCGCGCCCTTGCATCTCGATAAAGCGACCACGATTCGGATAGTCTTCAGCCGAAGAACCCGGGCCTTGCGGCGCCCACAGAAGCTCTTTATAGCCACCATCACTGTGCAGCACACTGCCATAAATGCCTGGCTCTTCTGATGGGCCAACCACGACCGCACCGGCGCCGTCGCCAAACAAAATCGCGGTGGTGCGATCTTCCCAATTCAGCGCATTAGTGAATAATTCCGCACCAAGAACCAGAATACGCTGATAGCCACCGCATTTAATGAATTTATCGGCAGTCGAAAGCGCATAAACAAAGCCTGAACATACCGCCTGCATATCAAAAGCAGGAATCGTGCGGCAGCCTAAGCGCGCTTGTAATTGGGTGGCGTTACTCGGGAATAAATGTTCCGGTGTTGAAGTCGCGCAGATAATCAAATCAAGCTCTTCGCCGGTCACGCCCGCGCTTTCCATCGCTCTTCTTGCTGCCTGCTCCGCCATATCCACACTACTCTCATTGGGCGCTGCCATATGACGCTGTTCGATGCCGGTGCGTGCGCGGATCCACTCATCAGTGGTTTCCATGCGCTCACTAAGTTCGTCATTAGTCACAATGCGTTTTGGCAAATAGCTGCCGGTGCCGAGTATTTTAGTATAGGTCATGGCGTTGGTTCTTCTTCAGTGGTGGAGTGTGCGTCGGCGAGTTGTTGTAAATGTTGGCCTATACGACCAATCACGCCGTTTTCTATTTCTAAGCGTGCGATATTTATCGCATTCGCAAATGCATAAGCATCTGCATTACCGTGACTTTTAATCACAATGCCTTGTAGGCCCAGCAAGCTTGCCCCATTATAGGTGCGTGGGTCAACCGTTTTACGCAGGCTTTTAAATACGGGTAAGGCGACCAAGCCAGCAAACAAGGTAAACGGATTACGCTTAAACGCTGCCTTGGTTTTAATTTGTAAGAATTTTGCGATCCCTTCAATGGTTTTTAAGGCAACGTTGCCAACAAAGCCATCGCAGACCACCACATCGATCCCTTCTTTGAGGAAAATATCATTACCTTCGACAAAGCCAATGTAGTTGAGCTCGCCTTGTTCCAAGCGTTTACCGGTTTCTTTAACCGTATCGTTGCCTTTGATCGCTTCTTCACCAATATTGAGCAGCCCGACGCGTGGCGAAGGGTTGTCATCAACGGCTTTAGCGAGCTCACTACCCATCACAGCGAATTGTTCTAATTGTTCAGGGCGTGCATCAACATTGGCGCCTAAATCGAGCCAATGAACGTGACCATGTGCGGTAGGAAGAGTGGCACAAATTGCCGGACGCGAAATGCCAGGCAACATTTTTAAGATATAACGTGCAGACGCCATCAACGCACCGGTGTTACCAGCGCTGACACAGGCATCCGCTTCGCCTTCACGCACCAAGCTAATCGCTTGCCACATCGACGAATCGTTTTTATTACGTAGAACGTTTGCTGGTGATTCATCCATCGCCACGATTTGCGAGGCGTGATGGACACGCATTCTTGATTTATCTAGCGAGGCAAACGCTTTGTGTGCGTGAATAATCGCCTCATCACCAACAAGAATGAGTTGTAAATCCTGGTGCTGCTTTTGCGCATGCGCCGCAGCAACTAAGGTGACGTCCAAACCGACATCGCCGCCCATCGCATCAATGGCAATGGTCGGCATGTTGTGTTTAGTCATAACTTAGGAATTTACTCGTCGTCTTCGAATTCAACAACGTCAGCAGGGCGAACGATTGCCTGACGACCACGATAAAAACCGTCTTTACTGACGTGGTGGCGCAGGTGACGTTCACCGCTGGTGCCATCAGTAGAAACCGTGGCATAACCCAAAGCGTCGTGAGTACGGCGTTTGTCGCGCTTCGACGGAGTTTTGCGATTCTTTTGCACAGCCATTATGAATGCTCCTTGGAATTAATTAATGCTTTTAATGCCGCAAACGGATGTTCAGACGCCTCCTCTTCTGAAGGGTCTGATTCAGCCGTATTGATCGGCGGTTCACAGTCATCATGCTTGGCAATCATTGGCATCGCCAGCAAGACTTCCTCTTGTAAAAACCATGCAACATCGAGTATTTCGTTGTCGCAGATTAACGTTTCTGCCCCGCCTTCAACGCGGTCTTCTAACGCTTGAGAGCGAATCGGCACATAGGCAAATTCGCGCTCAACAGACATAACCAGCGGTTGCAAACACCGTTGGCACTGCATCTGTAAATCGATATGCAGCGAACCTTGCAAGCAAGGCTGCTGATAATCATCAATCGCACCTTCTAAATGGGCGGTTAACGGATGATTATCCGTTGTCCATTGCTTCAACGCAGGCAAGTCTTTGCGTGAAAGCTCACCGTCAGCTAATTGTCTGGCCCGGGCAAACGCCCAAGGGTCAATTTCGCGAGGCAGAGTGTCAATTGGATGGCGCATCATACGCTTAACCTGTTTGAGTGTCAAAAAATCGTATCATATTCAGCAGGCAAAAAGTGATTTTTGCATGTCGGAATCGTCATGTCAGCGGATAACGCTGCGCAAAATCAAGATACACCAAGTCGGAAATAGAGCGCATCACATCGCTTCTATCGCTAATCCAGCTACTATAATTCGCAGCGCGACGCTTTTTCTCAATAATGCCGGTAAAGGTGTAGGCAACCGAATTCCCATTACGGTCTTTGCATTCAATAATCCCGGTATTACCGCAGAGCATCGCGGTTGAGCCTGTTTTATCGTACACCGTCGTCGCGGCGTTTTCGGTCACAAAGCGCGTATTGCTGCGAATTCGGTCGTGATTGGGGATAACCATCATTTTTTTCAAAATCTCTGCGCCAGGCAACTGATTGTGCCAAAGCGCGAGCAAAAATCGGTCGTAGTCGCCGCCGCTCGCGCGATTGAGATAGGTTCGACCGTTCTCCGGAATATATTCAACGATGTGGATGTCACGAAACACATTCGGCGCTTCTTTTTTTAACATCCATTGCACCCCTTCCGGACCGCCCAAACGCTTAATAATATGGTTGGTAAATTCATTATTACTATGCACAATCATATCGCGCATTTCATTCATCACCCGTGGGCTTAGCGGATAAAGCTTGGCATCTTTGGTGAAATGGCACATCAAATACGCCTGAATGACCATATGCTTGACCATACTCGCGCATTGCATCGCCACCGGCTCATTGATTGAAACCAACTTTTGCCCACGGTTAATATCGGTCACCACCCAAGAGGTGCGTTCATCACTGGCGATTTGTCCGAGCGCACGCAGCTCTTGTATTTTGCGGTTAACGAGACCTTCAACCGTGGTCCCCACCGCGCCAAAGCTGGGCGTAACCAGACTACCAGCACCCAATAGCGCGGCACGAGAAAGCAATGAACGACGATTAAACATAGATAAAAAGGTTAAGTAAGCAAGAGCGCTATTCTAACTGCGATAGGCAGCTGATTCAAAGTAGATTGCTTGATCAAGCATACGAAAAAAAACCGCTTCATTAAATGCCGGCCCAGGATCGGTTTTACGGCCTGGCGCAATATGGGCGTGGGTGGTGATGCGTTCGCGCGTGATGTGTGGATGACGCTGCATCAGCGCAAGCGTTAAGCGCACCAGCGCCTGATATTGCCGTAAGGTGTAAGGGATATCATCCGCGCCATTAAGCTCAACACCCACCGAAAAATCGTTACACCCCGTCTGCCCGGCAAACTCAGACACCCCTGCATGCCAGGCACGATCTACACTCGCCACGTATTGTGTGACCGCGCCATCGCGCGTAATCAAAAAATGTGCCGAAACACGCAAATCCATAATGCTATCGATAAACGGATCCTCACCTCGATGCTCGGAAAGTGTGCCTAAAAACAACGCATCCACATAGTTTTGCCCAAAAACCTTCGGCGGCAGGGAGATATTGTGGATGACTAATGTATTGATCACCGCATCTTGCGGGCGCACGTCATAATGCGGACTTGGACAGTGCGTGACACCGCTCAACCAACCATTGTCTTTAATAAACCAGGGCGTATTCATTGCACTATTGTGACAAAAGCCATGATAAAAAGGAATACGCCGACTGCTTGATTGGCTTTGTCACAGGCCGGTTAGAGAGAGGCTTTTTTGACCAATAATTTCCCGCTTATTTAGCGCTAAACAGGTTGATAAATCGCGCTAAGTTATACACAAACCGCATGGTTACGCGCCTTTGGCAAATAGCAAGGGTAAAAAACGCTACAATTACAACGATTTCTACTATAACTCTGTTTTTGCTGACTTTATTATTTTAACAACAAGTAATGAAATGGTTAACTAACCGCGTGAGAGCTCTGTGTTAGCAATAGTTTGCGCGGTTATGCACATTTTTATCCACAGGCCATGTGGTTAACTTTTTAAGGTAAAAAAACGGGCGAATTAATCCGCCCGTCACCACTTGAATATTGGCAAGTTTACGGCAGCAAATGATCGTCTGAGCCTTCATTAATGCTTTCGAATAAGAACGTTGACATATAACGCTCTGAAGCATCAGGCAGCATCACTAAAATGACCGAGCCTTCTTCAGCTTGTTGGGCAAACTGCAACGCCGCATTAAACGTCGCCCCACCAGAAATCCCGGTGAGAATACCTTCTTGTTTGGCAAGCGAGAGCGCTGTATCGCGCGATTCTTCATCGCCAACCGCAATCAGGTGATCATAAATCTCACGGTTCATCGTTTCAGCAACAAAATCCGGTGTCCAACCTTGAATCTTGTGCGGCTGCCACTCTTTGCCCGCGAGTAATTGCGCATTGAGTGGCTCGGTTGCGACAATTTCCAGATCAGGACGCGCCGCTTTTAACACTTCACCAGCGCCGGAAATCGTGCCACCTGTGCCGTAGCCGCTGACAAAATAATCCAAACGTTCACCTGCAAAATCGCGCAAAATCTCTGTCGCGGTGGTTTCGCGGTGATATTGCGGGTTTGCCGGGTTCGCAAATTGATTAGCCAAGAACCAGCCATTTTTCTCAGCGAGCTCTTTCGCTACACGCACCATGCCAACCCCTTTTTCTGCCGCTGGCGTCAGGATAACTGTGCCACCTAAGCTACGGATAAGCTTGCGGCGCTCCACGGAAAATGTTTCAGTCATCACCGCGACAAATGGATAACCTTTCGCCGCACAGACCATCGCTAGCGCGATACCGGTATTGCCCGAGGTTGCCTCAACCACCGTTTGCCCTGGTTTTAAGGTTCCGCGTTTCTCAGCATCGGTAATAATCGCATAAGCCAAGCGGTCTTTAACCGAACCACCCGGGTTAAACGATTCCACCTTAACGTACATCGTGACATTTTTTGGTGCAAGACGGTTAATGCGTACCACCGGTGTATGGCCGATCGCTTCAAGAATATTGTTGTATTTCATGATGGTTCCTAAGTTAGTGAATGTTGGGTCAGTGTAGGGCAGCGCGGGTGATAAATTAAATAGCCGTTGGTTATAACGTGATACGATGCGGCAATATGCAACGTTTATAAGACGTAATAACCCAAGCACCCGATAAAACTCATGCGGAGGACGATAATCTGTGAAGCTCAAGCAGTTTGAATGTGTGTTGGCCGTGGTACAACAGGGCTATAGCGTCACCGCAGCGGCACAAAAGCTGTTTATGTCGCAGCCTGCAGTCAGCAAACAAATCAAATTGTTCGAAGAAGCGCTCGGTAAACCGATTTTCCGCCGCCAGAGTAAACAATTCGTTGGCTTAACCGAAACCGGTGAGGCCTTACTCCCCGAGCTAGAGCACATTGTACAAGCGGTAAGCCGCGTGCGCGCACTCGCCCACGACCCGCATGCGCGCAACATCCAGACCCTGACGCTCGCCACCACCAACACACTCGCCACCTACCGCCTAGCGCGTTTATTGCCAACCTTGCGCGAACACCACCCGCAGCTGCAGCTCAACATCATTGAGGGCAGCAACGCACAGAATATCCAAATGGTGCAGGAATACGAGGCAGATTACGCGTGGTTCTCGGCCACAGATCTCACCCCATACAGCACGGCGCTGCGTGGTTTACTGGTGCTGGAAACCGAAGCGTGGTCGCCACTGTTGGTGGTTCCTAAAGATCATCCGTTTAACGAGCAGCCTTTTGATCATCTAAGCCAGCTCGCCGATTATCCGTTAATTACTTATGTCACCTCACACAAAGGGCAATCGGGGCTGGCTGCAGCGATGAGCGCGCATGGCGCGAACGCACAGGTTGTGCTGACCGCGCGCAACGCTGACCTGATTAAAAATTATGTGCGCCAAGGCCTTGGCCTCGGGGTGATCGCCGATATGGCGTTTAACGATGAGCAAGACAGCGACTTACGCACCTATCCGCTCACACCGTGGGTGGACCCGTTTAATACCTACCTGGTCTGGCAGGCCGAGCGCCATCTGCGTCAACACGACGAACAGTGGATCGCCGCACTATCTCCAGGCACAACCCGCGCAGAGCTCCGTAAGCGTTTGGCCGATTATCGCCGCGCGCAAGAAGACAACACATGGACGATCTAAACGCCAAGCAGCGCCAAGCGTGTCGTGCGGCACGTCGGCTAATCACTGGCGAGCAACGCACACAGGCGAGCAAAGCAATTGCTAAGCGCGCACTCAACTGGCTCGACAAACACCCAGCGACTTCTATCGGTCTCTTTTTATCGCTCAACGAAGAAATCGACACCACCCCGCTACTCCACGAATTGTGGGCAAGGGGCCGCACAGTCTATTTACCCGTCGTGCGCAAGCAAAACGCACCGCTTGTTTGGATGCCCTACCAGCAAGGCGATGCATTAAGCAAAGATTCGCTCGGGATCGCTGCACCAGCGTATAATCCGAAATACGCACAAGAAGGTATGCATCTTGATGTGGTGTTTACCCCGTTAGTGGCCTGGGATCAAAGCGGCCAGCGCATTGGTATGGGTGGTGGCTTTTATGATCGTACGTTTGCGGCTAAAATAGCCGGACAGGCGCCATTACTCATTGGCTTGGCCTACGCCTGTCAAGAAGTCACTCGTATTCAAGCCCGGCCGTGGGATATTCCCATGGACGGCATTATTACTGAGCAAGCGCTTAACATTATTTAGGATCTAATCATGGCTAAAAATCGAGATCTCACCCGGATTCATCACCACACAAAAATCATTGCTACCCTCGGCCCGGCCAGCAATTCGCCGGAAATCTTGGAGCATATGATTCGCGTGGGCTTAAACGTCATTCGCCTGAATTTCAGTCATGGCACCCCGGAAATACACGCTGAAAACGCGCGACGCGTACGTGAGGCTTCCGAGCGCGCCGGACGCGAAGTGGCGATTATTGCCGACTTACAAGGGCCAAAAGTTCGCGTCGGCAAAATCAAAGGCGACAAGGTGGAGCTCAAACAAGGCGACAACTTCATTTTAGATGCCGCCTTTGAAGGCGAAGGCAGCGCAGAACGCGTCGGACTCGATTATCGTGCGCTGCCGCGTGATGTCAAACCCGGCGATGTGTTATTACTCGACGATGGTCTGTTGACTGTGACAGTCACCAGTGTTGAAGGCGATGAAATTCACACTGAAATTCAAAACGACGCGGTGCTGAAAAGCAATAAAGGTATCAACAAACAAGGCGGCGGGATTTCTGCCGGCGCGCTCACCGATAAAGACCACGAAGACTTAAAAACCGCGGTAGAGATTGGCGCCGATTACCTCGCAATCAGCTTTGTAAAATCCGCTGCTGATATGGATTTGGCGCGACGTTTACTCGCTCAAGCCGCACACAGCTACCATCGCCCAGGCCTGATTGCCAAAATCGAGCGCACCGAGGCGATCGAGAATCTCGAAGAAATTCTTTATTTATGTGATGGAGTGATGGTCGCGCGTGGTGATTTGGCGGTTGAAGTCGGCAATGCGGCGGTTCCTTCACTGCAGAAAAAGATCATTAAAAAAGCGCGCGCCATGCGCCGCTTCACGATCACCGCCACGCAAATGATGGAAAGTATGATCACCAATCCTGTGCCAACCCGCGCCGAGGTGAGTGATGTTGCAAACGCCGTGCTTGATGGCAGCGATGCGGTGATGCTGAGTGCAGAAACCGCAGTCGGGCAGTATCCATTTGAAACCGTACGCAGCATGGCGCAAATTTGTTCAGCCGCCGAGCAGGCGCAAGACCCACTGACCGGCGCGGATATCCATGTCGAAAACACCTCGCGCATTGATCACAGTATCGCCAGTGGCGCTGTATTCACCGCGCGTCAGCTCAACGCCAAAGCAATTGTCGCGCTCACTGAAAGTGGCAGCACCGCGTTTCATATTAGCCGTTTTGGCATTAATATCCCGATTTACGCACTCACCGGCAACCGTTTGGTGCAGCGCAAAATGTGCATGTATCGTGGGGTGCGCCCGTTGATGCTCGATACCGGGCTTGATCACCAAACCGCGATTCAAGAAGCTGAAGCCCATCTGCGTTGGCGTGGTGTGGTCGATAGCGGCGATCTGTATGTAATCACCAGCGGTGTGACCATGGGCAAACCCGGCTCAACCAACACCCTGCAAATCTCGCGCGCGCAATGATCCGAGCGATTTTTATTACGGCGACATTGGCGAGCGCTGCGGCGTTCGCCACCAACGATGCGCATCTTGAGGCGATGATGCAATGGGATTATGTTGATGACTCACGCTGTTTTATCAGCTATAACGATCAAGTGCTGCCGATACTGCCGCAGTTAATCGCCAGCGATGGCCTGCCAGGTGTTGGCCATGAAGATGTGCTCGCGGCACTCGATGCTGCGCTGGCGCGCGGTTGTGACATTCATCAGCCTGATCAATACGGACTATCGCCATTAAATAACGCGATCATTTTCGCCAATGCGTCGTTGATTCGCTATTTAATCGATCACGGCGCTGACCCCCATCAGCCAATTACCGACAGCAGTAAACCGGAGCTTAACGGCTTAGATAGTCTAGCGCTGCTCAAGCTAATCCAGTTAAGCAGCGATCAACCCTTACATTGGTCAGACGCTGAAAAAGCCTTATTAGAAAAGTATTAATAGAATTTTTGTATCATCTTGTTTAGAAAAACTAACGTAGATACTGTTTTATCGTATCGTATGCGTTACACTACATAACCCATCATTTTTGAACCAATTCAGGAGTTAACATTGAGTGATTTAGCGACATTTCGGCAGTGGTACCTAGCAGACGAAGCTAAAGCGGTACAACGTTTATTAGAGGCTGCTGCTTGGCAAGAAGGCGAACTTGATCGAGTCAGCGAGATTGGTCGCGGCTTGATTGACGCGATTCGCGCTGGTGAAGGTGTCGGTCTTCTCGATGCGTTTTTACAAGAATACGCCCTGTCGAGCGAAGAAGGCATTGCCTTGATGTGTTTGGCCGAAGCGATGATGCGTGTGCCCGATTCTGACACACTCGATGAACTGATTTACGACAAATTTGGCCGCGCAAAATGGCGTTCGCACGTCGGTAAAAGCGATTCATTTTGGGTCAACGCGGCCACTTGGGGCATGCTCTTTACCGGCAAAGTGGTAAATTTTGGTCGTGAAGACGAGGAACGCTTTGGCAACACGCTACAGCGCTTGATGCGTAACTCCAGCGAACCCGTGATCCGTAACGCCGTCCGCCAAGGGATTAAAATCATGGGTAAACAATTTATCCTTGGTGAAACCATCGAAACCGCGATGAAGCGCGGCAAAAAAATGCAGGAGCGCGGCTACCGCTATTCCTTTGATATGTTAGGTGAAGGCGCGCGCACCGAGCGCGACGCTGAGCGCTATTACCAATCGTATCTCAATGCGCTTGAGGCGATCGGTATGGCGCAAAGCCAGGGCAACCCGATTGATAACTCAGGCCTGTCGGTCAAATTATCCGCGATTCACCCGCGTTATGAAGTAATGACCGAAGATCAGTGTGTGCCTGAGCTAATCGAGCGCATGCTTGAGCTCTGTAAACGCGCGAAAAAATACAATATTGGTTTAACCATTGATGCCGAAGAAGCGTGGCGTTTAGAACTGTCGATGGATGTGATTAAAGCGCTGTGTGAAGACGAATCGCTCAAAGACTGGCAAGGTTTGGGGCTAGCCGTTCAAGCGTATCAAAAGCGCTGCCCGGAATTGCTCGATTGGTTGATTGCACTTGGCCAAAAGCATAACCGTCGCTTTATGGTGCGCCTGGTTAAAGGCGCGTATTGGGATAGCGAGATCAAATGGTACCAAGAGCAAGGCCTCGCGGGCTATCCGGTCTTTACCCGCAAAGACAATACCGATGTGTCGTATTTAGCATGTGCACGCAAAATGCTCGGCGCACAAGATGAAATCTTCCCGCAATTCGCCACCCATAACGCGCACACCGTGGCTGCGATCTTAGCGATCACCGCTGATAAAGATCTCGAATTCGAACTCCAGCGCTTACACGGCATGGGCGAAGTCCTGCACGCAGAAGTGGTCGAGAAAGGCGAGCGTAAAGTGCCTTCGCGTATTTATGCCCCGGTCGGCACCCATAAAGACTTACTCTCCTATCTCGTTCGCCGCCTGTTAGAAAACGGCGCCAACTCATCGTTTGTTAACCACATCAGTAATGATGAAGTCAGCGCAGATCAGCTATTGACCGACCCGGTAGCAAAAGTTGCCGCGCTGGATAATGTTACTAACGAGCATATCCCGCTACCTCGCGACATTTACCCAACGCGCACGAACAGTAAAGGCTTTGACCTCACCTTCCCACCGGTGATCGAGCATTTCCGCAACATATTAAAAGAAAAGCCGGATTGGCAAGCCGCCTCACTAGTGGTCGATTATCAACCGGATATGAGCCAGGCCAAAGACGTCAACTCACCAGCAGACCGCAACCGCCGCATTGGCACAGTGTGCGAAGCTGATGAAGCCTTAGCCAAACAAGCGATCACCGCTGCCGAACAAGGCTTCAGCGCTTGGTCGCAAACCAGCGCCAAACACCGCGCCGCCCTTACTCGCGCACTCGCTGATCAATACGAGGCACACATGGATGACTGGCTGCGTTTGTGCATCTTTGAAGCTGGTAAAATGTGGGGGGACGCGGTCGCTGAAATGCGCGAAGCGGTTGATTTTTGTCGTTATTACGCTGATGAAATCGAGCGTATCGACGCCGAAGGCGGCATGAGCGCACAAGGTGTGTGGGTGTGTATCAGCCCTTGGAACTTCCCACTGGCGATTTTCACCGGACAAATCATCGCCGCTTTGATGGCCGGCAATACGGTAGTCGCCAAACCCGCCGGACAAACCCCGATTATCGCTCATTACGCCGTAAGCCTGATGCACGAAGTTGGCTTCCCACGTGAGGCCATCCAATTGGTGATCGGTGGCCCAGAAATTGGTGCAGCATTGACCAGCAACCCGGCGATCTGTGGTGTGGCGTTCACTGGCTCAACTGCAACCGCGAAAATCATCCAGAAAAGCTTGATGGCTGATGGCCAAGAGCGCACACTGATTGCCGAAACTGGCGGTCAAAACGCGATGATTGTCGATAGTACCGCGCTACCAGAGCAAGTGGTTGATGCAGTCATGATGTCCGCGTTTCAAAGCGCGGGCCAGCGCTGTTCTGCGCTGCGCGTCCTGTGCATCCAAGAAGATGTGTATGAAGAAACGCTGTCGATGATTAAAGGCGCGCTACGTGCTCGTCAAATTGGCGATACCGTGGCGAACAATATCGACGTTGGCCCGCTGATTGACGAAGCGGCGCGCGATAAACTCGAAGGGTATGTGCAAGAGCATGCTGAGCAAGTGCTGATTCGTCACGAAGGCGAAAACGGCTTGCCACAAACCGGGGTGTTTTTTGCGCCAACGATCATCGAGATTCGCGATATCAAAGAAATGGGCGACGAGCAGTTTGGCCCAATCTTGCATGTGCTCAAATTCCCATCAGGTGGCATTAGAAAATTGGTCGAAGGCATCAATAATCTCGGCTACGGCTTAACTGGCTGCTTACATTCACGCATTGAAGAGCGCCAGCACTGGTTTGCGCAACATCTGCACGTGGGCAATATTTATGTTAACCGCAACCAGATCGGTGCGATTGTCGGCTCACAACCTTTTGGTGGCCATGGCCTCTCCGGCACCGGTCCTAAAGCCGGCGGCCCACAATACGTCTATCGCTTTATGCAGGCTGACACGCCAGAATATCAAGGCTCAGGTGATACAGCAGCAACGCTTTCTTCGGAAATTACCTTTGACGAAGCGTTTAAGCACGCCCAATCGCTAGCGCGCATTTGGGACGTTAAAGCCGCTAAACAAGCGCCTGAGATTGCTGAACAGCTCGCAAACTCGGCTAAAACGCTGAATCTTGGTAACGATGAGTCATTTGCGCAAGCAATTCACGCACTGAGCAAAACTGCCGCAAAATTGCGCACCCTAGTTAAGATGCCCGGTGTGACTGGTGAGAACAACGAATGGCGCTGCTATGCACGTGGCGTTATCTTACAGATGCACGAGCAGCCCGATACACAAGCCTTGCTGCAAATCGTGGCTGCCGTCTTGTCTGGTAACAGCGTACTGGTCACCGATTTACCACAACAATGGGCAGATTGGTTCGCTAAAGCCGGCATCGATGAAGACGTTGTTCAAGGCATCTCAAGCAAAAACGTGAACCTCAACCACCCTGGCTTAAGCGCTTTGATGCTCTCTGGCAGCAAAGCTTGGCGCGCGAAACAACGCGAGCAATGGGCACAGCGCGAAGGCGCCATCTTGCCGTGCTTAACTGAATCGCCAATCAGAACAGGCAGCCAAGGTATCGCGGCGAACCCGAATGTGCTCGCACACTTGCTCTTTGAGCAGAGTATTTCGGTGAATACCGCAGCCGCTGGTGGTAACATCGAGCTACTTTCGCTCTAAAGCACCCCGTTAGCGCGGTAATCACACACCTTTATGTGATTACCGCGCTGCACTTTAATCGCTAACTTCGAGCGCCCGTTGCGCTCGTTTAACCATCTGTCACTGCCCTAAGTCGCTTTATTTGTTAAAATAAACGATTGTTTGTTATTTATTCGTATCATGTCGTTTCGCACCCTTGTTTTTTTCAGCACGTTGTTACCACTTGCTGCATTGGCTGACTGGGGCAGCTTGGATTACGCACCGCCTGCGGGAGAGACCGCAGAGGCGTTTGTGAGCAGCGCAGCACCTGTTAGTCGTTCCACCCTCGCGCCCACGCCACGATTAACCACGCTAACCTTTGCCGATGCGCTCGCACAAACCACCCAGCAATCACCATCGCTGCAAGCCGCACAAGCTGATGTGGCTGCGAAAACACTACAAAGTGAAGCACTCGATGGCATCAACAAACCGTGGGTTTTTGTCAGCGCCACTGCCGCGCGCTATCGTGTGAATGCCGATTTAGACACCAGCGATGTGCAAAACCGCATCAACGCGCTTGGCGGACAAGTTGATCAATTCTTAGGGCAACTGCCACCAATCCCGGGCTTATCGTTGCCGGATTTTTCACAAGCGGGCAACCTGCTACCCAACCCGATCGACCTGCAACGCGAAGACACCTACACCAACGCTGCATTAAGCGCGGTGTGGCCAGTCTATAGCGGTGGCCGTTTAGAAGCGATGCAAGACTTAGTTGGCGCGCGCGCAGAAGAAGCGCAAAGTAACCTTGCCAGCGTGGAACAAGGGCTGCAGCGCACCTTAATTGAGCGCTATTTTGGCTTGCAACTGGCGAAAATGGCGCTGCGCGTACGCGAACAAGCCAAGCGCACCATCGCCGGACACGACCACATGGCGCAGCGTTTTTACGACCAAGGCATGATCGCGCGCAAAGAGCGCCTGGAAGCTCAAGCAGCGCTTAGCGACGCACAAATGGAGGTTGAGCAGGCGAGAAACCGCGTCGCGCTGACAGAAGCCGGCTTAGCAGCCTTAGTGAATCAGCCCGACATTCAGCCGGCCAACGCGATTTTTGTCGACCGCACCCCACTACCACCGCTGCAATTCTTCCAAGACCAAGCAATCAGCCATTTCCCGGGCTTTGCGAAAATTGACGCCAAAGAGCATCAAGTCAGCGCGATGAAAGATTTTTCCGAAGGGGCGTTTAAGCCGTCAATCAGCGTACTCGGGCGACACGACATCCGCGCACACGACGCCGATTGGATGGTCGGGGTTAATATGCGCTATACCTTGTGGAGCGGTATTGATCGGCAAAAAATGATCGAAGCCGCGGATATACAGCAACAGCAAATCAGTGCGGTGCGTGCGCAAGCGCAATCCGATATTCGTCTATTGGTGAAAAAGCATTATCTCGCGGTCGAAGATGCACTCGCACGCTTTGCCGCGCATTCTGCACAACTGCCACTGGCGCGTGAGCAAGCACGACTAGCGAGCCGTGGGTTCGCTGAAGGACTCGCTACCGCACAAGATGCGATTGACAGTGAGACCAACCTTGCGAAAGTGCGCACCGAGCGCGCACAGTCTGCCTATGATTATTTGCTCGCCTTAGCCGATTTGCTTGATAGCGCAGGCATTCCTGAAACCTTTATTGACTATCAACTGCGTGCCGATGTGCGCATTGATGAGGCGCTCTATGATTAAAAAAATACTCGCATTCACCCTGCTCACCGGGCTGATTATTGCAACCATTTATGGCTACACCGTCGCTACACAACCGCAGCCTGTGGTCTTTCAGGGTCAGCTTGAAGCCAAAGAAACGCGCGTTGGCGCTAAAGTTCCGGGGCGCATTGGCGAACTGTTAGTGCGCGAAGGCGATCAAGTCGAAGTCGGCACACCGATCATGCGCTTAGACGCGCCAGAGATTGATGCCAAAGTCGCCCAAGCGCAAGCTGGCTATGACGCGGCACAAGCGTTAGTTGATAAAGCAAAAAGCGGTGCACGACCGCAGGAAATCGCGATGGCTAAAGCACAACTCGATCGCGCTCAAGCCGGCGCGACCTTTGCCGAGCAATCATGGGCTCGGGTGAGCGCCTTGGCCGATGAAGGACTGATCAGCAAGCAAAAACGCGACGAAACCTACGCACAATACCGCAACGCCCTCGAGCAACGTGACGCCGCACAAGCGCAGTACGACATGGCGCGCGAAGGTGCACGCAGCGAAGATATCGCTGCCGCTGAAGCGCAAGCCGCATCAATCGCCGCACAAGTCGCACAAGCAGAAGTTGCACGCGATGAAAGCCGGCTGCGTAGTCCAGTTGCCGGCGAGATTAGCGAAGTGATCCCTGATGTGGGTGAGATCGTTGCTCAAGGCGTGCCGATTGTGAGCGTGGTTGATCTCAGCGATCAATATCTGGTGCTCAATATTCGCGAAGATTATATTCGCCACTTCGCCTTGGATAGCGAATTTAACGGCGAGATCCCAGCGTTAGAGAACCGTAAAGTGCGTTTTCGCGTGTACACCAGCGCCGTCATGCCGGATTATGCGATCTGGCGCCCCACGCGCAACAGCGAAGGCTATGATATGCGCACCTTTACCGTTAAAGCGCGTCCGCTTGAGCCAATCAAAGATATGCGCCCGGGTATGAGTGTGCTGGTTAATCTGCCGGATACCCCTTGAATACATTTTTCCGCAGCGCGATCTTAGAATGGCGCTCATTCGAGCGTAACAGCTGGGATCAAGCGATGGTTTTATGGCTGCCGCTGCTGGTGGTCGCCCTGCTTTGGTGGACGTTCTCAGCAGGGCTCACCCATAAATTACCCATCGCTGTGCTCGATCAGGACCATAGCAGCGCTTCACGCGAGCTCACGCGGATGCTCGATGCCGCCCCCGGCATGCATATCGCGCTGTCAGCGAGCGATGCCCGTGAAGCCGAGCAGGCGATGCAAAGCACAGACGTGTACGCGATCATCACCATCCCGCACGATTTTTCACGCAACATCATCGAAGGTAAGGCCTCACCAGTGCTTGCCGATATTAACGCCCAATACGGCACCTATTCTGGCGTCATCCAGCGCGATGTACGCCAAGTGGTCACCACCTTTTCTGCCGGTGTGCAACAGCAGCTCATCACCGCACAAGGCATGCCGCCACAAAACCTCATGCCGGCGATTATGCCGCTGACCAGCGATAGTCAGATGGCGTTTAACCCCACTACCAACTACCAATCCTTCATCGCCGCCACCTTAATCCCTGCACTGCTGCATATTCTCGCCACGGTTGCCGGTGCGTATGGTTTTGGCCGTGAGCTGCGCGACAAAACCCTGCGCACGCGCTATTACGGCTCGCTTGGCTCAGCGAAACATCAACCGCATAACGACTACCTCGGGATGATGTTTGCCTTGCACGGCAAGCTGTTTTGGCCGATGATCGGTTACACCATCTGGGGTGCATTTAGCCTATCGCTGATTAGCGAACACAGCACCATCAGCCCGATCGCGTGGTGGCTGTGTTTTCTCGCCTACTACCTGCTGATTTCCATCTCGCTGTGGCTCGGTGTGCTGCTCGCAGCCACCCCGATTTCACTACGCATGGGCCTATCGAGCGCGGCGCTGATTACTGCGCCAGCGTACGCTTTTAGCGGCATGACGTTTCCTCTGCCAATGATGCCTGAAGGCGCGCAAAACATCGCCAACGCCCTACCGCTCACCCATTATTTACATATTCAAGTGATGCTGCTTGAGCAAGGCTCGCCCTGGCAAGCGGTTTTGCCAATCTTAGCGGGGCTCATTATCGCCAGTATTGTGTTGATGCTGCTCAGCATCGCGATGTGTTATCGCGCATTAGGGCACCCTGAGCGCTGGGGTGGCCGCTAATGACCCGTAACGGTTTCCGCGCCAGTTTCATCCACACCTTAGGCCTGATCGCGCGCGACAAGGCGATGATTTTGATGCTGATCTTAGCGCCCATCCTCTACGGCTTTTATTACCCTTGGCCGTATTCCACCCAGCTGATCTATGAAACGCAAATCGGCATCGTCGATCAAGACAAATCCACACTTTCACGACAAATCCAGCGCTTTATCAACGCGAGCCCATACACCGAGCTGCAACCGCTTAACGACCAACGCAGCGCCTATCAAGCGCTGGTTCGGCGCGAGATTGACGGCTACGTGGTCATCCCAAGTGGTTTAAGCCGCGCGATTACCCTCGGCAACCCAGCAGCGCTTGAGGTGAACGTGAATTCGGCATATTTATTGCTCGGTAAATCAGCGCTCACCGGTATTCTTGGCGCGACTGGCACAGTATCTGCCGGCATCGAGCTCACGCGCTTTGCCGCCCAAGGTTTGAGCACAGCGCAAGCCAATGTATTGCGCGATCCTGTACCGCTAATAATCAATCCGCGCTACAACCCCAATGAAGGCTACGGCAATTATGTTGTGCCTGCGGTGTCCTGGCTGATTTTGCAGCAGACGCTGCTGATTGGTGCGGCGCTCTTTATCGGTACGCTCACCGAGCAACGCCGCGTGACCGCCACGCCCTCAGGCTGGGCAGGACGCATCGCTGCGCTATCAATCATTAATATGATTATGGTGGTGTTTTACACCGGCTGGATCTTTATGGTCCAAGGCTATGCTCACGGCGGCAATCCGCTCGGCAACCTGCTGCTGATTACCCTATTCTCACCAACGGTCGCCTCCCTCGGCTGCCTGCTCGGCTTATGGTTTAAGGTGCGCGAGCGCGCGCTGCAAATCCTCACCTTCAGCTCGCTGCCACTGTTCTTTTTAAGCGGCTATTCCTGGCCGCTGGAAGTCATGCCCGACGCGCTGCTGATTTTGCGTTGGCTGACCCCAAGCACCGCAGCGATTCAAGCCGGCGTGCATTTTAACCAAATGAACGCACCGATCAGCGCCAACCTGCATTATCTATTTGCGCTCGCCGCCCTTGGCTTAGCCGCGTATGTACTGCTGATTTTCACCGGACGCATCAAGCCCGAAAACGAACAATCATCCGACACAGACACACATAACGCCGCTTAAGCGCTAAATATGATTACACCCAGCTGTGTCGTACAGATTGCCTTTTTTTCATCGTCTAACTCATTACTTATTAAGCTATAATTTAGCATTCAAGCAAAAAGGAAATAAAAATAATGCAGCTCTCTAAAAATCTACTATTTAGTATCGGCATTCTTGGTATGACAACAGCGCTACCAGCACACGCCCATATAGTCACGCCAAGCCACACATGCTTTGAGCCCAATAAACCTTATCAATTTGATACACAATGGCAAGAAGATCGATTCAATTCAGAAGTTGAAGACTATCTCTCTTGCATTAATCGCTTTATCGAAGAGCAACAAGAAGCTATCGCTAACCACAAAAAGGCAGCTCAAAATGCCATCAATGAGTGGGACGATTTTGTTCGACGGAAGCTAGATTAAACGTTAATGAGCACGTTTGGCACTGGATCTGTGTAAAACCCAATCAAACCACCATCTTTTACTAAAAAATTAGCGCTCGTATCATCAATACAAGCGCTAATACAAAATTCTGCCATACATGTGGCGTAGAACTTAAAAGCCAACTGTGACAACGCCCGGCTGTGCCGCATATAGCTTCACCCAATCATGCACAAACCGGAGTAAAGCGTCTTCTGATGTATCTGGTGTGGGTTTGATGAGCATCGCGCGATCTTATCAGTTATTGAGCCTCACATATTGGCAGGCAATGCGCGCAAAGTCCACTGCGCCGTCTTTGCCATGAGGCGCTTAAAAGATTGCTATCTCAAGACGTTAATTGATGCCCGATATGCTACACTCTAGGGCAATAAAATGCGCTTAAAAACAGCGCTCGTGAATAATCAGCTTAAGCTGCAAAACGAATAAAGGATCGCCATGACCAGCACCCAACAACGCGACGCGCTGCAGCGTCAAATATGGAAAATCGCCAACGACGTTCGTGGTTCAGTCGATGGCTGGGATTTTAAGCAATATGTGCTCGGCACGCTTTTTTATCGTTATATCAGCGAGAATTTTGCCACCTATATAGGCGGCGGAGACGCGGCAATGTACGCCAAGCTAAAAGACGATGACAGCCGACTGGAAGCGATCAAAGATGATGCGATCAAAACCAAAGGCTATTTTATTTACCCATCGCAGCTTTTTGCTAACGTTGCCGCGAGCGCGAATACCAACGACAACCTCAACACCGACCTCGCCAACATCTTTGCCGATATAGAAAACTCAGCCAACGGCTACGCATCTGAAACCGACATCAAAGGCTTATTCGCCGACTTCGACACCACCAGCCGACGCTTAGGCAACACAGTCAAAGACAAAAACACCCGCTTAGCCGCAGTGCTCAAAGGCATCGCTGGCATTGATTTCGGCGATTTTGAAGCCAATGAGATTGATCTCTTTGGCGATGCGTATGAATTTCTGATTTCAAACTACGCATCAAACGCCGGCAAATCCGGTGGTGAATTCTTCACCCCACAGCATGTCTCTAAACTGCTCGCTCAGATTGTGATGCACGGCCAAGAATCGATCAATAAGATTTATGATCCAGCCTGCGGCTCAGGCTCGCTGCTCTTACAAGCGAAAAAGCATTTTGACCACCACATCATCGAAGAAGGCTTTTTTGGGCAAGAGATCAACCACACCACGTATAACCTCGCGCGTATGAATATGTTTTTGCACAACATCAACTACGACAAATTCAACATCCAGCTCGATAACACCTTGCTTAACCCGCATTTTGCCGCTGACAAGCCCTTTGATGCAATCGTCTCCAATCCACCTTATTCGGTGAAATGGATCGGCAGCGACGACCCCACGTTGATTAATGACGAGCGCTTTGCCCCAGCTGGCGTATTAGCGCCCAAATCAAAAGCCGATTTTGCCTTTGTGCTGCACGCGCTGAACTACTTATCCGCTAAAGGACGCGCGGCGATCGTTTGCTTTCCCGGCATCTTTTACCGCGGCGGCGCTGAGCAAAAGATCCGCGAATACCTGATTGAAAATAACCACGTTGAAAGCGTGATCTCACTCGCGCCGAATCTCTTTTTCGGCACATCAATTGCGGTAAATATCTTGGTGCTCTCGAAAAAGAAACCCGACAGCGATACCCTGTTTATTGACGCCAGCGGCGAAGACTTTTTCAAAAAAGAAACCAATAATAACGTTCTCACCAACGACCATATCGCACGCATCTTAGCGCTGTTTACCGACAAAGAAGACGTTAATCATATCGCGCAATCGGTCAGCCTTGAAACGATTAGAGATAACGACTACAACCTCTCAGTCAGCGCCTATGTTGCGCCGAAAGACACCCGCGAAAAAATTAACATCACCGAACTCAATGCCGAACTTGCTGAAACGGTAACCAACATCAGCCGACTGCGCAGCGAAATTGACGCAATCGTTGCCGAGATCGAGGCCGCTGATCGCAGCAGCATAGAGGGTTGAGCATGCAGACCTTAGGATTTTTAGATCGGCTACTTGAGGGTGTTAAGGTTGAATGGCAACCCGTTGAAGAAATTTTTAATTTAAAAAATGGCTATACACCATCTAAGAAGAAAAAAGAATACTGGGAAAATGGCACAATCCCTTGGTTTAGAATGGAAGATATAAGAGAGAATGGCCAAATATTAAATGACTCTACTCAGAAGGTTGCTGAAACTGGCATTAAAGGTGGAAAGCTGTTCCCTGAAAATTCAATAATCATTGCTACTTCTGCAACTATAGGTGTTCACGCGCTTGTTACAGTGCCATATTTATCGAATCAAAGATTTACAAATTTAAGTTTAAAAAATAAATACAGCGAACAATTTGTAATTAAATTTATTTTTTATTACTGCTTTAAACTTGCTGAATGGTGCAAAAGGAATACGACACAATCTAGCTTTGCCTCAGTGGATATGAATGGCTTTAAAAAATTTGAAATCCCCATCCCACCGCTTGCTGTCCAAGAAGAAATTGTGCGGATTTTGGATACCTTTACCGAGCTTACCAATGAGCTTACCAATGAGCTTACCAATGAGCTTAGCGCACGCGAAAAACAATACAACTACTACCGTGATAAATTACTTACCTTTGAAGATGATGAGGTCGAGTGGAAAACTTTGGGGGAAGTAGCTAAATACTCAAAAGACCGCATTAACTTTGAAAAACTTAATGAATCTAACTATGTAAGCGTTGATAGTCTTCTACAAAATCGAGCTGGCAAAAAACCATCTGAACACGTTCCTACTAATGGTAATTTAACTAAATACAATACCGAGGATATTTTGATAGGGAATATCAGACCTTATTTAAAGAAAATATGGCAAGCAGATCGTGAAGGCGGTACAAATGGTGATGTGCTCGCTGTTCGCGCCAAAGATCCATCCATTATTCCAAGCTATCTGTACCAAGTCTTAGCTGATGATAAGTTTTTTGCGTACAACATGCGCCACGCTAAAGGTGCAAAAATGCCTCGTGGAAACAAACCCAAAATAATGGAATACCGCTTTCCAGTTCCTTCCATTTCTGAGCAACAACGTATTATTTCCATCCTAGACAATTTCGACACCCTCACAAACTCCATCAGCGAAGGTTTACCGCGAGAAATCGAGCTGCGGCAAAAGCAATACGAATACTACCGTGATGCGTTATTGAACTTCCCTGAACCTGAGAAAATAGAGACGTAAAATGAGCAGCACACTAAAGGAAATTGCACAGCAACTAAGAAACTCAGACAAAAAAGTACAGCTTATCTATGCTTTTAACGGCACAGGTAAAACACGGTTATCGCGTGAATACACAGAACTTGTTGCGTCTAGGTCATTGGAGTCTAATAATAATGAGTTGGGGTATCGTAACATACTGTATTACAACGCGCTTACGGAGGATTTATTTTATTGGGATAATGACTCGGCTTCACCTCTGCTAAAAATTCATCGCAATATTTTTACGCAATGGATGCTCAAAGATCAAGGGCTAGATCAAGAAGTTGTTAATAATTTTCAGAAATATGTCGATAAGAATTTAACGCCACGCTTCAATGATGATTTTTCAGAGGTAACCTTTACACTGCAACATGGTGATGATGAGACATCTGACGACCTAAAAATCTCTAGGGGTGAAGAAAGTAATTTTATTTGGAGCTTTTTTTATACGCTACTAAGTGAAGTTATTAGTGTGTTAAATAAAGAAGATGAAAGGGGGACAAGTCAGTTTGACCATCTGGAGCATATTTTTATTGATGACCCTGTGAGTTCGCTCGACCAAAACCATTTGATCGAGCTTGCATTTAATCTGTCAGAAGTGATTAATTCATCTCAATCTAGGTTAAAATTTTTAATCACAACACATAATCCACTATTCTACAATGTACTCTATAAAGAGCTGGAGCTAAATAAAAAAGGGAAAAAAGAAGGGTGCTATTTGTTAGAGCGTCATGCAAATGGTACATATGAACTTAATACAAAATATGGTGATTCAAACAAAAGTTTTTCTTATCATTTACATTTAATTAAAATACTTAAAAAAGCAATTTCAGACAACGAAATAGAAAGATATCATTTTATATTGTTGCGCAATTTGTATGAAAAAACTGCGAGTTTTTTGGGATATCCGAAGTGGTCTGAGCTATTGCCAGATGATAAAAATAATTACTACAATCGCATCATCCAATTTACAAGTCACTCTACATTACCCAGCGAAACACCAGCTTCGCCAAGTGCTCCAGAACAACAAATAGTTAACTTTTTGCTGCAGCACTTGTTAGAAACGTATAGTTTTTGGCATAACATGGAGTAGCACTATGGCAGATACTGCAATAGCGATAGTCGAAACTAAAATTGCGATCACTTTAGCTAAGCATATGAGGCAATTGAACGCGAAATACGCTTACCAAAATGAAGGTTTACCGCGAGAGATCGAGCTGCGGCAAAAGCAATACGAATACTACCTCGATGCGCTGTTGAGCTTCCCAAAACCTGAAGAAGCAAAGGCATAGGATGAGCACTCTAAAAACCCATGTTGAGCAGGTTGAGATTTTTACCAGTGACGATAACCAGGTTGAGCTAAAAGTTGCCTTTAATGATGATACGGTGTGGCTGGCACAAGACCAACTGTGCGAACTGTTTGGTCGTGAACGCTCGGTGATTACCAAGCATATCAATAATGTCTTTAAGGAAGGTGAGCTAGAGCGTCATGCAGTATGTGCAAAATTTGCACGTACTGCTGATGATGGTAAAACCTATCAAACGCAGCACTATAATCTAGATGTGATTATATCGGTCGGCTACCGAGTAAAGTCGGCTTTGGGCGTGCAATTTCGTCAATGGGCAACACGCATTTTGAAGCAGCATTTGGTTGAGGGTTATACGCTCAATCAGCATCGCTTAAAAGAGCAAGGGATCGAGTTTGAACAAATTGTTAACTTACTCAGGCAGACTTTAGCTAACCAAGAGCTGGTCAGTAACGATGGTGCGGTGGTGCTGTCGGTTATTAGCGAGTATGCACGCAGTTGGAGTTTGTTACAGCGCTATGACGAGCAAAGTTTATCTGACAATAACACCCAACACACAAGCATGTGCGCCATTTCTTATAATGATGCTTTGGCTGCTATTGCCAAGTTAAAAAAAGACTTAATGGCTAAAGGTGAAGCTTCTGAACTGTTTGGGCATGTGCGTGGTGATGGTTTAGCCTCCGCCATGGCAAGCATAGAGCAAGGTTTTGCTGGCGAATTATTCTATCCCAATATAGCAAGTCGAGCGGCACATTTGCTGTATCTTGTGATAAAGAATCATCCACTTTCTGATGGCAACAAACGCAGCGGTGCTTTTTTATTTTTATGGTATCTACAGTTAAATCGGCAGTTTTTAGCCAAGCCAGTTGAGCAGCTTATTAATGACAACACATTGGTTGCGCTTGCGCTATTGGTTGCTGAAAGCTTGCCCAAACAAAAAACATTAATGATTCGGCTCATAGAACATTTTATTTTACTAAAAGAAGATGAGTGATACAGACCTATGTATAGCTACAAAACCATCGCGGAAAGTAATCAGTTTATTATTCTCGATCGCTACGAGCGCGATTGGCAGGCGCAAGAAACGTATCAAAACGAGGATCAGCTTGAGCGCGAGTTTATCGCGGATTTGCAGCATCAAGGCTATGAACAGGCAAACATCAAAACCCCACAAGAGATGCTTGCTAATGTGCGCGTGCAGCTTGAAGCGCTGAATAAAGTACGCTTTAGCAACAGCGAATGGCAGCGCTTTGTGGTTGAGTATTTAGACCATCCCAGCGATGGTATCGTTGAGAAAACGCGCAAAGTGCATGATAACTATATTCATGATTTTGTGTTTGATAATGGGCGAATTCAAAACATTTATCTGTTCGATAAAAAGAGCCTGGTGCGCAATAAGCTGCAAGTGATCAAGCAGTTTGAGCAAACCGGCAGCTACGCTAACCGCTATGATGTGACGATCTTGGTCAACGGCCTGCCTTTGGTGCAGATTGAGCTGAAAAAACGCGGCGTGGCGATTCGTGAGGCGTTTAATCAGATTCACCGCTACAGTAAAGAGAGCTTTAATAGCGAGAATTCGTTGTATAAATTCCTGCAGGTGTTTGTGATCTCAAACGGCACAGACAGTCGCTATTTCGCCAACACCACCAAACGCGATAAACACAGCTTTGATTTCACCATGAATTGGGCGAAATCGGACAATAAGCTAATTGTCGATTTAAAAGATTTTACCGCGACGTTTTTCCAGAAAAACACCCTGCTCAATGTGCTGTTTCAATATACGGTGTTTGATGTGAGCGATACGCTTTTGGTGATGCGGCCGTATCAAATTGCCGCTACTGAGCGCATTTTGTGGAAAATCAAAAGTGCGTACGAGGCGAAAAAATGGCGCACGAATGAAGGCAGCGGCTATATTTGGCACACCACAGGCAGCGGCAAAACGCTCACCAGCTTCAAAGCAGCAAGGCTTGCCACCGAGCTGGAGTTTATTGATAAGGTGTTTTTTGTGGTCGATCGCAAAGATCTCGACTACCAAACGATGAAAGAATATCAGCGCTTTTCGCCCGATAGCGTGAATGGTTCAGACAGCACCGCTGGGCTGAAAGCGAATCTGATGAAAGATGATAATAAGATTATTGTCACCACCATCCAAAAGCTCAATAATTTGATGAAAAGCGAAAAAAGCCTGCCGGTGTATGATCAGCAGGTGGTGTTTATTTTTGATGAATGCCATCGCAGTCAGTTTGGCGAGGCGCAGAAGAATTTAAAGCAGAAGTTTAAACAATTCTACCAATTTGGCTTTACCGGCACGCCGATTTTCCCTGAAAATGCCTTAGGTAGCGAAAGCACAGCCTCGGTGTTTGGTGAACAGCTGCATAGCTATGTGATCACCGATGCGATCCGTGATGATAAGGTGCTGCGGTTTAAGGTGGATTATAACGATGTGCGACCGCAGTTTAAGCAATTTGAGCAAGAGCAGAATGTTGAAAAATTAAGCGCGGCTGAAAACAAAAAAGCACTGCTTCATCCTAAGCGGATTGAGGAAGTCTCGCAGTATGTATTAGCGAAATTCCGCCAAAAAACGCACCGTTTAAACCCTGGTGCGAAAGGGTTTAACGCGATGTTTGCTGTGAGCAGCGTTGAGGCGGCGAAGCTGTATTATGAAACGCTACATAGGCTGCAACAAGATAGCGATAAGCCGCTGAAAATCGCGACCATCTTTTCTTTTGCCGCGAATGAAACGCAAGATGCGATCGGCGATATACCCGATGAAGGCTTTGAGGTTTCTGCGCTCAATAGCTCGAATAAAGAGTTCTTAAGCAAAGCGATTAATGATTACAACGAGATGTTCGGCACAAGCTATAGCGTTGATAGCAAAGGTTTTCAGAATTATTACCGCGATCTGGCGAAAAAGGTTAAAAACCAAGATATTGATTTGCTGATTGTGGTCGGGATGTTCTTAACTGGCTTTGATGCGCCGCAGCTAAATACCTTGTTTGTCGATAAAAATCTGCGCTATCACGGCTTGATTCAGGCGTATTCGCGCACCAACCGCATTTATGATGCGACCAAGAGCTTTGGCAATATCATCACCTTTAGGGATCTTGAACAAGCGACCGTTGACGCGATCACTTTGTTTGGCGAGAGCAATACGCGAAATGTGGTGTTAGAAAAGCGCTTTGAAGAATACATCAAGGGCTTTACCGATATCGCGACTGGACAAGCCAAGCGTGGCTATACCGAGGTGGTCACAGAGCTGACAAGCCGATTCCCTGATCCGAGCGAGATTGAGAGAGAAAAAGACAAAAAAGCGTATGCCAAGCTGTTTGGTGAGTATTTGCGCATTGAAAATATCTTACAGAACTACGATGAATTTACCAGCTTGCGCGCGCTGCAACGCGTTGATTTAGACGATGCAAACGCAGTGGAGGCTTTTAAAAACGAGCATTATTTGGAAGATGAAGACCTTGAGAAGCTGAAGGTTATTCCGGTGCTTTCTGAGCGTGCGCTGCAGGATTATCGCTCTAGCTATAACGACATCCGCGATTGGCAGCGTCAGCAAAAAGCGAATGAGGCTGAAGGCCAATCTAGCCTGGATTGGGATGATGTGGTGTTTGAAGTGGATTTGCTGAAATCACAAGAAATCAACTTAGACTATATCCTTGAGCTGATTTTCGAGCATAACAAAGCGCTCAAAACCAAGGATGATTTAAAAGACGAAGTGCGGCGCATTATCCGCGCCAGCTTAGACAACCGCGCGAAAGAAGATTTGGTGATGGCTTTTATCAACCAAACCGAGCTTGATGCGCTAGAAGATGCTGCGAGTGTGATTGATGCGTTTTACACCTTTGCCCAAGGCGAGCTGAATGATGAGGCGCAAGCCTTAGTGCAAGAGAATGATTTAAATGATGACGCAGCTAAGCGCTATATTTCAGCGTCGCTGAAAAAAGGCTATGCCAGCGAAAACGGCACCGCGCTGAATAAAATCTTGCCAAAAATGGGCCCGCTTGATCCTGAGTATTTAACCAAAAAACAAAGTGTGTTCGAGAAAATCGCCGCTTTTGTCGATAAATTTAAGGGCATCGGCCGCTGGCAGTAGACGTGTTTTCTCGCCCTTCAGATGTTTATGTGAGTGCACTTTTACCTAGCATCCGTTAGAGCAAGCCTAACCAAAAAGAACCCAGCGTCTGTGTACTGGGTTGCTCATCTTATTTTGTTATTAATCGCGCCAGTAGTTATTGGCTGCCGCAACGGTTTGGAAATTAATGGCGATGACTTAAGAAGACCATATTAAGCTGTCTGCATCTTCGCCATAACCTGGTCTTAGTTTGTCGCGAATTTCTGCTGAAGGTTGGGTGTATTTCACGCCCATTCGCGCTAATTTGATGGCTAATTCATAGCCTTGCTGTGGACCATCGGTTATTAAACTATCTAACCATTGTTCTGACATCGTCGACTCCTCATTTGATGATTCCTATGTACTATACTCACAACGTCTATTAGACTTATAGTAGTCCAGGTTGTTTCTGTGTATTTTCAATTGCATTACTTACTGGCCATTTTTTAAGAATATCAAAATATGCCTTACTGTCACCGAGAACATCACTTATTAAATTACGCATCGTTAATGCCCTGAAAAGTGCAACCGAGTAGGCTTGACAGTTTATAGATTTTTTGGGGTTAAATTCTATATCTGTAAAGGCGTCATATTGTTCTAACTGCTCTACAAGGTCCTCATTTTTTGCCAAGGTATTAATGTAAATCCAGTCATAAAATGCTGTTTTTGGTTCAAGAGGCCACTTTTCATTAAACAGATCGAATTCAATAAGTCTTCCCGATTCCTGTAAACGTTTATCTTTTTTTGCTATTCTTGAACTTGCATTTAAAAGATCACGATACGGTCCCCCTTCCTCAAATACTTTGCTAGATTGAAATAATGACTCTACCGTGAATGCTTTTTCTCGCTTTTTTGTTGTTCCTTTTAAGTTGAACGCACTTAAATTTACACCGAGATCGTTCTTAGATTTACTCGATATTTCAAGTGGCTTTGTACAAATATTTAGGCGCATAGCTGCATCATGCAGTGATAAAATAGATTTTTGCTTTTGACTCACAGCCATCCCTGG
Organism: Suttonella sp. R2A3; assembly: GCF_021513215.1. NCBI lineage: Bacteria > Pseudomonadati > Pseudomonadota > Gammaproteobacteria > Cardiobacteriales > Cardiobacteriaceae > Suttonella > Suttonella sp. R2A3. The sequence continues at coordinate 1,442,632 of NZ_CP090975.1, read as the reverse complement.
ACTCCATTCAAAATCCACGTATTCTGTACTTACTAGCAAATTTCCTGATGCTTGCGGTATAAAAATTGGTCTGCTGGCCATAATATATTTCTATGTGTTGATTATGTTATAAAAGTCGAAGTTATTTCACCGTTCGATGTTCGATCATCTCCCCAATATTCGAAGTCTTCTCTATACTTAAAAGTCGGGCATGTTATCGTCCGATATTTGATCATTTCTCCAATATTCGAAGTCTTTCCTGTACTTAAAAAGTGACTCGTCGTGTCGGATTTTAAAATGATGTAAACCAGGCAAATCCTCTATAGTTTGCCAGCTTCGTATACTTTCTTTATTATGAATTTTACCTTCTTCTTTTACAAAGATATCTAAAATGTAATTTGGGCTAACCGGTTCTAAAATAAGAACTTCAGCTTGTGGATCAGTAGGATAGTTATCAGGAATACCCAAGTCACTACGTTTAATATTTGGTGGCCTATCCTCAAACATCGCAGCAAATGAATTAAAGCTCTTTCTTTCTTCGATAGGTATTTTATTTACTTTACTTGATGCCGCATTAGTGACACAAAATGCACAAGGAATTTCCCATAAGATCCTAGGATCAAGCTTTAGCACTGCCCAATCCTTCTCTCGATTATTTTTTTGAAGCTTAAAGAACATTTTATAGTTAGGGAACGATATAGAAGTACACACAGCATCAGCCACACCATCATAACGATGTGGGTCATTAGATACTGAATACAGCCCTCTCTTTGCTATAGTTTTCTTCCCAAGGATTCCATGATTTATGATCCCATCCACATTATCGAATGTTGTAAAGTGGATCAACGATGAAATCCCACATCTTTTCACAAAATTTTTAATTTCATCAGCATCAGGAATAGGATAAATTGGGCGGTTTGCTACCATTGAAATATCAACAACTTTCCCTTTATTAATGACGATTCTCGGCCGGGGTTCGTCTAACGGCTCAAAGCAGTCTAAAAAATAATCTATACTATTTTCTTTTTGTTCCTCAATGACCATTTCGCCTGTGTACCATTCAGCCAATATAGGCTCTCCGTCTTTTAGAGTGTAGTTGCCCCCAAGATCAACAAGGTATAACCCCCCATTTTTTATCTCCCAAGTCCCAATATATTCTCGCCAGCAAAATGAAGCAACTCCGTATTTTGCGGAATATAAAATTCGGGGATGATTTTTAGGCAACTCAGGGCATAAACCAGCATCTACACCTATTTTCTTTCCATCTATAATAAATATCTCTGAGCTTTGAAACGTCATAAAGTTCCTCACAGTGATCTAGACAAATAACAAACCATTCATAGGCACACACTACAACATCCCTATAATTCACTTGTTAACAATTATTTATAACACCAAGCCTTGCTGGTTTCAATTTTTATCGATAGATTAATTTGGACAGACACCAAAATATTTTTCATCGGAAATCTTAGGGTTTTTATATTATATACACTATCAATTAAAACACTGAATACAGTTTAGTCTTTGCGTGCAACCACCTGCACCACGGCGCTTTCGCCATAATGATTAGTCCCTTCGTTGATTGTGCGCTCAACTTCTGCGCCGATGATAAATTCTAAATCTTTTAGCTCTTCTTTTAGGTCAGCTAGCGACATTAAGTAGTCCTTATTCTCAGCCGGTGGCCCACCAACGCCGCTCATGGTTAATTGGCGCTCGGTGTAGGCCTCTAATAAAAACACCCCGTCTTTTTTTAATCCACGAATCGCGCGTTGATGCAGGTCTTGACGCACCTTGGGCGGTACATGAGCAAAGATCGAAACAATGCCGTCCCAGGCGTTATCGCCCAAATCATAATCGGCGAGATCGGAAATTTTGGTGATAATGGTTACGCCGTTTTCTGCGGCTAATTTTTGCGCCTTGTTTAAGCCAACCGAAGATTGATCCACCCCAGTGACTTGATAGCCAAGTTTGGCGAGAAATACAGCATTTCTGCCCTCACCTTCGGCCAAACAAAGCACACGACCACCTTTAGGAATGTGTGCATACTCAGCTTTTAGAAAATCATTCGGTTCACGTCCATAGACGTACTCATCACCACTAAATCGTTGATCCCACATAAGGTTTATCCTTTTATCAAAAATTTATTCACCGCGATAATCAAAGCAGTGTAACAACAAGTCAGAGATTATTTTAGGCGTTATTACGCAGTATGGACATTTATACAGGCATGTTTTACTGATTTAGCGTTCGTTCACGCTATAATGCGCGATTGATTCAAACGATTGTCTGATAATGAAAGCTTGGTTGTTTCGTCATCCTAACGTGCTGCGTTGGGTGTTTAATTTTTGGCCGCCTTTTTTGTTCACTGGGATTTGGGTGGAGGCGATCAATCGCGAGTTTACCTACGCTCGTGTGCGTTTGCGCTCATCGCCCTTTACGCGCAACATCAACGGCAGCCAATACGGCGGCAGCTTGTTCTCAATGACCGACCCGGTTTATGCGACTTTAATGCTCGGCGTGCTCGGTTGGCAGCGCTATTACATTTGGGATCGCGCGGCGACGGTTGAATATATCGCCCCTGGGCATGGCCCGGTCTTTTTTGAGGCGAAGATCAGCGAAGCGTTTATCGAAGAAGCGTGCGCGGCCACAGAGAGTGGCGAAAAATACGAACCGATCATTCACGGACAGATTGTTGATCGCAAAGGAACAGTGGTTGCCGAGGTGACGCGTACGCTATACATTCGTCTGCGGCCTAAATACCGCCCGAATAACGATTAAGCGCTCTAAATATGCTTTTCAAGCCACTCGGTGAGCAGTGGCCAAAGCGTGTCGCGACTTTTACGGCTGAAAAAACGCATATGCCCGATATGGGAAACACCATAATCCTTAGGCTCAAGACGTGTTGTGGTATGCTCGGCGGCGCTAAACACACGCTGCATATCAAACACATTCGCCTCACAAGCAATCTCATCATCGCTGAGATAAATCCATTGTATCGGCAGGTTCAGCGTGTGATAGCTGTGCTCGAATACCGTTTTATCAAACGCGGTTTCGACATATCCACGACCGTTGCACCATGTCGCCCACTGCGCAGCTACGGCTTTAGGCAGCGGCTCACCCATGCCAACCCAGGATGATTGGGTGTAGCCAAAAATCGCGTTGCTCAGCGGAATAAAGCCATTCATAAAGAAATGCGCTTTGGCTTTGAATGGCTGGTCCATGTTTTTTAAGCAGCCTGATGAACTCGCGACCAAAAACGCCGAATTCAACGCCTGCGCACCTTCCATCAAGCCGAGCAATTGCCCACCCGCGCTATGACCAATCAGATGGTACGCACAATCAGGAAACTGCTGTTTCAGCGCGCGAAAAACAGCACTCATGTCTTGCCTGCCCCAGCTCTCTAAACTTGCCGGACAACCCTTCAGACGACCAGATAATGACTCACCGATGCCATGGTTATCAAAGGTGATCACCCCATAGCCCACTTCGGCCAGCCAGGTAGCGATCGCTTGATAGAACGTGCGCTTGATGCCAGTGGCTGGCGCGATCATCAGCGCCGTTTTTGCCTGAGTATCGGGGCGAAACAGTGTAGCCGCTAAAAATAACCCATCGCCGGCATCAATGGTTAAGGGTTCGATGGTCATAACGCACCTCAAAAATAAGCAGGGTTTATTATAATCATCAAACGTTTGTTCGTCAAAAGCCTCTTTTACCAATCATAGTGTGTCTTTTAGTCACCTAAGTGACTTATTTTACGCGACTTTATGAACGTAACACAAAATTGATAAGCAAAACCAATTGTGTCAATTGGTGTGTGGATTTATTTGTATTTCACACATAAATTAACATATAATAACAACTATATTTTTATTTCCACATTTTTCAACATGGCGCATCTAACCTCTGTGAGTCGACGCGAACTCATCCAAAGACGTTTACTGGATGAGGGTAGCGTGTCTTCGGCAGCGCTCGCTGAAGAGTTTAGCGTCTCTTTGATGACGATTTATCGTGATCTTGATTACCTACAAACCTTAGGGCTCGCCAAGCGAAAATCTGGCGGTGCTGTGCTGCGTCAGCGGTTTTTCACCGCCGAACAAGACAGCGAAGACACGCCGAATATTCAAAGCGCCAAAGAACGCATCGGGCATTACGCCGCCCATCATTTAGTCGATGGCAAAGAAGGCGCCATTATTATTGGTGCCGGCACAACCACGCTAGAAATGGCACGTGCCCTGCCTGATCTGCCGATTAATGTGATGGCGAACAGCCTCGCAGCCCTTGGTGCGCTGAGTTTGCACCAACACACCAAACTGTATGCCCTAGGCGGCGAGCTGCGTAAAGACATTATGGCGTTTGGTGGCACCATGGCGCACGCCAACCTAAAAACCTACCATTTTTCTAAAGCTTTTATCGGGATTGACGGGATTGACGCCGATGCCGCGCTCACAAGCGGCAACGAACTCAACGCCCGGCTAACTGAATTAATGGCTGAACATGCTGAGGAAGTGTATTTGCTGGCCGATGTGCGCAAATTCGGACAGCGCGCATTCCGTCATGTGCTCTCTCTCAGCCAAATCAACGGCATTATCACTGATCAAGAGATTCCTAAGCCCTTTTTGGAGCTTTGCGAAGAACATCATGTACAGGTCATGATTGCCGATTCAACGAATAAAGAGGATTAACACTGTGTGCGAAAACAAACTTCAATCCATTATTGGCGAACACAAACGCAGCGGCAAAGGCGGTGTGGTCTCGGTGTGCAGTGCGCACCCGATGGTCTTACGCGCAGCGGCTGCCAGCGCTAAAGCCTATGATGCGTTGTTGTTGATTGAATCAACCTCCAACCAAGTCGATCAATTTGGTGGCTACACCGGCCTAACTCCGAGCGAATTTATCACGCAAACGCGTGATGCCATGCTGAATGAAGGTGTCAGCGAAGAACGGCTTGTATTCGGCGGCGACCATCTCGGTCCCAATGCCTGGCAAGATAAACCAGCAGACGAGGCGATGGATTTAGCTGAAGAGCTGATCCGTCAATACGCGCAAGCCGGCTTTGCGAAAATCCACCTCGATTGCAGCATGAGCTGTGCGGATGATCCTGTGCCGCTGGATGATGTTACGGTTGCCAAACGCGCTGCGCGCCTGTGTGTGGCGGCTGAAGAAGCGAGCAAAGACAGCCCTTACGCTGGGAAGATTGTCTATATTATTGGCACAGAAGTGCCTGTGCCCGGTGGTGCGCAAGAAGATCTTGATATACTCACGCCAAGCAGCGCTGATGATGCACGTCAGACGTACCGTGTGCATCAAGACATTTTTGCCGAACACGGCTTAGAGGCGGTTTGGTCGCGCGTGGTCGGTTTGGTCGTTCAACCCGGTGTGGAATTTGATCACCATCAAGTCATCGCCTATCAGCCAGAGGCTGCCCAGGAATTGGTCGCCTTGGCTGATGAGTTTGACCATGCGTTATTTGAAGCGCATTCCACCGATTATCAAACCCCGAGCGCATTCAAAGCGCTAGTACGCGATCATTTTGCGATTTTAAAGGTCGGCCCGGCACTCACCTTTGCTTACCGTGAGGCTGTTTTTGCGCTTAGCCGCGCGTTGCGCGAATTTCGCCCTGAAGCTAGGGTCGACGTTGAGGCGGTGTTAGAGGCGGTGATGTGCGCCGAGCCTAGTCGTTGGCAAAAGTACTACCACGGTAATAAGCATGAGCTGGCACTACTGCGCCGCTATAGTTTGTCTGATCGCGCGCGCTATTACTGGCCAAATGACGCGATTCAAGCTGAGTTGGCGCGGCTGGTTGAAGCATTCAACGAACAGCCTTTGCCTTATGGCGTCTTACATCAATATTTGGGACAAGCACTAGAGGCTTGTCATGAACAAGGGCTAAACCCTAATGCTGAGCAGTTGATCATCCAACACATTCGTTTAGCGCTCAACCCTTACTATCAAGCGATTACGGAGGCCTTATGATCGGCGCTTATGATGCAACCTATTTTGCCGAAAAAGGCGCAACGGCCACCGCACGAGAAATCGCCGGACAAGGCACACAGTGGCGCAAAATTACCGCCCTTTTAGAACGCGATGAGGCTGCGATTAGCCAGCTTGCCGGCGTGCTGACTGACGCGAATGCGTTGATTGGCTTTAGCGGCGCTGGCACATCAGCGTATGTTGGCGATATCGCTGCGGCTGAAGTGAGCACATTCTCACCAGCGCACTGTCACTCAATAGCGAGCACAGATCTCGTCAGTCGGCCTAGTGCTTGCCTGCCTCACGATGCACATGGGCTGTTTTTTGCCTTCGCACGCTCAGGCAACTCACCAGAAAGCTTAGACAGCATCGAGAAAATCGCTCAGATCGCGCCAGATATGCAGCCTGTAGCGGTTACCTGCAATCCTAACGGCAAACTGGCGAAAGATACGCGTGCTTACAGCCTGTTGATGCCACCAGAAACACATGACGAAAGTTTTGTCATGACTTCAAGCTTTTCAACAATGACGCTTTATACCACGCAATGTTGCCGTAAAGCCTGCGGACAACCGTTGGCCGACATTGCCGCACTAGCCGATGTCAGCGACGCGATCAACAAGACCGGCTACGACAGCCCTGCTTTTGATGCCCTCACCCAAGCAAAACGTTTGATTTTCCTCGGCAGCAACACACTATATGGCGCAGCCAAAGAGTCTGCACTGAAGATTCTTGAGATGACCGCTGGCGAGATCCCAACGATGGCGGAAACGTCTTTGGGCGTGCGCCATGGGCCTAAATCATTGATCAATCAAGATACAGTTGTCACGGTATTTGCCAGCAATGATGCGTACACGCAGCAGTTTGATGCCGATATTATTCATGAGCTCGCTGAAGATCAGCAGGCGGCTAAAGTTGTCGTGATCGCGAGTGAAGCATTTTTCACCCGCTACCCTGCGCTGCGTGAGCATCCTCGCGTTGCAGCCCTCACCCACCCTCAGGCAATCAATCAGGCCGCTGATGATGGATTGGCGGTGTTAGGCGTGCAATACGCGCAGCTACTTGGTCTGCGCCGCTCAATCGCGCTTGGTATTTCCCCAGATAACCCTTGTCCGAGTGGACAGGTTAATCGCGTCGTACAAGGCGTAACCCTTTACCCCTATCACATCTAACCCAGGAGTCGCTATGCCCAATATTTTACTCACCCGTATAGACAACCGTCTGATCCACGGACAAGTCGGCATGACTTGGACGAATTGGTTAGGCGCTAATTTAGTGTTGGTCGCTGATGACTTACTCGCTGCTGACGAAACACAGCAATCTTTAATGGACATGGCGATTTCAGGGAGCGCAGAATCGCGTTATTTCACCCTGCAAAAAACGATCGACGTCATTCATAAAGCGGCTGATCGACAAAAGATTTTTATGGTGGTTCGCACCCCACAAGCGGCATTGCAATTAGTTGAAGGCGGTGTGCCGATTCCAGCAATTAACGTGGGCAACCTGCATTATGCCGAAGGCAAAAAACAGGTCACGAAAGTTATTTCTGTGAGCGAAGATGACATTCGTTGTTTCCGCGCATTGGAAGAAAAAGGCGTTCATTGCACAGCACAAGGTACGCCTGATGACAAGAAAACCCCTATCCTTTCTTTAATCAACCAGGAGTAATCATGGAAACCTTAGCAGATGTCACCTTATGGCAAGCCTTAGGCGTCGCCATTTTTGCAGGGATCGCCGGGATCGATTTATTTAACGTGCTCACGCACATTCACCGCCCGATTATCGCCGGCCCGATTGTCGGCCTCATCTTAGGCGACCCAGAAAAAGGGCTGATCGCCGGTGCAACATTTGAATTGATGTGGATGGGCTTGGTGCCGCTTGCTGGCGCACAACCACCAAACGTGGTGCTCGGCGGAATTATCGGGACAGCGTTTGCGATCGTTACCGGACAGACCGCTGAACAAGCAATTCTCGTTGCCGTACCATTCGCGATTTTTGTGCAAATTTGTATCACCTTCCTATTCACAGCATACTCGCCGCTGATGAGTGTGGCCGATCGCTATGTGAAAAACCTCAATTTTGCCGGGATCGCCAATTTGAACTACCTCGGCATGACGATTCTCTTTGTGTTTTATTCAGTCATCGCTTTTTCGGTGATTTATTTTGGTGCTGATGCCGCGAAACAGTTAGTCACCTTGATTCCTAAATGGATCACTGACGGCCTGCAAGTGGCTGGTAGTTTAATGCCGGCGATTGGTTTTGGTATTTTGCTCAACATCATGCTGCAGCGCCAATACATCGCCTACTATTTGCTAGGCTTCCTGCTCGCTGCTTATTTCCAGCAGCCGTTGTTAGCGATTGCTTTGGTCGGGTTGGTCTTTGCGCTGATCGAATACTATCTGCGCGACAGTGCGCCAGAAAAAGCCACTGCTAATAATACCGTCGTCGAAGAAGAGGAGGGCATCTAATGACTACACAACAGCAAGATATGATCAATAACGACGTTTACGAAGATCAGCAAACCCCACAAGTCATCACGCCTAAAGATATTCGTCGCATGGCGTGGCGCTCGTTGTTCTTACAAGCTTCGTTTAACTACGAACGTATGCAGGCTAATGGCTGGCTTTATACCATCATGCCAGCTCTGCGTAAGATCCATAAAAACGAAAATGACCTGAAAAAATCAATGGGCATGCATTTGGAATTCTTCAACACGCACCCATTCCTGGTCACCTTTATCTCTGGCTTGGTGCTGGCGATGGAAGAAGCTAAAGAGCGCATTGATACCATTCGCGCGATCAAAGTCTCGACTATGGGTCCAGGCGGCGGTATCGGCGATGCGGTGTTTTGGTTAACCTTGCTATCGATTTGTGGCGGGGTTGGCGCATCGTTCTCGTTGAATGGTTCTTGGTTAGGGCCAATTTTCTTCCTCGTTTTATTTAACCTAGTGCATTTCGGTATCCGCTTTGGTTTGGCGTCATACGGCTACAAAATGGGCGTATCAGCGATTAAAACCTTAAAAGACCAAACGCGTAAACTCGCGCACGCCGCGTCAATTGTCGGGTTAACCGTGATTGGGGCGATGACCGCCAGCTATGTTAAGTTAGACTCTGGCTTGCAGTTGGTGCGCGAAGTTAAAGGCGCAGACGAGCCGTTTGTTTACACCTTGCAAGGCAGCTTGATCGATCCGATCATGCCGGCATTATTGCCACTGCTTTGGACGATGTTTATCCTCTGGCGCATCAAGAAAGGCAGTTCACCACTGCGTTTGGTGCTTTGGACGGTTGTTTTTGGTCTGTTCTGCACCGTCTTACCCGTCGTGGTTAAGATGGTCTTCGGTTGGGATATTATCGATCCTGCCGTACTCAGCACCCGTATGGGCTATTAACAACCATTATCGGGTTCGCAGGCAACTGCGAACCCAAGCTAATCAATAGGAAAAACCATGATTCAACTCATAGTAACCGGGCACGGCGAGTTTGCTGAAGGCCTGTCTTCAGCCGCGCAACTGCTTTGCGGTGAGCTAAGCGATTGTCAGGTGATTAATTTTTCAGAAGGCATGAGCGGCGATGATTTCAGCGCAGCACTGAACAAAGCTGTTGAGTCGCTCGGCGAATCGCCAGTGTTATGCCTGACCGATATCCTTGGTGGCACGCCGTTTCGTGAATGCGCCAAAATCGCTATGGCACGAGAGGATTGCGAAGTGATCAGCGGTGCAAATGTGCAAATGCTGGTTGAGGCGACGATGGAGCGCGAAGACGAAGCGGATGTGCATACGCTCGCGACTATGTTGGTAGAAAGCGCTCGCGAAGGACTCACCACCCTCTCTGAACAATCTCAACAAAAAAAATCACACACTTCTGATGACGGCATCTGAGGACACGATGCAATACTACCTCCCCAATCAACTTTTTGACCGCGGCCGCTTATTAGAAGATAGGGTGCTCGCGGTGAAAGACGGCGTCAGCCAGGCGATTATCCCACGGGCGCAGCTTGATGATGCCTGCGAAGTGATTTCTGTTAACGGCACACTAAGCCCCGGCTTTGTCGAAACACAGGCTAACGGTGGTGGCGGGGTGTTATTTAATGATTCACCAGACCGTCAAGGCATTGAAACGATGCTTGCGGCGCACCGTCAATACGGCACTGTCGCGATGCTGCCCACCTTTATCACCGATACCCCCGAGCGCTATCATCAAGCGATTGCCGCGATTGCTGAAGGCGTCGAAGCAGGCATACCCGGACTGATTGGTGGACATTTCGAAGGACCGTTTCTCCATCCTGAGAAAAAAGGCACCCACCAACAACGCTTTTTCCGCACCCCGGATGATGCGGATTTTGCCTGTTTTGCCGAACATCAATCGGCCCTACAGCACAGCATTATCTCGCTTGCTCCAGAACGCCTCCCAGCCGGCACGGTCAAACGATTTCACGAGCTCGGTTTGCATATCAATATGGCGCACAGCATGGCAACTCATGACGATTTAATCGCCGCAAACAGCGAAGGGTTAACCGGCATTACCCACCTTTATAACGCGATGCGCCCGATGCAAGGCCGTGATCCTGGCCCGATTGGCAGCGCGGTCTCACTCGATTTATACGCCGGCATTATCGCTGATGGCGTTCACTCACATCCGTTTGCCTTGCGCAGCGCTTATCAGCTGCTTGGTGCTGAGCGTTTGATGCTGGTGACCGATTCTATGCACACCATCGGCACTGATATTAAAGAGTTTATGCTCACTGGACAGAAAGTGTTTGTGCGCGAAGATCGATTGGTAAACGAAGCTGGCTCGCTCGCTGGCGCACATGTGACGCTGTTGCGCTGCTTGCATAACGCCATCCGCTATATGCACGCCGATTTAGAAAGCGCACTCAAAATGGCGGTCAGCACCCCGGCAAACTATCTCGGCAGAGCCGATCTAGCCAGCATTAGCCACCGACGCTGCGCTGATATTATTTGTTTAGATGATCAGCTCGCGCTCAAAGACTGGTATCAATAGCCCTTCTTAAGAGTTATTCTTGGTCTAACGGCCGCTCCTGTAACAAGCCACGCATGATCAAATCCGCGGTGCGCTCATTATAGGCGGCCGCGATTTGATAGAGCGTCGAGATACGCAGCAGCGCTTTAACATCGACATCATGCGGCACAGCGGTCATCGGATCGAGGAAAAACACCATGCCATCGAGCTTACCTTCGGCAATCATCGCCCCAAGCTGTTGATCGCCGCCGAGCGGACCGGATAATAAGCACGTCACCTTCAGCCCGGTTTCATCAATAATGCGTTGTCCGGTGGTACCGGTGCCATAAAGTGTGCAGCAGGCGAGTAGGTCGCGGTGTTTCTCCACCCATTCAAGCATTGCTGCTTTGCGTGCATCATGGGCTACTAAGGCAATACGCGGCGCACGGTCTTCCATATCATCATTCCTTGTTCATAAAGTTAGTCGATACCATAGCAAATAATCGTCTCATAGTTATGTCAATAAGATTGCGTTATATGTGATTACACCATCATAATGATAACGGTTATTATTTGTATTTATTTTCGGTACTAAACCTCTTATACTGCGTTTATTTTCTAACTGGCTGTTTATAAATCAAACCGTTACTTACAGGGATAAACCGATGGCTAAAAAAATCCAAATGTTAAAGGCGTCCCCGAAACCATGTTATGGACGCTGCATAACCGCGCCAGCGAAGCAATGCGTAAAGACGGCTGCATTCGTGATGAGATGTGTTTAGCAATTTATCGCGCTCTGGATTATGACTACACACGGCATTTTGGTGAGGCAGATGGCAGCCACGGTGTACGCTCGCAGCTTTTTGATGACAAAATTCGCGAATTCCTCAACCTACACCCTGATGGCGTGATTGTGAATTTAGGTGAAGGATTGGAAACCCAGCGTTACCGTATTGCCAGCGAAGACGCATTATGGATTAGCGTCGATTTACCAGAGGCAATCGCCCTTCGTGAGCGTTTTATTCAACCCGATGCACAGCATCTTCATATCGCTAAGAGTGCGCTTGATACCGCCTGGTTTGATGCCGTACCACCTGATCGTGCCGTCATGATTACGGCACAGGGTTTATTCATGTATTTTGACGAATCGCAATTGCATAAACTCTTTGCCGCGATTGCCGAACGCTTCCCTAGGGCGCTAATGATGTTTGATTATCTCAGTGTGTCGCTCTCAAAGCGTTCTATCAGTGAAAAAGGCTGGATGAAAACGCCGTATTATCGTACGCCACCGATGCCATGGGGTGTTAACCGCAACCATCTTGCATCCACTCTATCACGCTGGGTAGGAAAAGCAGTCACGCCTATTAATGTGACTTTTTTATACCCGCGCGGTATGTTGCGCTACATTGTTCCAATCTGCGAACATCTTCCACACATTCGTAACATAATGCCCGGAGTATGTTTTTGCCATTTACCCGCGCGTTCTGTGTAATCAAGGCTATCCATTAACGTATATAAGAGGTGTACGATGCACGTCGCATCATCCCCTAGCTTATTCATAAACGTCACAGACGCCATAGCAAACAATAACCGCACCATGTGGTTGATCGCGACTCCCATTTCCCAGCAAATCAAACAATCATCTGTTCACTATAATGGCTTTTACTGGCCAAAACGCGTATAATGCACAACTTTTTTTTGAGCGGTGTCCTATTGGTTAGGGCGCGAAGACCTGCCCTATAGCACATAAGCCACACACAATGAATTTAGCGCAGTTTGATGCGACAACACCGCGTCAGCTGTTACATTCGACGGAGGAAGCACATATGTTAACATCTTGGATAAATGGCGCCTACACGCCTGAAAACAGCGCAGACGGTGAAGTAATCAATCCGGCTGATGGCAGCGTTATTGACACCATGAGCTACGCCAGCGATACACAGCTAGATGAAGCGGTTACCGCCGCAGCCAAAGCGCAAAAAGACTGGGCAGCGCTCTCTGGATTTGAACGCGGGCGTATTTTACATCGTGCAGTGGCGATCCTTCATGAGCGTAACGACGAGCTCGCGCATTTAGAAACCCAGAATACCGGCAAAGCGCTTTCAGAAACACTCGCGGTTGATGTGGTCACTGGGGCTGAAGTGCTGGAATATTACGCTGGTTTAGCGCCAGCCATTGAAGGCAAACAAATGCCTTTATCGGAAGCCTCTTTTGTTTATACCCGCCGCGAGGCTCTTGGTGTCGTCGGGATGATTGGCGCTTGGAATTACCCCATCCAAATCGCTTTGTGGAAATCCGCACCAGCACTCGCTGCAGGCAATGCGGTGATTTTTAAACCCAGCGAAGTCACCCCAATCACCGCGTTAAAACTCGCCGAAATCTACCAACAAGCCGGCTTACCTGACGGGCTATTTAATGTGATCCTCGGCGATGGCAAAATAGGTGCTGCGATTAGCGAACACCCAGAGATTGAGAAAATCTCGTTCACTGGCGGTGTGTCAACCGGTAAAAAAGTGATGTCCAGCGCCGCACAAAGCTCGCTCAAAGACGTCACCATGGAGCTTGGCGGCAAATCACCGCTGATTATCACCCACGATGCTGATATTGGCATGGCGGCAGATATTGCGGTGATGGCGAACTTTTTCAGCTCAGGTCAGGTATGCACTAACGGCACACGGGTGTTTATCCCCAAAGCTTTGCAGGCTGGTTTTGAAGCTGCGGTGCTCGAGCGCGTCGCACGCATTCGTGTGGGTGACCCAATGGATGAGGACACCAATTTCGGGCCTTTAGTCAGCGCCGCACAATTAGACAACACCCTCGCCTACATCGCCTCAGGTAAAGCCGAAGGTGCGAAACTGCTTTGTGGCGGTGAGCGTATTGGTGACAGTGGCTTTTACGTCGCACCAACCGTGTTTAGCAATTGTGATGATTCAATGCGTATTGTTCGCGAGGAAATTTTTGGCCCAGTGATGAGCATCCTGGCCTACGACAGCGAAGCAGAGGTGATCGAGCGCGCCAACGATACGCCTTACGGCCTGGCTGCGGGCGTAGTATGCCCGGATCTCAGCCGCGCGCACAGCCTCATTCATCAGCTCGAAGCCGGCATTTGCTGGATCAATACCTGGGGCGATTCTCCGGCGGTCATGCCGGTTGGTGGCTATAAACAATCGGGCGTGGGTCGTGAGAACGGTATTGAAACGCTCTATGCCTACACTCGCAACAAGTCTATTCAAGTTGCGCTAGCACCGTTTGAGGCAGCTTTTTAAAGCCAAGCGCACAACTCACCTTATAACCCAAGGATAATCATGAACAGAAGCTATGATTACATTATTATCGGCGCGGGATCAGCGGGCAATGTGCTCGCTTCGCGCTTATCAGAAGATGCCGGGGTTTCGGTATTACTACTCGAAGCCGGCGGCCCGGACTATCGCTTTGATTTCCGCACCCAGATGCCGGCAGCGCTTGCCTACCCATTACAAGGCACACGTTATAACTGGGCGTTTGAAACCGATCCCGAGCCGTATATGAGCAATCGGCGCATGGATTGTGGTCGCGGCAAGGGCCTTGGTGGCTCGTCGCTGATTAACGGCATGTGCTACATTCGCGGTAACGCGCTCGATTTCGATCATTGGGCGAAACGCGACGGGCTGGCTGATTGGACGTATCACGACATCCTGCCTTACTATCGCAAATCTGAATCGCGCGATATTGGCGGCAATGCCTATCATGGCGGCGATGGTCCGGTGAGCGTCACGACACCCAAACCGGGCAATAATGAATTATTTGCAGCGATGATCGAGGCTGGCGTACAAGCCGGTTATCCACGCACCGAGGATCTCAACGGCTATCAGCAAGAAGGCTTTGGGCCAATGGACCGCTTTGTTACGCCAAAAGGACGACGTTCTTCAACCGCGCGTAGCTACCTTGATCGCATCAAACACCGCAAGCATCTCACCATCACCACCCACGCGATGGTCGATCGTATTTTATTTGACGGCAAACGCGCGATCGGCGTCGATGTGTTCATCAAAGGCGATAAACATCGCGTTTATGCTGAGCGTGAGGTAATCCTCAGCGCAGGCGCAATTCAATCACCCCAACTCCTGCAGCGTAGCGGTATCGGCCCTGGCGACTGGTTGCGTGAAGCCGGCGTTGAAATGGTACACGAGCTCGATGGCGTAGGCAAAAACCTACAAGATCATTTAGAGCTCTATATCCAATACGAATGCAAAAAGCCTGTCTCGTTAGCGCCAGCGTTGAAATGGTGGCGCCAACCACCAATTGGTGCTGAGTGGTTATTCTTTGGCACAGGGATTGGTGCGAGTAACCAGTTTGAAGCTGGCGGCTTTATCCGCAGTAGCGACGAGTTCGCCTGGCCAAACATTCAATACCACTGCCTGCCGGTGGCTGTCAGCTACGATGGGCGTAACGCCATTGATGCACATGGTTTCCAAATGCATATGGGCTCGATGCGCTCACCTAGCCGCGGTCGGGTGAAGCTAAAAAGCCGCGATATGAACCGCGCACCAAGCATTTTGTTCAACTATATGAGCCATGAACAAGATCGCCAGGAGTTCCGCGACGGCATCCGTATCACGCGAGAAATTTTCGCGCAATCTGCGCTAGCCCCTTATGCGGGTAAAGAGATTTCCCCGAGTGCTGATTTGCAAAGCGACGCTGAGCTCGATCAGTTTGTGCGTGAACACGGCGAAACCGCCTATCATCCTTGTGGCACATGTCGAATGGGTGAAGGCGATGACTGTGTAGTTGACGGACAAGGTCGCGTCCACGGTATGAGTGGACTACGCGTGGTTGATGCCTCGTTGATGCCACGAATCATCACCGGCAACCTTAACGCCACTGTGATCGCGATGGCAGAAAAAATCGCTGATAATATTCGTGAGCGCGCGCCACTGCCAAAATCAGATGCGCCATATTATATCGCCGGACAAACCCGCAATTAATGCTGGTTAACCCCTCTAACTCGGCAGCTTTGCCCAACAACCATCAAGCAAGGTGCTCATAGAGCGCCTTGCTATGACTCTCACATATAACACAAAGGAATTATCCCTTGAGTACACAAAACGCTGATGCACAACTCAGCACCAACACCCAACTCAATAAAATCGTTTTTTATGTCGCCACTGCCGTGACAATCTTTTCGGTCATCTTCACCATGGCATTCCAAGAACAAAGTGGTGCCGTCTTGGCAACCATGCAATCGTGGATTTCAGACAAGCTTGGCTGGTATTACATGCTGGTCGTTGCCGCCTATTTAATCTTTATGATCTATATCGGCCTGTCGCGGTTTGGCGATATCAAGCTGGGCCCCGATCACGCCAAACCGGATTTTCCTTTTATCACCTGGGCATCGATGCTCTTTGCCGCAGGGATTGGTATTGATTTGTTGTTTTTTGGGGCTTCTGAGCCACTCAGCCACTTCTTAACCGCCCCGGGCGCACGTGCTGAGGAAATCAACGCCGCGCGCATCGCGATCACCCAAACCTTTCTCCACTGGGGGATGCACGGTTGGGGGATTTATGTGCTCATCGGCATGGCCTTGGCGTATTTTGCCTACCGTAAGCGTCAACCGCTTGCGCTTCGTAGCGCCCTGCTGCCGCTAATCGGTGCGAAGCGTACCGCTGGCTGGATGGGCGATGCGGTTGATATTTTTGGTATTGTGTGTACCGTTTTTGGGATCGCCACCAGTTTGGGGATTGGCGTTTTACAGGCTAACGCAGGCCTAGACCATATTTTTGGCATCGCACCCAGCAAACTCATTCAAACAATCATTATTGTGCTAGTCATCACTATAGCCGCTATTTCTGCCACCACCGGCGTTGAGCGCGGTGTACGACGTTTATCTGAGATCAATATGGGTATGGCCGCGCTGTTGTTAGTTGCGTTACTGGCCATGGGACCCACGCTGTTTTTGCTCGACGCTTTTGTGCAAAACGTTGGCGATTATTTCCAAACTGTGATCGGTAAAACCTTTGATGTCTATGCCTATCAAGGCGAAGAAGGTCAGGCCTGGAAATCTGGCTGGACGGTGTTTTTCTGGGCCTGGTGGGTTGCATGGGCGCCATTTGTTGGCATGTTCATTGCGCGTATTTCACGTGGGCGTACGCTGCGTGAGTTCGTGTTTGGCGTGCTCTTTATTCCGTTGGGCTTTATTTTTGCCTGGTTCTCAATCTTTGGTAACAGCGCTATCGACCTTTATCTTGGCGGATTCAGCGAATTAGGCAATATCGCGATCAACGATCCAGCGATGGGCTTATTCGCCCTCTTAGACCAGTATCCTTTAGCGAAATTCTGGGCATCGGTTGCCGTCATTATCGGGCTAATTTTCTTTGTCACCTCAGCAGACTCTGGCGCCTTAGTGCTGGCGAATTTAAGTATGAAAGGGTTAACCCCGGAAGAAGACGCGCCGATTCGTCTGCGTTTGTTCTGGGCAGCACTGATGGGGCTGATCACTTTAGGATTGCTCTTTGCTGGCGGTTTTGGTGCCTTGCAGGCGGTCAATGTGATCGCGGCATTGCCGTTCTCAGTGGTGTTATTGCTCTATTTATGGTCATTAAACCGCAGTTTGCGCGAAGAAATGAACAAAAAAGACGCTGAACAGCTCGATTTCGCTGCCGCACCAACTGCTGGCGGCTTAAACTGGCGTGAACGGGTCAGCCGCATTATCAGCTATCCAAGTCAACGCAAAGTCACTCAATTTATCGACCAACGCGTGCGTGAGGCGATGGGCTCGGTGAGTGCGGCGCTCAAAGAAAATGGCGTCACCTCAAAGATCGAAGCGTCACAAGAGCAAGACAGTATCGCGTTCCGCGCTTTTCACCACACTGAGATGGATTTCATTTACCGCGTCGTGCCAGCGAGCGCCCCAACGCCTGTCTTTATGTACGGACAAGGCGGCTCAAAGGCGAAAAGCAAAGGGGATGATCGCTATTGGCGCGCGGAAGTGTATTTACGTGAAGGCGGGCGTGGTTATGACATTATGGGTTATACCACCGAGCAAATCATCAACGACATCTTGAACCAATACGAACGTCATATGCACTTTATCCACGGCGATAATTAAGCACCCATGAAACCCCATCAGCCATTGATGGGTTTTTTCAGCACTGGCTAAGCTAGCATTTTTTATGGCCCGCTAATTATTATAAAACAAAGCGGCTGAGGTCTTCATTGGTTGAGAGCTCGCCGAGCGCTTGTTCCACATAAGCGGCATCAATGCGCACCGTCTCATCATTGCTGCGATCAGCCGCGTCGTAAGATAGATTATCGGTGAGACGCTCCATCAGCGTATGTAAGCGACGCGCACCGATATTCTCGGTGGTTTTATTCACGTGATAGGCAATCTCTGCCAAACGTGCAATCCCATCCTCACTAAACTCTAACGTAAGGTTTTCGGTGGCAAATAGCGCGGTATATTGCTTGATCAGCGACGCATCCGGTTCAGTAAGGATACGCTTGAATTCTTCCACCCCGAGCGCTTTCAGCTCAACACGCACCGGCATCCGCCCTTGCAATTCCGGTACTAAATCAGAAGGTTTGGCCAGATGGAACGCACCCGAGGCGATAAACAAAATATGATCGGTTTTGATCATGCCGTATTTGGTAGAAACCGTTGAGCCTTCGACTAACGGCAGCAGGTCACGCTGCACCCCTTCACGAGATACTTCACCACCGCCGGTTTCCGCGCGTTTGGCGACTTTATCAATCTCGTCAATAAAAACAATACCATTTTGCTCGGCGTTACGAATCGCCTGCTGTTTGATCTCATCGTCAGAAACCAGATTGTCGGCTTCATCTTCGGCAAGCGCGACTAAAGCATCAGCAATCGTCATCTTTTGCGTGGTTTTCTTCGCTTTGCCAAGGTTTTTGAACATATCAGAGAGCTGACTGCTCATATCTTCCATCCCCGGCGGCGCCATCACTTCAAACGACGCGCTGGTTTGTTCGCTGACCTCAATCTCAATCATTTTGTCGTTGAGCTCACCACGTAAAATACGCTCGCGGAAGGTTTTGCGCGCTGGGTTATCGTCGCTGCGTTGTGCCGTATCATCGCTCCAAGCGGTTTGCTTTTTCGCCGATGGCACCAGCACATCGAGCACGCGTTCCAACGCGGCTTCACGTGCTTTACTTTGCACCGCTTTACGCGCACGTTCGCGCTCGAGCTTAATTGAGGTTTCCGCCAGATCACGAATAATCGAATCAACATCGCGGCCAACATAACCGACTTCGGTAAATTTTGTTGCCTCAACCTTAACAAAAGGTGCTTCGGCGAGTTTCGCTAAACGGCGCGCGATTTCGGTTTTACCAACCCCGGTTGGCCCGATCATTAAAATATTTTTCGGGGTGATTTCGCTACGCAGCGGCTCTTCAATCTGCCGACGGCGCCAGCGGCTACGCAAGGCGTTCGCCACCGCGCGCTTCGCTTCACGTTGTCCGACAATGTGCCGGTCTAATTCTTCGACGATTTCACGCGGGGTCATATTTAAATCGCGGTATTCACTCATGATGGGTCCTTTAATTCATCAACAATAATATTGTGATTGGTATACACACAAATATCGCCAGCAATATGCAGGCTTTTCTCCGCGATATCGCGTGAGTTCATTTCGGTGTTGTGATAGAGCGCGCGCGCCGCAGAAAGCGCATACATCCCACCAGAGCCAATCGCGGCAATGCTGTCTTCAGGCTCGACTACATCGCCGTTACCGGAAAGAATCAGCGTGGTTTCCCGATCGGCAACAATCAACATCGCTTCTAAACGACGTAAGGCACGATCGGTGCGCCAGTCTTTCGCCAGCTCAACCGCAGCGCGCAATAATTGTCCGTCTTGCTCTTCTAATTTGGCTTCAAAACGTTCAAATAGGGTAAAAGCATCCGCTGTGCCGCCGGCAAATCCGGCAAGGATTTTGTTGTGGTACAACCGGCGCACTTTGCGTGCGTTACTTTTCATCACCGTATCGCCAAGTGAGACTTGTCCGTCGCCAGCAATCGCAACATGGCTGCCGCGGCGGACGGATAAAATCGTGGTGGAATGCGCATCAAACATAAAGCTTCCTGTAGTCAATGAACCACAGAAATGGGGTTTAAATACAGATATTCAAGCCTGAATCCGCAAATACGGGTTATCTCAGGACTTTATGAGGGCAACGTAATCTTTAGCCTTACGTCAAAAAACAGGAATCCTCTATGCCACAGTGCAGGTCTACGTGTGACATAAAAATCTCTGCCCTGCGCACCGGGTGGCACGCAGAGTCAGAAAACACAGGGGCCGTTAAGCTTCGACTGTTTTCGCTTTTGCGGCTTTTTTGCAGCTTTTAACCACAGCGTCGATGTCATCAAACATCATGCTGGTGGCGATCACCTGACCATTGCTGGCTTTCAAGTTAAAGTATTTTTTACCGTTAGACGCGGTTTTGTGCTCGTAACGCTTGTCTTCGCCGCAGTTCTTTTGTACAGACTCGATGCCGTTCTCGCAAGAACGCTTTTGCGTGTACATCTCGCTTTTTACGAGCACTTTGCCATTTTCAACCAGGTTGAAATAAAACTGGTTGTCTTTACTGGTTTTTAACTCAAAGGTTAAGCTCATGGTTTTCTCCTTATGCTGACTAATCGTCGAGGATGGGTGAGGAAAGGATGTTATAGCCGCCGTCCACGTAGGTGATTTCACCGGTGATACCAGAGGCCAGGTCAGAACAGAGGAACGCAGCCGCATTGCCGACTTCCTCTATGGTTACGCAACGCTTCAGCGGTGCGGTTTTCTCAAAGCCTTTGAGCATCGAACGGAAGTTCTTGATGCCCGAGGCGGCAAGGGTACGAATTGGACCAGCAGACACACCATTGACGCGAATGCCATCTTCGCCTAAATCAGCGGCCATATAACGAATTGAGGCTTCAAGCGAGGCTTTTGCCAGTCCCATGGTGTTGTAATTCGGGATTGCACGCACTGCGCCAAGATAGGTGAGCGCTAAGGCGGCAGCGTTACGTCCACGCATCATTGGATACGCGCCTTTCATCAGCGCCGCAAAGCTATAGGCGCTGATTTCATGAGCCAGCGAAAAATTCTCACGGCTCACGCCATCTAAAAAACGTCCCTCAATCGCCTCGCGCGGGGCAAAGGCAATCGCGTGAATCAAGCCATCTAAGCCGTCCCAATGTTTGCCGAGTTCTGCAAAGACCGCTTCGATTTCTTCATCACTCGCCACATCACAGGGTAAGAAAATCTCGCTGCCAAATGCTGCGCCCATTTTTTCTACGCGCGGTTTGAGTTTTTCGTTTTGATAGGTAAATGCCAGCTCTGCGCCCTCGCGGTGCATGGCTTCTGCGATACCGTAGGCAATCGATAGATTACTCGCAAGCCCGGTAATTAAGATTTTTTTGCCTTGTAAAAAACCCATAGTGTCCTCTTTTTTGGTGTTATGTTTCTCTGCGTATTGTAGCGCCAATTAAATAAATACCCAAACCAGCACAGCGGCCAGCAAGATTCGGTAAATCACATAAATACCCATGCCTGTGCGCTCGAGTAATTTCATGAAAATCGCAATACAGGCGTAGGCTGATAGCGCGGATACGACAAACCCAACCACTAACGGCATCACCGCCACCGCTTCGGGTTGTTCGATCAATTCTTTCAGCTTTAGCCCACCGGCCAGTACGATAATCGGGATCGACATTAAAAACGAAAAACGCGCCGCTGCTTCACGGGTAAAACCGAGCATCAGCCCGGCGGTGATGGTGATCCCCGAGCGTGATGTGCCGGGGATTAAGGCAACTGCTTGCGCAAGCCCGTATATCATCGCCGCTTTAACCGTGGTTTGTTCAATCGCTTTGCGCCGTTTGCCATAGCGATCCGCCCACCATAGCGCCAAAGCAAAAACAAACGTTGCCCCGGCAATCACCAAAGGGTGACGCAAAAGACCATCATCAAGATATTGATTGATCACCAAACCGATCAATCCGGTTGGAATCGTGGCCAAAATAATCAGGTTGCCTAAGCGTGCGTAGCCTTGAGGATCGTGATGATCGCGTTTGAATTGTTGAAACCAATGGACGATAATTTGCGCCAGGTCACGACGGAAATACGCAAGCACCGCGGTGAGTGTCCCCACATGAACAATCACATCAAACGCCAAGCCCTGGTCGGCCCAACCCAGCAATTTTGGTACTAGGATCAGATGTGCTGAGCTGGAAACAGGCAAAAATTCGGTGGCGCCTTGCACCAAGGCAAGGATGGTGGCTTCAAAAAGAGTCATAGTCAGATGTTTATGATGAATAAACATCTATTGTACGGTGTTCAATAAGGATAAAACAGAGATGCGCGAAAAAACCTTACAACTCATGAGCCGCCAAGGCTGCCATCTGTGCCAACACGCAGAACATATGTTGCGTGCACAAAATGCCGTATTCACTGTGCTCGATATCGATCAAAGCAGTGCGCTACAAGCGCGTTATGGTGTATTGGTCCCAGTGGTTTATTGTCCAGAAAGCGATCAAGAGCTGCTCTATCCGTTTAATACTGAGCAACTCGCCGTCTGGTTAGCCGAGCAGGCATAAAAAAACCGCAGCGAACACTGCGGTTTTTTTATCAAGGCTAGCCTCTTATTTAACAGTAACGGTACCGTTCATAATCGCGCTGTGGCCAGGGAAGCTACAGAAGAAGGTGTATTCACCGTCTTTTGCCAACGCTTCAGTTGAGAAGGTGATTTCGGTTGACTCGCCACCACCGATCAAACCGGTATGTGCGATGATGCGATCATCTTCTGGCTTGATGTAATCGTGGTCAACGCCAGCTGCGATACTATCGTTAGCAACCGCTTGGAAATCTTCTGTTTTAGAGATAACCACGTTGTGGCCCATTGCTGCTTTAGGCAGTGAACCAACGTGCTTCAGTTCAATGGTGAACTCCGCACATGCTTCAGTATCAATCTCGAAGTTATCGATGTTGTACTGCATAGAATCGTTACCTTCGATAACGACTTTACATTCATCAGCAGCATAAGCACCAGCAGATAATGCAGCAACAGCTGCCAAAGTAAGTAGTTTTTTCATAATTGCCTTCCAAAAGTTGGTTAAAAGCTCGCATTTAATATAAAGATTTCGTGGAGTAAATGCAAATAAGTGCACCGCGGGGTGATTACTTCTTCTTAATCTTTGCCCGTGCGCGTGGATGGCTTTGGTCATAAACCTGACTAAGATGTTGAAAATCCAGATGGGTATAGATTTGTGTGGTGTTCAGACTGCTATGGCCAAGCAACTCTTGAACCGCGCGAATATTTTGACTCGATTGCAACACATGCCCGGCAAAGCTATGGCGCAACATATGCGGGTGTAGCGGTTGATCGGGTAAAAATTTCTTCCCATAGCGCACGATGGCCTGCTGGATACCACGGTGTGTCAGGCGTGTGCCACGCTGCGAAATAAAGAGCGCTGATTCTGCTCGCTCCGGTGCCAGCCAGCCTTCGCGTACCTTTAACCAGCGTGCTAACGCTTGATTTGCCGCCTGACCAATATAAATATTGCGTGTTTTATCGCCTTTACCACGAATCGCAGCGCTGGTTTTGCCCGCTATAGAAGCATCAAGCGCGGCAAGCTCTGCTAAACGCAGACCGCTGCTATAAAACAACTCGAGGATGGCATGATCGCGCAAATCCAGGGGTTCATCATCCGGTGGAGGGCGCAGCAGGTTAGCTATTGCATCGGGAGAAAGCGCTTTGAGTAATGGCTTATCACGCTGTTTGGGCAGCACCAGCGCTTCGGCTGGATCGGTTGCCATATAACCACGTTCGCACAACCAGCCGTAGAGTCCTCGCCAAGCGGCACGATGCTGATTGAGCGTGCGCGACTTCATGCCGCACTGATGCGCGCGGTTAAGCAAGCGTTGTAAGGTTTCTTGATCCACCTCATTCAGCGGCTGTTCTAGCTCGTCGAGATGCGCTTCAAGGAGGCGTTGGTAGGTCGTGATCGTGCTACGAGCCAGCTGACGCTCATAACGCAGCACATCTAAAAAGGCGCTTAATAATTGGTGATTATCTGCACCTCTCATAGCAGCTCGCCATGATAAACCGTCTCGGCCGGACCGATCATCATCAGCGGATGGCCCACTCCTTGCCAAAAGATCTCCAGCGAGCCACGCAGCAGGTCAACACGCACGCATGAATCCAAATCTCCAGCAGCAATCCCGGTGGCCACAGCGGCGCATGCGCCTGTTCCGCAGGCCTGAGTTTCCCCTACGCCACGCTCAAAAACGCGCAGGCGAATATGACCTCGATCAAGCACCTGCATAAAGCCAACATTAACTTGTTCTGGAAACAGGCTATGATCTTGCAAAGCGGCGCCAACCGTTGCCACAGGCGCTGTATCAACGCTCTGACAGCACAATACAACATGCGGGTTACCCATCGAGACAATCGCCCCTTGTTCGTTGCGCCCACCAACTGTAATCGGCTGCTGTAATTGACTGGTTTGTTGCGCACTTAGCGGCGTAAAATCAGGCTCACCCATATCTACGCGGAAATAATCCACTTCGTCGCGCGTGTCCACATAGGCAATCTCAATCGTGCCTTTTTTTACCGCAACGCGATAGTTTGTACGCTCTGGACACAAGCCTTGATCGCGTACGAACTTACCAAAACAGCGCGCGCCATTGCCACAGTGCTCAACCTCACTGCCATCGGCGTTAAAAATCCGATAGGCAAAATCGAGGTTTTCTTGTTCGGTTGGCTCAACAACCAACAGTTGGTCAAAGCCAATCCCGGTATAGCGATCAGCCAATGCAGTAATTTTTCCTGGTGACCAGTCAAACGGCTCGCCTAAGGCGTTTAGGACAACAAAATCGTTACCCAAACCGTGCATTTTGCTGAATTGGCGAATACTCACCGAGGGTTTTTCACTTTGTTATAAATGAACAAAATCAAAATCGCGCCCAGCACCGACATGATAAAACCAACCGGCTCACCTTCGCTGTACCAACCGAGTCCTCGACCAATAAATCCTGCAACAAACGAACCGGCAATACCCAAACCAATGGTTAAAAAACAGCCTAATTTGTCATCGCCAGGAAAAATCGCCCGCGCGAGCAAACCCGCGATAAACCCGATCACCAACATAGCGAGTAAATCCATCATAGTTTTTCCTATAACCAACGTTTTCGACGAAATAACCACAATAATACCACGACAATCGATAGCATCACCCCCAGCACCACAAAATACGCATAACGCCACTGTAGCTCAGGCATATAAGCAAAATTCATCCCATAAATACCGGTAATCACCGTTAGTGGCATGAATAAAATTGTGATCACCGTCAGCAAGCGCATTTGTAGATTCAGCTGATTCGATTGAATGTTGAGATAGGTTCCAGCGAGTGAGGTGATTGTGTCATTCGCGCCTTCCAGGGTATCAAGCATCTGGATGCTATGATCAAGCACATCGCGAAAATAGGTTTTATTATGCGCGTCAATCAGCGGATGTTCGCTACGCATCAGCTGCATCACCGCATCATGGGTGCGACGAATGCTACGCCGCAGCTTACCAGTATCTAAGCGTAGCCGATGCGCTTTATTGAGCGTATTTTTGCCCGTTGCTGAAAACAGTTTGAGGTCTGCCTGTTCGATTTTATCAAGCAGCTTCTCGATCACTGCAAAATAATCATCCACCAGGCAATCAAGCAGGCTATAAGCCAAAAATCCAGCATTGAGTTTCTCTGATTCGCGTGGCGAATGATCAAATCGCGCAGCCATTGGTGCAAAAACATCGATTTTCCCGCTACGGAAGGTTAGTACCACATGCTCTTTAATCAAAAAGGATACCGCTTCGCTGGTGAGTTTCGACTCGCGATACTCCAAAGCGCGTGATACTAAAAACAGCGCGTCATCATAACGCTCGGTTTTCGGTTGCTGACGTGGATTACAAATATCTTCAAGCACCAATTCGTGAATCCCCAATGGGGCTAATAGCGTGCTTAGGGTGTCATGCGAAGGTACGCCAGAGAAATCCAACCAATGCAACGCACCATCACTCATATCCGGTAAAACGCTGGCTTGTGGATCGAGCGCTTGCCGCTCAAGGTCATGTTCGCTATAGCGGGTGTGAATTATTTGGCTCATCACTAACTTTATTTTTGGATGTGACTGCTATTTTCACCCAGTTTAATCCACTTGTCGATGTGAGATGAAGTGATAAGATAGCGCGCACAAAATAGAGGAAAAACACCATGAGTCAAATACCTTGGGATGTCGCACAAGCTCGCAAGCTATACGAGCTACCTTTTATGGATTTGGTTTTCCAAGCCCAACAAGTCCATCGCGCCCACCATGACCCCAACGCCGTACAAATCAGCACCTTGCTGTCAATAAAAACCGGCGCCTGCCCTGAGGATTGCAAATATTGCCCGCAAAGCGCGCGCTATCACACTGGCGTTAGCCGTGAGGCGCTGCTTAAAGTCGAGGAAATTATCACCGCGGCCAAGCGTGCTAAAGAGCAAGGCGCAACGCGCTTTTGCATGGGCGCTGCATGGCGTGACCCTAAAGATAAAGACATGCCGTATTTGCAAGAGGTCATCCATGCAGTTAAAGATCTGGGTATGGAAACCTGCATGACTTTAGGCATGCTCAACGCGGATAAAGCGCAGCAGCTCGCTAACGCTGGGCTCGATTACTATAACCATAACCTCGACACCTCGCGTCGCTACTATTCAGAAATCATCAGCACGCGTAGCTACGATGATCGCCTTGATACGTTAACGCATGTGCGCGAGGCGGGGATGAAAATCTGCTCAGGCGGTATTTTAGGCATGGGGGAAGAAGAGGACGATCAACTAGCGATGCTGGTTGAGCTAGCGAACCTCAATCCGCCACCAGAATCGGTACCGATTAACCAGTTAGTGCGTGTCCAAGGCACACCGCTTGCACAAGCCGATGACCTTGAACCTTTTGATTTTATTCGTATCATTGCCATCGCACGTATCATGATGCCGCGCTCGGCTGTGCGTTTGTCTGCTGGGCGAGAACAGATGAATGAGCAAATGCAGGCGCTGTGTTTCATGGCGGGTGCGAATTCTATTTTTTACGGTTGCAAACTGCTCACCACCGCGAACCCCGAAGAAGACCGCGACAAGCAATTATTTAACAAGCTCGGCATTAACCGCTCAGTGGTGCACGACCCCGCCCCTAAAGCAACGCCGGAGCAAGCGCCCATCGGTATGTATTACCCGCAAACAGCGCTGTAAGCAATCCACAAGCTGTATTTGCATCAACCCCATATTTGCGGCACAGTAGCAAAAAAGAGGAGAACATCATGCAACGTATTGAACGCACGCAAACGCTCGCTTTATTGATTGATGTGCAAGAGCGCCTGACCCCGCATATTCATGAACATGAACGCGTTCTTGCGCGCACAAAAATCTTACTCGAAGGGCTGAACGCACTTGATGTGCCTGTGATGCACAACCAGCAATATAAAAAAGGGCTGGGTGAGACGGTTCAGGCATTACTACCGCTGCTTAAAGATGCGCCAACTTTTGAAAAACGCAGCTTTAGTGTGTGCGATAACGAACCGTCTATGGCCTTCATTGATGAGCAACAACGCCCGATTTGCCTACTGTTTGGCGTCGAAACGCATGTCTGCGTGTTACAAACTGCGCTCGATTTAATCGATCATGGCTATCAACCGGTACTGATCACTGATGCCTGCTCATCACGCAACCCCAGCGATCACGAAACCGCGCTCGCGCGTATGATCAGCGCTGGCGTGCGCCTGGCAAGCGTCGAGTCGATACTCTTCGAACTGACTCGCACCAGCACAGACCCCGTATTCAAAACGATCAGCGCTTTAGTGAAATAGCAACCATGAGTCCGGGATAGCCACTGATGGATTGGGATAAACGCCCGAATAATCTCAGCGCACCATCTGGTCGCTTTGAAGGCGCGATAGATACGCTCTCAACCAAAACTTGGGATAGTTGGTGGCGTCGCCGTCTGCAACGCAAAGCCTGGGTCTATGCCGGGGTACATACTGACACCTTAAGCATTGGGTTTTCGATTGCTGATGCAGGTTTGCTCGGCAACGCCTTTGTTTATGTTTATGAGCGTGAGCACGGCCTACTCACCGAGCATCAATTGATGCGCCCGTTGGCTTTTGCCAGCAATTTTGCCCCCACACCTCATGCACCTTGGCAGCTCAAGAACCGCCAGCAATACTATCGCTGGCAGCCCACCGATGACCACAGCAGTTATCTTGCAGAATTTAGCGGTGACAACCTCACACTGCACTGCGAATTGACGCAAAATAATCGGCAGATAAGCGCGCTGAATCGCTTACTCGACAGGCCGTTTCAGTACACCGAAAAAAATATTGGCTTATCCAGCAAAATCACACTGGACGTTAATGGCCGGCATTATGAGTATTCGAGCAATCATGGTGTTCTCGATTTTAGCCTCGGCTATCCGCCACGCCATACCCATTGGCAATGGGTATGCTTGAGTGGCACAGCTTCAGACGGACGCACGGTCGGCATCAACGCAGTGGCGCAATTTTTTAACGGCTTGGAAAACACCCTGTGGCTTGGAGATGCTCCGCCCAAGCCTTTGCCACAAATGATCTTTCACTATGATCCAAACGCCATTTTAGACCCTTGGCGTATGCACAGCGCAGATCAACGCCTAGCGCTTACGTTTTACCCCGAAGGCATGCGCGAAGAATCGATTCAACTCGGGGTGTTTAGCAGCCATTTTCAACAACCTTTTGGCTATTTTACCGGCGAGTATATCAATGACGACGGAGCAACCCTATCGATCAGCGGCTATGGCGTGGTCGAGCAACACCGCACAGTTTGGTAAGCACTAACAGCTCGCCCGACCCAAACCAATGACTGCTAAAACTGCGCTACGGTGTGAGACCTTCATCAGGATAATCGCTCATAAATTGCATCGCCGTTTCAACCATATTTTTAGAACCGACAAAAAACGGAACGCGCTGGTGTAACTCAGTAGGTTCAATATCCAAAATCCGTTGATAACCATCGGTGGCCAGTCCGCCGGCCTGCTCAGCAAGGAACGCCATCGGATTACATTCATAAAGCAAGCGCAATTTACCATTCGGGTAGCTGGTCGCGGATGGATAAATATAAATCCCGCCTTTAATCATATTGCGGTGAAAATCAGAAACCAACGATCCGATATAGCGCGATTTATACGGCCGATTGGTCGCTTCGTCTTCTGCCTGACAGTATTTGAGGTATTTTTTTACCCCTTGCGGAAATCTGAGATATTGCCCTTCGTTGATCGAATACAAAGTGCCGTCTTCAGGAATACATACCATTTCCTGCGACAAACCAAACACCCCAACCGACGGATCAAAGGTAAAACTGTGCACACCGTTGCCTGTGGTATAGACCAGCATCGTTGACGAACCATAAACCACATAACCAGCAGCAACTTGCTGGTTGCCCGGTTGTAAAAAGTCTTCCAGAGTGACCGGCTCACCGACGGGTGAAAGTCGACGATAAACCGAAAAAATGGTCCCCACTGCGACATTCACATCAATATTCGACGAACCATCGAGCGGATCGGTAAGAATCACGTATTTCGCGTTACGCCCTTTCTCACTCTCGAAAATCACAATATCGTCTTCTTCTTCGGATGCAAATCCGGCGACGTCATCGCGTGCGAGGAAGGCTTTTTTCAGCGTGTTATGGGCAATCACATCGAGTTTTTGCTGGTTCTCACCCTGGATATTCTCAGAACCGGCTTCACCTAAAAAATCTTGAATCAATCCCGCTTTATTGATGTCCCGATGAAGAAATTTTGCCGCCAAACGCAGTGCTGACAAAATCCCGCTCAAATCGCCTTTGGCATCCGGGTATTGCGCCTGCTTATCAACAATAAATTCACCCAAGCTTTTCATGATTACTCCCCACTCGATTAGTGTTCTATTATTAACGCGATTTTAACAGAACCGACGCGTCATCGCCTTTTCTCATCTTGATCTTCTTTTAACGCATTGATACCGCGCGCTAACGCATCGGCGTTTACAGCTCATAATTGGCCAGATGATGCCGCCGAGCCTGCTGTCGCGATAGCCAAACATAGGCGCCTGCACAGAACAGGGTAATCACAATCGGCAAGATCAGCGTCCAATAGTTATATTTGGCAAACAAATAGGCGCCAACCGCACCACCGCCACAAAACGCGTACCAAATCATCGCCTGGAAAATAACCGTCAGCTTATCCATGCCGCGTCCAGCCAGCCAATTTCCTAAAGCGGCGCCAAGGTCCGAGGTCAGGCCGGTCAAATGCGTGGTACGGATAACCGCACCACTATAGGTAGCAATCATCGAATTCTGCAATCCACAAGCCATAGCCGCACACAGCTGCCCAAGATAAAGGTCGTTATGAAACAAATAAAAGCTCAGCACCAACAAACCTGCCTCAGCAAGCAGCGCCATACCATAGCGCCGCCCGAGCACCAGCGAACGCTGGCCAACAATCATCCCGCTAATAATGGCACCGGCTAAAAACGACAATAACGATGCGCCAATAAACAGCATATCTTTATAATCACCATGCGAGATCGCGGCAGAAAATAACGTCACATTACCGGTCACATGTGAGACAGAGAGGTGGGTAAAACCCATCAGCGTCGTACTGTTGATACACCCCGCACTAAACGCCAAAATCCCGCCGCCCCACAAAATCCATTTGGGCAAACGCTTCATAAATACTTAGCTCATGAGTTTTTAACAAAACAAGTGGGTTATGGTAGCGAAAACTCGCGCAATACGCAGCAAAACATTTTAAACCCATTGCTTGGCAAGGCTCATTCAGCGCAAAAGCGTACAAACACCTGACCTTATATCACTTTTTTTATGTTTTGACTGATTAAATCAATTACTTGAGTAAAAGTATTTACTTAAGCGATTAATCTGCGCTAGTATGATTTATGTTGTTTTATCAATCAGTTGGTTGGAGGCTTTTATGTTCCGTTCACCTTATACTGCGCTAGCAACCACAGCAGCATTATTTATTGCAGGTTGTACCACACAACCGCCTGGTGCGCATCACACTGAAATGCGCTCGAGCGAACCGGCAGCACAGAAAGCTCTAGCTGTTGCTGACACGCGCCTGGGCACGCAATGGGGCGAAAGCCATGTTTCACACACGCGCAACGTTTCCGGCACACGCCTGTCTGATAAACCCTTCGACCTCTATACGATTAATTATTCAGCCTATCCATACCGTGGTGAGGCATTAACCACCGCACTGATTGCCGATGGGCGAATCCGCTTTTCAGTGCTCGATGGCCGCGGACGAACGCAATCCTTTGTGCGCAACCAAAGCGGTGACCATTTACTCGGTAAAGAAGGCGAGCGCTATCAGCTGCACTATGAAAACTTGAGCAATAGCGAGAGTTATGAAGTGGTCGCTGCGGTTGATGGCGTTGATGTCATTAACGGCAAACCAGCCAGCGTGCAGTATCGTGGCTACTTACTCAGTCCACGCGCCACACTTACCATCGAAGGCTTTCGTGAAAGCGCGGACAGCATCGCGGCGTTTCGTTTTGCCAAACCTGATGATGCTTATGCAGCCAACAGCGACAAAAATAGTATAAACAACGTTGGCATCATCGCAACCGCGGTCTATCGTGTGGCCATTCAAGGCATGCCAATGCCTATCACGGTCAAGCCGCAACCGCCACGTCCTAACCCGTTCCCTGCAGATCCACCTGGGCAATATGCAGAGCCTCCTCGCTATGACCGTTAAGTTAAAAACTTAAACCCCACTTAAAAGATTCGCTACCGGTTAGCGAATCTTTTTTATGACTCACTAAAACATATTTTATCCACGCCTATTTACGCATTCACCCATAATGCTTTATAAAGGTGGATATATCTTAAGTTTATGTTAAGGTATATTGTTCAAACAACTGTTTTACGTGTGACAATCAGCACGTAGCTTTGCTGGAGGCATTATGCGGATTGGGATAGCGAAAGAGACCGCCGAATACGAACGACGGGTAGCAGCAACGCCAGCGAGTGTGAAAAAACTCGTTAAAGAAGGCCATAGCGTGGCCGTGGCGCGTGGTGCTGGTGAGGCGGCAGAATATTTTGATGAAGCCTATGTGGAAGCCGGTGCAACATTGGTTGATGATGTGTTTAGCGAATCGGATGTGGTGTTTGTTGTACAAATGCCTGAGGAAAGCGCGCTAAAATCAATGCGCAAAGGCGCGCTACTGATGGGTTTACTTGACCCTTACCGCAACACACAAATCGACACCCTCATAAGCTCCAGCATTACCGCATTAGCCCTAGAGTTACTCCCACGGCAACTTTCGCGCGCACAAAATATGGACGCACTATCCTCGCAAGCCAACCTCGCCGGCTATAAAGCGGTGATTCTTGCCGCCAACCAATATCCGCACCCTTTGCCGATGTTTATGACCTCAGCCGGCACAGTGAAACCGGCAAAAGTGGTTGTGCTGGGCGTAGGCGTTGCCGGTTTACAAGCCATCGCCACCGCCAAACGCTTAGGTGCAGTAGTTGAGGCAAGCGACCTACGCCCGAGCGCGGCAGAACAAGCGCAATCGGTCGGCGCTAAATGGCTTGACGTGCCAATGAGTGAAGAAGAGCAAGCCAAAGCGAAAGACAGCGGTGGCTACGGCTGGAAACCTTCCGAGCAGTACATCAAAGACCAGGCCGCAGTGGTCGATAAAGCGGTACGTGCGGCTGATATTGTGATCACCACCGCGCAAGTCCCTGGTGGTCAAGCGCCAAAACTGGTTCATGCAGAAACGGTCGCTGCGATGCGCGCCGGCTCTGTACTGGTTGATATGGCGGTGACCAGTGGTGGTAACGTGGTCGGTTCTGAAGTGGGGCAAACGGTGCGTACCGATAATGGTGCTTATATTATTGGTGAAACCAATATTCCAGCAACGCTCGCCACGCAGGCCTCAGCACTCTATGCCAACAACCTAGTTAATGTGTTATCGACGCTGGTTGATGAGGATGGCAAGCTTAAGATTGACTTAGAAGATGAAATTCAACACGCACTAACCATCACCCACGCTGGCGAACGGTTATTGGCGCAGCGCTAAAGGAGAAGAATATGTCTGTCACACTCAGCAATATCGAAGCCGCACAGGCAGCTGCAGAAACCGCGCAACAGGCAGCGGTTAGCGGCATGCCTTTTGTCGGCATTTTCACGATTTTTATTTTAGCTATTTTTGTTGGTTATTATGTGGTTTGGGGCGTCACCCCAGCACTACATACGCCGTTGATGGCAGTCACCAATGCGCTATCAAGTATTGTGATCGTTGGTGCGATGCTACAAACGGTCGTCACCCATAGCGATGGCGCACCGCATAGTCTGACATGGACGAGTATCCTTGGGGCTTTTGCCGTATTTCTCGCGTCAATTAATATTTTCGGGGGCTTTGCGGTAACCGAACGCATGCTCAGTATGTTTAAAGGAAAAGATAAAAACTCAGCAAAGGGGCCTAAAGCATGATGGCAGAATACGCGAATTGGCTCTATTTAATCGGCGCCGTATTATTTATCCTCACCTTACGCGGCTTATCCGGGCCAAAAACAGCGGTACGCGGCAACCGCTTTGGCATGATCGGGATGGTTGTGGCTGTGATCACCACCTTTTTTGTCGCCGATGGCCCGATTCTGTGGTTGATACTTCCGGCGATGATTGCCGGCGCTGTGGTTGGTCTGTGGCGCGCACGCACCGTCGCGATGACGCAAATGCCGGAAACGGTGGCGCTGATGCACTCATTGGTCGGTTTGGCAGCGGTGGCGATCGCTTTAGCAACAGTGCTAAATAGCGACCATAGTCATGGCACAGTGGCGCGCATTGAGCTGTTCATCGGCTGCTTTATCGGTGCGATTACCTTCTCAGCTTCTGTGTTTGCGTTTGGCAAATTGGCCGCAAAAAATTGGGCGAAAACGCTCGCTGGACGCAAAATCAACGTCATTCAAGCGGCGTTATTTATCGCCATGTTAGTTTTCGGTATTCATTACTTCATCAGCGAAAGCCTGTTCTCGTTTATTGTGATGACTGTGCTCGCAGTCGCTTTTGGCTGGTTCTGGATTGCACCGATTGGTGGTGGCGATATGCCGGTGGTTGTGTCACTACTGAACTCATTCTCTGGCTGGGCGGCAGCTGGTATCGGCTTTACCCTTGGTAACAGTATGCTGATTATTGCCGGCTCACTGGTCGGCTCATCAGGGGCAATTCTCTCCTACATTATGTGTCGGGCGATGAACCGTTCGTTGCTCAATGTGTTATTTGGCGGGTTTGCCAGCGCGGGTGCGAGTGGTGCCAGCGATGATGGTGCCAATAAAACGTATAAAACCGGCTCTTCTGAAGATGCAGCGTTCTTGATGTCTAATTCCGATAGCGTGGTGATTGTGCCAGGTTATGGTATGGCGCAAGGTCGCGCGCAAAATGCGGTGAAAGAGCTGTATGAGGCGTTAACCGAACAAGGGGTTAATGTCCGTTTTGCGATTCACCCCGTTGCTGGACGGATGCCCGGACATATGAATGTACTGCTCGCTGAAGCCGATGTGCCGTATGAGGCGATTTTTGAGATGGATGAAATCAACTCCGATATGGCAGGTACCGATGTTGTGCTGATTATCGGCGCCAACGATGTGGTTAATCCAGCGGCAAAAGAAGACAGCAGTTCGCCAATTTACGGCATGCCCATTATCGAAGCGCGCAAAGCGCGGACTGTGATGGTGATTAAACGCTCGATGAATACCGGTTATGCAGGTCTCGACAACAGCTTGTTCTATATGGATAAAACGATGATGATCTTCGGCGATGCGAAGAAGATGGTTGAGAATATGATCGCCAATATCGAAAATTAACCTTTCGCTTTATCTGCTTCAGCGTCACTATCGTTGTTTTTACGGATAAAGCAACGATAGTGCACCACATCAGGATGTTCACGGTCATGAATTAACCCGCGCCCGGCCACGGCCGCGCGTGCGAGCACATGCGAGGCAATCGGCATCGTGCACAGCATGAAGGTGACAATCATCAACAGCCGTACGCTCCAGCCCCAATCATGCATCCATAAGCCAGCGCCCAAGGCGAGTAACATCACCGCAAGGGTGGTCGCCATCGTGGCGGCGTGCTGTTTTGAGAGCATATCCGGCAACAGCAGAACCCCAAAAGCCGCTACCACTAACACAATCACTCCGGATAGCAGCAGTACGGCACATAAAACCTGATAGATAAGCGCCATCAACCTTCCTCCCGATCTCGTCGTTCACGCCGCGCACTGCGCTCAAGCACACCAGCCCAGCCAACGGTGCCGATAAAGCCTACCAGCGCCAGACCAATCGCCACATCAATATATTCTGTACGCTGACTTTGTAGCGCGGCAATAATGCACAGCATGATGCTAGCGGTGAGCAAAATATCGAGTGCAATCACCCGATCAACGTCTAAAGGCCCTTTAAAAACCCGCCATATCGCGAGTATGACTGCGAGCAAAATGCCTGCCATAGCCACTATCCATATACTATTCATCAGTCTCTTCCTCAGCAAACAGCGCCCATAAAGAAGGGATAAATTTCCGCTGAATCGTGGCAATCACCTCATCTAAATCGCGGGCGTCTAACACATGCAGCAATAATTCGTGGTTATCCTGATCAATATCAATCGTCGTGGTGCCCGGTGTGAGGGTAATCATCGCGGCGAGCAACGACATGCCGATATCATCCATCGGCGAAACCTCTAAACGCACAAAGGCTGTTGGTGGATAATCGCGCTTAGGCCGCCAGTAGCGCAGGATAATCACCAGCGTTCCGACCCCTGAGGCGATCAGCACTTCAAAGAAGTTGATGATGAGTTGCACACTAGCCTTAAATCGATGGAGTCGTTGCATCAGGGCCCTCCTAAGCTGCGCGCGGCTTGTTCGCTAAATTGATAGAGCGTATTGGGGAATAAGCTGATCCACAAGGTAAGCAAACCAAGAATACTCGCGGTTATGAGCGCTGGATTCATGCGCGTTTCATGCGCTGTCCAGGGTTGGTCTTCGGCTGCTTGCGGATGGGCCTTACAAAAGGCCTCAAACCAGATTTTCATCATCGAATACATCGTCAGAATACTCACCACCACCGCAGCAATCGTCCACAGCATATAGCCACCGGCCACGGTTTCCTGCAAGATGAGTAGCTTTGCCCAAAATCCTGAAAATGGCGGAATGCCAACCAGTGACATCGCAGGAATAGCAAAGAGCACCGCAAGCAATGGTTTGGCGTTATACAACCCACCGATATTACGCAGATCATAACTACCGGCATAGACACAAATAATCCCGGCAACAAAAAACAGATTCGCTTTAACAATAATGTGGTGCACAGTATAAAACACCGCAGCGCTATTGCCGGCGACCCCACCAAGGGCGACCGCTAACAGGATATAACCAATTTGCGAGATGATGTGAAACGCCAGTATGCGTCGCATATCCCAATGATACGCGGCCCCTAGTACCCCAAAGACCATCGTCGCCACCGCAATACAGGCCAATGCGTCTTGTAAAACATCAATACTCGGCACAAAGACATCGCCTAAAGAACGCAGCAATCCATAAACCCCAACCTTGGTCAGCAACGCCGCAAATAACGCGAGTAGCGGTGAAGGCAAGGTATGGTAGGAAGCAGGTAGCCACGCAAAAACGGGAAACGCCCCGGCTTTGACCAAAAATGACACCGCGAGTAAGGTCAGCAACCATAAACGCGTCCCATCCGGCAATCCTACCATCGCCTCACGCAGCGCCATAAAATTCAGGTGCCCGGTAGCGCCATAGATCATCGCCACCGCAAACAGCATCAGCAATGTACCAAACAGGTTGAGCGCCATATATTTGAACGCCGCATCAAGGTGTGCACCGCGTCGGCCGATAGCGAGCAGGCCCAACGAACAAATGAGCATCACCTCAAACCACACATACCAGTTAAATAAATCGGCAGTGATAAACGCACCATTGACTCCAGCAATCAAGCCAAAGACCAGCGGCAAAACCAGTGGATGGTCATCGGAATACACCCGAGAGCGCATATAAATCAAGGTCACCAGCAGCATGATCGCGGTAATAATCAACATCGCGATACTCAAGCGATCAATACGGAACATAATCGCATAAGGCAGCGCCCAGCTACCAAAGCCATCAGACAGCGCATCGTGCTCGATGACGCCAAACAATAACCAGATTGCCAGAACCAACAGCCCGAGCGCGCCAACGAGCGAGAGGTTATGCTGCAAATGTTGTCGTTTACGCAGCAGTACAGCCACCGCGGCAAACATCAGCGGCAGCATAACGGGCAAAGCAACGGCATTATTAACCATGCTCACCACCTCTAGCAGACGATTCTTCGCGATAATGTTCAAAGTACGCTGGCGTTGGCTCGCTGCGATCAGCATAGCCTGGTTCAGCGCTACGCCAGCTATCAATATCATCGCTACCCAAGCGCCTGATCAGCTCAATCATCAGCACCACCGCAAAATACGTCAGCGCAAAACCAATCACGATTGCGGTTAAAATCAGCGCCTGTGGCAGCGCATTCGCTGCGGATTCGCTGAGTTGCGTGGTCCCTTCGGTAATAATCACTGGCTCTTGTGAGGTGACACGACCGGCGAGCAAAATCGCCAAGTTGACCGCGTTACCGGCGAGCATCAGCCCCACCACCACACGCAACGCCTCGCGAGAAAGCAGCAAATAAACCGAAGCAGCCATCACCGCCCAAAAGGCTAATAGAATCAGACCATTCATACGCCACCTCCGCGTCCACTGATACGCAGCAGCGCCAGCGCATAACCGCTTACCGCCCCCCAGACGCATAAATACACCCCGGTATCAAAAATCAACACCGTTGAGACGGCATAATCGGTAAAGACCAGCGGTATGGTTAACCAATAATGAGTTAAAAAGGCTTTGCCGAAGATCAACGCGGGAATGCCCGCTCCAGCAGCAAATAACACCCCTAAGGCCGCAGCATTTTGTGGATTCGACAATGGCAGACGTTGCTGGGCCGCACCGGGTGAAAACACAAGCGCCCATAACACCGTTGCTGATGAGGCGAGCAAGCCGCCAATAAAGCCCCCACCTGGCGCGTTATGGCCGCGCAATAACACAAAAATAGAGATCAAAAGCAACAGCCAGTAAAGCGGCCGGGCAATCGTTGCGAGCAGAACTAAATATTGTTGGGTTCTCATAAATGCTTACCCTGTTGCTTCATTTGCGCTAAACGCTTGCCCCGGCGTCGTAGCGATCGCAATAACGGCCACGCCGCCAATAGTGAGAGCAATAAGACGCTCGCTTCACCAAAGGTATCCATTGCGCGAAAATCAACCAAAATCACATTCACCACATTCAAACCATGCGCGCTGACATAGCTTTCTGCGGCAAAAAACTTCGTCAGGTCCGGATTAAACGGTATCGCTAGCATCAGCGCGATCGCGACCGTTAACAGTGTCGCGACAACCAGTGCAAGAATAATAATCCCGGTTTCGCGAACATCGCCTTTATGATGGCGATAAAACTGCGCATCACTACGTCTTAACATCAGCAAAATCGACACCAAGACAATCACCAAAATGGTCTCAACGACAAACTGAGTCAGCGCAACATCAACCGCACCGCTAAAGACAAACACCAGCGCCGAACCATAGCCCACAAGGCCTGAGGTGAGGATCAACACAATCGAGCGACGCGCACGCGTAGTCAAATAAGCGCCAGCGATCAATAAAATAACCGCCACCGATAAGCCAATCCCTGGAATAGGCCCAAGCGCTGCCCAATCTGGCCAGGCAATATCACGCACCACCAACCCGGCCCACAATAAAGCCGCGCCTAAGGTGGTGATCGTGAACATGATCAACCAGCTGGCATAAATTGACAGCGAACCATGTTGCACACGGCGGGTGATTTCTGCGGTGGTCGCAGGAATATTGCCCACCACACGATCATAAATATCCCCACCACCAAGCTTCGGCAGCTTGGCTAAAAAACGATCAAAACCACGATGCAAGATATCCCAGCCAAAGAAAACCGCCGCGCCGAGCAATAAGGTATAGGCAATCGTCGTTGCCGATGAGCGCACCAGCGCCACATCGAGATGTAAATCGACTGCGAGATTTTCTTGTCCTAAAATTGCTTGCGCCGCACTTTGCAGTACGCCCGAAGGGATTTGCGGGAAAATACCAAATAACAGGCCAAGTGCGGCGATGGTTAGCGGTGGAATAATCATCGCTTTGCTGACTTCATGCACATTAGGTGGAGTAATAATCACCCCAGGACGACGCCAGAAAATACGAATCGTTGCCACGCCGGCAACCGCCACTGCGATAATACTAAATACTGTATTCGCACCAATGGTTAGGGTAAGCGTTTGTTGGCCACTTTTTGCCGCAATCAGCACTTCTTTAGCAATGAAGCCAAAAGAGAGTGGCATACCGGCCATCGAAATCCCGGCGAGCGTCGCCGCAGTTGCGGTCCATGGCATCACCCGACGTAGACGCCCCAAGCAATCGATCACCCGCGTCCCTGTGCTGTGATCGACATTCCCGGCCACGAAAAACAGTGGTGCCTTATACATTGCATGCGCGAGCAAGAATGCCGCCACCCCAAGGGCTGCACGATCACCAGGCAAGCCAATTAACACCACTAGCGTACCCAAGGTAGCTACCGTTGACCAAGCCAAAATCCGCTTTAAATCACGCTCTTTGAGCGCCAATAAAATCCCCCAACCCGCAGTCATTGAGCCAATGGTTTGCAAGCTGATTTGCCAAAAAGACCAGTCGCTTAAGCTCACATCAAAGCGCGCGAGTAGATACACCCCGAGTTTGACCATCGTCGCCGAGTGAAGGTAGGCAGAAACTGGCGTCGGCGCTGCCATCGCATTCGGCAACCAGAATTGAAACGGGAATTGTGCACTTTTGGTAAATGCGCCGATCATAATCAGCGCCATCGCCCAAAGCAGTGCGCCGTTATTCAGGTATTGTGGCAACACAGCGGTAATTTCAGAAAGGCGTGTGGTGCCGGTGAGTTGCCCTAACCAAATTGCGCCCACCAATAAACACAAACCACCACTACCGGTCACCAGCATCGCTTGTTTGGCGCTATCGCGCGCGCCGGAATCAAAAAAGTTAAACCCGACCAGTAAAAAAGAGAGCACACTGGTGAGCTCCCAAAAAACAAAAAGTAGAATCAAATCATCGGCCAGCACACAGCCGACCATGGTTAAGGCAAAGGCGCACAACAAAATATATAAGCGGCGTAGCTGTGGATGGTCACTAAGATAACCGGCGGCATAGAGGAACACTGCACTACCCACACCAGTAATTAAAAAGAGCATCAGCAGGGCGAAGCCATCAACGCGAAACGCTAAATCAACGCCGATACCGCTAAACCACGACCACTGCCAGACATAAGGCGCGCTAAAATTCGCCCATGTCGCAAGTACAGCTAATAAGCCGAGCACAGGGAGCGCGCACCATAGTGCTTTTTCGATGTTCGTTAGCGGTGTGCCGTGCAAACGCGGATCAACCCCTGCCATAAGCCTCTCTTGTCATCTTTTTTATGTGAAATTGTTTTTTATCATAACATCGCACACGTATGCTGCGTACCTCTTCCCATTTGGATGGTAATAAATGATAGCCAGCCGACATTTTGCCGTTCGCCGGGCAATACGGCATAATGGATTGTTTTATTTGACCAGAAAATACTATGAGTTTACAACAGCAGATCGAAGCCGCCTTTGAACAGCGCAACGAAATCACTCCCAACAATGCTGATCCAGCACTGCGTCAAGCAGTCAACGACACTTTAAAACAGCTCGAATCCGGTGCACTGCGTGTAGCGGAACCCACTGACAACGGCTGGCAGGTCAATGAATGGGCGAAAAAAGCGGTACTGTTATCGTTTCGTTTGAACGATAACCAGTCGATTGACCATGGTTATACACGTTATTTTGATAAAGTCGCCAGCCGATTTGGCGAGCATAGCGAAGAAGACTTCCGTCGTGAAGGCGTGCGTGTTGTACCACCAGCGGTGGCGCGTGCCGGCAGTTATATTGGCAAAGATGTGGTGTTAATGCCTTCTTATGTCAATATTGGCGCCTATGTTGGCGATGGGACAATGGTTGATACCTGGGCTACCGTCGGCTCTTGCGCGCAAATCGGTAAAGGCGTACACCTTTCAGGCGGTGTCGGTATTGGTGGCGTCCTAGAGCCACTACAAGCCGCACCAACCATTATTGAAGATGGTTGCTTTATCGGTGCACGCTCTGAGATTGTTGAAGGGGTGATCGTTGAACAAGGTGCGGTCATTTCTATGGGTGTGTACATCGGACAAAGCACGAAAATTTATAACCGCGAAACCGGTGAAATCACTCGTGGTCGCATCCCGGCAGGTGCTGTGGTTGTACCAGGTAGTTTACCGGCAAAAGACGGTTCACACAGCCTGTATTGCGCAGTGATCATCAAACAAGTGGACGCACAAACGCGTGCAAAAACGAGCATTAATGAATTGTTGCGCGGCGCAGACAGCTAAACAGCAACCCAATCCATAACGCACTGATGAACAGTCAACAGCGTTATGATTTTATTAAGCACGCAAGCCTTGCCATGATACCTACTTGCAAGGCTTGTTTTACCGACTAACCGACAGAACCTTATGACAAAGCGTTTTCTACTGATAGTACTGGCTGCCTTATCAACAGCCGCTTTAGCCACCCCAAACGTGGTCACTACGATTAAGCCCCTACATTCCTTGGTCTCTCACATCACAGATGGCGTAACAGAACCCACCTTATTGATAGAACAAGGCTCACCACATGGCTACCAACTTAAACCGAGCGACACACAAGCGCTCTCAGCCGCACAAGTGGTGGTTTATGTTGACGACGCTTTAGAGGTTTTTTTACCCGACGTGTTAGCAAAGACTGCAGGTGAACAACAGGTGATTCGCTGGTCACAGTTACCCGATGTCACCCTACTCGATGCTCGTGAAGGTGGATTGTGGCCCGAGCATCACCACGATGATCATGCCGAAGGGGACCACCACGATGACCATACAGAAGCAGATCATCAACACGGCGAACACGATCTCCATGTATGGTTAGATATCGCTAATGCACAAGCGCTGGTTAAAGCACTCACGCAAACCCTGAGCAAGCTAGACCCTGAGCACAGCGCCCAGTATCAAGCAAACCTTGAGCAAACGCTCAACGAGTTAACAGCGCTTGACGGGTCGATCAAACAACGTTTGATGCCAGTCAAAGATCAGCCGTTTATGGTCTTTCATGACGCCTATCAATATCTTGAACACGCCTATGACTTACGCGCAATTGGTGCAGTGCGTGTATCACCAGAACACGAGCCCGGTGCAAAACGTGTTGGTGAGATTCGTCAACTGTTAAGCAAGCAGCAGGCGGTGTGTTTATTTAGCGAGCCACAATTCCCGGCCAAATTGACCAAAAAATTATTAAGTGGTACGGACGTACGCGAGGGTATTCTCGACCCGATTGGT
The DNA here is from genome assembly GCF_021513215.1 of Suttonella sp. R2A3. Lineage (NCBI taxonomy): Bacteria > Pseudomonadati > Pseudomonadota > Gammaproteobacteria > Cardiobacteriales > Cardiobacteriaceae > Suttonella > Suttonella sp. R2A3. Next base: position 1,400,169 of record NZ_CP090975.1, on the reverse strand, counting down.
GCAGACTTGCCTTCAGGAAAAGACCTTTACCCCAAGCTGATGGACAATCTCGCACAACAATTAGCATCGTGTTTGGCTGCGCCTCTATAGGGCTCTTGGCTAGCTAGAGTTTTTATCAAATAAACGGCAGCGGAGGAACAATGGGCAAATTATTTTTTAGTGATGGTCGCGAGCTCGCCTTAAACAGCATTTTTTGCATTGGGCGGAACTACGCTGAACACATCGAAGAATTGGGCAATGAGCGCCCGGATGCGCCGGTTGTTTTTGATAAACCAGCCGCTGCACTATTACACGATGGCGGCACAATCACCTTGCCCAAAGGCAGCGAAGATGTACATTATGAAACCGAAGTGGTGGTTGCCTTGGCGAGCGGTGGGCGTGATTTATCGCAGGAAGAAGCGCGCCAAGCGATTGCTGGCTATGCCGTTGGTCTGGATTTGACTGCCCGCGACTGGCAAAGCGTGGCAAAAGCAAAAGGATTGCCTTGGACATTATGCAAAGGCTTTGACGGCGCGGCTTGTGTGTCCACCTTTTTACCCGTTGATGAATGCCCTGAACCGCAAGCGCTAAGCTTTTCTATGTGGCAGAACGGTGAGCTACGCCAGCAAGGCGAGACGAAGATGATGCTCTTTCCTATCGCTGAACTGATCGCCTACATTAGTGAATATTGCACGCTATCAGCAGGAGACATCATCTACACCGGCACACCGGTAGGCGTTGGCCCGTTGGCTGCGGGCGATCACTTACGCCTAAACCTGCTCGATAAAATCAGCGCTACTTTTGAGGTTTCTGCCAGCTAATCTGGCTTTTAGGGGTAGATATCGTGCAATTTTGCGCGAAAAAGCTATAATCACCACCAATCATGAATAATCTTGAGGTAAGGAAAATGAGCGAATTAGTATGTCCAAAATGTCAGTGCGATTATTGCTACGACGATGGGATGAATTTTGTGTGCCCAGAATGTGCGTTTGAATGGAATTCACAAACTGAGTTAGACAGTGGCACAAAAGTGCTCGATGCTAACGGCACCGAGCTCAGCGATGGCGATACCGTCACCCTGATTAAAGCGCTTAAACTCAAAGGCAGTTCACAGTCCCTCAAACAAGGTACAAAAGTGAAGAATATCCGCCTGGTACCAGATGGCGATCACAACATCGACTGCAAAATTGACGGCAGCGCAATGATGTTGAAATCCGAATTCGTCAAGAAATCTTAAGCGCTCTTTTCTAAGTACTTTTACCTAGGGCTTGGGCACAGCACCAAGCAGACGACCAAGCCCACTGAAAATTATACCCCCCAAGCCAACCGGTCACATCGACCGCCTCACCAATCGCATAAAGCCCGGGGACAGATTTAACGGCAAAACTGCGTGGGTCGAGCTCGCGCGTATCAATCCCACCAGTACATACTTCAGCTTTACGCATTCCTTCGCTGCCACTTGGCAAAAATGGCCACGCATGCAAGCGAGCGTCGTATTCAGCAAGTGCGCGATTGCCAACATGCTGCAATGGTTGTTCACTCATTTCTTGGCCAAGATAATTCGCTAACGCATTGGGCAGGTGCGCACGCAGCACTTGAGCAATCGTTTGCTGCGGTTGACGGGCTTTCGCCGCCTGTAAAATCTCGCGCTGACTGGGTAAAAAATCAACCGTAATCGTCTGTCCTTTACGCCAATATGACGATATTTGCAGCACCGCCGGCCCACTTAACCCACGATGGGTAAACAGCAGTTGTTCACGAAAATGTGGCGCGCCACCACAATGAATAACCACTTCCGTACTCACACCACTAAGCTCGGTGAGTGGTTCTGACAACGTTAATGGTACGAGCGCTGGACGAAAAGGGATATTACGCAAGGCGAATTGTTTGGCCAATCTAGAGGCTAAATCACTGCCGCCCAATTTCGCAAATGAAGGCCCACCGCAGGCAATCACCACCTGATCAGCCATCAGTTCACTGTGTGACGTGGTGATGCGAAAACCAATGCTAAGCTGTTCAAGGGTTGCTAGCGGTGCTTGGTCATAAAACACCACACCATGCACGTCCATCGCATCGCGTAACGCAGCGATCACTCCGCGGCTACGTTGATCACAAAAGAGTTGCCCCAGCGTTTTTTCATGATAGCTAAGCCCAGCGGCATCAAACCACGCCAAAGCATCCCATTGTGTGTAACGCGCTAACGCGGAGCGGCAAAAATTCGGATTATCGGAGAGATAAGCACTCGGATCAATATACAGGTTACTGAGGTTGCAGCGCCCGCCGCCAGAAACGCGAATTTTTGCGCCAATATCACTGTTTTGCTCAATCACTGCCACGCGCAAACCACGCGCCGCCGCGTGAATCGCACAAAAACTCCCCGCGGCACCACCACCAATAATGACAACATCAAAGCATTGTTGGTTCATCAGCGTGCAGAGATCGGCTGTTCCTCGCCGTTTAGCCACGGCTTACCGTCTTCGATCCTGCCATCAAGTCGGTACTCGCCATCTTGCAACACAAACGGCAGCGGTAAGCGCTCTATACTGTTATCTAAGCGCGACAGGGTCGAGACAATCGCTTCACTGATACGAATGCTGCCATAGCTGCCATCCATCAGCTTGAGTCTGTCGTGTTGTTCACGCTCACTCAGCTCGCCAACATCAGCATTTAACAAAGCCATCTCTTCTTGACTTTCTACATGCTCTAGCACTTCACCAGCGAGCAATACATGGTTTGTTTGATTAAGCAGCTTAATCGATCCACTAACGCTCAACTCTTCGTTGATGATATTTTCTTCTAAAACAGGTTGCAGGTTTTCAGCCCATACTCGATCCCACTGCTCGTTACGTTCCTCATCATCAAGCGCTACCTTGCTATAATCGAGCATCTCGTTAATCGCCTCATAAAACGCGACCACGGTCTTCTGATTAAGCCCAGATAAGGTAATCGAAGCATTAATATCGTTAGGCACCAGCCCCGCATACATCGCAATCATCGGCGCTATTACCTCAATCTCGTTCATGTTCAGCTCATAAGACAGGCGATAAAGCCCTTCTTGCTCGTTGTCTTCATATAAGCGCAGATACGAGCGATAGCTATTGGTGCTCAGTTCCACCATCGGCGGTATGGTTCCGACCACAAACCGATTAACACTTGCCTCAATACCGGCAAAATGCGGCGTTTCATCGATGAGGATTTTTGGCAGATTAAGCACATAATCCTGATAGCTTGCCTTCATCGTCACCGACACATTATCACCATAAGAAGGACGGAAGGTATTCTCGGTCAGGGTCAAACGATAGCCAATCTCTGGGGAAGATACCCGAATACCCGTTTCAGGATGGATGCGAACGTTCAACGTAAACGGTGAGATGTGGAACCCACTTAAACCATCACGAAAAGTGAATTCAGAAAACGCTAACACTCCATCGCTTTCCCAAGGAAATGAGTCAGCCGGACCGGAAAGTGACCAGTTAATCCCATCATGAACCAGCAGCGTTTTGTATCGATCCTCAAAATCATCTTCAAGTAAAACACTATCCGGCAGGATTCTTCCACCGAATGTCTCTTCAGCAATTGCACGGTAGCCTTCATTATCTGTTAAAGGCGGATAATCCTGGCCAACGCGTAGTGTGTTACCCAAAGACAACGCAACATCAACCGGTGGCATATCAGCAAAGGCCTCATCATCAACACGCAAAGTGCCGCGTATCCAATCGCTTCCACTACGGGTAAACGGGGCATGCACGGTATCGATGCGAACCACCACCGGTTTATCGCTATCGTCTTCGGTTGAGGTCATGCGCACCTCAGCTTGAGAGCGGAAAAAACCGCGCTGATAGTCGCTAACCTCTATGATGACCGGTAAGTTTCTTTCATCAAGAAACACCTGCACACGCGTGACTTGCTCATTGATAAATGCTTCTGTTTTATGCCCGGCCCAGAAAGGCAGCAGCATCAAAATCACTGTGATGACTAACAACGCCAGTAAAATAATTTTTTTCATAAATCCCCATCGGTCAACCGTTGCGCAGATTATGACAGAAAATCAGCCAATAATATGGGCTTATTTACCCATGATTAACTAATGATTGATATCAGCTGTTAAAGAGATGCTCATTCCGCAACATGGTGATAGCTGCGTTTTTTCGTTATAGTGCCACACATTATTGAACTGGAACTTAAGGAAAACGCTGATGAATAAAACAATGAATGTCGAAAGTTTTAACCTTGATCATACAAAAGTCAAAGCCCCTTATCTGCGCCTCGCAGATAAAAAACAGGGTGAGCACGGCGATGTGATCTATAAATACGATTTGCGCGTCAAACAACCGAACCAGGCGCATATGGAGATGCCTGCGCTACATTCCTTAGAGCATTTACTCGCCGAACTCGCGCGCAATCATAGCGAGCATGTGCTCGATATTGGCCCAATGGGCTGTCAGACCGGGTTCTACATTTCATTGATCAACGAACCAGAATATCAAAGCGCTTTAGATCTGATTGAAGCCACATTAAAAGACGTGCTTGAGGCAGATAAAGTGCCAGCGTGTAATGAAGTGCAGTGTGGCTGGGCGGCCAGTCACAGCTTAGAAGGCGCTAAAGCGCTTGCCCAAGAGCTGCTAGATCAGCGTGCGGCATGGACGGAAATATTTGCATGAGTGCACAACCGATTGCGATTATCGGCGCCATGGAGCAGGAAGTGGCGCTGCTCGCTGCCGAACTCAAAAAAGCCAAACAAGAAACGATTGCTGGCATCACCATACACAGCGGTAAGCTGAATGACGTTTCCGTGGTCATCATGCAGTGCGGGATTGGTAAAGTGAACGCCGCAATCGGCACCACCATCCTCATTGAGCGCTACCAGCCAAAAGCGATTATCAATACCGGTTCAGCCGGCGGTATTCAACCGCAGCTTCAGGTTGGCGATGTCGTGGTCGCTAAGCAAACCTTACATCATGATGTTGATGTGCAGGCCTTTGGCTACGCACCAGGGCAAATGGCGCAAATGCCTGAAACTTATACCAGCGACGCGTCGCTGAATCAAAAAGCCTCTATTGCTGCGGGCGTGTTTTCCAGCATTGTCCACCAAGGCACAATCGCCAGCGGCGATCAATTTATTCATGGCGGTGAGGCCTTAGCGCGCATCAAAGAGACCTTTCCTGATGTACTTGCCATCGACATGGAAGCCGCAGCGATTGCGCAAACCTGCTATCGCTATGATGTCCCCTTTAGCGTCATCCGCGCGATTTCAGATAACGCTAGTGAAGAGGCCTCGCAATCCTTTGAGGTCTTTTTAGAACACGCCGCCAAGCAGTCAGCGAAAATGGTTGCCGCAATCGCCCTGACGGCGTAAAACCGCGGCCGCTCATTGAGCTGAATTAAGAAAAAATGGTATTTTAGACCTATCTATACGAAAATAAAGTGTGCAATAAACCGCCACCCTTTTTATAGGAGATTTATAGGAGATTTTTATGCAAGAACAACAGCTGACCTTAAAAAATGCCTCAGGACTCCACGCGCGTCCCGCGAGAAATTTTGTCCGTCAGGCCAAGAATTTTGCGAGCAGTGTCGAAGTGATTAAAGCTGGCAACAGCTATAACGGCAAATCGCTGATGAAATTACTCCAAGCTGGCCTAAGCCAAGGCGATAGCTTAATCTTACAAGTTTCAGGTGAAGACGAGAACGAAGCGCTTACCGCCTTAGTTGCGTTTATCGAAAACCTCGACGAGTAAGGGTCAAGCCACATTTTTAGACTTCAATTGAATCATTGCTTTTACCAGGAGCAATCCAGAGAAATTACCCAGACCAACGATTAAGGAGTTCGCATGCAAACGCATCAAGGTCTAGCCGCATCGCCCGGCATTGCCAGCGGTTCACTGTGGTTTTTCCGCCCGACACAGCCTGATATAGACACTCAGCCGATTGCTAAAGAACAGGCCGCTGACGAGCAGCAGCGCTTTCATGCTGCGCGGGAAAAAGTTGATGCGTATTTAGCACAAGTATTTGCGCGAGTGCTTGCCGAACAAGGCGAAGAAGAGGCGGAAATTTTTGCTAGCCACCGCGAACTCCTCGATGATGAAGAATTGATTGGCGATATTGAAGCGTTGATTGCTGATGACTGCGTCAGTGCAACTGCAGCAGTCAAGCAATACCTTGATGAGGCCGCAGAGACCATGCGTGCCCTCGATGACCCTTATTTGCGTGAACGCGCTGCCGAATTTCTTGATATTCAAAACAACCTGTTGCTGGCACTCAACGATCTACCGTTTGCTTCGCTTGTCGATGTGCCTAATGACAGCATCATCGTTGCCGAGGACTTAAGCCCTAGCCAAACCGCACAGCTTGATATCAATCATGTTCGTGGTTTTGTTTTAGAAAAAGGCGGCCTAACCAGTCATGTGGCGATTTTAGCGCGCAACATCGGCCTGCCTGCGGTGATGGGGGTCAAACAGGTGATGGAAAGCGCCCAAGATGGCGACAGGGCGCTGATTGATGGCGCCACCGGAACGTATATCGTCGCCCCTGATGCCGGGACCAGCAAATACTATCAAGCGTTGGCCGATGAACAACACCGCCGAGAAGCGCAATATGCCAAACTCTACGGCAAACCGGCCATCACTACCGATGGCAAACACTTTGCGCTATTCTCTAACATCGGCTCCGATGCCAACCTGCATTTAGTTGAGGACAACGGCAGCGAAGGGATTGGCCTGTTTCGTAGCGAATTCTTGTTTATGGAAGCCGCCAGCGCCCCCGATGAAGAAGCACAATACCAAGTCTATCGCAAAGCCATCGAACACTTAGACGGCCAACCGGTTATTCTGCGCTTACTTGATATTGGTGGTGATAAACCACTGTCTTATATGGACTTTCAGGATGAGGATAATCCGTTCCTCGGTTGGCGCGGCGTCCGTCTTTATGCGGATAACCGCGAGATTTTCCACAGTCAGATTCGTGCCGCACTACGCGCAGGTGTGCATGGCAACTTACGTATCATGATCCCGATGGTCGATAATGTAGGTGAAATTCATTTTGTTAAACAAGCGATTGCTGAGCAGCGTAGCGCCCTCGAAAAAGCAGGCGTTGCTGTGGCACAAGCGCTGCCTGTAGGTATTATGGTAGAAACGCCAGCCGCAGCACTGATTGCCAAACAACTGGCGCGTCACGCTGATTTCTTCAGCATCGGCACCAATGATCTGACCCAATATACGCTGGCCGTCGACCGCGGCAATACCCGCATTGCTTCACTTTACGACAGCTTACATCCAGCCGTATTGCGTTTGATGGATGAGACATGTCGCGCTGGACAGGCGGCAGGCATTGAGGTTGGGGTGTGTGGTGAAATGGGCGGACAGCTTGAAGCCACGCCGCTATTAGTCGGCATGGGTTTGGATGAATTATCGATTTCGGGCTTAGGATTGCCTGCAGTGAAATACGCCATCAACCAGTTGTCTTATAAAGAATGCCGCGCGCTACTCGATCAAGCACTCGAATGTGAGGACAGCGCGGCAGTGCGCGCACTCGTCGAACCGTTTATCAACTAGCGCACAGCTGTTCACATCAAAATAAAACTCAGCTATAACGCGGCAATACCGCGCTATAGCTGGTGGTTTGGATTATTGTGCTAATTTTAGACGATAGTTACCTTGTAACATACCTTCAATAGCTGCGACATTTTCTTCAGTAATCAGGAATGCTTCACTATCTTTTTGATAAAGGTAGCGCTTCTCGCCAGCGTCTTTACTGTTGGTTAAGGTGATCACAGCGCCATCTTGGGCGTATTGCCCTTGACTCGTAAACGTACCTTCTTCACCTTGACCCTGATAGATCTCTTCTAAAGCGTAGCTGCCATCAGCATTGAGTGTTAGCGTATATTCAATACCGCTACAGCTTGCACACGGTAACACCCCTTGATAAACCTGATTGCCTTGTTGAGCCGCATTTTGTGCCAGGGTGGTCAGCGCACTGGCCTCTTCTGCCGCAGTAATCGAAAGATCCATACTAAAGGCTTGCGGGTTAGTGTATTTACGCGCATCGTTACGCGTTAGGCCAACGCGCAGCTCATATTGTCCTGATTCTGGCAAGATAAATGGCTGGTCGTCACTAAGCGCTTTTGAAACAGGGCGGTATAAAAAAGCTTGTGTACGATTCCCTTCAGCAAACGATACGTTCAATTGCTGGCCTTCTTTAGCGCGAAATGTGTAGGTGCAAATTTCATCACCGGCAACCTCGCCTTGCAACTGCGTACTGCTCATGCCTTTAGCAAATTGTACTTCACCACCACACTGCGCCGCTTGTGCGATCGATCCCACGCTCAAACCTGCAGCGGCAAGTAATAAACCATAGTGTGTTTTAAACATTATTTTCTCCTTAAGTTAACGTTAGGTGCAGCATAGCGTAGGAAAAGACCGCGAATAATTAACGCTTAGTGAGCTAAATGAGAATTAACTCTCTTATTTTTCGCCCATTTATTTAATGACGTAACATGAATAAACTGTTATATTGCCGCCTTTCTATTAGAACCATACAGGAGAGTGACCATGGCGGATTTCATTGCCTCAATCCATGGATACGTCGATATCGCAAACGGACTACTTTGGGGAAAAGTACTGATTGTATTATTGATTGGTGCAGGTCTGTATTTTTCAGTTCTCACCCGTTTTGTACAAGTACGTATGTTTGCGCACAGCATTGGCCTAATCAAACATAGCCGTAGTGGTGGTGGCTTAGAGCACGGTGTGTCCTCATTCCAAGCGCTGGCAACTTCCTTAGCCGCACGCGTTGGTACAGGGAACCTCGCAGGGGTTGCGATCGCGATCACTCTTGGTGGCCCAGGGGCCGTATTCTGGATGTGGATTACCGCTTTGGTCGGCATGGCAACTGCGTTTATCGAATCGACCTTAGGTCAAGTCTATAAAGTGGCTGGTGAGAAACCCGGACAATTCCGCGGTGGACCAGCTTATTACATCGAGCGTGGACTGAAGCAACGCTGGTTAGGGATTGTGTTTGCGATTTGTCTGTTGATCGCATTCGGCTTTGCCTTTAACGCCGCACAAGCGAACACCATTGCCGATGCGCTCAATGAAACCATGGGCTGGGACGTTAAATGGATCGGTATTGGTTTGGTGTTACTCGTTGCGCCGATTATTTTCAGCGGTGTACACCGCGTTGGGCAAGTATCTGAAGTGATCGTACCGTTGATGGCCTTAGGCTATATCTTAATCGGCATGTTTATCTTGATCACCAATTTGGACAAAGTGCCGGGCGCATTAATGGTTATCTATAAGAGCGCATTTGGTTTGGATCAAGCCGTTGGCGGCTTTTTCGGTGGCCTGGCTGCTGCGATGCTTAATGGTATTAAACGTGGTCTATTCTCTAACGAAGCCGGTATGGGTTCTGCACCAAATATTGCCGCAGCCGCAACCACTGTGCCAAAACACCCAGCCGTGCAAGGCTTTATGCAAATGTTTGGTGTGTTTGTTGATACGCTGCTGATTTGTACCGTGACCGCTGTGATCATCATCCTTGCTGGCCCAGAATATTATGTAGCCGAAGGCGTGAAAGGTATTACACTGACGCAAAATGCACTGTCATCATTTATCGGCAGCTGGGGCGCACATTACATCAGCATCGCACTGTTCTTCTTTGCTTTTACCTCTGTGTTAGGTAACTATTCTTACGGTGAATCGAATATTGCTTATATTGCTGGTGAGCGAAACGCTAATGTAGCGGTGATTATTTTCCGTTTCCTCGTACTCGGCGTGGTTTATCTCGGTAGTGTTGCTGACCTATCGCAAGTCTGGGCTTATGCTGATCTCGCGATGGGTATGATGGCTGTGATCAACTTGATTGCGATTCTCTTGCTCGGTCATCTGGCGCTACGTGTACTCAAAGACTACGAGCGACAAATCCAAAGCAAAGGGATTATGCAACTCGATTTCAATCCAGCTAACTTCCCAGTGATTGGCAAAGGGGTTGATCCAAAAGCCTGGCCAACGCTCTAAACACTGGCCTCTGCCAAACAAGCCCCAGCCATCGGTTGGGGCTTTTTCGTTGATCGCCGCGCGCTAGGCAAAGCAGCCGCACATCACTGGGCATTTTGGCGTATCATAGACGCGTTTTTATTGATAAATCATCCATGTCACACATTCATCGTCCGCTTCAAGGAGCGCTATGGATGATGACGGCCGGCTTAACGTTTGCCATCATCAACACCTCCTTACAATACCTCGGCATCAATCACCAGATTAACTCTGGCTCGGCTGTGCTCTATCAATACGGCATCGCCTTATTGCTATTTGTGCCGTTAATCAAAAAAGGCGCGATTCGCACCGCGATGAGCTCTGATTTTCGCCTGTTACACGTGTTACGCGTGGGTGTGTCGGTCATTGGCATTCAATTATGGACTTGGGCGCTCGCCTATCCTGTACCGATCTGGCAGGGGATTGCGCTACTTATGACCTCGCCCCTATTTGCCACCATTGGCTCGGGCTTATTACTGCGCGAATCAGTCAGCACCGTCCGCTGGTTCGCCACCTTAGTTGGTTTTGCCGGCGCAATGCTGATTTTAGAGCCTTGGTCAGATGCGTTTATGTGGGCGAGCTTACTGCCATTAGGCGCGGCCTTTTTTTGGGCATCAGCATCGCTGCTGACCAAATTTACCGTCAGCCGCGACACCCCAACCACGATTGTTTTTTATCTTTTAGTGCTTATGCTGCCGTTTGACCTGATTTTTGGCCTGCCACATTTGGTCGTACCCAATACCTGGCAGCCATGGACATTACTCATCTTAATCGGGATGCTGACCGCCATCGCTCAATGGGCGATTGCTAAAGCGTATTCAGTGGCTGATGCATCGTTTGTCCAGCCTTTTGACCACGCCAAGCTTCCGTTAAATGTACTCGGTGGTTATCTGGTCTTTGGCTGGGTACCGCCGGGTCAATTATGGATCGGATCAGCGATGATTATCACTGCAGTCGCCTTTGTGACCCATTACGAGCGACGTCGTAACCCGATCGAAGTCCTTTGGGAAGAACACGATAAATAACCTTATCCCTGCTTCATTCATCGCTTAAAAGGTATAAAAAAAGCGGTGGTTTAACACCGCTTTATATCGATCACGAATAGACGTTTATTTCGCCGCTTCTTCGCTAACTACTTCTGCATCCGCTTGCACTGAGTTAACTGAAATCAGCTCAACGTCAAAGACTAAGGTTGCATTTGGTGGCACTTGCGCACCCGCACCATTTTCGCCATAGGCTAAATTTGATGGGATAAAGAAGGTATATTTGCTGCCTTCTTTCATCAACTGCAAGCCTTCTTGCCAGCCAGAGATGACACGATCCAGGGTAAAGCTAACCGGCTCACCGCGCTCATAAGAGCTATCAAAAACCGTACCATCAATCAAGCGACCTTCGTAGTTCACCGTGACGTCAGAAGCTGGATCAGGTTGTGCCCCTTCGCCTTCTTCAAGCATTTTATACTGCAAACCAGACTCGGTAACTTCTACGCCTTCTTTCTCTTTGTTTTCTGCTAAAAAGGCCTCACCTTCTTCGCGGTTTTTCTCAGCAATTTCGGCAACTTCTTTTTCCATTTCTGCCATGCGTTCTTCACCAAAAGCCTTAATCGCGCCTTCCATCTCTTCAGGTGTCAAAGCCAGGTCTTCACCTTTATAAGACGCACTAAGACCAGCAGTCACTGCCTCAATGTCGATGCTGCCGCCACCAAATTCCTGTAGCGATTGCCCCATATCTGCACCAATCGCATAACTGGCTTTTTGGGTATTGTTGTCTAAGCTGAGCGCATTGGCTGCACTCATGGTAGCGGCCAAGGCTACTGCCGCGCTTAATCGCATCGTATAATTCATTATAGGCTCCTTGTTAATTAATGAATTCGTTGCGCAGTATGGCATACTGCGCTGTTCACTACTTTAAGATTGCGTAATCAGCTGCTCATCGTGCGTGAGCATATTTCGCTCAACTAACCATGCTCGAGCGTCTGCAGCGTCTCCTTTCAACCAAGCTTGCACACTGCCCTCACGGTAGCTGTAACCCCAGGCATTCATATCATCGAGCATACGCTTGCGGCCAACGCCTTCTAACTGCTCAGCGAGCAAAATCTGCACATAATTGACTGCACATTCTTCCAAAACTGTCCCACCAGCATCAGTATGCAAGCCAGCGCGACGCGCCTCATCCATACAAATCCAATGCCCGGCTTCATGGAGTGCAGAATGCACCGGTGTATCGCGACGGATATAGAGCGTATCAGTAATCAAACCGGCCTCTGGCTCGCCCCAATACGTGCCGGGAATCGCCGCGCCATCGGCAACTAAGCTGACGCACAAACCAAAACGCCCGAGCAATTGCTCAAGCGCTTTGAGGTTGATTTCAGCCATTAATTGGACGTCGCTCAACTTGGCTCGCCTAAATAAACCACCAGCACATCACAATCCACACCGGGTAAAATATCATCAGCTGTAGCGCCTAATAATGAGGCAAGCCCTGTGCGTTTATGGCGACCAATCACAATCAAATCAGGATGGTTATTTTCAACATAATCCAAAATACCACGACGCGTTGAGAGCGCGGTTTCGATGTTAATATCGGCTGTTTCAATACCGTGGCGATCAAGCAAAGCTTGGATTTTTCCCCTCGCATCACTCACCATTTCCATTTCGTTGCCCACTGGGACAATTGGCACAATCTCATAACCAGCGGTGAGCACCGTTTCTTCCACCACATGTAGCACACTCATCTGCACACTATCCGCTGCGCGAATAACTGCAGTGGCGCGATCAGCCACCAAATCACAATCATCACCTAAATCAGTGACCAACAATACGTGCTGATATTTGCCTTTTTGCGTTACCATCGTAACCTCCGTCAGGATAAATAGAGCACCTTTCACTCAAGAAAGGATTACTTTATTATAAACCTTGTTTAGCACATTCTGCAGGAGACTTTTATGGTGGGCATCAATGAGACATGGCAAAAGTGGTGGCAGGAGCGCGGCCCTATCTCATGGCGCTGGGCTAAATTCTACCCTTTTGCCCTGTTGCGTGCCTACACCAAAGAACGCCTGCCGAGCGAAGCGCAGGCGATGGTTTATGTCACCTTACTCACCTTAGTGCCCCTGCTCGCGGTTGCCTTCTCTTTACTTCGTGGTTTTGGTGTCAATGGCGTGATTGAGCCTTGGCTGCGCAATATGTTCGAGCCCATGGGCGATGCCGGCAGTGAAGTAGTCGATCGCCTGATTCAATTCGTCAGCCAAACCAGTGCCGGCGGACTTGGCATTGTCGGGGTAGCAGTTTTATTTATCTCAGTGATCAACCTTGCACAGAAAATCGAAACCACGCTGAATCGTATCTGGCGGGTGGAAAACGAACGTGCACTTAAAGCACGCATCAGCGGCTATGTTAGCGCGGTGTTGCTCGCGCCATTATTAATTGGCGCAATCATGTCGACGATGCTCGGCATGAAAGACGCCGCGTGGCTGCAACCTTATCTTCATCTACCAGGCGTCGGTACACTATTTAGCTTGCTCACCGGACTACTGCCTATGGTGATTGTTTTTCTCATCATGGCGAGCAGTTATGCGTGGATCCCTAACCGCAGCGTGAGTCTCAAAGCAGCCTTTACCGGTGCAGCATTCTTCTTGTTGCTTTGGTATCCGGTCTCCTGGCTATTCAGCCGTTTTATTGCCGGCTCTGCGAACTATTCTGTGATTTATTCGAGCTTTGCAAGCATGATCATTTTGCTGCTTTGGTTATATTTCTTATGGCTATTATTCATCATGGGCGCGAAAGTGGCGAGTTTAATCGACCTCCCAGATGCGCTCTCACCGTACGATGAACACGAATGGTACGCCGATGAGCAAATGGCGCTCGGCATCGCCGTGATGACCGAGATTGACCACCGCTTTGCCCATGCCGAAGAAGCACCGAATATTGAGGAATTGAGCAAAAAGCTCCACAGCTCACCGCAAAAAGTCAGCTTCCTGCTCGATCGCCTGCATCAGGGCAAACTGATTCGCGCCACAGACGACAGCCCTGCGCGCTATATGCTCAGTAAAGCACGCAGCCTCTACACACTGCGCGACATCTACCAAGTGCTGGCCATGCCAAAAGACACCGTCAACCTCAATCGAGGAGCCTTTGCTGAACTCGAGCGCAATATGATCGCGCAAATGGATATCCCATTGATGCAATGGCAAGAGACGACGAAAAATAGCTAAAGCAGATACTTAAAACAGCAAGCCATCATTTATTGGCTAGGTGATCGATCGTTAGCGCATCCAATGGTGCGTTAATGATGACCAGCCCATCGCCGCTGTGCCAGCCAATGTCGATATTCGCTTGGGTATTATGGTTGCGGCTGGCAAGCGCACTAAATGGCTCTATTCCTGCTTGTGGTGCTGGCCAGGCCAGCCCTTCGTAGTGCACATCACGCAGTGGGGTTAGCGCAAAGACGCTGATCGTACTGCCTAGGGCGAGTTCTGCGCACAAATGAGCGTGCGCTGGTAAAAAAATCACTTGCTGCGCGCGACCCCAAAAAACCGCCGGCAAGCCAAAATTCGGTAAAACCCAAAGGTTGGCGAACACATGATCAAGCTCATCGCCAAAGCCGCCGACAATGCTTAATTCCTTCGTCTGTGGGTAATCGCGGCGCACCACAGACAGCGCCAGCTCGCCATCGGTTGCGTCTTTATTTTGTGGGTGGCGCTGTTGCGGGATTGCTGCGTATTGACAGAGCAACGCTTCATCAGTGCTGTCAAAATCGCCAATCCAACAATCGGGCGTCACAGCCAAACTTTGTGCATGGCGTATACCACCATCAACCGCCACCACACGATCTTGCGCGGCCACCTGCCATTGTGGGCGCGCGTAATCACCAGCCAGGAGTAACCATGTGCGCATTAGGTGTGTCCCGGTAAATAAATATCGTAGCGCGTGTTTGGGGCGTTTAGACTGTGATGTGGCGCCATATCGCCAACAAAAGGCGCACCTTGCGGGCGCTTAACCACCACACGCTGCATGGCCACCTTGCGCGCCGCTTCTAATAATGCACCACCATCGCTTTCTTCGCCACCAAGCAGCACGTGTAGTGCCTGCATGTGTTTTTTCACCTTGGCCTGTTTGCGTCGCTCAGGAAACATCGGGTCAAGATAAACTGCATCGACTTCACTAGGCAAAGCGACACGCCCGTCATCATGCACCAAGCTCAGGCGTGAAGCCACCTCACTCAGCGCTGCATTGGCTTGCGCTTGATCGAGCGCTTGTTGGAGTAAAAAAGCAAGATAAGGATTACGCTCAATCATCGTCACGTTAAAGCCACGATAGGCGAGCAACCAGGCATCGCGCCCCCAGCCAGCGGTTGTATCGGCAATCGTCGCACCCGTGAGCCCTTTAAAGGCTTTAGGTAAGTATTCTTTTCCCCCACGAAACCGATAATATGCATCGGCAAAATCGATGCTTAGCGGTGGGTAGCGCTGCTGTTTGTCGTATAAGGCATAAGCGCCGTCAGCGTATAAGCGCAGATAATGATCTTGTGGCACGTCATCGACGCTATCCACGCTATTTTTTGCCTGTGACGGCGCTTGTCCGACAAACCAGCAATCAGTCATCAGTCGTTAGCGTTTTGCATATCAATTGGCTTGTTGCCAATCGGGCTGACGCGCGCACCTTGCCCCGTTTTACGCTCTTCAAGAATCCGCGCGAGATACGCCTCATCAATATCGCCGGTCACATAACAGCCGTTAAATACCGAACAATCAAATTCATCAGGCAGACAATGGCGCGTTTCTTTACACGCATCAATCAAATCACCCAACGTCTGATAAATCATTCGATCGGCGCCAATCGCTGCCGCCACTTCCGCTTCTTCGCGCTGGTAGGCGATCAACTCTTCGTGGGTTGGCATATCGATACCATACACATTTGGAAAACGCACTGGCGGCGCGGCTGAAGCAAAATACACTTTTTTCGCACCGGCATCACGCGCCATTTGAATAATTTGCTCGCTGGTCGTCCCGCGCACAATCGAATCATCGACCAACAACACATTTTTATCACGAAACTCCAAATCGAGCGCATTAAGCTTTTGGCGCACCGATTTTTGTCGCAGCGCTTGTCCTGGCATGATAAACGTACGCCCGATATAGCGGTTTTTCATAAAGCCTTCGCGGAATTTAACCCCTAAAGCATTGGCTAATTCAATCGCTGAACTGCGGCTGGTATCAGGAATCGGGATCACCACATCAATGTCATGTTCCGGCCATTCACGTAATATGCGTTCGGCGAGTTTTTCGCCCATGCGTAGACGCGCTTTAAACACGTTAATTCCATCAATCGTCGAATCAGGACGCGCAAAATACACGTATTCAAACAGGCATGGTGCACGACGCGTTTCTTCAGCGCATACTTGGGTGAATAATTCGCCTTCTTTAGTGATCACCAATGCCTCACCCGGCTCAACATCGCGTACCAAGCGATAGCCTTGAGTATGCAGGGCGACGCTTTCTGAGGCGACCATATACTCTTTGCGTCCATTGGCATTTTCACGTACACCAAAAACCAACGGGCGAATACCGTTCGGATCACGGAACGCCACCAAACCATAATCGCTAACCAGCGCCAAAACCGCATATGCACCACGTATGCGTTTATGCGTTTGCGCGACGGCATGGAAAATCATCTCAGGATTCGGGCGCAGTTGCTGCTGAATTTGCATTTCATGAGCGAACACATTGAGCAGCGCTTCGGAGTCTGAGCGGGTGTTGATATGGCGCAAATCGCTGGCGTAAATTTCTTGGATGAGTTCGCTGGTATTGGTCAAGTTGCCATTGTGTGCCATAGCAATGCCATAGGGGGAATTCACATACAGCGGCTGCGCTTCGGCCGCACTCGATGTACCGGCGGTCGGGTAACGAATATGACCGATCCCATAATGACCGACCAAGCGTTGCATGTGTTTTTCGCGAAACACATCACGCACCAGACCATTACTCTTACGCAAGTAAAAATGTCCGTTATCGCAGGTGACAATCCCTGCCGCATCTTGCCCACGATGTTGTAACACCGTCAGCGCATCGTAAAGTCCTTGATTGACGTGTCCTTGTCCTACAATCCCGACAATTCCGCACATAAATGTCGCCGCCCTTTGAGTAAAAGACGCATTATATCAAGGTCAGCGCCGTTGACTAGAGATGCTTGCGATGTTTATCGCGTAAATGCGATACATGTTTACGGTGTGTTTCACGACTTACTTCAAGACGTTCTTTATTTAATATCTGGCACGCCTGCTGAACCTGTTCATCACTCAGTAATCGCTCTTGGAATGACCGGATATACGCATCGAAATTTTTTAAAGTGCATACGTTTTTGGGTAATTCCGTTTTAAACGTTGCACTGCCAGTAAATACAATGACTGAATGAAAAGTAGTCTCGGCAATATTTAAACAAGCCTCGAGTGCTTTAATGTGGCGATAATTTTGGCGTAGCGGGTTTTGAAAGCGTGATTTGCGCCCACGAAGTGTTTGTGTCCAGTATTTATCTGAAGCACGCGCAAAAATCCAACCTTGATAATTCTTTGTTTCAACAACAAAAATACCAAATGGTGAAACATAGACATGGTCAATCTGGGTTGTACCTGATGCATCTGCCAATGTTAGGTTGTGAAAAGGTCTATAGGTGCCAGGGGGCAGCGTTTTGACCGCTTTCTTTTCTACCCATTTTTCGCCAAACCAGCCTTTAACACCTGGTAATTTAAGAATTGCCACAATGAGTAACAAAGGTAAGAACCACAAAAAAGGTTTTAGCCCTTCAACAAGGGTCGCTAGAAACTCAAAATTAATCATCATGACGCCTTCTATATTTTATTACTGATACCGCCACTCTGTGCCCTCAGGGGTGTCTTTAATCAGCACGCCTTGTTCAGCGAGTGCATCACGAATAGCATCGGCTTTTGCGAAGTCTTTCGCTTGTTTGGCTTGTTGGCGTTCAGCAATCCGTGCCTCGATGGTTTGTGCATCCAGGCCATCAGATTGTTGTTTGCCTTTAATCACTTCTGCAGGGTCGCGGGTTAATAAGCCCAAGCGACTGCTTAAAGCGCGCAAAGTCGCGGTCAATATGGCTGCCTCATCACCAGTGGCTTTATTCAAGGCGCGCGCCAAATCAAACAACACCGAAAGCGCTTTTGGGGTATTAAAATCATCATTCATCGCCGCATCAAAATCTGCCACATAGCGGGAATCAGCATCCAGCGAACCTCGCTGCTCAGCATACGGCGCTATAGCGGCATACAGTCGGCTTAGCCCTTTTTGTGCTTCGCGCAATCCCGCATCACTATAGTTCAGCGGCCCACGATAATGGCTGGCGAGCATAAAATAACGAATCACTTCGCCGTCGAATTGCGCTAGCACATCGCGCACGGTAAAGAAATTGCCCAGCGATTTAGACATTTTTTCGTTATCGATTTGCACAAAGCCATTATGGATCCAGTAATTAACACTTTTGTGTCCACAAGCGGCGTCACTTTGCGCGATTTCACATTCGTGGTGCGGGAATTTCAAATCCATACCGCCACCATGAATATCAAATTGAGTGCCAAGCTGATGCGCGCTCATCACTGAGCATTCAATATGCCAGCCCGGGCGACCTTCACCCCAAGGTGACGTCCAGCTAGGCTCATCAGGCTTCGCGCTTTTCCACAGCACGAAATCGAGCGGATCACGCTTATCTTCATTGACATCGATGCGTTCACCGGCGCGCAAATCGCTGATTTTTTGATTCGCCAATGCACCATAGCTCGCAAACGAATCAATCGCGTAATACACATCGCCCTGTGCGCCAACATAGGCATGGCCTTTGTCAATCAGCGTAGCAATCATCTCAATCATCTCGCTGACATATTGTGTGGCGCGTGGTTCGTGATCAGGCAACAAGCACCCCAGCGCTTGCTCATCTTCATGCATCGCATCGATAAAGCGCTCAGTAAGGGTTGCAATCGATTCGTTATTTTCGCGCGCACGTTTGATGATTTTATCGTCAATATCGGTGATATTACGCACATAATTGAGCTCATATCCGCTGTGGCGCAGGTGCCGCGCGATCGTATCGAACACCACCATGACCCGCGCATGGCCAATATGGCAATAATCATAAACGGTCATTCCGCAAACATAGAGACCTATTTTGCCGCTAACCAACGGCTGAAAAGGTTCTTTTTTTCGGCTTAAGCTATTATAAAACTGCAATGCGCTCATGGTGGCTCTTTTCATGGGTGTAAACTCTGTTAGTATAAGTCCTCTTTAAGCAGAGGCAACCCTCACATGCGTTATCTGATTTTTTTTGCCGCCCTTGTGCTCAATCCAGCGTTTGCCTCACCGTGGGCGACGATGACAACCAATCAAGGTGCGATCATTATCGAACTCAATGAAGACCAAGCGCCGGCAACGGTCGATAATTTTCTGCGCTATGTTGAAGATGGGTTCTATGAGGGCACCATTTTTCACCGTGTGATCCCAGGCTTTATGATTCAAGGCGGCGGCTACGATAGTGCTTTACGCGAACAAGCCACTCGTGCGCCGATTGCTAACGAAGCACATAATGGCTT
The DNA here is from genome assembly GCF_021513215.1 of Suttonella sp. R2A3. Taxonomy (NCBI): domain Bacteria; kingdom Pseudomonadati; phylum Pseudomonadota; class Gammaproteobacteria; order Cardiobacteriales; family Cardiobacteriaceae; genus Suttonella; species Suttonella sp. R2A3. Next base: position 1,380,574 of record NZ_CP090975.1, on the reverse strand, counting down.
GAGTAATGCGCGTGGCACGATTGCCATGGCGCGCACAGCCAACCCCCATTCCGCCACCGCGCAGTTTTTTATCAACTTGGTCGATAATGCGTTTTTAGATAAAGGCGCAAATGATCCTTATGGTTATGCCGTATTCGGTCAGGTGATTGCCGGCATGGATGTGGTCGATGCCATTAGCCAAAGCAAGACCGGCGCTCAGGCGCCGTTTAGCCAAGACGTCCCGCGCACCCCAATTATCATTAAATCGATAGAAATTAACGAAACCAACCCAACTTTACAGGAGAACCCAGCATGATTCGTTTTCATACCAACCACGGCGTGATTGACATTGAGCTTGACCATGAGCACGCCCCAAATACCGCACGCAATTTCCAAAGCTATGCCGAAGAAGGCTTTTTTGATGGCACGATTTTTCACCGCGTCATCCCAGGCTTTGTGTTACAAGGCGGCGGTATGCTGCCGGGATTGAAAGAGAAATCTACCCGCGCACCGATCGAGAACGAAGCCGATAACGGTCTTAAAAACGAACGTGGCACGCTATCGATGGCGCGCACACAAGACCCACACTCAGCAAGCTCACAATTTTTCATCAACTTAGTCGATAATGACTTTTTAAACCACAGCGGCAAAACGATCAGCGGCTGGGGTTATGCCGTATTCGGTAAAGTCGTTGCCGGGATGGATGTGGTCGATGCGATCGCCAAGGTCTCGACCGGACGCTTTGCCGGACACAGCGATGTGCCTAAAGAAGATGTGGTGATCGAGCGCAGCGAAATCGTTTCTTAAGTAGCAATACCCGTGTTGGCAAGCCATAAGCTTGTCAACACAGAGCAAAAGCCCATGCACACTTATCCTGCCGATGCCACGCTCTATTTTCTCGCTGACAGCCATTTAAGCGACACACAGCCTGAGATTAATGCTGCGTTTATTGATGCGCTTAGCGCGTTAAAAGATAGTCCGCCTGATGCGCTTTATATTCTTGGCGATTTATTTGATTATTGGTTAGGTGATGATCTAGCGAATCCATACCAGCAAGAGATTGCGGCAAAAATTGCCGAACTCGCTGCCTATTGTCCGATTTATTATCAGCACGGCAACCGCGATTTCTTGCTTGGTGAGGCGTTTGCCGCGTGCTGCTCGATGAGTCTTCTCCCTGAACGTGAAGTGATCGAAGCAGGTAAAGAGCGCATCCTGATCGAACACGGCGATTTATTGTGTCTTGATGATGTCGGCTATCAACGTTTGCGTCGCGTGCTGCGCAGCAAGATCACACAAGGCCTGTATCGTCTGCTACCTAAGCGCGCAAAACAAAGTATCGGGGCACGGTTGCGCCAGGAAAGCCGTGAACGGGGGGCGTTAAAACCCGAGCAGATAACCGATGTTCAATCGCAGGCGGTTCATGACACCATGCGTGATTATGGTGTCACCACCCTTATTCATGGACATACCCACCGCTGTGCAAGCCATAAAGAAGAGAAAGGGATGCGTTATGTGTTGGGAGATTGGCATCCTTGCGGTATGATGTTACGTTATGCTAACAATCACATGAGTTTTGTTTCATCCAATCAACTGAGGAATTGCTGATGAGAAGTACCTGCCGCGATATCATGACCGCAAACCCGACTACGTTGCACCCAGATCAAACGCTCTATGAAGCGCTTGCGGCGGTTCACCACAGCGGTAAACGCTATCTGTCGGTGGTTGATGAAAATGGCTATTTTGTCGGCATCTTTTCCTCGATGAACCTACTTCGTGCACTTTTACCTCGCTCCATTTCGATCAACATGGGGCGCAAAATGGTTGATCTTAATTTCATGAAAACCAACGTCGAAGAACTACAAGAAATGCTCGACAAGATTGGCCATGAACCGGTCAAAGACCATTTGATTAACCGTAAAATTCCGACATGTTCGCCTGATGACTCGATTATGGAAGCAATCTTCTTGCTCCACCAGCATCATGCGCATGTCATTGTTGCCGAAGAAGACAGCCAACGTTTTCTCGGCATCATCAGCATCAATGGTCTGCTTGATCACGTCAAACCTCAATCCACCTAATTAGCTAGTTTTCATCATGAACCACGAAACCGCTCAAGCCATTTTTGGCATAGACCCCATGTGGCTATCCGCGATCATACTGATCGCTGTTTATATTGTTTTGATTAGCGAAAAAATCAACCGCGCCGTCATCGCCTTACTCGGCGCTTTTTTAATGATCTACTGCGGCCTGCTCAACCAGGCACAAGCCGTAGACAGCATCGATTTCAATACCATATTCTTGCTCATCGGCATGATGATGCTGGTGAATATCACCGCAAAAACCGGCGTATTCCAATACGTCGCAATCAAATCAGCGAAGGTCGTGCGCGCAAGCCCAACCGGTATCTTGCTGATGTTATGCATCATCACCGCCGTATTCTCGGCCTTGCTCGATAACGTGACGACCGTGCTGTTAGTCACCCCGGTCACGCTGCTGATTACTGAACAACTCGGCGTCCGCGCCTTTCCTTATCTTTTTGCAACGATTATTGCCTCAAACGTAGGCGGTACCGCAACCATGATCGGTGACCCACCGAATATCATCATCGGCTCTGCCACACACCTCTCGTTTATGGACTTCTTAGTGCATATGGCGCCGGTAGCAATCATGATCATGGTCGTGGTGCTTTTATTATTTTGGCTAACCATGCGCAAACGTCTGAGCGCCAGCTTGAAAGCCCGCGCGCGGATTATGCGCTTTGACGAACGCGATGCCATCACAGACATCGGCCTGCTGAAAAAATGTGCCGCGGTATTTAGTTTGGTGTTATTCGGGTTTTTCGTCGGCCATCAACTACATATTGAACCAGGCACCGTTGCCCTTTCTGGCGCTGCACTGCTGATGTTGATCGCTTATGGCCATAAACCGGCGGAAAAACAAACTGACCATGTGCATCACACCTTTGCCGAAGTGGAATGGATCACCATTTTCTTCTTCCTCGGTTTGTTTATCATTGTTGGCGCGGTAGAACACTCCGGCTTACTCAGCGTAATGGGGCAGAAATTGATTGCTGCGACTAATGGCGATCCGCAGAATATGGCTTTTGCGGTACTTTGGGTCTCGGCGATTTTATCCTCATTCTTGGATAATATTCCGTTTGTCGCGACAATGATTCCACTGCTTGAAACCGCCTCAACTCACGTTGGTGGCGATCAATTTGGCCCGGTGTGGTGGGCGCTGGCATTAGGCGCTTGTTTGGGCGGCAACGGAACACTTATTGGCGCGAGCGCCAACCTGACTGTCGCAGCATTTGCTGAAAAAGCCAAGCAACCGATTGGTATGGTGCAATTTGCTAAATGGGCGTTCCCATTGATGCTGATCACCGTATTGATTGCCCACTTCTACCTGTGGATTCGCTACTTTTAAAGGCAAATATGACCATACAGACGCTTATCTCTGCTCTGTGTGCGATTGGATTACTGTCTGGCTGTGCTCAAGTGCCGTTGCCACAGCAACCAGAAGTGCTTGCTGCACAAAATGGCAGCAGTGCCACTGAAAAAACCGCAGCCGCTATAAGCGATATTCATCCTTTTATAGTGAATTATTTCAAAGAAATACAAGATTTCGAAAAAGAATTTTGTGATTCGCTTCAATACAAAGACCCCATGGCATATTGTTATGGGGAGCTTAATATGGCCTATATTAAGCCAAGAATCGCTTATCAAGATGAAGACGTTGCTTTATTGACTTCCGAAGGGATCAAAGAAATGGAAGGTAGTGGCGGTTTTGGTGGCGATGTTTTGTCGCTACACAGCAATAAAATACTTTACGGCGATCTAGGCTATTCGTTTAGCGCAAAGCGCCAAGACAATACACTAATCGTGACTTACGAAGGTAGAGACGGTTTAAACAAAGAAGTGGTGCCTCTGCCGCTTTAAACGTCAGGATCTTCGTGCTCAGTTTTTGCTTGCACGCGTTTAGCAACAAACAAACCAATTTCAAACAAAATCAGCAACGGCAGCGCGAGCAAGGTCTGCGAGATAATATCCGGTGGGGTAAGCACCATACCAATCACAAACGCTGCAAGGATAATATAAGGGCGTTTTGCTTTTAGCGATTCAATGCTCACCACACCCATTTGCACAAGAATGACTGTGGCGATCGGTACTTCGAACACCACACCAAAAGCGATAAACAGGCGCAGACTGATCGACATATAGTTGGTGATATCGGGCATAAACGCCACGCCTTCGAGCTGCACACCGCCTAAGAATAAAAACAACAGCGGTAGAATGACAAAGTAGGCGAATAACACCCCAAGATAAAACAGTATCGTGCTTGAGGCTAAAATCGGCAGCATCAGGCGTTTTTCATGACGATACATCCCGGGAGCAACAAACGACCAGATTTGATAGAGCGTCCACGGCATGGTGACCAGCACAGCGAGAAACAAACACACCTTCACCGGGGTTAAAAACACATCAATCGCATCTTTGGCGAGCATCGATTGTCCAGGCAATAAATTGCTCAATACCGGGCGGGCAAAAAGCGTATATACCTGGTCATAAAACGGCAATAGCGCCACAAATATCACAGCAACGGCCAGCAGCAGACGAATCACGCGACTGCGTAACTCGACCAAATGCTCGACCAAGCTCATTTCACGATCGTCTTGTTCGCTGTCTTTATCTTCGGCGTTCATTCAGGTGAATCTTTGCTGTCTTCTTCAGCTGTAGCGGGTTTGGCTCGCATCCGCTCGGGTAGCTCTTCCACCCCAGTATCAGCGAATTCATCGGCATTATGCGACGGGCTTTGTGTGTCGCGCAGTTCGGCATCGAGTGCGTCGAACTCATCGCGTACCTCGCGATCCATATCCATCACCGATTGATTAAGCTTTTTAATATGGTCTTCGACATCAAGGTCGTGGATTTGCGAGCGCAGGTTATCCAGATCGAGTTCGTGCTCGATATCGCTTTTTACATTATGAAACGTACGGCGCAATTTGCGCAGATAAATGGCGATCGTGCGCACCACCTCTGGCAGGCGGTCCGGTCCAACCACCACAATACCAATGATCGCGATCGTCGCTAGCTCCCAAAACCCAATATCAAACATGATGGGCGAAGTTTAGTGGGTATGGTCTTCTTTTTTGACCTCACCTTCGATCACATCGTCGTCGGTTTGATCATGACGGACGCGCTCCTGCGCTTTCGTTTTTGCTTCTTTGTCTTCTTTGTTGACTTCTTTGAACCCTTTAATCGCGTGCCCTAGATCCGAGCCCAGACTACGTAAGCGCTTGCCGCCAAAAATCAACACGACAATCACCAACACGATCAACAATTGAATTGGACTAATCCCCATATATTCCTCACTCGCTACGTTGTGCTTTTTCCGTCAGTCCGGATAATCCGAAGCGACGTCCTAATTCTACAAAAATTTCCTCGACTGCGATACCATGACGCGCCAGCACAACCAAGAGATGAAACAGCAAATCCGCGCTTTCATAGACGATTTCATCGTGCGTACCGCCTTTAGCCGCGAGCACCACCTCGGTCGCCTCTTCGCCGATCTTTTTTAATAATTTATCTTCATGTCCCTGCAATAATTTTGCGACATAGCTTTCATCAGCGCTTGCTTGCGCGCGCTCAGCGACCACTGCTTCTAGCACATCAAGTATTGCGGCTTTATTGTCCATAAATATCCTCACTGGCTTTGAGCACCGGCGACTCTTCTAACCATTCCCCATCCTCTAGACGGCGATAAAAACAGCTCTTATGCCCGGTATGGCAAGCGATTCCACCACGTTGGTCCACTTTAGCGATAATAGCATCACCATCACAATCAAGCCACAAACCAAGTACGCGTTGCGTATGGCCTGAGGATTCGCCTTTTTGCCAGAGTCGCTGACGTGAGCGACTATAATAAACCATCTCGCCGTGTTTAACCGTCTCTTCTAATGCTTCTCTATTCATCCACGCCTGCATCAGCACGCTATTATCGTGAGCATCAATCGCAGTCACACACACCAACCCTTGGTCGTTGAACGTGACCGCATCAAGCCAATCAGCCATTGCTTCTATCCTGCGCCTGCTGTGCTTGTACTGCAGTGATTGCAATGGTGTAGAGAATATCGTCGATTAACGCACCTCTTGAGAGATCGTTCACCGGCTTGCGCATCCCTTGCAGCACCGGCCCCATCGAAATCGCATTCGCCGAACGCTGTACCGCTTTATAGGTCGTATTACCGGTATTGAGATCCGGGAAAATAAACACCGTTGCACGACCAGCCACCGGACTGTTTGGCGCTTTTTTCTCACCAACAGAAGCAATTGCTGCTGCGTCGTATTGCAAAGGACCATCAACGAGGATATCCGGACGCAATTCACGCACTTTATCGGTCGCCGCTTTCACCTTTTGCACGTCTTCACCAGCGCCAGAGGTCCCAGTGGAATAGCTTATCATCGCCACCTTGGGATCAACGCCAAAGGCTTTAGCTGTATCGTGTGATTGAATGGCGATTTGCGCCAACTCATCAACATCTGGGTTGGGGATAATCGCACAATCACCGTAGACCAGCACTTGATCGGGTAAACACATGAAAAATACCGATGAGACCACTGATGCACCAGGCGCTGTTTTGATAATTTGCAGCGGCGGGCGGATGGTGTTCGCCGTGGTATGAACCGCACCGGAAACCAATCCGTCCACTTCACCGGCTTCAAGCATCATCGTGCCGAGCACCACATTATCTTCCAGCTGTGAACGGGCCAAGGTTTCGTTCATCCCTTTATGCCCGCGTAACTCAACCAAGCGATCAAGGTATTTATCGCGCACCGCTTCAGGATCGATGATTGAGATATTATCCCCCAAACTCACGCCCTGTTGTTTTGCTACTTTACGCACACTATCTGGGTTAGCAAGCAATACACAGCGCGCCATACCACGCTCTGCACACTGACTCGCAGCAACAACGGTGCGCGGTTCATCGCCTTCAGGTAAGACAATCGTTTTATCAGCGGCAACCGCCTGCTGAACGATGTTATAGCGAAATGCGGCTGGTGAAATACTAGAAGCGCGTACTTCGGTTAAATACGCATCAACCCAATCGCTTTTAATATGTTCGGCAAAAAATTCTTTGGTGTGCTGAATACGGTGCACATCATCATTGGGAATATGGTGATTAAAATCATCCATTGCCCGTGCGGTTTTCCAGCTATTGGTCGAAATCTGCAACACAGGCAGGCCGGAAGCTTTTAACAATGGCCGGCATAATTTCATCACTTTTTCTGACGGACTGGTGGTCCCGGTTAAAATCAAACATGCCAAATGATTGCCGGCGGTCGCAGAAATGGTCACCGCCATCAAAGTGTCATCGCGATCACCGGGTGAAAAAATGCAGTAATTCGGTTTGAGAAATTCGATGGCGTTAGGTACTGTGCGCGCGAACATCACATAATCACGCACCCGGCGCGTCTCCATCTCACCAGGAATCAACACTTCAGCATCAAAATGGCGCTGCAGGTCGAGCACACGCGGTGAGGCAATATCGCTTCGTGCTGGCACCATACCGAGCAGCTTAAAGCGTTGTCCAAAGCGCTGTGAACTGAACACGGTATCGCCGTCTAACGCTTCATCGCCACCCACATGGTTGACAATCGCACCGAGTAAATTATCGCGCTCATAACCGCCAAAACCGCTGACTGAGAAATCCAAGCGATGTTCCAGGCGTGACAAGGTGGGCACTTGAGCGCTGGTCACAAACACCACATCGGCACTGAGCGCACGAGCAATTTTCTGATTAATCCCGTTGGCATAAGGCACATTCGGTGTTTCCAGCAACCCTTCCATCACCACAATATCAGCATCACCCTTGGCCGCGTCGAATTGCTGAATGACAAACTCCATCAATTCATCGACATTTTTCGTATCGAGCGCTTTTTGCACTTTTTCAGGGCGAATCGATAATGTTTCATCTTGTCGTCCACGGCAATACTGCGCCATCATGCGGCTGCTAAAATCCACATTTCCTGAGTCATTACTGTATTGCAGCACTGGCTTATGAAAGCCGACTTTCATGCCTTGGCGTTCCAAAGCGTGGTACAAACCGAGAACGGCCGAGGTCAACCCCGAGCCTTTATGTGTTGAGACGACTAAAATCGATTTCGTCATGTTTTATCCTTGTTCCATCAAACGGACGGTATCGCGGGCAATCATTAGTTCCTCATTCGTTGGAACCACCCAAACCGGCCTACTCTGTGCGCTGGCGATATTTGCTTCTGCCCCACGGTTGGTAGCTTCATTTTTTGCGCTATCTAGCGCAAAACCCATAAAGGCGAGCAACTTAACCACTTCTGCGCGCACATACGATGAATTCTCACCAATGCCACCGGTGAACACCAATGCATCAGTGCCACCAAGCGCGACCATTTGTCCGGCAATGTGTTTCGCCAGGCGATAGATATAAACATCGAGCGCACGTTTTGCTGCTTCATTACCTTCATCCATCGCTTGTTCTAGCGTCCGACAATCATTGGAAAGCTCTGAAAGTCCTAACAATCCCGATTCCTTCCACAACATATCATTAACGGCTTTTGCGTCCATCGCAAACTGCTCTGTGAGGAGATAGGGGATCGCTGGGTCGATATCGCCACTGCGTGTGCCATGAACCAAGCCTTCTAAAGGGGTAAGCCCCATCGTGGTATCCAAAGAATGCTCCCCATCAACCGCAGCCACAGAACCACCATTACCTAAATGCGCGATCACCAATTTAGCGTTTGCGTTATCCAGTAAGGTTTGCGTGCGTACCGCCACGTAGCGGAAGGATGTGCCATGAAAACCATAGCGGCGAATCCCATGCTCGCGATACATCTCATAAGGCAGGGCGTATAAATAAGCATGCTCTGGCATGTATTGGTGAAATGCGGTGTCAAAAACGGCCACCTGCGGCAGGTCGGGAAAAGCCGCTTTCGCTGCATCAATACCGATCACATGCGCCGGATTATGTAGTGGTGCCAAACGAATACAGTCAGCGATCTTATCGCGCACATTCTCATCGATGCGTACTGAATCGGAGAAATACTCGCCACCATGAACCACACGATGCCCCACAGCAACCACTTGCTCCAGCCAGCCGAGACTGTGCAGTTTTTCAACGATATCAGCCAACGCCTGTTCGTGCTTGCCATCGGGCAAGCTGTGGCGCTCTTTTTCATCTCCGTATTGGTAGGTGATTTCGCCAGCTTGACTGCCTTGGCCTAAGCGTTCGGCAATCCCATGAAACGATTCATTGCCGCTCTCAGGATCGACCAGTGCGAATTTAACACTCGATGACCCACAATTAACGACCAATACCCAATTTGACATGCTCAATCTTCCAAGCTAAAACAACGCACAATATGTTAGCACAGATACAAGATGCTCTGATTAAAACACGTGTTTTATAACCCTCGCTGATTGGTGAAGGGTTTTATGCGACAATTAAATGATTTTTAAACATCGGTGATCGCTATGCACATCCATTTAATCGCTGTGGGGCACAAAATGCCGGCATGGGTCAGCACAGGGTTTAATGAGTATCAAAATCGCCTAAAAGGCGATCTCACCCTCTCGTTAAGCGAAATCCCTTTACAAAAACGCAGCAAAGCCAGCCAGCTCGCCAGTGCGCGCGCAAAAGAAAGCGATCAGGTGATGAGTGCGCTTGCCAGCGCTGATTATGTGGTAAGCCTCGATATTCCCGGAAAAGTGCATTCCAGTGAATCGTTAGCGTCGCGTTTAGCGTTCTGGCAAGAGAACGTTCGTGAATTGGCGCTGGTGATTGGTGGGCCGGAAGGACTGAGCGATGAGGTTAAAAAGCGCGCGGATGAATCCTGGTCGCTAGGTAAACTCACCTTACCCCATCCATTGGTGCGTATTATCGTCGCTGAAGCGCTGTATCGTGCGTGGTCGATCAACCATAACCACCCTTATCATCGGGCGTAAAAATGTTTCGGTTACCTGCCGCGTGGCGAGAATACATCTGGCGATTAGGCCAAGAGATTGTGCTGATTAGCTGGGCGTTATTTAAGATTCTTATCCCGGTGTTGATCTTGGTGCGCCTACTCACGCAATGGGGCGTGATCGATATTTTAGCGGAAATCAGCGTACCAGTAATGCAATGGATAGGCCTGCCCGGTGAGGCATCGCTTACTTGGATGGTCACTATGGCGGCCGGGATTTACCCCGGTATGGCGGTATTTTTCAGCTCGGAACTGCCGTATCAATTAAGCGTGGCGCAAGTCAGTGTATTAGGCGCTCTGATGTTAATCAGCCATTCACTACCAGTTGAAGGCGCGATTGCACGCCGCGTTGGCGTGCGCTGGTCGGTGACCTTATCGCTGCGGGTAATTGGTGGGCTGTGTTATGCCGCATTACTGCACTTTATGTATCAGCTCAGCGGCTGGCTTGACGGGCCTAATACGCCGGTGGTGCCCAAAATAGCGGCCGAGCTGAATTGGCGCGAATGGCTGATTACGCAATTGCAATCGCTATGGTGGATATTCTGTGTCATCAGCGCGTTAGTGGTTGCTTTGCGCCTATTACGCTTTCTTGGCATAGAGCGATTGATTGCCTGGCTGCTTGGGCCTTTACTGCGCCTGCTCGGGATTGGTAAAAAAGCCACCGACATTACCCTGATTGGCATCACCCTGGGTTTGTCTTATGGCGGTGGATTATTGATTCGTGATGCCGATTCTGGGCGCATTCCGAAGCGCGATATCTTCACCAGCATGTGCTTGATTGGTCTGCTGCACAGCTTAATCGAAGATACGTTATTAATTTTATTGATGGGCGCTGATTTAAGCGCGGTCGTTTATGGACGCCTGCTATTTGCCTTTGTCGTAATCGCTCTGTTATCGCGCTGGATCAACCGGGATCAGGCTAGCTCAAGCTAGAACGTTTGCCACAACGACCACAAGCCAAGCAGAATAACCAGCACACCCAGCGCGCGTTTACTCGTCTCATGAGTCAGCGCTTTAATAATCGTGCCAGAGAAGACCGTTACGCTAAGCATTGAGGGCAGCGTTCCCACGCCGAAGGCAAACATCACCAGCGCCGCGCTGATCGGGTTCGCACTGCCAATTGCTAAGCCAAGCGCTGAGTAGATTAACCCACAGGGTAGAAGCCCCCAACACAGGCCAAGAATAAAGGCATCGCTATGGCTACGTGTCGGGATAAACGCGCGCGTGAGACGACTAATCGGTCGCCACAGAGCAAAACCATATTGCTCTAAGCTGCGGAGCGGGTTACGCGGCAGGAGCATTTGCAGGCCGATCAGGATAATGAGCGCCGCGGTCAAACGTCGCACAATCATCCCCCACTCGGGCAATGCTGCGTTGATGCCCAATAAAGGCAACACACTGCCGAGAATTAAGCCAAGCAAGGTGTAAGATAAGAGGCGTCCGCCATGATAGCTGATCAGATAGCGTTTGCGTGTGGCATTAAGCCCCAAACTCGCGCCAATACCGCCACACATCCCTAGGCAATGTGCACTGCCAGCAAGTCCTGTAGCGAGCGCACTCAAAAGTAAGGTGGCGAGGCTTAATTCACTAAACACCCGCGTTATTCATCCTGTATTTGTGCTTTTTTCTGTGCGCGTTCTTCTTCTGTATCATCCAAAAGTGGAATCATCGACGGCGAATCAAGATCGTCAAATTGATCGTTTTTTAACGCCCAACGAAAGGCGAATACGGCAAAAATCACCAAGACTAGCGACAGCGGAATCAGTAAAAACAGTATATTCATTCAAGTGTCTCCGGTGGCGGGGTTCTATTAACCCGCAAAGCGTTGAGTACCACCAATAATGAGCTGGCGGACATGCCAATCGCAGCAATCCAAGGGGTTAAAAAACCAAAAATGGCTAATGGCAATATCGTGAGATTATACGCTGCTGCCCACCAAAGGTTTTGGCGAATAATCCGTTCACAGCGTTGTGCCAGATCAAATAAAAAGGGCAGCGCCTGCGGTCCGTGGCCGAGCAAAACAATATCGGCATGGGTTTGTGATAGCGGGCTGGCCTTACCAACTGCCACAGACACATCGGCTGCGGCGAGTACAGGCGCATCATTGATCCCATCGCCAATCATCAAACTCGGTGCATCGATCGATTCTAAATAGGCAAGTTTCGCTTCAGGGCTCAGGCCACCATGATAGTCATCGATACCCAGCTTACCTGCAATCGTGGCAACATTTTCCTCGCGATCACCACTAGCGATATGCAGTTGATAACCGTTAAGCTGGCTCAAGGTGCGTGCTAATTGCGGGCGCAGCGGATCAGCGAAGCTAAATTCGGCTTGTATGCCACTCGTATTAGCAAGATACACATGATTGGCGTGGTCATTCGGTGGTGAGACTGACCAGCCATGCGTGTTCATTAATGCCGCGCTACCGATATACCAATCTTTGCCGTCTACCTTACCCCACACGCCTTGGCCACTTAAGTATTCCACGCTTTGTAATGAGGCTTCGCTCACGTCTTGTCGGGCGAAAAACCACGCAATCGGGTGATTACTATTCGCTTCGAGTGCTTTAGCGATTTGCCAAACCAACGCAGGATCGCTGTGCGTAATCTGACTATCAATCAGGCTCAAATGACCGTCGGTCAGCGTACCGGTTTTATCGAAAATAATATGTTTAATACACCGGAGTTTGTGTAGTGTATTACTGTCTTTGATCAGGATGCCATGCGCGTTTGCGTGGTTCATTGCACTGGTCAATGCTGTCGGCGTCGCGAGTGATAAGGCACAAGGGCAAGTCGCCACCAATACCGCCAATGCCACTTCAAACGCGCGTCCGGCATCAATAAATTGCCAGGCGATATAACCGGCTAACGCAAGAACGATCACCGCAATAATCGTATGTTGGGCGATCTGCTCGTTTCGATCAATCAGTGGTGAGCGGTGCTGCTCGGCGCGTGCGACCAAACGGCGAATCCCAGCAAGTGTAGTGCGTTGTCCGGTTTCGACCACGCGCAGGGTGATCGGGCTTGCAAGATTATTGCTGCCTGCCAACACGCGGTCCCCAATCCCTTTACTGAGCGGCGTACTTTCGCCACTGAGCATCGCTTCATCAACACGGCTGCTACCGGCGATAACCTCACCATCCACGGGAATAGTGTGCGTGGCGCGAACGATGATTTCATCGTTAGGTTGTACGGTAGTCAGCGGTACCAGCTGCACCTCACCATCGATACATTTCTCCACCGCGTCCGGCAATAATTTAGCGTAGCGGATGTCGTTAAGCCGCGCGCGGCGGCGTGCCATAAATTCCAAAAATCGGCTGATCGATATAAAGAAAATAAACATCGTCACCGAATCAAAATAGATCTCGCCTTTACCGATCACCGTGTGATAGACACTCGCGGTATACGCACCCAGCGTGGCGACCGCAATCGGCAAATCCATATTGGCTTTCTTAATACGCAAGCCCTGCCACGCGCTAGTGAGAAACGGCCAACCGCTATAAAACATCACCGGCGTGGTCACCAACAGGCTAATCCAGCGCAGCAGCTCAGAATATTCGCGGTCGATGCCAAAAAAAGCCCCGGTATAAAGGCCTGTGGCGAACATCATTACCTGCATCATGCCCAGCCCAGCAACGATTAAACGCAACAAACTTTGATTGCGTGCTTGATGTTGCTGCTGTTCGTCTGCTTGTGGGGTAAACAGGTTTGGCGTGTAGCCAAGTTTGGCGATGGTGGCGAGAATGTCGCTCAGTTTACTGTCTCGCCAGCGAATTTGCGCACGACCAGTGGTGGTATTGACTTGTACATCTTCAACCAACGCTTCTTTATTGAGCGCGCCACGAATCAACCAGCTACAAGCGGCACAGTGAATGCCTTCAATATACAAATGAATTTCCTGGTCGCTGTCTTGCGAAAAAACATACTGCGCAGCGATTTCCGGAATATCGTAGGCCTGCCAATGCTCGGCGTTGTAATGTTGATCAGGGCGAGGGGCGATATTGTCGCGAACCTGATAATAGGCGCTCAAGTCATGCGAGGCAATCATCTCTGCCACGCCAAGACAGGCATAACAGCAAAACTGCTGCTCTTGTCCGTCAAGGGTGGCGTGGATATCAATGCCTTGGGGAATCTCCAAATGGCAGTGATAACAATGTTGGCTCATGGCAAAGTTAAGCTGATACTAGGCTCGGCATCTGAATGACGGTTGTCGCTTTGCCCCACCATTTCCCATTGTGGATCGTTGCTTGGATGTACTTTGACGTACCATTTGTTACCTTTGATATCCTCAACTGTACGATCGCTAATCGGATACACGTTCGGCGAAAAAGCGTTTAACGTTAACTCTTGATCTAGATTAGCACGTGTCGCGTGCTCCAGAATCAAGGTGAGCGGTTCTTCAATCGCAGGATCCGTGGTCAAGGTTAATGCCCCATTACTGATATCGCCAGTAATCGCAATCTCATTCGGATAAACACTACGCTTACCGGGCGTGAGACCTTGTTTTTGATAGGTTTCAATCACCGCTGAATCTTTACTACTTATCGCGAGATAAATCGTAAACATGCTCCCCGCTACAGTCAGTAGGGGAATGCTGATCGCGAGGATGAGAATGTAGTTTTTATACCACGGTATCTGGGTTTGTTCTCTGCTCATTTATTTACAATTTCAAGAATTTAGATTCAATACTGACCGCATCATCCGCATCATCATCAGGCGTCACCGTAAAGAGAATTTCTTGACTTGGCATACTCAATGAGGCTTTTGGGATATTCACGCGAATGGTTTGATCTTCGACTTGCGCCGCACCCACATCATATTCAGTTTTGCCGTCAATGACAGCCCCTTCAATCCCACTGACGCTAAGCACATAGCTGCGTGCGCGCTCGGTTTTGTTCATAATATTAACATTGTAAATGTTTTGTATCTGATCGCCAGCAATTTCTCGCGATAACACATTACGATCACGCACAATACTGAGATCAACATTACTCTTGGTCACAATCGCGAAAATAAACAGGGTGAACGCGACAGATAACACCAAACCATAACCAAAGGTTTTGGGTCGCAGGAATCGTGTTGTACCACCTTCAAGTGACTTAGTTGACGTATAACGAATCAGGCCACGTGGCGCGCCAATCTGATCCATCATCCCATCACAGGCATCAATACACAGCGCGCAGGCAATACACTCTAATTGCAAGCCATCACGAATATCTATCCCAGTAGGGCAGACTTGTACACACATTGTACAATCGACACAAAAGCCCAGATCTTCAGGGTTTTCACGGTCTTTACGCTTCAGACGACGACGCGGTTCACCACGCTCTTCATCATAGGCAATAATGAGGGTATCACGATCAAACATCGCACCTTGAAAGCGCGCGTATGGGCACATGAATTTACAGAACTTTTCACGCATAATGCCGGCTTGCATATAACAAAAGCCACCATAAAATAAAATCCAAAAATAGCCCATCAAAGGCAACGAACCCGTAAAAAAGTCAGGAATCAATTGGCGAATAGGATAGAAATAGGCCACAAAACCAATCCCGGTAATTAAGCCCACCAGGATCCATGCCCCATATTTGGCTACGCGCTTAACAATTTTGTTAAAACTCCAAGGCGCACGAACCAGTTTAAGTTGCTCAGAACGGTTACCTTCTACCGCTTCTTCAATCCACAAAAACACTTCGGTATAAACGGTTTGTGGGCACGCATAGCCACACCAAACCCGCCCAAGTAAAGCGGTGACAAAAAACAGCACCAGAGCTAAGCCGAGCAAAATAAAGGTCAGCAAGATAAAATCTTGTGGCCAGATATTGAGATCAAAAATATAAAAACGACGGTTCGCTAAATCAAACCAGATCGCCTGTCTACCATTCCATTGGAAAAACGGTAGGGCATGAAAAATCAACAGCAAAACCACCACTGCTGTTTTGCGCAAAGTCTGAAAACGACCTTTAACCGGTCGTGGGCGAATTTTAACGTGCTTATCGTAAGCTGGTGCTTGTGGACGCGCCATAGCAATACCTCATGAAGCAATGATTTTTTTATTATAGAATAAATTTTATATTAGCTTTTATTGGAATAAAAAGCAATAAAGCCCGCCTCTACGGCGGGCTTTAAGTTAGCAACGATTATTGTGATGAATGGTCGCTTAGTGAGTAGACATAAGCGGCAACAACCTTGATTTTTTGCTCGCCTAAGCCTTCTTTCCATGCCGGCATCTCGTGATTTTTCGGACTAACCATCTGACTGACAATATCATCAATTGTCCCATTTTGACTATAGAGCCAGATATCATCGGTGAGATCTGGTGCACCTAGCATTTCGTTACCGGTACCATCCGCACCGTGACAGGCAATACAGCTCTTGTTATAAAGATCTTTACCTTGCGCTGCTGCAGTAGCATCAGCATCACGTCCACCGAGCTCATGAATATAATTAGCAACAGCCACCATCTCTTCCTGGCTTGGTTCAGCAAGCGCACCATATTGAGGCATGTTACCCTTACGACCGTTGGTGATGGTCTGTACGATTTTATCGCTACTGCCACCCCACAACCAATCATTGTCAGTTAAGTTCGGATAGCTTCCAGGGGTACCGGCTGCATCAGAACCATGACAAACCGCACAGTTTTGTAAGAAGATGCGGTGCCCAGAGGCCAACGCCTGCTCATTTTGCGCGAGTTCTTCAACGGTTTTGGTGTCGTAGAATGAAAAATACTCTTGCGCTTTGGCATCGGCTTTAGCGCTCGCTTCTTCAAACTGCCCAATCTGTGTCCAACCCAAAACGCCTTTCCATACGCCTGGATATAACACCAAATAAACACCCGCAAAAACAATCCCTAAATAGAAAAGAACAAGGATCCAACGTGGTGACGGGTTGTTATATTCTTGGATACCATCCCAAGAATGATCGATAATCTCACCTTCTGGTGCGTTATCGCTCGGTTGTATGCGGCTTGTCCACATGACGAAGACAACGTAAGCCACAAGGTGTCCAATCGAGATGATTGCAACTAATAATGCAATGGTAGACATGATTTACCTCTCATGATGTTCTGTATTATGCCGTGGGTTAATTAGCGCGTCGTCATCTTCTTTAAGCGCCAATTTCCCAGCATCTTTATAAGGCTGATTGCGTCTTGGGTAGTACAGGATGATGCCCATTAGAATGAACGCCACAAACAGTACTACCGTTATAAGACTTTGCCAAAAAGCCATGGCTTACCGGTTCTCCTGGAACGCCACACCTAAACCTTGCAGGTACGCGACCACAGCGTCCATTTTGGTTTTTCCTTCCAATGCGGCAGCTGCTGCTGCAATGTCTTCTTCGGTGTAGGGTTCGCCAAGTGCCATCTTGGTACGCATACTTTTCACAGTACGCTCAACATCAACCGGTGTTTCAGCTAACCATGGATAAGCCGGCATATTAGATTGCGGTACCACATTACGTGGGTTGAGCAAGTGCAGAACATGCCAATCATTAGCATATTTGCCGCCGATACGTGCTAAATCAGGGCCAGTACGCTTCGATCCCCACTGGAATGGGCGATCATAGATGGATTCTTCAGCCACTGAATAGTGTCCATAACGCTCAGTTTCCCAACGGAACGGACGAATCATCTGTGAATGACAGCCATAACACCCTTCTTCGATATAGGTGTTAAAGCCTGCTAAACGCAATGGATCATATGGTTTAACGTATTCTGAAGTTGTCAACGTCTTGTCAAATGGCAGGGGAAGAATTTGTACAATCCCACCCCAAATTACCGCCAACAAGATCAACAATCCCATTGTAACAATGCTTTTTTCTACAAATGCATGACCTATGGTTTTCATGATTCCTCTCCCTTATGTTATGCAGTTTGCGGTTGACTAACAGATGCTTCTTTAGCTGGCTTGTTTTTGAGTGTCATCAAGCAGTTATAGAACATCAACACCATGCCGCTGAGGAATGCAACACCACCTAAGAAACGTACCAAGACGAAGATGTATTTCTTCTCAAGGATTTGCGCGAAGGTGTAAACCAATGTGCCATCAGCATAAGTTTCACGCCACATCAAGCCTTCCATGATGCCGGCTACCCACATAGAGGTTACGTAGAGAATGATACCGATGGTTGCGAGCCAGAAGTGAACGAAGATCAAGTTACGGCTGTACATTTCGGTTTTACCGTACAGACGCGGCAACATGTGATAAATCGAACCCATGGTGATCATCGCTACCCAGCCCAATGCACCAGAGTGTACGTGACCAACGGTCCATTCGGTGTAGTGCGAGAGTGCGTTGACTTCTTTGATCGCCATCATCGGACCTTCGAAGGTCGACATACCGTAGAACGATAACGCCACGAACATGAAGCGAATAATCGGGTCAGTAATCAGTTTGTTCCATGCGCCTGAAAGCGTCATCATACCGTTAACCATGCCACCCCATGATGGGATCCACAGAACCACTGAGAACACCATACCTAAAGTTTGTGTCCAGTCTGGTAACGCTGTGTAATGCAGGTGGTGCGGGCCCGCCCACATATAAATCGAAATCAATGCCCAGAAGTGCATGATTGACAGGCGGTATGAATAAATCGGACGTTCTGCTTGCTTAGGCACGAAGTAATACATCATCCCCAAGAACGCTGCAGTCAAGAAAAACCCTACGGCGTTGTGTCCGTACCACCACTGAGTCATCGCGCCAGTAGCGCCTGAGAGCAATGGATAAGAGTGCAGCCAATCAACAGAAGCGAGCACACCCATAAAGCTGCCTGCCTGATAGTTAGCTACTGGAATTTCAAGGTTATTGAAGATATGCAGTAATGCAACCGCAATAATATAACCGCCGAAGAACCACAAACCGACATAGATATGCTTTTCTTTACGCTTACCAATGGTAAAGAAGAACACGATGGCATAAGCCACCCAAACGACCGTGAGCAAGATATCTAATGGCCAGATTAACTCAGCATATTCTTTACCTTGGGTAAAACCGAATGGATAGGTTAATACCGCGCCAAGAATCACGAGGTTAAAGCCATAAAACGTAAACGCTGCAAGCTTGTCTGAAATCAACCGTACGCCACAAGTGCGTTGTACGGCGTAATAAGATGTCGCAAACAGGGCATTACCACCAAACGCGAAAATTACTGCGTTGGTGTGCAATGGACGCAGTCGTCCGTATGCTAAAAATGAAATGCCTTCGGTCATATCAGGCCAGTATTGTTGAGCAGCGATAAACACGCCAACCAACATCCCGATGACACCAAAAACAATCGCCGCCCAAGTAAACTGTTTGACGACACGGTAGTTATATGTGGTATCCGCTGTCATATTATTGCCTCTAAAAATTAATAGACGATGTGCGCAGGGCTCATCCCCAGCGGATATACCTTAATATTTTCGCAAGGAATTAGCAATAGGTATAGTTTGTTACTAACCTAAATATTTTTAATTAGCACAACGGTTTATAATGGACTCGGTCAGTTCGATATAATAGAGAAATAAAAATTTGTTAAGTAATTTATAATGTTATCATTAAGATTAATTTATAAAAATCTAACCTCAGACATTATCGATGTAATAAATAAATCGGTAATAAGGCAAAAAGTGTGATCGGCAACAGTGCGCCAAGTAGCGGTGGTGCGCCCAATAACAAACTTAAATTACCGGCAATCCCTTCAACAACGTAATAGCTCACCCCGATCAAAATCCCCACGACCAATCGCGAACCTTGATTGGCGCTGCGTCCATGGTTAAACGCAAACGGTAAAGCGAGCAGGAGCATCGTACAAGTAGATAAAGGCAGCAGCAGTTTCTGCCATAACGCCAAGCTTTCAGCGCGATAATTTAGCCCATTAGCGCGCAAGAATTGCGTTTGTCGGTAACGCTCACTCAAGCTGGGAAATTGGTTTTGTTCGGCGAGCAAACTTAAATCTTTCGGCTGCAGGTTGGTCTGCCACGTGCTTTGTGCAGGTAAAGCATCCATCGCTTGCGGATCAAGGCGACTGCCACGATAGTCGTTAAGCTGCCAACCCCCGTCTTGATAGGTTGCGCGCGAGGCTAAAGCAATCTGAATGCTATTGCCTTCTTCACGCTGGAAAAAGGTCAGACGACCCAAACTGCCGTCTTCGTTGAGTTTACCAATGCGCGTGATGACACCACTGCTGTTTAGCCACAGCCCTTCATCACTACTCAAAGCAGCGCTTCGCCCAAGCGCCTGAGCGCGCAACAAATCACCTTTCGCGCTCGCCTGTGGCGATAGGGTTTCCCCAACCACCAACAACGCCATACCAAGCAAAGCAGCCAGCAGCAACCCACTACGTGCCAAGCGCAGTCGCGAAACACCACAGGCCTGCACGACGGTCAGCTCATTCTGGCTGCCGAGCTGTCCCAAGCCCATAATGCCGCCAATCAGCACTGCGGCTGGCGCAAACAAGACAATGCGTTGCGGCAGGTTATAGAGCTGAACCAGCAACATCGTCCCTACACTGTATTGCCCTTTGCCGATATTATCGACGTCATCAGCGCTCTGAATAAGGATATCGATGCCGAGTAAGAAAATTAAGGCAATCGCTGTCGCACCAAGCAAAGTGCGCAATACATAACGGTCAAAACGATTCATGCACGCCTCCTTGCATAGACTAGCCACACGAAAACGAGCAACCCGACAAGGGCGATATGCAGCCACAAACTACCAGGCCACGGACTGATCGCACCTTTTTCCACCGCTTTGCTGATAAATTCCTGCACATTAAGATAGAGCGCAAACAGCACAAAAATGGGGATCAGGCGTTGGTAGCGACCGCTACGCGGTGCGGTTTGGGTGAGCAGCGGCATCAGCAAAACAAAAATAAGCAAAGCAAACGTCGGGTTCAGACGATTTTGCAGCTCAGCAATGTGCGCCGGGCTGTCATCCAAGGCATGCGTGGGCACATTGCGCAGGCGATGGCTGGCGGCAGCTGTTTGCTCTGGTAAACGTAAAGTGGCTTCGCTAAAGGTCGTAAAATTGCTTTCTTCAGGATTTAGTGCGCTATCCCAGGTTGTACGAAAGCCATCATATAAATGCAGGTGCCGTACGCCGTCTTTAGCGCTTAACTTACCTTCTGGCGCCACAATCGCACTGGGTTCGCCCTGGGTTTGTCGATAGACAAAAAAGCCGCCAAGTTGATCACCACGCGCTAACTCTGCATATACGACACTGCCATCAGCCAGGCGCCGAAATTCATTAGGCTGAAACAACAGCATCGCCGCTTCTTGCTGGGCTTGATCATTAACGCTGTCTTGTTTTGCCGACACATAGGGCAATAAATACACATTACCCAGCGTCATCAACAAGGCCAGCGGCAATACAATCCACAGCAGCGCGCGACGAATATGCGCACGACTCATGCCGCAGGCAAATGCTGCATAAAGCTCTTGTTCATTATAAAGTCGCCCTAGGGTTAGGGTGATCGCGATAATCAGCGCCACTGGCATCAAGGTGAGCAAAAAACGGATACTCATTAACACGATGACCTGCCACACCGCTGCCAAAGAAAGATCACCAGCAGCAGCGCTGCTTAACAGGCTCGATAAGCGAAAACTGACAATAATCGCCAACAAGATAAGACTGGTGGCGAGAAAAATACGCAAGGTCTCACGGGCGATGTAGCGATGCAGTATAGGCATTGGATGGCGTTTGATTGGGTCGTTAACAGACGATTATGATGAAAAAACAGGCATTATATCGGAAACCGTTTATGGATTTACACCTAAAGCAAGGAATGTTCACCATAGGCATGATATCCTAACGCTTTGTTGCCCTGCTTGGGTTATTCTGTATTTTCTGGAGAATGATGATGAAGTATGACGTACGTTCTGCCTCAGCAGCAAATATTGAGGCAGATGTGGTAGTGGTTGCGCTTAATGAAGCCGGCCAATTTTGCCGTTCACTCACCGCGCTTGATGAAGCCAGCAATGGCTATTTCAGCCAGCAACACGAACAAAGCAACCTCCCGGAAAGTGCTGGTGAGACAATGGTCTTTGTTGATGTGAGCGGTATCGCTACTTCGCGTGTGCTGGTGGTGTGCGCTGAAGATTCTCGCCAATCCCTAGAAAAAGCAGCGAATGCTGTGTTTAGCAAACTCAGCAAAACCCACTGGCATAGTGTGGTTATGACCTTACAAGAAGCGTGCGCTGACGAACTTCAAGGCTTAGCTCGCGTGACGCGCGCCATAGCCAACGCCAACTATCGTTTTGATGCTTATAAGACGCAAAAAAACAAAAAAGCGAAAAAACAAGCTGTGCGACATTGGACGTTTACCACCGAACGCAAACAAGTCAAAGCCTTTGAAGAGACTTTAGCGCATATTGACGCTTGGGCTAAAGGCAGCGCTTTAACGCGTGATTTAGGCAATTTGCCACCCAATGTATGCACGCCGAAATACCTTGGCCACCAAGCAGAAAAACTCGCCGAACAGTACAGCGCGTTAAAAGTCGAGGTACTGAAGAAAAAAGCAATCAAAGAACTCAAGATGGGCGCACTACTTGGCGTTGCCCAAGGCAGTAAAGAAGATCCACGCTTTATCATCATCGAGCATAAGCCGAAAAAAGCGGTGAATAAAAAGCCGATTGTGCTGGTTGGTAAAGGCGTCACCTTCGATAGCGGCGGGATTTCACTGAAACCCGGTGCGGCGATGGATGAGATGAAATACGACATGGGTGGTGCTGCCGCGGTTTTCGGCACGATGAAAGCGCTGTGTGAACGCGCATTACCGCTGCATGTCGTTGCCCTGATTCCGACGGTTGAAAATATGCCTGATGGTGGCGCGACTCGCCCTGGCGACATCTTAACCAGCATGTCGGGCAAAACGATCGAAGTACTTAATACCGACGCGGAAGGCCGTTTGATTCTTTGTGATGCGCTAACCTATGCCGAACGCTACGAGCCACAGGCAGTCATTGATATGGCAACCTTGACTGGCGCCTGTGTGATCGCGCTTGGCTCGCATCGTGCCGGACTGATGGGCAACGATGATGCGCTGCAATCGGCACTATTTGACGCTGGTGAGCAAGCAGAAGACCCCGTATGGCGCCTACCGTTAGATGCAGAATACAAAGCACAACTTGAAAGTCCATTCGCCGATTTACAAAATATTGGTGGCCGTGAGGCGGGCACACTCACCGCTGGTGCATTCTTAGGCGCTTTTGCGGAAAAATACCCTTGGGCGCATCTCGATATCGCCGGTGTTGCCTGGCGTAAAGGTAAAGCGAAAGGGTCCACAGGGCGTCCTGTCGGCCTGTTGTTAGCCTACTTTAGCGCTTTAGCCAGCTAATGCCGCTGCCTGCTGACGCACAACGCGCTTTGGATGAAGGGATTGCTGCGCTACCGTTGTGCATCAATCCCACACAGCGCGCACAGCTAGAGCGTTATTTAGCGTTGCTTAACCAATGGAATCGGGTGCATAATCTGACCGCGATACGCGAGCCACGCGAACAAGTCATTGTTCATCTACTCGATTGCTTGGCTGTCTTGCCTGAGCTGGCAAATGACGCACGCACGGTGGTTGATGTTGGCAGTGGCGCAGGCCTGCCAGCAATGGTTATCGCGATTATGCGCACAGAGACCCAAGTGTATGCGGTCGAGGCAAATAAAAAAGAAGATTGCTTTTATGCGTCATTGTGCCACGCAGCTCAATTTGCCCAACCTGCATACCGTGGCACAGCGCATTGAACACTGGCAAAGCGATGACGCGGTCGATGTAATTATCAGCCGTGCGATGAGCTCTGCCGATGATTTACTGCGTTTAAGCGAACATTTAGGGAATGCCCACACACAATGGATGATTATGAAAGGTCGTGAACAAGAGTCGCTAACCCAGCCAGGATTTCGTTTAACCGACGCACAGGAGATTGATGTGCCGTTACTTGATGCCACACGACGCCTGCTCAAGGTGGTACGTGATGACTAAAATTATTGCGGTAACCAATCAAAAAGGTGGGGTTGGTAAGACTACGACTGCCGTTACTATGGCAGCCGCTTTAGCTGAACGTGGCCATGAAGTCCTGTTGATCGACCTTGACCCTCAAGGCAACGCAACAGTCGCCTGCGGCACCAGCAAACGCGAGCTAACCCATCAGATCATGGATGTGATGCTCGGCGAACAAGCCGCTGAAGATGTATGCATTCATTGTGAGCAAGCCAACTTGTGGCTACTGCCGGCTAATGACGAGCTAGGTGCTTTTGAGCGCGCCATCGACGATCATCCGCAGCGACATAAGATGCTCGAAACTTATACCAGTGGCTGGATTGACCGCTTTGATTATGTGTTAATCGATTGTCCACCCACACTGAATTTATTGACTGTGAACGCGTTGGTCTCAGCAGATTATGTATTGGTGCCGATTCAGTGTGAGTATTTTGCGCTTGAAGGGGTGAGCAGCCTACTCGAAACCATCGGGCAAATTCGCCAAAGCGTCAACCCGGAGCTAAAAATCGCCGGATTTATCCGCACGATGTATGATTCGCGCTCGAAACTCACCCGCCAAGTGTCAAAAAGCTTATTCAAACATTTAAAAGACACCATGTTTAACACGGTTATTTCACGCAACATCCGCTTGGCAGAGGCACCTAGCTACGGCTTACCGGTCACGATTTACGATCGCCACGCCAAAGGCGCCAAAGAATACCGTAAAGCAGCGGCTGAACTGATCAAACGAATTGGATAAAAGGAGAGCAATGTGAGCGGGCAAAACAAACGTGGACTCGGTAAAAGCCTAGACGCACTCATTGGGGATTTAGGGCAATCAGTGCTCGATCAACCAGAATACGAAGTCTTAAAACACATTGAGGTCGGTCGCATTGAGCCGGGCAAATATCAACCCCGCAAACGCTTTGATGATGAAGCTTTGAGCGAATTAGCGCACTCGATTGCCGAACATGGCATTTTACAACCCCTGGTCGTGCGCCCGATTGGTAGCGATCGCTACGAAATTATCGCTGGGGAACGACGTTTCCGCGCAGGACAACAGGCGGGGCTGACCAATATGCCGTGCGTGATTAAAAACTATTCCGACAAAGAAGCGCTCGCGGTTGCTTTGATCGAAAACTTACAGCGCAATGACTTAAACGCGATGGAAGTCGCGCAAGGCTTACAGCGTCTGGTGGAAGATTTCAGCTTAACCCATGACCGTGTCGCGCAATTAGTCGGGCGCTCACGCTCATCAATTTCTAACACCCTTCGCTTACTCGAGCTTGGCGAGGTAGCCAAACAAGCGCTGACTGATGGTGAGATTGAGATGGGGCATGCGCGTGCGATGCTGCCACTCGGCGATAAACAGCAGCAGGCGTTGCTTGGCGAAATCAAACAAAAGCACTTGACCGTTCGCCAAACCGAGGCCAGGGTGCGCACCCTGTTGCAACCAGAAGTCCCAGCTGAAAAACCCACTTCAGATACCAACATCGAAGATTTGCAAACGCGTTTGAGTGATTTTCTACAAACCAATGTGTCGATTAACCATAAAAAGAAAGGCAACGGAAAGGTCGTTTTAAAATACCGCGACCTTGATGAACTCGATCAGTTGCTCAATAAATGGGGTTTTAAAGAGGTATGAGCGACTTTTTCGTTGACCCCCTTATGACAAACTCATATAATCGCAGGCCAGATTTGCTGTCATGCAACAGCATTTAAAGCGATTATTGCGCGTGCAAGCGTGGATTTGGCTGCTCACCCTGTTAGTAGCTGCGTTGATAGCGCAATTCCATTTGCTTGCAGGTATTGCCGCAGGTGGATTGCTCGGAATCAGCGCCACACTTGTTGCAATGATGATTTTTCGCCGCATGCCGGAAGTGGTGAGTGCGAAAACATTTTTTAGCGCAATGGTAGTTTATGAATTAGCGAAATGGCTGGTGATTGCCACATTGGGGATTGTGTTGATGCAACAAACAGCATTCGCCCCGCTAGGGTTAATCATTGGTTTTTTTATGGTTCAGATGGCGTATTTCTGGCTGATCATGCCAGGCAAGCACAACTAGAGGGACAACATGGCGGCAACAGGCGGCGAACAAACCAGCGCTGAATTTATTCAGCACCACATGACCAATCTCAGTATCGGTGAAGGCTTTTGGACGCTACACATCGATACCTTGCTGTTTTCCATCGGTTTAGGCGTTGTATTCTGTTACTTTCTCTGGCGTATGGCAAAAAAAGCCGACACCGGTGTGCCATCGTGGAGCGTTAACCTCGCTGAAATGGCCTTTGAATTTATCGATAATACGGTTAAAGATTTCTTTGGCGAATCGCGCCGCGATATCGGTTCATTAGCGCTAACCATTTTCCTTTGGGTGCTGCTCTGGAACACTATGGACTTGATTCCTGTGAGCTTACTTCCTGATATTGCAGGGCAATTTGGCGTACCCTATCTGAAAATCGTTCCTTCTACGGACGTTAACGCGACCTTTGCGTTATCGATTACCGTAGTCAGCTTGATGTACATTTATGCCTTTAAAGCCAACCATGGGTTTTTCGGTTTGATTAAATCGATGGGCACGCATCCGTTTGAAGCACAGTCACTCGTGCTGAAAATCATTTTGTTCCCAATTAACTTCGCGCTGCGTATTATCGAAGACTTCGCGAAAATCATTTCATTAGCACTGCGTTTATTCGGCAACCTGTTTGCCGGTGAGCTGGTGTTTGTGTTGATTGCTCTACTGCCGTTCTACATTCAATTTATCCCGGGCGGTCCTTGGGCAATTTTCCATATTCTTGTGGTTACCCTGCAAGCGTATATTTTCATGATTCTTACCGTCGTATATATGTCGATGGCAGAGTCACACTAAACTTCCATTCTATTGTTTATTTTTTAGGAGGCTACTATGGAAAAAATGGAAATGTTGATGGCGATCGCCGGTATTCAAGGCCCTTCAGCGATTGCTGCTGGCATCATCCTCGGCTTAGCTGCTTTAGGTACCGGCATTGGCTTCGGTCTGCTCGGTGGTAAATTCCTCGAAAGCAGCGCTCGTCAGCCAGAGATGATGAACCCATTACAAGGTAAATTCTTCATTATCGCGGGCTTGCTTGATGCGGTTGCGATGATCGGGGTGGTTGTTGCGTTGATTATGGTATTTGCTAACCCGTTGTTGGGTTCAATCACCAATCTGTAACCAACCCAAGCTATTAGGAGGTGCCTAAACGATGAACATTAATCTGACGTTGATTGGCCAGATAGGCACGTTTCTGGTGTTTTGGTGGTTTCTCTATAAGGTCATCTGGCCTATTTTCGCCCGTGTTGCTGACGAACGCCGTCAGAAAATCGCCGAAGGGTTAAGCATGGCTGATCAGGCCAAGCACTCAATGGCAGCGGCCGAGGAAGAATCCAGAGAGATGGTGAGCCAAGCCAAAACACAAGCGACGGATATTGTCGGTCGTGCGCACAAACAAGCCGATCAAGTGATCAGCGAAGCGCGCAACGAAGCTCAAGAAACTGGCCGTCGTGAATTAGAACATGCACGCGAAGAGATCGAACAAGAAAAACGCCGCGCCCGCGAAGAATTACGCGCGCAGCTGGCGGGTTTAGTCATCGAAGGCGCCGAACAAGTTATTGGTCGAGAGATTAAAGCCGACGATCACAGTCGATTGTTGCGTGAACTCAGCGAGAAACTCTAAATCATGGCACAACCAAAAACCATCGCCCGTCCTTACGCTAAAGCTCTGTTTGCGCTTTCTAGCGACGATAGCGCTGCACAATCGCAGTGGCAAACGTTCCTAGATACCGCAGCCGAGATGGCTGAGGATCCGGAGATTATGTCTAGCCTCAATCATCCTGACTTTTTCGCCGAGTTACAAACTTGGCTGAATGAATGGCTGAAGAAGGCACGTAAAAACGAGCTTAGCGACCAGGAACGCAATTTCTTGCGTCTGTTAGAAGAGCACGATCGCTTGGTTGTGCTACCAGAAATCGCTGCCGTTTATACCGAGCTATGCTCAACCAGTCAGAACACGACGATTGTTCGTGTCCTAAGCGCTCAAGCAATGGACGATAAAGCGCAAGACGCTTTAAGCAAAACAATGCAAGAGCGACTGGGCAAAGCAGTACAGCTGGAGATCGAAGAAGATCCCGAACTGATAGCCGGTGTGGTTATTGAATATGATGGGCAGGTAATCGACCAATCCATGCGCGGTCGCTTACAGCAATTTGCCCGCAAACTCGACGATTAGAGGAACGAACATGCAATTGAATCCCGCGGAAATCAGCGGCTTTATCAAAGATAAGATCGCGGATTATGAAACGAAGGTAGAAAGCAAAGCCGAAGGTACGATCATCAGTGTGTCTGATGGTATCGTACAAATTCAAGGCTTGCGTCAAGTGATGCTCGGGGAAATGATTGAGTTTCCTGGCGGCGTTTTTGGCTTGGCTCTGAACTTGGAGCGCGACAGCGTTGGTGCGGTTGTACTCGGCGCTTACGAACATTTATCTGAAGGCGATAAAGTCACCTGTACTGGTAAGATTTTGGAAGTACCGGTTGGTCGTGGTTTGCTTGGTCGTGTGGTTAACTCATTGGGTGAGCCAATCGACGGTAAAGGCGCGATTAAAGCTGATGGCAGCGCGCCGATTGAAAAAATCGCCCCGGGCGTTATCGAGCGTCAATCAGTCGATCAGCCGCTACAAACCGGCTTAAAATCAATCGACTCAATGGTACCAATCGGTCGTGGCCAGCGTGAGCTGATCATCGGTGACCGTCAAACGGGTAAAACAGCGATTGCTGTTGACGCGATCATCAACCAGAAAGACACTGGCGTTAAATGTATTTATGTAGCAATCGGTCAGAAGGCCTCCTCGATTGCTGCTGTAGTACGTAAGCTCGAAGAACACGACGCGCTGAAACACACAATTATCGTTGCCGCTGGTGCTTCTGATTCTGCAGCGATGCAATACATCGCACCATACGCGGGTTGCTCGATGGGTGAATTTTTCCGCGACATCGGTGAAGACGCGCTGATTATTTATGATGATTTGACCAAGCAGGCTTGGGCGTATCGTCAAGTATCACTCCTTTTGAAGCGTCCGCCAGGTCGTGAAGCTTATCCTGGTGATGTGTTTTATTTGCACTCACGCTTGCTTGAGCGCGCCTCACGGATTAACGCCGATGAAGTCGAGCGTTTAACTGAAGGAAAAGTTAAAGGCAAAACCGGTTCCTTAACCGCCCTGCCAATTATCGAAACCCAGGCCGGTGACGTATCAGCATTCGTTCCAACCAACGTGATCTCGATCACCGACGGTCAGATCTTCTTAGAAACCGATTTGTTTAACTCA
This sequence comes from Suttonella sp. R2A3, assembly GCF_021513215.1. Lineage (NCBI taxonomy): Bacteria > Pseudomonadati > Pseudomonadota > Gammaproteobacteria > Cardiobacteriales > Cardiobacteriaceae > Suttonella > Suttonella sp. R2A3. The sequence goes on along the minus strand of NZ_CP090975.1, from coordinate 1,351,310 downwards.
GGGATTCGTCCTGCGATTAACGCCGGTTTGTCTGTCTCTCGTGTTGGTGGTGCCGCACAGACCAAAATCATCAAGAAACTTGGTGGTGGTGTGCGTTTAGCATTGGCGCAGTATCGTGAATTGGCAGCGTTTGCCCAGTTTGCTTCTGATTTGGACGAAGCGACACGCAAGCAGCTCGAGCGCGGTCAGCGCGTCACTGAATTGATGAAACAGCGTCAGTTCAGCCCAATGAGTATTGCTGAGATGGGTGTATCCTTGTTCGCGGCCGAAAACGGCTTCTTAGATGAGATTGACGTGGATAAGATCATGGATTACGAACAGGCTTTGATTGCTTATATGCACAGTGATCACCAGGAATTGCTCGATGAGATTAGCGCTAAAGGCGACTTTAACGACGAAATCAGCGACAAAATCCACGCGGCGGTGAGCACGTTTAGTAAGCAAGGCGCCTGGTAAGCGAGGAGTCATCATGTCCAACGCGAAAGACATACGCGGACAAATCAAAAGTATTAAAAATACGCAGAAGATTACCAAGGCCATGGAAATGGTTGCGGCATCAAAAATGCGCCGGGCACAGAATAATATGCGCGAAGGTCGTCCTTATGCGGATAATATTCTGCGCGTCGCGGCGCATTTAGCGAGCGCGAATACCGAAGGCGATCATCCGTTTCTCACCGAGCGTGAAGAAATTAAAAAAGTCGGTTATGTGGTGGTTAGCACCGATCGTGGCTTGTGTGGCGGTTTGAATATCAATTTATTTAAAAAATTGCTCAAACACATTCGCCATCAACAAGAGCAAGGCCGTGAGGTTGAAGGTAGTGTCTTTGGGCGTAAAGGTGCGGGCTTCTTAAGCCGCATTGGTGTACCGTTGATGTCTTCGGTTGAAGGCTATGGCGACCAGCCTGCGCTGCACGAACTGGTTGGCGGTATCCAATCGATGATCCAGGCCTTCCGCGAAGGCAAGATCGATAAGGTCTATTTGGTGAGCAATGTATTTGTGAACACCATGACCCAAGAGCCGCGCATCCTCCAGCTTTTACCAGCCTCCATTGGTGCTGAACAAGCAGAGATGCCAAATCATAGCTGGGATTATGTCTACGAACCGCAGGTCTATTCCTTATTAGGCATGATCGCCGAGCGCTATACCGAATCATTGGTCAAACAAGCTGTGGCGGAGAATATTGCCTGCGAAATGTCTGCGCGAATGATCGCGATGAAAAATGCATCGGATAACGCAGGTGGGCTGATTGATGAATTGCAGTTGAAATACAACAAGGCGCGTCAAGCCGCCATTACCCAAGAATTGACCGAAATCGTTGCTGGCGCAGCGGCCGTTTAAGAATTGAGAGAGGTTTTACATGAGTACAGGCAAAATTGTCCAAGTTATCGGCGCGGTCGTCGATATTGAATTTCCCCTTGGTGCGGTTCCGAACATCAACGATGCGTTGATTTCTGATAAAGACGGCATCACGTTTGAAGTCCAGCAGCAGTTAGGCGACGGTGTCGTTCGCACTATCGCTATGGGATCATCTGAAGGTTTGGTGCGTGATACTGAAATCCGCAACACTGGCAAAGCAATCAGCGTTCCGGTCGGCACCAAAACCTTGGGGCGTATTATGAACGTTCTTGGTGAGGCGATCGACCATCAAGGTGATATTGACGCCGAAGAAACCTGGCCGATCCACCGCAAAGCCCCTGCCTACGACGAATTATCCAACTCAACCGAACTCCTTGAAACCGGGATTAAAGTCATCGACTTGCTTTGCCCGTTTGCTAAAGGGGGTAAAGTTGGTTTGTTCGGTGGTGCCGGTGTTGGTAAAACCGTAAACATGATGGAGCTGATCCGTAACATCGCGATCGAGCACAGCGGCTATTCTGTCTTTGCTGGGGTTGGTGAGCGTACTCGTGAAGGTAACGACTTCTACTACGAGATGAAAGAGTCTAACGTACTTGATAAGGTATCGTTGGTCTACGGCCAGATGAACGAACCAGCGGGTAACCGTTTCCGTGTCGCACTGACTGGTTTGACGATGGCGGAATATTTCCGTGATGAAGGTCGCGACGTGTTGTTCTTCGTTGATAACATCTACCGTTATACCTTGGCCGGGACCGAAGTTTCTGCATTGCTTGGCCGTATGCCATCAGCCGTAGGTTACCAGCCAACGTTGGCTGAAGAAATGGGCCGCTTACAAGAGCGGATTACCTCAACCAAGACTGGCTCAATCACTTCGATTCAGGCGGTTTATGTTCCAGCTGATGACTTGACTGACCCATCGCCTGCGACCACGTTTGCTCACTTAGACGCAACCGTTGTACTGTCACGTCAAATCGCAGAGCTCGGGATTTATCCAGCGGTAGATCCTCTGGATTCCACCTCACGTCAGCTTGACCCTTTGATTATCGGTGACGAACACTACAACACCGCACGCGCCGTACAGAACGTGTTGCAGCGCTATAAAGAGCTGCGCGACATCATCGCGATTCTTGGTATGGATGAGCTCTCTGAGGAAGATAAACAAGTGGTTTATCGCGCACGTAAAATCCAGCGCTTCTTATCACAGCCGTTCTTCGTGGCAGAAGTCTTTACCGGTTCACCAGGCAAATACGTACCGTTGAAAGATACCATCAAAGGCTTTAAAGCGATCGTTGACGGCGAATACGACCACTTGCCAGAACAGGCATTCTATATGGTCGGTTCGATCGAAGAAGCGGTTGAACGCGCCGAAGGCATGAAGCAGTCATAACGCCGTCAGGCAGGAGCAGAGAATGGCTAAAACCTTTCACGTCAACGTCGTCAGCGCAGATCGCCAGCTATTTAATGGCGAAGTGTCGATGATTGTTGCTACAGCAGTCGGTGGTGAGCTGGGGATTTTACCTGGCCATACGCCGATGCTCGCGGCGCTCAAACCTGGACAAGTGCGTTTGTATCTTGATGAAGACCGTAAAGAAGATGAAGTGATTTATGTTTCTGGCGGTTTTATCGAAGTACAGCCGCATGAAACGCTGATTCTTGCTGATGAGGCCAAGCGCGCTGAACAGCTCGATCCAGAAAGGGTCGAGGCAGCGCGTCGCCAAGCTGAAGAGCGCATGAAAGACAGTTCGCAGAACAAGATTGATCATGCCAAAGCGCAGATTGAATTGATGCAAGCCGCAGCGCAGTTGGCCGCTATCCGCCGCAGTAAAAAATAATCCGGTAGACAGTTCAATGCGTCGTGCATTGCTGTGTGCCCATTGATAAAACAATAGCCGACACCATGTCGGCTATTTTTGTTAGGAGATTGCCATGAACCCACGTATTTTAGCCATTATCCTTGCTGCCGGTGAGGGAAAAAGAATGAACTCGGCGCGTAGCAAGGTACTGCAGCCGATTGGCGGTCGCCCGATGCTTAGCCATATACTCGATAGCGTAGCGGAACTCCCAGAAGCACAACCGGCAGTGATTTACGGCCACAAAGGTGAGGCGCTGAAAGACGCAATGAGCGCTGATTACCCACACATCACCTGGATTCACCAAGCACAGCAACTCGGCACCGGTCACGCCGTGCAACAGGCACTACCACAGATTGCAGCGGCAGAGATTGTTTTGGTGATTCTCGGCGATGTGCCTCTGATCCGCGCGAATACGCTAGCAAGGCTCGCCGAGCGCGCTCGCGAGCATGGCTTTGCCTTATTATCTACAGAACTCGATAACCCTCATGGCTATGGGCGGATTGTGCGTGATGAGGCCGGAGGCGTGGCACAAATTATTGAAGAAAAGGACGCCAACGAACAACAACGCGCGATTCGTGAGATCAACAGTGGCATTATGGCGTTTACTGCCGAGCGATTGCAGCAACATTTACCTAACTTAACCAACGATAACGCACAACAGGAATATTACCTCACTGACCTAGTTGCGATGTCGCATGCAGCTAACCAACCGGTGATCGCGGAAATCGTGAAAGATGACGCAGAAGTGATGGGGGTCAATAACCGCTCACAACTCGCTCAGGCAGAAGCCTTCTACCGTCGCCGACAAACCGACGCGCTACTCGAAGCGGGCGCAACGCTGATTGATCCCAGCCGGATTGATGTCCATGGACGGGTTCAGGTGGGACGTGACGTATTAATCGAGCCTGGGGTGTTTTTCAAAGGCAATGTCGTTTTAGGCGATCATGTGGTGGTTGAAGCGAATAGCGCGTTAAAAGATTGCTCGATTGGTTCTGGCTCGCAGATCTTAAGCCACAGCGTCATCGACAGCGCAATCATTGGTGAACACGCAACGATTGGTCCGTTTGCACGGATCCGTCCTAAAACTGTGTTGGCTGATCACACCAAGGTTGGTAATTTTGTGGAAACCAAAGCCGCTAATATTGGCTATGGCAGTAAGGTGAATCATTTAAGCTATATTGGTGATGCGCGAGTTGGGGAGCAGGTAAATATTGGCGCGGGCACGATTACCTGCAATTACGATGGAACAAATAAGCATCAAACGGTCATCGAAGATGGGGTTTTTGTCGGCTCTAACAGCGCTTTGGTTGCTCCGCTAACGATTAATAAAGGTGCAACGGTTGCCGCTGGCTCGACACTCAATAAAGATGTGAGCGCGAACAGTTTGGTGATTACCCGTGTGAAACCGAGAGAGATACCCAATTGGCCTGGACCTAAGAAAAAATAGTCTGTTAGTGCGTTTAAGCGCCCCATGATAGTCATATTCGGATAATCGATAAATGATTCATGGGGAGAATTCTATTGAATAGAAATGATAGACGCGTTTACCAAGCTATTTAACATCAATGGATGCTCGTCCACTTAAAAGGATGAGGAAAACCTTCAACCTCACCAATCCCGCTTTAACTCCAGCATCACCCGATTTTTTTCGCTTTGTCGGAAGAAATCATTACTCCGCACTTGTTGTTTACTCAATAATAAACGTGGCGTCATCCCGTTCCATTGCCAATTCTCTTTCCAAATAGACAAACTCACCATCCGCTCTTTATCTTCGCGATTTTGCCCCTTACTGAACAAGGAAGGGCCATCATAACGGCTTTTGCTTTGTGCGACCGACAGTTGCGTATGGATATTCTGAGGCCAGCGCTGCCCCCATACCAAGCGGAAATTAGAGCGTCGGAAGCTATCATCAGCATCTCGAGTACCACTTTCGCGCGTGTAGTCAACGCCACCGAGCCAATATTGGTTTGCGCTATGTTGATAAAGTAGTGTTCCACCTAAGTTAAGGTTATTATTATTCAAAAATCCTCGCTCATCGTGAGTCTGCCGCCCATATTCAACGCTGGCAATAGACTGAATCTGAGGTGTCCAATTGTATTTCCAGCGTGTCGAGATACCCACATTGAGCGAGTAAGGACGGTTCGCAAACCAGCGCCTCTCAACAAAAGGACCCACCTGCCATTCACTACGCCAGTTAGCACGACCAACAGCAGGTGAAACCCTTAGCAATAAATCATTATATTGGCTGTAGCGGAAAAAGTACTTTCCTTGGACATCAGCGTCTAAAGTGGCGAAAAAACCCTCTTTCCATAGCCATTTTTTTCCACCACCAAACTGATAACCCACCCCTCGTCCCTGAATGGGTTGATCAAAAACCCATCCACTATACTCATACTGACGCGTTCTCGGGTTATAAACTAAGGCACCAGCCTGACTTTGCTTGGGTGCATTGTTGATGTTTTTATCGTTGATAAAGTGAAAACCGGCATATCCTCGCCACTTGCTTTGCGCTGAGATAGCATTGCGATAAACCGTTATTTCTTCCTGCAATGGTGTTGGTAACGAAGCTTGCTGTAAGCGCGACCACTGTTCATCCGCTTCACTGTATTGACGATTGGCTTGCAGTGCTGTGGCCAATTGAAAACGGATTGTTTCGGCATCGGGGCGTTGTTGCAAAATATTGCGCAGATGATGCGCTAATTGCCCCGGCTGGGCATCAGCACGAGCCAGTATCGCCTGCGCCAGCTCAACCACAAGCATATCGCGCTCCGGGTATTGCTGATACACGGGCAATAAAGCGCGAAGACCTGCAATATTTTGTGTTTTAATCGCAGCGGTGATGGCTTGTTCTAATAGAGCCGGTTGCGTTAACAAAATGGCAGGATCTTCTATTTCTAATGGTTGCGCACCATCATCAGCAGTATTTTGTGTGCCCGATGCGATTTTTTCTTCATCGGTTAATTCTGCGAGGGGTGTCGCTCTATCTGGGGTTGGCGCATATTTTTGATGGATCTCTTGAGACATATCGGCTGCTAACGCTAGCGATAGATTGCCTAAAAAAATAAAACCACCCATCTGATTAAATGTATGCGTATCGCCAGCACTTTCTGAAAAAAATGGCTTAATAAAAAGAAGTGCCAAAATAAGTGGTCAGTGAGAAATTTACGCCTAATTGCGCGTTGATCATGTGCTCTGTGCATAGGATATTATTTTTATACCGCGTTAATAGCTTATTGAGGAAGTATCATTTACGATGTACACCACAAAAAAATCACCACCTCAAAATGGTTAACCCTATTTTGAGGTGGTGAGAATAATGTTTTACATCATCAGATTAATTCGTCGCCTGCTTTTTGCCCGCAAAAACGACACCGGTTTTGCCATCGGTAGAGGTCATTTGACCACCCAACTCTGCCGCTCCCGGACCATATAAGCCGCCTTTTACTTCATTAAAGACAATAGGCTCTATCGGTTTGTAGGCAAGTCCATCATCAATCTGTTGCGATTTCGGCATGACCGCCGTACCGACAAACTGATTGCCTTTGATATCCGCTTTGATATTAATCCACGGAGTAACGCCAGATTGAACTTCACCCTGAGGGGTTAACCCTGTTTCGCCTACTAAGGCACCAATCAATTCTTTCTTGCCAAAATCAACACGATAAGTGGCATCATAATTGATGTCGAAAGGAACATCGGCACCACTATTAATAGCAGTGGACTGAACCAGTGTACGCATTTGCCATTTACCAACATAGTGCGCCTGCCCTGTGGTTGGCACTTCTGCAGGTGGCGTTAACTCACCTTGAACAAATAGCGATTCTGAAGGTCTGCCAAGTGCTTTGCCATCAGGACCTTTCTTCGCCTGGCTAAGTGTTCCGAAGCGCAAGAACTGGTAATTGTCACAACAGGCATTGGCTTCATAGAGCATATCATCGATGGTCTGTGTGTTTTTATTATTCAAATCAATCACTACTCGCTTGCCATCATGATTCAAGGCGAGTTGCTTGATGTTATCAATAGCACCTAAGTCGGTCACACTCACTTCGGCATCAGCTTCTGCCCATGATAACAAAGTACCATCACTTAACTTAGCGGTTGTCCCCACATCAGCAGCGTTATTTTTAGCAATAAACGCCACAGCTAACGTTTTATCACCATTAGGCTTGCTCTTATCGGCCAAGGTGTAAAATCCACCACCCAGCTCTTGTCCTTTATCACCGTAAAACCCGCCAAATAACGCATCAGAATCATTACTCAACGCCTTACTTAACTCGTTGTCCTGACCTTGTTTAGCCACTGCTTTGCCTGAGAACTGATTACCCTGTATGTTGGCATTAATCCCAAAATACTCGGTTTCCGTTCCATTTGTGCGGGTTTTTAATGTTCCATTGAGCTTTTTCTCAGCAAAATTTACGTCAAATTCAGCCACAAAAGAGCTTTTAGAATGGCCTAAACTCAGATTACCCCCTCTCCCTGTCGTGCCAGTCTCTCTATTTCGCGCTGCGTAGTACGTCATAGGAACCATATAGGCCCAGTTACCGGTGTAGCGTGCACTACTCGTTACAGGCAGGCTTTGTGCACGATTGATACCGCGATAAAACAAGGTAGCATTGGTATATTCATGATCCATAAAATGATTCGTGTAGTTATACCCAACAAAACCCATCTGAGTATAATCAAAGTTCAATATGGCTCTTAAATCCTCTTCATTTACATAGCCATCATCATCCAAATAGCGCATAAAATCGCCATATTTCTCCCAGCGAGAGCCGGTCGTCGTTAACCCAGTGATTGTTTTATCGACCATCTTAATGTCACTCGCTGATTTCGCAGGTTCCCAATAAGTGGCATGCTTAAAGGTGATCGTATCTAACGACGTGCTTTCATCCAATGCATAGCTGTTTTCTGCACGGATATTCATCAACGTATTGCGAGCTTCTTGTCTATTTTGTACATTCGAATAATCATCCCCCTTCACTAAATGAATGGCCTCAATATACTTAAAGAGATAGTGTCTGCCTGCTCTGTCCTCTACAAAACGCGTTGAAGGGTTTTTAAACGCAAAGCCATTTTTCGGCAAGCCATCTTCTCTAGGCGCTACCTCTATAACCTCATCCTTACTGGGCTTTGGTGGTGCAGGTTTATCAATAACTGGTTTGGTATTTATGCGAGTCAAATCAACATTACCACCAGTAACACAACCAGACAAAGCGAACATCAAGAGTGACCAACATAGCCCTTTGACTAATTTTGTTTTCTTGTGTTTCATATCTCATTATCTCCAAAACTGATCATGTCATTTAATGCATTATTATAAATAGGTTAAAAACTTCTTCGGCCAAGCGCTACGCTTCTTGGTCTAATAGGTTAAGATACCGCGTGCGTATTAACCCGACCTCCCTATATACCTAACCGGTTAATGGCAACTTACCGAATAATACGAATAGTAATTATTTAGATTGGCATTCTAAATTTTCGCAGTATAATACACTCTATTATTAAAAAGTAATAGTTATTTTGATGATAGGGTGCACATCACAACAATAATAAATCACTGTAAGGAACGGCTGCGCAAAAGCCGAGAGACAAAAATAGATTAATGTATTCAAAATAATACCAAAAGAAATCAACAAGCCTTTAAGTCCCTCCTAACGTTATGCCTAACCTGCTTCTAATCAGTTATTTTGTATGGATGTACATAGACAGTTTATTTATAGGGAGAGTGTTTTGTTTTCGAAATATCCATTAAGGCCTTTGGCTCTAGCAATCAGTGGGTTAATACCCTCTCTCACATTGCTCAACAGTTACGCCGATGAAGAGGGGGAATTACAAACCATCGAAGTAGAAGGAACTGCCAATATCCCTGAACCCAATAAAGTTCAAAAAACCAGCGAAACTATCGATAAAGAGCAGGTTGCCAATATCCGCGACCTGACCCGTTATGATCCGGGTATCTCTGTAGTGGAACAAGGTAACGGTGCAACTAAAGGTTATGCTATTTATGGTGTAGATCGTAACCGTGTAGCGATTAATGTCGACGGCCTGGCTCAGGCAGAATCATTCCAATTAGATCGCCAACCAACCAGTGGTGCGCGTCTAGAGGCAGAATACGAACACATCACTGAGGTGGATGTGACCAAAGGATCTGATTCGGTTACCAATGGTAGTGGTGCTTTAGGTGGTGCTGTATCCCTGCGCACCAAAACAGCCAGAGATATTGTCTCAGAAGGACAAACATTTGGTGGACGTTATAAAACCGGCTATTTCACTAAAGATCAGCAAAGGCTAAATAGCCTTTCTCTAGCGTTAGATAACGACAACTTTGACGCCGTACTGATGCATACCCGGCGTAACGGCAACGAATATCAGGCTAATACAAGAAACGCGCCCGGGCAAACATTTCGCTATCTTAAACCTATTCCAAAGCCTGGGGATGACTCTTATATGGTTAATGGATTTAATCTTCAAAGTGGAAGCCTAAATCTTTCACCACAAGATATTGTAGGTAAAGACCGTCTGTTGCCGGATCCGATGACGATAAAATCTGCCTCTACGTTATTTAAAGCCGGCATCAAAATTGGGGAAGAAAAAGAACACTACCTCGGAATAGTCGCCGAACAAGAGAAAAAGGACTATAACATCCACCTTAAAAGTGAATCGGAATTTTGTGAAGCAAATGAACGATTTGATAGCGTTGTCTGTGAAAGTAGAAAAGGTGGAACACAGCCAAGATGGAGTATTGCCTCTCAGAGTTTTAGCAATGAGATACACACAAAACAACGCTTCGGTCTAGAGTATGTTTATCGTCCCGTAGATTTGGATGCCGCTTGGGTTGATCGTGCCAAACTGACCTTAACCCAACAGAATTTTCGTGTTGACTTAGACAATAGTACTCGTGACTGCAGCCTGGCACCTTTTGCCGATCCCAATTGCAAACCCAATTTTTGGGGAGAACGTTTAAGCCAAAATGGTTTTGATTTTAAGCAAAAGCAAACTAGTGCTAACCTGGAATTAGATAAATGGTTTGATACCGAATGGGGGGATCATGATGTCAGGCTTAATGCTGGTGCCAGTAAAGGCAATTATGTATTTAATTACTATCGGAATGCGTACGATACTGAATATGTATACTCAGCTCCGAGGGCATCGCATAAAAATTGTGAAAGCCGAAAAAACAAACATGGTGAAACCGTCTTAATTTGCGAAAGCCAACGAATTAATTTTAATGATGATAGTCCGCTAATTAACCAACGAAAATTTTATTTGAGCCTAAATGATCAAATTGAATTTAACCGTTGGTTGTCTGCTGATCTAGGCGCGCGCTGGGAAATCAATCGTTTTGATTCCGAAGAAAAACTACTCCCTTTTGACAACTACAATAATAGCGCCTACCGCTTGGGTCTGAATATCCACCCTACCGATTATCTAACCTTTGGTTATAAATACGCTACCGGCTTCCGCTTGCCCTCAGCAGGTGAAATATACGGTGCACCCGATGAAATAGAAGATAGAGCGCAAGCTGATAGTTTTATTGATATGAAAAACAGGCTGCAGCCGGAAACCTCACAAATGCACGAGTTATCCGCTCGCTTGAATACGTCTTGGCTAGACGCCAACCTGGCTTTATTTACCGTGAACTACGACAATTTGATTGGCCGAGGGATAATGTGGCGTTCACCACTTCCTGCAACAGGTATTCAAGTTTTTAATGGACGCAATTACAACTTGCAACAAGCCCGTGTCAATGGCGCCAGTATAGATTTACAGGCAGACTTAAATAGTGCTTGGGGTAAAATGCCTGAAGGTCTAAGCGCCGTTTTCTCGGCAACAGCTACTAAGCAAGTAAGCTCTACGGTACCTAATGCTGACGCCTACAGCAGTTACCTCACCTATCCTCTTGATTCCTTACAGCCTTTAAAGATTGTCTATGGCTTTGACTACAATGCCCCTAACGGTAAATGGGGACTAAGTAATCGTGTGACTTTCTCTAAAGGGAAAAGAGAAGAGGAACTACTTACCGAAGGTAAATTCTCTGGTAATACGGTAAGAAACAAAGCTGTGGGTCAGTATTTGAGTAAAGAATGGACTACGGTTGATCTTTTTGGCTACTGGAAACCGTATAAAAATCTAACCCTCAATGCTGGGGTATACAATATATTCGACTACCAATATACCAACTGGGAGTCGGCACGACGTACCGTAGGTGCATCTAACGACGATCTCGGTGGCAAGGTATTGCTGGCGCCAGGCAGAAGTTTTGCCATAACGGCGGAATTAACCTTTTAGCTTCTACCCTTCGTTTCAGACCATTGTTCTCTGACGTAACTTTGGTTTGAAACGAAGCCAAATTAAGATATGTAGAATAGGCGAGAGAATATCTCGTCAATTTTACAACTAACCATACACGTCATACTAAGGCTTAAAATTGTAGTGGTGTGCTCTGAGCCACTGTTGTGCAGCGGCTTGCGCCTGTAACACTAAGGATTGCTCTCCATCAAAACCGATTTCTAATTCATGATGGAGCTGTGGCAAACAGGAAATAGAGAGTTCAGGAAACTGCGCTTCAAGCAGTTCAAGCATCGCAATCGCCTCACTCTCAGCGAGAAAGGCATGAAACGAGTGATAAACCCGCTTATCAACCAGCGCCGATAAGCGATGCGCTAATACCCACTCAATCATTGGCTGCGCCATTTGCGGAAATCCCGGCACACAATAGTGTTCGTGGATATAAAACCCGGGAATTCGGTTGATCGGGTTAGGAATGAGCTGAGCACCTTGGGGAAAGGTCACTAAACGTTTTCGCTCATCACTCACTGTTCCGGCAAATTTTTCGTCTAAAATAGCCATCCCCTCATCGTGAAGCGTAAGCGGTACACCGCAGGCTTGCGCCATGGCAGCGCGTGTACGATCATCGGGTGTGGCACCAATCCCGCCAAAACTGAGCACCGTTTCTTTATTATGCAGGGTTTGGGTGAATAGTTCACACAGCTGATCATGATCATCACCCAAATAGTGCACCCGCTTTATAGGTATATCGCGCGCTTTACACGCTGCCAATGTGTTAGCGAAATGACAATCCTGTCGTCGACCACTAAGAATTTCATTGCCGATAATCACTAGCGTGATGCCCTGATTCATAAATCCATCCTAAAAAACCATCCAGCCATCATAGCAAAATTGCCAACGTTAACGCGCTTTTTACTCTGTCGTGTTTTACCGTACAATGCTTGTTTTATCTGTTGCTGGAGATGACATGCAGCTACCCTGGTGGATCGAACAACCTTGGCCATTACAAGCCAAGATAGCCTTGCTGGCGCTGATGCCGTTGGTGTTATTTACCTTGTGGGCAGTTGTTGCTTGGCACACTGCGCGCAAGGCGAAACGGCAAGCAACGCAGGCACTCACTGAAGCAAAGTCAGAACTAGCAACAATCCATGAATCCTTAGATCAAGCCAATATTGCTCTTGCTCGCGCTCAAGAGCGCGATCATGCTTGGCAGCAACAGGTAAACCAGCTGCACAAACAATGGCAGATGCTCAACGACGAATATCGTTCATTACAGCAAGAACATCATCATGTGCAAACGGTGCTGGCGACCACACGTGAATCCGCAAACCTCACCCAGCAACATAACCAAGAGAAAATCGATCTATTAAATAGTAATAAAGAGCAGCTGATGCACGAATTCCAAGATTTGTCGCAAAAGCTGTTTACGGTGAGTGCCGAACAAAGCAAGCAAAGTATCCACGCCTTATTGCAACCTTTTTCACAGCAGCTCACCGGACTCCGGGAAAAAGTGGAGCATTTACATGTTGAAGACAGCAAAGACCGCGCGACCCTTAAGGCACACATTGTTGAGCTTCATCAGCTCAACCGCGAAATGAGTGACGAAGCGCATGCTTTATCCACCGCGCTACGCAGCGAACACAAAACGCAGGGTAATTGGGGTGAACTGGTGTTGCAGCGTGTGCTTGAGCGCAGTGGCCTGCGTGAAGGCGAAGAATTTACGCGCGAAAGTGTTTATTACAGTGAGACCCAACGCTTGCGGCCAGATGTGGTCGTGCATTTGCCCGATGAACGCCATATTGTGATTGATAGCAAGGTATCGTTGAACGCTTATAGTGACTACGCCAACGCAGAGAACGATGAAGCGCGCGATCGGGCTTTGAAAGCGCACATCAGCGCCATTCGTCAGCATATTAATGGACTGGCGCAAAAGGCTTATCAACAACTTGAAGGTATCCATTCCCCCGATTTTGTGCTGCTCTTTATTCCGATTGAACCGGCATTTAGTGCGGCATTCGCCCACGATCAGAGCTTGTTTGACGAAGCCTTTGATCGACGAATTGTTGTCACCTCACCAACCATTCTCCTCGCCAGTCTGCGCACTGTATCGAGCATCTGGGCGATTGAGCGACGTAATAAAAGTACCGAACAAATTGCTCAAGAAGCCGGCAAAGTGTATGACAAATTAGCGCTGTTAATTGAACGGATGGATAAGTTAGGTAAGCAGCTCGACACAGCACGAAAAACCTATGATGAAACCTGGCATGGCTTAACGACCGGTCAAGGCAATCTGGTCAATACCGTTGCACGCTTCCAGGAAGTTGGCATCCGCACAAAAAAAATAATCGCGCGTGAGGTGACTGATTTAGCCCGTGAAAGCGATCCTACAACTGATTCTAAAAGTGACGAGCAATGATATGTTTCACGTGAAACATAGCAACTTCCGCTTAAAAAGTGTGCACTGATGGACTACCAAACCCTATTAGCCTTGTTTACTGAAGACGCGCAGAAAAATATTGTCAGCGATCTGCGTGCGTTCAAACCTGCCCAAAACTGTGGCATTTCCCTAGATGATGTACTCCAATATCCGCAATATACCAGTCAATGGATTGTTGATGAACAAAGGAAACTGGGCACTCGTCACAGCATGATCGCCACTTCGTTGATGCATAAGAAACTCATGAAAGCTGTGTTAACGCCTTGGGTAGCAAGTTATGTATTGGGTGAACAGCCGCCGACCAGCAATCTATCGCTTGCTGAAAATCAACCATACACCATCATTTTTCCTAAAGAGACAGCACACTATAGTGGCAAGATGTGGCTTAATGAGATGAGTGTCGCATTCGCTGAACATATGGCCTTTTTTCATCGCCTATCGCCAGATATCAGCTACGGTAACGCAGCGCTAGCCATTGCCCAGCCTTGGATCATTCTCGCCAAACATAAAGCTCATGGACAAGAGGTTGCTCACTCTGTGCAGGCCTTTTTCCAATCATTTAGCGATCCTTTACGTTTCGCGCTCGATTGGTTCGTGGTTGAAAAACACACGCTAAGTGGCGCTTTTCCCCACCGCAACAGCTGTTGTTTGAAATATCGCTTGCCCAACAAAGAGCATTGCTCCACTTGCGATAAGATTGCGCTCAGCGAACAGCAACACAATAAATACCAAATCCTGTAACACTTAAACCACCACAGACCTTCCATATTCCTTTTTTCTGATATAAACTATTCATTAGTGATTAGCGTTGCGTGCATCGTCTTGAGTTATCGCACCGCTTCAGTACTAGAGTGGCTCGGTAAGATTATTCATCAGAACCATAACCAAAGGAGAATGGACGGTATGAAATACTTTATTTTTGCGCGTCAATGGGGTTGGCTAACCAGCGGTATCGCCTTGGGGCTTACCTTCTTGCTCGCAGTGATGATTATAAAACCCATGGGGGTATCAACCCAGTTTGTTATTTTTGATGGCATCGTATGGAATAGCGTCGATAGCAGCCTCATTATTGAAAACACGGCGCAAAAGAGTGGCTACGCGAGTGACAATGCGTATTTGAATAAAAGCGGTGGTAAATATGCAGCCAATGTGGCTAACCCGCTTAATTATAGTTTTATCTTCGTGATCTCGATGTTCTTTGGTGGTTTTTTAGCGAAAAAACTCCAAAAGCCCACCAGTAGCACCGATAAACAAGCGCGCATCGCACCACCAGTTTGGCGATCACGCTTCGGGGATAGTGCACTGAAGCGCTATAGCGCCGCATTTATCGGCGGGGTACTTGTGTTATTTGGTGCGCGCTTGGCTGGTGGCTGCACCAGTGGGCATATGATGAGTGGAATGATGCAAACCTCATTAAGTGGCTATTTATTCGCACTAAGTGCATTCCTCATCGCCATCCCTACTGCACTCATCCTGTTTAAAAAAGGCGCCTAACGATGAACATTATTCTCGCTATCGTGCTCGGGACTTTATTTGGTTTTGTGTTGCAGAAAGCTGGTGCGGCAAACCCACAAAAAATCATCAATATGTTGCGTTTGAAAGATTTTCACCTAATGAAAGCGATTCTTTTAGGCATTGGCCTGAGCAGTTTGCTGCTGTTTGCTTTACTGACTTTAGGTTGGATTCCAACAGCGCATCTAAGCGTTAAGAGCAGCTATGTCGGCGTGATCATTGGTGGCTTAATTCTTGGTTTGGGTTGGGCGATTGCTGGCTATTGCCCTGGCACAGGTGTAGTCGCCGCTGGTGCTGGGCGCCGCGATGCGCTGGCTTTTCTCTTCGGCGGTTTGCTGGGTGCGTTAGTATACATGCTGGTTTATGGCTATATAGCAGACAGCTTCTTATTCAACTCCATCGCTGGTGGGAAAACAACGCTGGTAGACACTCACAACGAAAGTTACCACGTATTGATTGAAAACGTATCACCCATGCTGGTGGCTGGCGGTATCGCTGTTATTTTTATCATTATCGCTTTTCTATTACCGAAATCTCAGGGTGAAGATAACGCCGAATAAAGCAGATAAAAAAAACACCGTAACGCGTTGATTCGTTGCGGTGTTTTTTTATTCAATCACAATCTAGCCTTACAACGCTAGCTAACTGCGCATTAGCGATCATCGTTACGGCGCGATAGGATGCTTTTGTTCTGGATCTAACAGTTGTTCAACAAAACCGACCAGCGCTGAGCGTGCTGCTGGTAAGTTAAACAGTGTATGTGGGGCTTTAGGAATGAGCAATACCTCAAAAAACTCCGGCAATTCATCCCCATAAACCACACTACAGTTCCCTACAGGCTTATCAATTCCAACAAAATCGTTCTCATCAGAGAAATACTTATCTTGCGAACTGATGATGTTTAAGGTTGGCGTTTGTTTGGTACTGGTCATATCATCTTTGACGAAATAATTGTCTTCACACGACCATGAGTAGATGATTTTACCGATAAAAGCCTCTTCATCATAGCGCGCCACGCTTACCGCACCTTCGCTTGTCCCAGCAAGAATCAACGCCTCAGCGTCCGCCCATGATGTTGCTTTAATCGCGTTTAAAGCAATATCAATTTCGCTGGCGCGTAGTTCATGAATTTTCTCATACGTTTCAGTATCAACCGGCGATTTATAGGTAATGCGATCATCGAGTTGCATGCCATCGAAAATAAAGCTGGCAATGCCTTCGTTAGCGAGGTGTTTCTGCCACGTGTCATACCCGAGTTTGGGGTTTATCCCTGATGATCCGTGAAGCATAATCACCGTAGGGACACGCTCACCACTCAGTTTTGGCGTTTCATTAAAATCACCATAGTAGGTTTCACCATCAGCCGTTGCCTTTGCTGGCAATGCGACATCGCCCATGCGAATCCCTTGCTCGATGGAGGTTGGGGTGTGCGTATATTCGCTTCCACTGACTTCACCTGTTGCGGCCTGAGCTGCAGATGCAGCAGCCAGTGCACTCGCACACATTAGTGTTTTCTTCACGTTCATTCCTTAACTACTTGCTAGATCAGGCTTATTCTAGCACCAGCTTGGCAACTAATCACCTTTAACAGGCATTTGCGCCTTTGCTATCGTTTAATGATTGGTGTGTCAAAGCCTCGAAACGGTCGCTGGTGGTTACAATACTCTATGGTTTTAAAGTGAACACGTCGCCTAAATAATGGGCAAAAGCAGTTTTAACGCCGAGCTTTAGTGCTCATCCACCTGCGCTACAACCTCATCTGCCCAATATTTTAATTTTGCGGTTTTACCGATCCCCGGGTTAAGCGAGTTGGTTGGATCATTGTGTTTATAAAACGCTTTCAAATCTGCTTTAGCGTAGTATAGATGACCGACGTTATGTTCAGCGGGATATTGCGCGCCGCGCGCATCAAAAAAGGCCAGAAGTTGATCTTTTAGCTGTTCCGCATCAACACCTTTTTTCAAGATATAGTCTTGGTGCATGACATGACAGAAGAAATGCCCACAATAGAGTTTATCTTCAACCAGCGCGTCAATTTCTTCCGGCAACGTTTCAAACCACTGCTCTTCGTTACGTCTCAGCGCAATATCAAGCGCTAAGATCGCGCCCACTTTTTTATGTTTCATCGCATGAAAGCGCTTTGCTGCGCCAGCTGCTGCGAAGCGGTGCAAAATAGCCGCATCGCCTTCTTTATTAGTGCAGGCATGATAGCCGCCTTCACGATCTTTGAAATAATCATCTAAAAAAGCCTTCGCCTGATCAATGCCATCGTCAGCCATTTTTAAAATCAAATGGTGTTCGTAGCGATCACGGTATTCACGCATAATCTTCGGCAAATGCGACGGAAGAATATCAGTTGTCCATTGCATCACCCGATCAGAGATATATTTTGGCATAAACGTAAATTTGCCACAGAAGCGATCCACGGCATTTTTCATCGCAAAAAATCGTGGGATATATTTTGTTCCTAATTTGTCGATGACTAGAAAGGTATCGCGGCCATAACGCTCACTGACATTAAAGTAATCACGGTGTAAATACTCGCCAGAAACCGGTAGCTCGTCAAAGTGCTGCAAGATATGCCGACGAATATCAGTTAAATGCGTTGTATCATTGGTGCCGATATAAAGGACTTGTTCGCGTGGCGGCTTGCTGAATGTGTCAATGCGCACCGCAAAAACGAGCAAGCGCCCAGCCGAACCCGAAGCCTCGTATAAGCGTCGTCCGTCATTATTAAACCGTGATGGGGTGTCTGCGTCAACATCACGCACGCGTGCGCCATAATCCGCATCTGAGGCTTTTTTCGCCAGTTGCTGAACATCTTCAGCACGGTAATCACCTTGTTCTAAACGTTGTAAAATCACCTCTGGGTCATCGCCTAAATCCAAGCCAAGATGGTTATAGAGCTTGAGTTCACCGTGTTCATCGAGTTGCGCATAGAGCGCCATTTCGGTATACGCTGGTCCACGGCGGACTAACGCCCCACCAGAATTATTACAAATCCCACCCACAATCGATGCGCCAATACACGATGATCCGATCACAGAATGTGGTTCACGACCATGTGCTTCGAGCACATCTTCGAGTTCGAATAACGACGCACCAGGCAAGGCAATCGCCTGTTTGGCATCGTTGATGAGTTGGATGCCTTTCAAGCGAACGGTTGATAAAATCACCAACGGGCGGTCATAGTCGCCAAAAGGTGTAGAGCCACCGGTTAAGCCGGTATTAGCCGCTTGAGCCAAGATAATCACATCATGAGCCACACAGGCTTTCGCGATCTGCCACATCTCTAACAGGCTGCCCGGCTGAATGACTGCCAGCGCCGAACCAATACCAAAACGAAAACCTTTGCAGTATTTAGCGGTTTTTGCCGGATCGGTGAGCACATGCTTATCGCCAACAATCGCACGGGCATCTTGAATAATGGCATGGGTCATAATGAGTCTCGCACAAAACAATCAAAAGACTATTATATCAATAATGGGACGCCATGCTTAATCGATTGTTTACCAGGCGCTTAGGATCTTAGCGTGGCTCATGATGACGAAAGATCGCTTGATAGCGTGCTATATAAATAATAAACGCGAGAGATAGTGCAACGCTTGGTATCGTATAAAGCGTCATTAAGCTTGGATAATATATAACCAAGACACTCCGCGACAGAGCCGCAACCACAACCAGCAACATCGCCAACTGAGTATCAAAATAAAAACGCAGTTTTAAGCCACTATGACGCAGACCAACAATCGACATAATCGTCAGCACCATCAATAAATACACCGCAATCGCTAGAAAATGCCGGACAAAACTAAAGAGTTGAGGGGCTGTGAGCAACACCAATCCAAGCGCCATATAACCAAACGCCATACTTAGACTCACTGCATAATATACCCGTATATAAGCGCGCTTTAGCAGGCGACTATCATGCCAATCTTGTAGGCGTGCGGCAAAACTCATCCCGACAGCGAGATACAGCCAGCCTTGCACGGCCTCACTCGCCAGTAGGCTTAAGCTAGCAGCAAGCATCAGTAACAACGCGGAAATATTTTTATAAAAGGGATTGGGGATAAATTGCTCATCATCGATCCCACTATCTTCTAAAGCCTGATTACCCAAGACGCGACCGACACGAAAATTGGCTAACGCAATCCCAATAATCATCACATCCACACTGGCATGCAGCCATTTCGCCTGAGGATTAAGGCTATAGGCGATGCTTAACGCAGCAATTGCGGAAACTACGCCGATAAAGCTCGCATGATGCCAGCTGCGTGTGTGCACGATATAGCGCGCAGCCAGGCCCAATAAATAGAGCCAAAATCCATTAATCAGGATGCTGCTTAGCCGCGGCCAAGGAAGACAAATGAGAGCTACGCCCAACAACAAAACAAGTAGGATGCTATGGTAGCGTAGAGGCGGTCGGTAGCTACACCAAGACGGTAGCGCCGTCAGCAAAAAACCAGCAAATGCTGCGCCACCGACCAATTCAATAAACGCAAAGGCATGCCAGTGCAGCGGAAAATGGCCTGCGTATTGTGGGGCAAAAGACACACTAAACCACGGCATCAAGGCAACGATAATACCGGTAATTGCCAAGAGGAAAAAAAGGCGGAACGGGTGTTCTAAATTTTGCCTTGTCTTAAAAGAACCCAACATCAACACTCCCACAATCTATTATCGTGCCCATAAACCAACTTTGCTGCGTACCATAATCTATCCATTCTAGCGTTAACCATCGCTTATGCCGCTTCAATTTCAGCAAAAATCCGGTGGTGTAAATAGTCGCGAACAAATTGATCATCACGTGCATGATAAGGGGTGGGTAAATCGAGCGTATGCTCAAGAACCGCAGGTTTACCACTAATGCGAATAATGCGTTGTCCAAGCAGCAGCGCTTCTTCACGATCATGCGTCACCATACACACCGCAAGCGAATGATCTTCAATTTGGCTGACAATGAGTTTTTGTAAGCGCCGGCGCAATTGATGATCCAGCGCAGAAAATGGCTCATCCATAATCAGCATATCTGGCCTAACAATCAGTGCGCGCGCTAAAGCAACCCGTTGTTGCATGCCGCCCGAGAGTTCATGGGGAAATTTATCCATATCTTCTCTCGCCAAACCCAGTATGTCAAACCAGTCATAGACGGCTTCCAGATCGTTATTTGGCGCCACGATACGCACGTTTTCAGCCGCACTATACCAAGGTAACAATCGTGGCTCCTGGAACAAATAAGCCAATCGTTGAAAAGTGCATTCTATCTGACCTTCTTTAATATCGATCAAGCCACTGATCGCGCGTAATAGAGTCGTTTTACCGCCCCCTGATGGGCCAACGATACACACGCAATTTCCTGGCGCCAGCGCCAAGGAAATATCCTCAACAATCGGCACCATCATCAGGTCAATTTGGATATTTTCAGCGTGTAACATGTTTCACGTGGAACGTTGTGGTAATAATAAACGCTTGAGTGGTTCAAGCACCCCGTATTCAATCAGCATAATAATACTAACGATGATCACCACATACGCCATCACATCGGTGGTTTCGAGCATCGCACGTGCATTAGCGAGTTCAGAGCCAATCCCCTCATTGCTGCCGAGCAACTCCGCCATAACCGTAATCTTAAGTCCGGTACCAAAAGCGACTATAATCGCTGGTAACAGCTGCTGCGTGAGATGGGGTACATACAAATGGCGAATCCGCTGGGTAAGCGGCAAACGATAAATGCGCAGCATTTCCTTTAATGGCTCACTCACACTCATCATCCCCATCATCGCCGCTGCAAAAACCATCGGCAATACACTAATCATCACCGTAAAAACGGTGCTCGCAAAGCCCATGCCAAACCAAAACAGCGCAAGCACCACCCAAATAATTGGTGGCGTACCAAGCAGCATCGTAATCAACGGACGCAGTAATAGCGCCAGTGTTTTACTCACTCCTGCCAACAAACCACCACCAATACCAATAAATAACGCGAGAGCGATACCGACGGCGCCTCGCGCCAAAGTGGTGAGAACCGTCTGCTGTCCTGCATGGCTGTAGAGAATTTCATAGGCGCGAGCAAGCACTGTCTGTGGCGAAGGCATCAACATGGCACCCAATACTTGATGAGCGTACTGCCAAAGCGCCATAAACAAACAAATGCTCGCCAATGCCGGAAAAACACCCCAGCAATAATCAATGATACGCCACGGATAATCCCGCTCGAGTTTTTGACCCTGCTTAAAAAGCATGTCTAGTTAGGCTGGCATCGACCAGATCAAATCACTATCAGCTGCTTTACCACCAAGAATTTTTGGGTTGAGCTGATAAAGCACATCAAAAAATTCCAGTATCTCTTCGCTAATTTCACTTGCATGGGTGATCGTCAAATTCGCCTGCGGAATAGAAGCCGCCATGACCGGAACAGGTGCTTTCAATATATCTGCGGTTCGTTCAGCAGCAAGCTGTGGGTTCTCGTCACACAAGTTTAACGCACGCTGCAACGGCTGGTGAAGCGCTTGTAAAAATGGCTGCTGTGTTTCATAAAATTCACGGGTCACCATCAATCCTGCCTGTGGGATACGCGCCTTCGTTTCCATATATGATCCCCATAATTCCTGAATATTGAGGCGACGCTGAACATCCATCCCTAAACCTTTCGCTTTAATTTGCGCCATACTGACTGCCGGTTCTGGCAATAATGCGACATCGGCTTTACCGCTTAAGAACAGCATCAAAGCTTCCGGTGGTGTGGACGTATATTGAATCGTGACTTGATCTTGATCGATGCCGGCTTTTGCAAGTAGGGTCTGCAAGACCAAATCAGGCATGTCCTGCTTAAACGGCATCACCAACGTTTTGCCGATCAAATCTTCGAGTGAATTCACTGAATCATCTTTACCGATTACATAAAGTAAGCCAAAAGTCATAATATTGAGCAAGCCAACGTCACGACCCTGGTTGCGGAAATTTGCCGCCACATAACTCGGCACCATCACCAATGGCATCTCACCATTCGCCAGTCCTGCACGTAATTGATCTGGCGTTGCCCAGGTTTTCGCGCTGATCCCTGGATAGACTTCCTGAAGTGCCTCATCTTGCGCTGCCAAAGAAAGCAACGCCGTTGGTGCTACCGGTGGCCCCCAAAGGGTGATTGGAGAAGCATTTTGTGCTAAAACGGGTGATAGCGCAGCAGCAGAAGCACTCGCTAAAGCAAATTGGTTAAAGCGGCGGCGAGAAAGCATAAGGTCTTCTCCTAGATAAGAATAATGTTGATTATCATATACTAAATCATAAAACACCACATTGACATACGTCAATAAGCTGCCTGGCGTGGTACAGTAGCGCTTTAGGTATAAAATAATTGTATGAGCTCCATCAAACATATCGCGGCATTCATTGCCGCCACCTTTATCGTTATTGGGACTGCCGTAGGCGCAGGAATGATTGCCATACCGACTGCGACCAGCGGCCTGTGGTATGGGCGTTCATTAATTATCCTGTTTATCACGTGGCTGGTGATGATGACCACCAGTTTGATGATCTTAGAAGCCAGCCAAGGCTTTGATCGCCGCGCACATTTCCCAACCATGGTAAAACAATTACTGGGTAACCGCTGGGCACTGCTTAACAGCTTATCACTGGGTTTTGTGCTCTATATCTTGGTCTATGCTTATATCGCGGTCGGCGGTGATATTACCAGCGCTAATATCGCCTCACTCAGCGGCCACGACACACCGATTTGGGTCGGACAATTGATTTTTTTCGCCGTTTTAGGACTCGTTGTCTGGCTATCACATCATTGGGTCGCTCGATTTAACGCATTGATTTTAGGTGGGTTATTGCTGACCTTTTTCTTAGCCAGCGGTGCCTTACTACCGAGCGTGCAGCTAAACACCTTAATCCCTGAGCAAGATGTCGGCAATTGGCGCTATGTGTGGTTATCGCTACCAGTCGTTTTAACCTCTTTTGGCTATCACATCAACGTGCCAACGTTACGGGTATATTTAGCCGATCGCACCTCACAGATCGCCTGGGCATTAATCATAGGCAGTTTTTCTGTGCTACTGCTCTACATACTTTGGCAAACGGCTGTACAAGGTAATCTACCGCGTAGTGAGTTTGCCCCTGTTATCGCCTCTGGAGGACAAGTCTCGCAGCTCATTGATGCGATGCGGCCTTATGTACTGGCGCCTTCGGTGGTGGGTTTATTGGCGTTATTCAGTTATTTCGCCATCGCCACCTCGTTTTTAGGCGTCGCCCTAGGCCTTTTTGAATTTATCAGCGATTTTTGCCACTTTAACGATAGTCGCGGCGATCGTTTTAAAACCGCGATCATCGCCTTTGTCGCACCGCTCGCTTTATGCCTGTGGCAACCCTACGGGTTTGTCAGCGCCATTGCCTATGCCGGGGTTGCCCTAACCATTTGGGGGATCATCATCCCGGCGCTGATGGTGCGCAAAACCCGAGAACAGGGTAATAGCGGTCGTTTTCGCGTGCCTGGTGGCAAGTTAGTAATACTGTTAGTGATCATTTTTGCTGTGCTCAATATCTTAGCGCAAGGGCTGGCTGATTTAGGCCTCGTGGCTAAGTTTAGCGGATAAAGCGATGCGCACATCCACAGCACATTCACCATCACGATTACTGCTTTTCATCATCTTTGCTGTGGTGCTCGCACAAACTGTATTCCCGCTGTCGCAAAGCCAGCGCGCCGGCACGGTTATCGTGTTAACCATTGGTTTATGGGCGAGTGGACGCTTACCGGAATACTACACCGCGCTGCTATTTTTCCTCTTATGTGTAATCGGTCAGGTCGTGCCGCTGGATATCCTATTCTCTGGCTTTGCCTCACCAGCCGTGTGGCTCTTTTTCTCGGGTGCTGTACTTGGTATGGCGATCAACCATACCGGGCTTGGCGCTTATCTTGCGCGTTGTATCGCGCCATTGCTTGCCCGCTCGGTCTATCACGCACTCGCCGGCAGTATGCTACTCGGCAGTGGCTTGATGTTCATCATGCCCTCCGCGATGGGACGTATTTTATTGTTACTGCCCATTGTCGCTGCTTTGGCTCAGTCGTTAGGCTACCAGCGCGAGGATCGTGCTTATCGTGGCATGTTACTAGGGATGGTTTTTGCCACATTTCTACCCGCGTTTACGGTATTACCGGCCAATGTTCCAAACAACATCTTAATCGGCATGATGGATAGCTTATTTGCTAACAGTCCAAGTTATTTGCAGTATTTAGTGCTGCATTTTCCGCTGCTCGGGCTGTTAAAAATGCTGATTTTATGGGCGATATTGTGTATTTTTTATCGTGATAAAGCGCCACTACGCCAACCATTAGAAGCTGCACCATTGAGTCGATCGGCGAAACAACTGGCTTTGTTACTGACCGGCGTTTTAGGTTTATGGTTGAGCGAAGACATACACGGTATATCTTCTGCTTGGGTCGGTATGATCGGTGCGTTGTACTGTTTGTGGCCAGGTAGCGGTTTGCTCGGTGAACAACCGATTCGCCGGATGAATTTAGAACCGCTTTTCTATGTAGCCGCAATTGTCGGCATGGGTGTGGTTGCTTTCCACAGCGGTCTCGCCACACAAATGGTCGATGCCTTATTGCATATTGCGCCTTTATCCCCAAAGGAACACGCGACCAACTTTGCCACCATTGCCGGCCTATCAAGCCTAACAGGCATACTGGCCACCTTAGCCAGCATTCCAGCGATCCTCACGCCGATGGGTACCACTTTATCTGAAGCTAGTGGCCTATCAGTTGACGCGATAGCGATGATTCAGGTGCTGGGTTTTTCAACCGTGTGGCTGCCTTATCAGGCGCCACCTTTGATGATTGCCATCCAATCAGGCTATGTGAGCCATAGAGACGTTACCCATCTGTGCCTGATACTTGCCGTAATCAGTGTCGTAGTGCTTTGGCCGCTGGATTATTTATGGTGGCAGCTCTTAGGCTATCTTTAATCAATCGTGGGGAAGTCTATAGAGACAAAAAAGCCCACCAAAAGGTGGGCTTAATTCATCGCATACTAACGTGATTTAAACTTTGTCTGATTTCGCTAATTGATCACGAATTTCACGCAACAACACCACCTCTTCTGATGGCTCTGCTGGCGCTTCTTCGGCTTCTTCTTCTTTTTTCATCCGCGCGTTCAATTTGTTCATTGGCATAACAATAAAGAAATAAATCGCAAAGGCCACGAGTAAGAAATTAACCAATGCGGTAATGATTTGTCCGATAGGGAACAGTACACCATTAAGGGTAAAGCCGATATCATCAAAATTAGGCTCGCCAGCAATTACAGAAATCAGTGGGTTGATAAATGTCTCTACTAAGCCAGTAACCACAGCGCCAAAAGCCGCACCAATCACCACACCAACCGCCAAATCAATCGCGTTACCGCGAGAAATAAACTCTTTAAACCCTTTAAACATAAATGAACCTCCAAGTAAATGTTATTACAGGGCGTAAAAACACCCTGCATTCATTGATTTTATCTTAAAAATTATCTTCAAGTATCTTTTTTCAAATAATAACCAAATCAAGGACTTCATCAACGCGGGAACTCATTTTGCCCTAAATTCAACTAACTGGGCATATATTGTGCGGCAATCCCGAACTGCGCTAAAAAATGCGCAGCGATGTTTAACACCCCAAAAAGCATCACGATTGCTAAGGTGACAACCCCACCTGGAACACGAAAACCTTGCTGGTTAAAGCGTCGTCGTGCAACATACACCATCAGCACCGGAATAATTGCAACCCAGATGGTTGCCGCAAGCCCTGCGTAACCAATCGCGCTGACAAACCCATACGGCTTCCATAAGCAAAAGATAAAGGGTGGCAAGAATGTGACGGCTGCCGTTTTCGCTTTGCCGAACGCGCTATCATCCCAAGAGAACAAGTCGGCAATAAAATCAAACAGACCTAAAGTGACGCCTAAAAAGGATGTGGCAATCGCGAGATAAGTAAATAATGATAACAGCGCCATCGCGTTGCCTGTCTGGGTATAAGCACTCAGCGCATCAATTAAGCTCGAGAGCTGTCCGTCATCGGCGATCACCGGACTAAACGCCACTCGCGGTAAATTCCCTTGCACCGCAATCTGCCAAAACACATACACCAACAGCGCCAAAAAGCTGCCGCTGATTACCGCAATCGTGACTCGACGTGCATCGCCTTGAAAATAACGTCGCAAACTCGGCACATTACCGTGAAAACCAAACGAAGCGAGCGCGACGGTCAACGTCGGCCAAATATAGCCCCAATAACCAGCTTGAGCACCGCTCTCATTGGTTAACACCGACCAAGAAGCAGTAGGCACCATACCGCTACACGCCGCGACAAAAGTAAGCACCATCCCGCCAATCAAGATGGCATTGAAGCGTGTCACCCACAGGGTAGAAAACCACACACAGCCGGCCAAGACAATAAAAAAGACCGTTTGTCCCAACCAATAAGGGACTTGATCACTGCCTAATAAAGCATTGAGATTATGGCGGGTTAAATCGCCTCCGGCAGAAATATAGGCATAGGTCAGAATATAAAGCACAAAAGCGAGTGACAAGCCGTTGAGCACATACCAAAAAGGCCCCAATAGATCTTTAACCATCGTCGGGAAACTGGCCTCGAGCGAGTAATGGGTATTGGCTTCTAAAATCAGCAGTCCTGAAGTCATCATGCACAGCCAGGTGAGCGCCAATAAAATCAAAGAAGGATAGAACCAAATACCTGCGGTCGCGGTCGGGATGGCGAGCATCCCTGCGCCCATAATGGTTCCGGTAATAATAAGCGTGCCACCGATGAGAGAGGCTTTGCTGTGCGCGAGTGACATGGGTTTTCCTTGTGTCAAAGCAAAAGAGCGCCTATTGTATGTCATATATTTACTTAACCCCAACGCCATTTATGCTCGAACGCCATCATCTCGCCATTATCCGCGCCGTGGTCGACCAGGGAACGCTCACTCAGGCAGCAAACACCCTACATTTAAGCCAATCGGCGCTAAGCCACACGATTAAAAAGCTTGAGGATCATATTGGGGTGCACGTCTGGCAAAAAGACGGACGGCGCCTGCGTTTAACGCGTGCGGGTGAGGAATTACACGAAATGGCTTGCCGTTTATTGCCACAGTTTGAGCACGCCGAAGCCGAGCTTCAGCGCTATGCTAAAGGACGAAGAGGCAGCCTGCGTATTGGTATGGAATGTCATCCCTGCTATCGCTGGTTGCTGACCATCGTTCATCCGTATTTACAGGCTTGGCCGGAAGTTGATTTAGACGTCAAACAACAATTCCAATTTAGCGGCATCAACGCGCTGATTAATCATGAAGTTGATGTCCTCATCACGCCCGACCCTGTGCACACTGATGGGCTGACGTTCTCACCGGTGTTTGCCTATGAACAGGTGCTGGTGGTAGCAAATAACCATCATTTAGCCGGTAAAACACAGATTGACCCACACGATCTCAGCACAGAAACCTTGCTCACCTATCCCGTACCCAGCGAACGCCTGGATATATTCACCCAGTTTTTACAGCCTGCTCACACAAGTGTCGCCGCGCACAAAACGATTGAAACCACAGAAATTCTCCTGGAGTTGGTCGCGGCCGGTCGAGGGGTTGCTGCGATGCCCCGTTGGCTGATTGAACAACATGAACACTTAGCACTGCGAAGCCTGCGCTTAGGCGATCAGGGGATTCATAAATATATCTATCTCGGCGCACGTAACCTTGATTTATCGATCGACTACCTAACCGCATTTATTGAGTTAGCAGCCACACAGTAACCGCCAAATTCAGCGCATAAAAAAACCCACGCCAAGCGTGGGTTTGTATAAGCTAAGAAAATTTAGTTGCTTTGTGTTGAATTAATAGCATCCTCAGCAGCTTTCTTCAACTCTGAAGCTTCAGTTTTAACGTCTTCAACCGCTTCTTCAGCCGCATTCTTAACGTTTTCTGCGCCGGCTTCAGCTTGCTGTGCTGGTGCAGATTGAGCCGCGTCATTGGCGGTCTCTTTCGCGCCAGAAATTAACTCTTCAGCTTTTGCTTTGGTCGCATCAACCGTTTCTTCGGTTTTTTCAGCGATCGCATTACCAGCTTCTTCTAGTTTTTCACCAACAGCTTGGGTGGCATCTTTAGCGCCTTCAACCATTTCCTCGGCTTTCTCTTGGACAGCAGCGCCTGCTTCTTCTAACTTCTCACCAGCAGATTCAGCCGCATCCTTAGCTCCTTGGATCGCTTCGTCAGCTTTATCTTTGGCCGCATCCATAGCGTCACCAGCTTTTTCAGCTGCCGCGTTGCCCGCATCTTTGACTTCTTGCGCCGCAGAATCAGCCGCTTCCTTAGCTTTTTCTTGTGTGTCGTCTGAGCATGCGACCAGTAAACCTGACGCAGCAAGAATTGACATTAATAATGTTGTTTTTTTCATCACTTTCTCCTGATTGATTGAAAGAAAAGAACCAGTTTATCATAGATCAAACGCTCATTACACAAATCGTGGAAAAGCTTTAATCTTATCGTTTTTCTCTAATGTTTTCGTTTGCGATTCACCCGCTTTTGACACTTGATCGATGCGAATAATCTGATGATACGGGATAAAAGCCGTCTCAACGTTAGCAAACTCATGACTGAGTTTTTCCATCCGCGGGTCAATCAGCAACTGCGTTTCTTCCTGAAATAGAAACCCTTCAATACAAATAAAACCCGGCATATCGGATGGATAGACATGACGCACGTAAATATCGTACTGTATCTCAGCGTGATGGTATTGCACGCGGTAAATCACCTCGCCTTTATCGCTCATCTTTGTCTTGCCATCCAGGCGTGTAAAAAGGCTTGGAAATGCGCTTTATCGCTGTTATTGAGGAAGGTTTGTACTTCTTGAATGGCTTGATCGCACGCTGTTTTATCGAGATTGCCGCGTAAGACTTCAAAGCGCAGGTAAACAAGATACGTATTTAACACATCGGTTTCGCAGTAATTGCGGATATCTGCCACATTCCCTTCATCCCAAAGCTGCTGAACCGCCGAACCATCGACATCGAGTTTGCCTGGAAACCCACACAGCTTGGCAATATCATCGAGACTTGCGACAGCACGCGGCTGAAAGCCGGATAAGACATCCATCATATCGATATGACGCCAATGAAAACGGGCGAGATAGTTGTTATAGCGAAAATCGCGCTCGTCATCGCCAATCTCAAAATAGCGCCGCGCATTAATACCATGGAATAACGCCCGGTATTGCAACACAGGCAAATCAAAGCCACCACCATTCCAGCTGACCAGTGTTGGGCTAAAACGATCAATACCTTGGAAAAAGCGATTGATCAGCTCATATTCACTGCTTTCCTCATCACCAAGCGACCAGACTTTCAGCTCACCGGAAGCGGTTTTCATCACCGCAGAAATGGCAACGATTTTATGTAAATGGTGACGCATAAATGTTGAGCCAGCTTCGCTTAAGCGTTCACTGGCCATCAAACGATACACATCACCATCATCGAGCTCGGTCAACCCACCATTGAGCGCGCGATACGCATCGATATCAGCGATGGTTTCAATATCAAAAACGAGGATATTCTGTAACAACGCGCTGCCTTATTTTTGTTTCCACTGACCATTAGACTGATACCACCAGCCGCTAGGTGCTTGGGAAATCCAACGCTGGGCGAAGGTTTCTTGAATTTGCGCGAACCAGCTTGGCTGATTATTCGCCTCAGCAATCGCTTGATAAAGCGCTTTGCGGTCAGCGTTTTCAGCATTCACCCATTGGTTCATTTGTCCACGCTGGGCCATTGGCGCTGCTTGAGCATCACGAATCGCCACATACCCATCTCCAGTCAAGCCAATCGCACCACTGGCAAACAGCGGTTTCATTTGACTAAAGCGAGTGCCCATACGCGATTTAATTTGCTCAATTTTTGGCGAGCTGGCGTTAAAATCAACGCTTTGCGCCTGAGCATCAGCGCTGATTACATTCAGCAGGCCCACCAATAATTCACGTGAGGCAGAATACGTGCCCAATTCAACTACCGGTGCGTTATTCGGCACAACCATCGCAGATTCATTCCATACATCATCAATAATGCTGTCTGCGGCTTTTTCTGCCGCCGCCGCCGGAAAATAAATATTCACAGTCACACAAGAGGCCAGCGCCAGTAAGGCCACCAGCCAAGTACTACGGGTTAAGATCATGTTATTGCTCCTCTTACGAATGTTGCGCCTATGATTATAGCCTAAGCCATAGCCAAGAGGGTATCGCACGCTTAGTCTTTAGCGCGCCCCAGGTATTCGCCACTACGCGTATCCACGCGAACCACCTCATCAATCGATAAGAACAGTGGTACACGCACCACAGCGCCGGTTTCTAGCGTTGCCGGCTTACCGCCGCCACCAGATGTATCGCCGCGTACGCCCGGATCGGTATCAACCACCCGTAATTCAACGAAATTTGGCGCGGTGACGCTAATAATATTGCCATCCCATAATACCACCGTGCACAGGTCTTGCTCGCGAATCCATTTTTCTGCATCGACTAAGGCACTATTTGGCGCCGGTAGCTGTTCAAAGCTTTCCAGGTTCATGAAATACCAATTGTCTTCATCTTTATAGAGGTATTGCATCTCAGTTTCATGAACATCAGCGGCTTGCACGCTATCACCCGATTTAAAGGTGCGCTCAATCACACGACCGGTTTTTAAATTACGCACTTTAGTGCGGTTAAACGCCTGACCTTTACCTGGTTTGACAAACTCATTTTCGACGATGGTATAAGGGTCTCCATCGAGCATGATTTTCAAACCACCACGAAATTCACTGGTTGAATAATTAGCCATTATTTGTTCCTCGTTATTACGATTAAACGTTAAAGCGGAAATGAATCACATCGCCTTCTTTAACCCGATATTCTTTACCTTCTAAACGCCATTTACCGGCTTCTTTAGCACCTTGCTCACCGTTGCAGGCGATAAAATCTTCATAAGCGACCACTTCAGCGCGAATAAACCCACGCTCAAAATCGGTGTGAATCACCCCGGCTGCTTGTGGGGCTGTGGCGTTTTTAGGCATCGTCCACGCGCGAACTTCTTTAACGCCCGCAGTAAAATAGGTGCCTAAATCGAGCAACTCGTAACCAGCACGAATCACTCGATTGAGCCCGGGCTCATCGAGCCCGTATTCGCCAAGCAGTTCCAATTGTTCTTGCTTATCAAGCTGCGCTAACTCAGCTTCAATCGCCGCACATACGGTGACCACCACTGCGTCACTGTTTGCGGCTTTTTCGCGTACTACGGCAACGTAAGCGTTATCCTCAACGCTGTCTTCATCGACATTGGCCACATACATCATTGGCTTCATGGTGAGCAAAAATAAATCGCGTGCGGCCTCGCGCTCTTCCTCGCTTAAATCGCAAGTGCGTGCAAGCTTACCATCTTCTAAATGCGGTAAGAGTTTGGCGATCACATCTAACTTCAGCTTCGCATCTTTATCGCCACCTTTAGCGATCCGTGTCAGGCGTTGCTGGGCTTTTTCCAACGACACCATATCCGCTAAGATCAGCTCCGATTCAATGACGAGAATATCGGCCAGTGGATCAACTTTACCGGCCACATGCACTACATCATCGCTGTCAAAACACCGCACCACCTGGGCAATCGCATCCGTTTCGCGGATATTAGCCAAAAACTGGTTGCCCAGTCCTTCACCTTGAGCAGCACCGGCTACCAGACCCGCAATATCAACAAACTCCATGGTCGTGGGCAGTACGCGTTCAGGCTTAACGATAACCGCCAGCGCATCTAGGCGCGGATCCGGCATCGGGACAATCCCCGTATTCGGCTCGATGGTACAAAACGGATAATTTTGCGCCTCAATACCGGCGTTGGTCAGCGCATTAAAAAGCGTCGATTTACCGACATTCGGCAAACCAACAATCCCACAGTTAAAGCCCATGGAACCTCCTGATTATCTATTGAAATGGCGCGTATTATAACGCATGGAAGGCTGTGTAGCCCAAGACAAAGATGTTGTGCTGAAAAATTTTAGCGTGTGTGTAAGCGGTTCATCGCTTTTTCAGCACCTTCGCTCACCAGAACGGGTAACACATCAATCGCCGCATCAATCGCGCGGTCAATCTCAATGCGTTGTTCTTTGCCCGGTGGTTTAAGCACATAGTTAATCACTTCACTGCGATCACCTGGGTGATCAATCCCTATACGTAGACGATAAAAGTCTTTGCTATCAAGCGCTTTGATGATATCACGCAAGCCATTATGCCCACCGTGTCCACCGCCAAGTTTGAGTTTGACGCTACCAGCAGGTAAATCGAGCTCATCATGAACCACGAGGATTTCTTCCGGGGTAAGATCATAAAATCGGGCAATCGCAGCCAGCGATTGACCACTACGGTTCATAAACGTTTGTGGCTTTAATAAATGCAGCGGTTGTGACTTCACAAACACTTTTGCGTATTGGCCAAAAAATTTAGCTTCTTCGCGCCAAGCGCTGTCACAATTTAAGGCATCTAATAGCCAAAAACCCGCATTATGGCGGGTTTTGGCGTAGCGGTCTCCGGGGTTGCCGAGACCAACGATGAGCTTAATCATCGCTTGAGGCTTATGCTTCGTCGTTCTCGTTGGCGTCATCTTCGCCTTCTGCCGCATCTTCTGCGTCATCAGCTTCAATGCCGTCTTCTGAAACGTCTTCTTCAGCACGTTGTGGGTAAACCACTTGCGCCACAGCAGTTTCTTCAAGCTCTTCTTCCTGAACCAGACGGACGCCTTCTGGCATAACCAGATCACTTAAGTGAATGACGGTACCCATTTCAACCTCACCCATATCCACTTCAATGTATTCAGGTAAGTGACGCGGACGACAAACGATATCCACTGAGTTGAGGTAGTGCGAAATAATCCCGCCTTCGTCTTTAACCCCAGGGGCAGTTTCTTCGTTGATGAAGTGCAATTGTACGGTTGCATAAAGCTCTTGACCGCGAACAATGCGCTGGAAATCGAAGTGTTGGAACAACGGCTTAAATACATGATGCTGGACATCACGCACGAGGATTTCTTGATCATCCTGTCCGTCGATTTTCAAATTAATGATTTGTGAATAAAAGCTGTCATGCTTGGCGTTTTTCACCAATTCATCTTGCTTAACAGCGATCGACAAAGGCTCACCTTCGCCACCATAGACAATAGCCGGAACCCATCCTTCACGACGCAGGCGGCGGCTCGCACCTTTCCCATTGTCCTGACGGATCATACCGTGCAGTTCATATTTATAGTCTTGAGACATTTTTCTCTCCAGTTAACAAAAAAGAGCGCTTGCGACCAGCGCTCCACAAAAATCGCCGTTGGTTTTAATCAACAAACAGCGATGAAATCGATTCTTCAACGTGAATACGGCGAATACTTTCGGCAACCAGGCCGGCAATCGACAGCACACGAATTTTCTCACACTTTTTCGCGTCTTCACGCAGTGGAATAGAGTCAGCAACTACCAACTCATCAAGTCCTGAGTTTTTCACATTATTGACCGCATTACCGGATAATACCGCATGCGTACAATACGCGGTGACTGTTTTCGCGCCACGCTCTTTAAGCGCAGATGCCGCATTACCCAAGGTACCAGCGGTATCGACGATATCATCAACAATCACGCAGTTACAGCCGCTGATATCATCACCAATAATATTCATCACTTCTGATTCGTTTGGCCGTGGGCGACGTTTATCAATAATCGCTAATTTAGCATCAACCCGCTTAGCAGTTGCACGAGCACGAAGTACGCCACCGATATCTGGTGAAACAACCACTAAGTTATCATGGTTTTGCGATAAAATATCGTTTAAGAAGATTGGGGTTGCGTAAATATTATCCACGGGGAAATCAAAAAACCCTTGGATTTGATCAGCGTGTAAATCAAGCGTCATCACACGATCAATACCGACGCTGGCGATCATATTCGCGACCACTTTAGCCGAAATCGGCACACGCGCTGAACGCGGGCGACGGTCCTGTCGTGAATAGCCATAATATGGCATGACTGCGGTAATACGGTTCGCTGACGAACGACGTAACGCATCGCTGAGCACCAAAAGCTCCATGATGCTGTCGTTGGTTGGTGTACAGGTCGGCTGGATGATAAAAACATCCTTACCGCGTACATTCTCATTAATTTCTACTTGTACTTCGCCATCAGAAAATTGATTGACGGAAGCATTGCCTAATGGCAAACCTAAATGTTGAACGATTTGACGAGCAAGCTGCGGATTAGCGTTACCCGTGAAGACGGTCATACTGCCTCGTGACACGGCATTCACCTTAATAATCTTCTTAAGAAAATGGCTGGGGTGGAAGGATTCGAACCTACGCATGCCAGGATCAAAACCTGGTGCCTTAACCACTTGGCTACACCCCAAATGAACATTTTTACCCGAAATTTATCGGGAAAGCGCGTATTATACGGATATTTTCTGCGCTAGCAACCTTAAAAAGCAATTTTTTATTTCGTTAGGGTGTCAATGGGTTCATTGAGCACCATTTAGCCTGTGCTACAGGCTATAAAGAACGCATCTCATCAATCAATAATCGTACCCGATAATCTTCACGCGTCATATCCAAACGACGGTAATAACTCCCACGCCAATCGCTGACCCGGACCTGCCAACCCGCTTCCCGCCACTCTGTCTGTGTTTTTTCCTCACGCAGCCAAGTTGCAACATCAGCCAGCGGCAGCGGTAGGCCTAAGCGCGAAGTCAGTTCATCAACGCTTAACCACTGTTCTTCTTGTCCTTCGCGTACCCGTACCTGATCGCCTTGATAATCGAGCTGCAGCTGCGCCTGTCCGCTGGGGTCAAATAGCGTGAGGGATTCATCTGCATCCAAGTGGCGCCAGAAAAATGCCGCATTCACCGCGCGCGGTTCACAAGCTTGATACTCACGACAAAACGGGTATTTGAGCGCCATTCGGCCATCTGCTGACCATTGTGCGGTGCTGATCTGCTCATTGATCGGTGCGGTGCTCACACAGCTCAAAGCCAGCATCGCCAGCGCCAACACAGCATAGTGGTGCTTTTTCCGGAAAAAAGTCATCATAGTTGATACCCCTTTAGGGACTATTAACGCTAAATTCATAACGTGCACCGAGTGATTCGAGTTTTTGCGGCTCTTTCGCTGCGCCATATTCATAGCGATAGACTTCTTCGGCCAAATCGCGTTTGTCTGTGGCCATCAAAACGTCAATATAATGCGAGACGATATCGGTACTGCGATACCCAGCATAAGCTCGACGTAACCAAATTAGTGCCTCTTCAGGCTTGCCTTGCTGGTATAACAGCCAGCCGTAGCTGTCTTGAATCGCTGGCGAGTCAACGTATTGCGCGATCGCCTGTTTGATCATTTGTGCGGCTTCTTCTTGGCGGTCGGTTTGGGTAAGCAGCAAGTAGCCATAAGCATTGAGCGCATCGATATTAGCCGCATCTAAGCTCAGTATTTGCCGGTAATACGCCTCAGCGGCAACGGTATTGTGCTGTGCGCTTTCATGTTTGGCTAAAGCGTACAGCACATCGACTTGATCGCCATAACGTGCTTTGGCCTCAGCAAGCAATTGATCGCCTTCAGCCCAAAGCGCTAAGCGATCAAGCTGATTCGCCTCAAGCAAATACATCTCCAACGCATAATCAGGAAATTCTTGACGCAGCGCAGCAAAACGCTTCTGCGCCCGCTCAATATTGCCTGCTTGAAACACATTTAGAGCAATTTGCTGTAACGCTAGTAGGCGTAACACCGAGTTTTCCGGTACTTGCGCTAATAAAGCCACCGAAGTCGCCATATCATTCGCGTTACCATAAACCTGTGCGGCACTAAATAAATATTGATCGTAACCGAGCAAGCCCTCATCTAGCAAAGCACGGTATTCCGGCAACGCTTTTGCCACCTCACCGCGTTGACCGTAAAGCCAGGCGAGTAGCTGACGCAGCTCGACTGACTCCGGATTGACAACCCGCCAGCGTTCAGCCAAGGCAATCGCTTCCGGCCACTGATAATGGGCAACCAACATATCAATATAAGCAGATAAGAGGTATTCATCATCGGGGTTTTTCGCCAACAAGTTGTCCATAATCTCGCTCGCGCGGCTAAGTTGCCCGATACTCGCTAACGATTTAGCCTGCATTTGTAAAAGTTGTGGCCAATCGTCTTCAAGCGCTAAAGCCTGGTTAAACGCAGCGATCGTTTCAGCGATTTTGCCTTGCTCTTTGGCCATAATGCCAATGTAATAATAAAGGTAGGCATTATCTGGATAACGTTTTGAAAGACGTTGTAACAAAGCAAGTCGCGCATCACTATCGGGCAGTTCGGTAAGATAGCGCGATAATTGCGCAACATGATGTGGCGTATCATCAAGATTAAAAATCAGGCAAATTTCGTCAAATGCCTCGTCAACCTGTTTGCTGGCCAGTAAGACTTGTACCAGCGACCAATGCGCGGATAAATCCTCATCAAAGGTTGCCACCCACGAACGCGCGGTGCTCTCTGCCTGCTGATAATTGAGCACATCCATCGCTAAATTGAAGGTATATTGAAAGCTTTCGTATTGTTTACTGTCGGCCGAAACGCGCGCCATGGTGTCCATTGCCGCTTGGTAATTACCACGTTGGTCGTCAAATTCCGCGGTTAACACATCATATAATCGCTGCGCGTCTTTATCCCATGGCGCATTATCAGCATAGGCTTGCGCCGACGTCTGCCCTAACACAACGCCAAGTATGAGCCACGATGGATAACGAAATGCCGACAAAATATCCCCTAAACCTTAAAAGCCAGCGTAAAATGCCTTAGAATAACACGATATTTTTTATCATGATGGCAAACTTGGCTGACAATCATTCACAATCAAACACGCTTTACGCCTATGGCATTAGCCATCAAACGGCGTCGGTCGCGCTGCGCGAGCGTCTGGCGTTTACCCAGCAGGAGGGCGAAGCGCTCTTAAGTGCCGCGCGCCGTTTGCTTGATGTTAATGAATTGATTTTGGTTTCGACGTGTAACCGCACCGAACTATACGCCACTGCCAGCAAACCACCAGCCTTTAGTCGCGTGCTCGCTGAGCTCAAAGGCCTGGATCCGCAAGAACTCGCGCAAAGTACTTTTATCTACCAACAGCGCGAAGCCATCCATCACCTGTTTCGCGTTGCCTGTGGGCTGGACTCATTAATTTTAGGTGAGCCACAAATCCTCGGCCAACTCAAAGATGCGTATCGTCTGGGTAAGCGCTCAGGTTCGGTGGGTTCGATCCTAGACCGTCTGTTTCAACAAAGCTTTGCGATTGCCAAACAAGTTCGCCACAACACCGCGATTGGTGAAAACCCCGTATCCGTAGCTTATGCCGGGGTTAAGCTAACCCGACAATTCTTTGACGATCACCAGCGGCGCAGTGCTTTAGTCATTGGCGCTGGTGATACAGGACAACTCACCGCAAAATACTTACGTGATGCCGGTATTGGACATCTAATCATTGCCAACCGCACCCTGCAAAATGCACAAATGTTGGCTGAAGAAACCGGCGGTTATGCAATCTCTTTGACGCAGCTCTCTGACCACCTGCACGAAGCGGACATGATTTTTGGCACCGCACGCGCAGATTATGCACTCATCACTCGCGATCACGCCAAGCAGGCGATGAAAAAACGCCGCAATAACCTGCAAGTGTACGTCGATTTAGCGTTGCCACGGAATTTTGATAGCGACATCAATACGCTTTCTCAAGCCTTTACTTACGGTATCGACGACCTCGAGCAAATCATCGATGACAATATGAGTGCGCGTAAAACCGCTGCTGGTGAAGCTGAGGTGATGATCCATCTCTACAGCGATGATTTCCTCGGCTGGCTGCACTCAAGCCCCAGCAACAAATCGTGCGGCGAATTCGCGAAAACGCCAACGATCTGCGCTTACAGCTGTTACAAGATGCGTATCGCCGCCTAGCCCATGGTGATGATCCAGCGATTGTCCTCGAACAAATGAGCTATAAATTAACCAATAAGCTGCTCCATAACCCCAGCGAACTGATCAACGCTATTCCGCCAGATCATAAAGACTGGCTTGCCATTGTCGCCGATACCTTTAACGTCGATAACAACCATTCCAACTCATAACCATTATTCATGCACGCCACGATTCTTGCCAAACTCGACACCATTGCTGAGCGCTTAGAAGAGCTCAATGCGCTACTCGCTGACCCGGAAACCGCCGCTAACCCCGATAAATTACGCGTCTATGGTCAGGAACACGCACAACTCACACCAGTTGTGCAAAATATCCATGAGCGCTCACGTATTCTGCGTGAGCTTGAAGATCTTGAGGATATGGAAAATGATCCCGAGATGGCTGAACTCGCCAAAAGTGAGCGCGAAACGCTTGAACAAGGCCTAATCGCCTGCGAAGCACAGCTGCAGCGGCAAATGATCCCCAAAGATCCACTCGATGAAGCCAATGTGTATTTAGAAATTCGCGCCGGTACCGGTGGTGATGAAGCTGCAATCTTTGCTGGCGATTTATGGCGTATGTACGCCAAATTCGCCGAGAGCAAACGCTGGCAGATCGATATCTTATCCGATAACGCGGGCGAACACGGTGGCTATAAAGAAATCATTGCACGCATCAGCGGTAACCAGGTGTATTCGACCTTAAAATTCGAATCCGGCGCCCACCGCGTGCAGCGCGTTCCGGAAACCGAATCCGGCGGACGTATCCACACTTCAGCCGCCACCGTTGCTGTGCTACCCGAAGGTGAAGACGTGCAAGCCATTGAGATTAATCCGGCGGATTTACGCGTTGATACCTATCGCGCATCAGGCGCTGGCGGGCAGCACATCAACAAAACCGATTCCGCCATCCGTATCACGCATCTACCCAGTGGTGTGGTGGTTGAATGCCAGGAAGAACGTTCACAGCATAAAAACCGCGCTAAAGCGATGAGCCTCCTACAAGCGCGCCTGCTCGATGCCCAACGACAAAGTGCGCAAGCCGAACAGGCTGCTGAGCGTAAAAGCCTGGTCGGTAGTGGCGATCGATCCGAGCGCATCCGCACCTATAATTATCCGCAAGGGCGTGTTACCGACCACCGCATTAACCTCACCCTGTATCAGCTTGATGAGATACTCGAAGGAGCGTTAGATGCGATTATCGAACCTCTGCAACAAGAGCAGGAAACCAATGCCTTGCTCGATTTGCAAAACGCATGACCCTCAACCAATGGTTGATTGCCGCCTGTGGCAAAATCGACAGCGATGAGGCGATGGTTGAGGCACGCTGGTTACTTGCTTATGTGACCGGCCTCAACCCAACCCAACAGCGCATTCACGATCCTGAGCTGAGTACCAGCCAACAGCAACACTTAAATCAATTGCTCGCTCGACGATTAAACGGCGAACCCTTGGCTTATTTGGTCGAACACCAGCCATTTTATACCTTAGATCTAGCGGTCAATCAACACACGCTCATTCCACGCGCCGATAGCGAATGTCTACTCGAAACCACGCTTGGCTGTTTGAAAGGTTGTCCCACACCATTAGTTGCTGATTTAGGCACCGGTAGCGGCGCCTTAGCGCTCGCTGTGGCACAAACCCGACCCGATGCACAGGTCATCGCCAGCGACCGCAGTTTAGAAGCCCTGCGCGTAGCCAATATAAATGCAGTGCGCCACCAAATAACGAATGTGGCTTTTATACTGGGCGATTGGCTTGAGCCATTGGCTGATAGTGCCTTCGATGTGATTATGAGTAACCCGCCTTATATTGCCGATGATGACCCACACCTCACATCACTTAGCTACGAACCTTATAGCGCGTTGGTTGCCGCAGAACAAGGCTATGCCGATTTGAAGCATTTAATTGATCACGCTGCGCGCGCGCTCAAACCTGGCGGCTGGTTATTACTCGAACACGGTTTCGAGCAAGCAGCAAAGCTGCGCGAATTGGCGCAAAACCGTGCGCTTTGGCAACAAATTAGCACCGTACAAGACCACGGTGGACGCGACCGCGTTACCCTGATGCAGCGCAGCTAAATACTGTGACAGAATAGATTAACTGACTAAAGAAATAACGTATTTGGCGATAAAAGCGACCATTAAACTGGCGGTAAAATTAACCATCGTGCCGACCAAAAAGAAGCCGGCATTGCGTTTAATATCTTCCTGTCGCACCAGGTTTTTCGCCGCAAAAATCAACGCCAAACCAGTAATGGCGTCGCTAAGCACTAACGTCACAATAATTAAGTTTTCACATTTGCCAATAATATAGCCATTGCGAATGATTTGTTGATCCTTTTGATCGATATCGCCATCACGATTAACATCAACGCTTGTCGAAGATGGGTGATTGTTTGTAGAAACGAGCGTTTTGATTAAATAATTGCTTAATTGCCAAGCAATTACATAAGCACAGAGCATAATGAATAAAGCCATCAATCATCCCCCATTATTTAAAGCAATCAGACGCAATAAATCCGCTTGGCAGGTGTGAATGAGGCGCATATTTGATGCGATCATCAATTTTGACACATATTGTTGGGTGATCCCTAAGGCTTCAGCAATCTCTTTTTGTTTGCATCCCTTTAGGTGATACGCATTGGTTGCCCACGCCTGCACTGACCAGTCTTTTCTTAGCGCAAAGATCAGATTAATCATACCTTCTATCGCTAAACCCAGCGCTTCATCCGTACAGTGAATAGAAAAATGTTTGCCGGTTTTTTTGAGCTGATTAATGCAGCGATTAGCCACCAATAGGGCATCACCATGAAGCTCGTTAAAATTATCAGCCTTAGCCTGATTAATTTCACCACAAACAATCACCACCCGAACCTCAACCGGTGCAAGTAACCCTTGTAAGCGCTGAACCAGCGTCACAGCATCCGCTAAATCGTTAACCACGGCGCCAAAACCGTCTCCGGCAACTATAGAAAAGGGCATCGTAAAAGCAGACGCGTAGCGTTGATTGAGCTGATCAAGCGCAGAAGATAGCTTATCGACCCATATTAAAGGTTCTTTCTTAGAACCAATAATATCGCCTTGTATCAGTATCGATGGGGTGTGATTCATAACTTCTTAAAACAACCATTAAGGTTGTTAATATTAAAAACACCTGTTTTGGTTGTCAATAAATATTGACCTATTTTAATCGATGAGCCCTATAAAAGCGAATGTGATTAACGACTTACTGTACGTTTTTAATGCGTTTGCTCAGCTAATAATGCCGCAACACGGTTTTGCATCTCTGCCGCTGAGGTGGTTGCGGGTAACGGCTCAGCGATGGTTAGCGGAATTTTTGCCATCCATTTACGCGGCAAGCTACGGAATAATCCATTATGACGACTGAAAAAACAGCCCCATAGATTCCCAAGCGCCATCGGCACAATTGGCACCGGATCGCGGGCAAGCATGCGTTCGATACCTTCACGAAACGGCTGCAAGCTGCCATCAGGGGTAATTTTACCCTCAGGAAAAATACCCACTAATTCGCCATTTTCTAACGCTTCATGCACGGTTTCCATCGCTTGCTGATACGTTTTTTCACATTCATGTCTTGGTGCCACAGGGATCGCACGAGCGGTTTTAAACAGCCATTTAAGCACTGGTACGTGGAAGATTTTATGATACATCACAAAGCGAATTGGTCGACGGCTCACCGCCATTAAAATCAGCGGATCAAGATAGGTCACATGATTGCAAATCACAAACGCTGACCCTTC
Organism: Suttonella sp. R2A3; assembly: GCF_021513215.1. NCBI lineage: Bacteria > Pseudomonadati > Pseudomonadota > Gammaproteobacteria > Cardiobacteriales > Cardiobacteriaceae > Suttonella > Suttonella sp. R2A3. Next base: position 1,309,113 of record NZ_CP090975.1, on the reverse strand, counting down.
TTGAGGAATATTATCGCGCCCACTGTCCCGTAAACGATACATCAGGGTGCAAATCGTGATCACGATCAAACGGAAAATAAACTCCGGCACTATGGTGAAGATATACGCACACACCAATAAATGCACCACTAATAGGATGCTAAATAGGGTTTGGAACGACCAACCAATCACGCTGAGAATTAATAGGGAAAATACGCTGATGATCACTAAAAACAGCGCATTGAGAATATTATTCGCAGCGATTGTTTGCGATTTGCGACCAGTTTCAGCACGCGCTTGAATTAAGGCATACAGCGGTACAACATAGAGCCCACCTGCAAAGGCTAAACAGAAAAATGACAAGCTCGCTGAAATAAACGCGCCTTCACGAACAAACTCAGCAAAACCATAAAGCGTTTTGGTTTGCGTCTGATCAATCGCAATCACGCCTGCCAAACCCAGCGCAAGTAAAAAACCACCAAAAGGCACCAACCCTGGCTCGATTCGCCCATGGGAAAAAAAATGCGCTGCCAAAGAACCTATGCCAATACCTAAAGAAAAAAGCACCAATAAATAGGTGGTCACCGATGGATCACCACCAAGAACGTCCCGGCTATATTGCGGAATTTGCGTTAACAGCGCACCACCGAGCAACCAAAACCAGGATATCGCTAAAATACTTTGTAATATAATTTTTTCTTTAGCGGTTTCTTTGAGCAAATCACGGGTTTGCTGCCAGGGTTTAAACGGCGGTAGCTCTATTTTAGCGCTTCCTTTATTGCCCTTAGGAATGAACCAGGCGGCAAACAGTCCTATGAACGCTGTGAGGCACATAGTGGCAAATAACAGCCATTGCATCGCCTCTAAACTGACTAGATACGCGCCAAGTAAGGTTCCGGCAAGAATAGCGAGAAATGTGCCCGCCTCAACCAGACCATTACCTAACATCAGCTCATCTTCACGCAGACGCTCAGGCAAAATTCCGTATTTAATCGGTCCAAAAAAGGTTGATTGCAGGCCTAAGAGACATAACACCAACAGCATCATCCAAACTTGTTCGCTGATAAAGCTCATGACGCCAAGGCCCATAATCAGCACTTCCAGCCATTTAATTTTGACGATTAAGCCTTGTTTTTCAAAACGATCGGCAATCAACCCCGACCAGGCTGAAAATAAAAACATCGGCGCTATAAACAGCGCCATCGCTAAGTTTGAATATAAGCTCAGTTCACGGCTCGAGGAAACGGTGAGGGTTAAATAAACCAACAACGCGTTTTTAAACAGGTTGTCGTTAAATGCCCCACCAAATTGGGTGATAAAAAAAGGAAAAAACCGCCGTGAAGATAAGAGCATTAATTACCCATTGGCATAATCACATAGCGTACTTGCGGGTCTTCCTCGCTAGTAATCAAGCAGGCGCTTTCACCACTGCTGATATGCATGAGAATATTTTCTCCTTCAATATGGCTTAAGGCTTCGATTAAATAATTGATGTTAAAGGTGGTTTCTAACAGCTCAAAGCGGTTGTTAATTACATCAAGGGTCTCATTAGAGGTTTCATTATCTTGGTTTCGCGCTGCCAGTCGTAATACATGCTCATCAAAGGTGAGACGAATACCATCATGACGATCAACCAACAAGACTTTTGCCCGTTGTAAGGCTTCGATAAACACTTCACGCGCGATAATAATCGGTTGCTCTTGTTTGTCAGGAATCGCATTTTCATAATCTGGATAATTGCCTTCAACCAGGTTGGTAGTAAAGGTATAGTTGGCTAAATGCAGGGTTAATTGCCGTTGACTGATACCAAGACTCAGGCTTTGATCAAAACGACCGGTTAATTTCGCTAATTCATTAACTGCTTTTTTCGGCAAAATAATACCGTGTTCGCTTTGTTCGCTATTTTCGGTTTGCGCACCCGCACAAGAAAGTCGGTGTCCGTTAGTCGAAACCGCGTGAATGCGGTTGCTTTCACCCAAAGTATGCAAATACAGGCCGTTCAAATAATAGCGTACATCTTGAGTGGCCATTGAAAAACGCACTTTCTGCATCGCTTCATGTAGCGTCATACTATTAATCTGAATGCTGTAGTCACTGTCGCTGACTTCTAATACTGGGAAGTCCATCGACGGTAAGGTGACTAGGTTGAGCTGGCTGTTGCCAGCGCGAATAACGAATTGTGCTTCGTTAAGCTGACAATCAATAAACACACCATTAGGCATGCTCTTAACCACGTCAGCAAATTTACCCGCAGGAACGGTAATAGACCCTTCTTCACGAATTTCAGCGGCGATATTGGCTTTTAAGGTGACCTCGGTGTCAGTTCCTGTTAGATAAAGTGCGCCATCTTTTGCTTCGATTAACACATGGGTGATGATGACCGAAGGGGATTTGCGTTCGACAATGCCATTGATGTCATTCAGCGCATCAAGCAACGTTTCTTTCACAATCCTAAATTTCATAAATACCTCTTTTTATATCTCGTCTTCGCCGTAAGTCTTGTGGATGAGTGGATAAGTGTATCAACTGCTTATTTTACTAGAAAAAATGGGTTTAGCGTGATTGGATGAACTTGTGCACAGTGTGTGGATAAAAAGGGATAACTCAATGGTTTTTTTTATCCCATAATTGTCCACAACTTATCCTAGGTTTATCCCAGGGTTGTGCTCATCCGGTAATCGACATCCGTAACCCTCTATATTCTTCATTAAAATCAGAATCTTCTTTACATAACTGTTGAATCTTTTTATACGCGTGCATTGCTGTGGTGTGGTCGCGGCCACCAAAAGCCTGGCCAATCTCTGGATAAGAATGTCGTGTCAAATCTTTTGCTAATGCCATCGCAATTTGTCGTGGTCGGGTAATCGATGCCTTACGGCTTTTTGAGTGCAGCTCGTCGATGCTCACCCGGTAAAACTGCGCCACCAGCTTTTGGATGTTATCCAAGCTGATTTGTTTGTTTTGTGCGTTAATCAGATCATTGAGCGCTTCGCGGCTTAATTCAATGGTCGGTGTTGCTTGGCGGAATTCACACAAGGCAAATACACGGCGCAGTGCGCCTTCTAATTCACGAACGTTAGACACCACATGACTGGCAATAAAAAACGCCACTTCATCAGAAAGCGACAGATTAATATTGCGTGCTTTGGTTTGTAAAATCGCCACTCGGGTTTCCAGCTCTGGAGGAATAACCGAAACCGCCAAACCCGAACCAAAGCGCGATTTTAAGCGATCTTCCAAGCCTTCAATTTCTTTAGGGTAGCGGTCGCAAGTGAGAATAATTTGTCGTTTATTATCAAATAAACTATTGAAGGTGTGAAAAAATTCCGCCTGAGAACGGTCTTTGCCGCCTAAAAATTGCACATCATCGATCAATAAGGCATCGACGTTGCGGTATTGATCGGCAAAATCACGCATATTTTTACTTTTATCGTTAATCGCGCGAATAAAGTCGTTCACAAAGGTTTCAGCGGTTAAATACATCACCCGGCTATTACCACGCGCGCGCAAAGCATTGCCGGCCGCGTGCATCAGGTGGGATTTACCTAAACCGGTACCACCATAAATGAGCAGCGGATTGTAATCGAGGTATCCCTCACCGACACGTTGTGCCGCAGCGTACGCCTGGTCGTTAGACGGGCCAGGGACGAAATTATGGAATTGGTAATCTGCGTTAAGGTTGCTTTGAAACGCTTTACGCGCCGGTTTCTTTTTGCGCGGTAAAAACATATCCCGTTCTTCATACTGGATGTCGAACTGATGGATAGAAAATTTTTTTAGCGCCTCGCTAATAAAAGGTAAATATCTATTTTCAATGGTTTTTTTTGCAAATTTATTGGTTACAAAAATCGTCCATTGTTGATTTTCGTATTGCAATTCCTGGGCACGCAACAGCGTAATAGCTTCATTGTCTAAGATCGCCGATAAATTTGCGATAATGCTTTGCCAAATAGATTCGCCGTCTTGATTCATAATGCTTTTAAATACGTATCTAATGAAGTGTAGAGTTGTTGGTAAACTCGCTCAAATCCATCATCGCCCCCATAATAAGGATCGATCACATCTTGATCGAATAAATGCGGATGATAATGGAGCATTTTAACCACTTTTTCTCGCTGTGTGTCATCTTCAGCCAGCGCTATGATGCGCGCATAATTATGTTCATCAGCCACCATAATCTGATCAAAAGACTGAAAATCGTCAGCTGAAAACGCGCGAGCGCGTAACTTACTAATATTATGACCATGTTTGGCCATGGTTTCCTGGGCACGACGATCAGGGGCTTCACCGACATGATAATCATGGGTTCCGGCAGAATCTACCTGTGTATTTTTGACGTCGTATTGATTGATTAAATCGCGGGCGATTCCTTCAGCCATCGGCGAACGACAAATATTGCCCATACAGACCATCAGTATCTTCATGAGTTATCCTTGTTCGTTTGGGTATCTTCAGCGCGGCGACGTCCATTTTTCTCTTGTCGCTTGGCAATTTTTTCCACTTCCTTTTCTTTGGAAAAAGGCAGCATAAAAATGACTTTCCAGCCTTTATCTAATTTAAAGTTTGCCTGTGAGGAAAATAAATGGATTTTTTTCGTCGGCGATATAGCAAACAGCATCACCGCTTTAGGATTTTCAGCGAGCAGCTGATCAAAGCCATAGCTTTCGCTGATATTGGTACTGCGTGTTTGTGCGCCACCGCTGACCATCATGGTCAGTTCACTATAGGTATATTCAGGCGAAAATAACCATGCGCTATCCCACTCTTGATAGGTATTATTGCGCTGGTTGTCGTTTCTGCGCGAAGAAACTTTGATGCGATACACTCGATGATGACCAAACTCACTACGATAGCGCAGGGTCGCCAGCATATTTTGCTCATCGCGTTGGTGAAGCGCTAAAAGATGACCGTAGCCAACCAGACTGAGATGACGATCCGCATGCTCTGAAACCAGATCACCATAATACACGCTCATCCCTTCCATGCGCGCTTTGGCCGTTTGATCATAGCTTGAGCTGGCTAACATCACATCAAAGCCGTTTTCTTTAATCGCTTTGCCAAGAAGTAAGGAAAAAGGGTTAATCCCGGAGATTAAAACCCCGTTCGGGTTGGGATCAGCGACTTTAAGCCAATTGGCTAGTGGTTTCGCGGTTAAGCTTTGTACCATCACCGTACCGATAATAATCGTGAACACCAAAGGTACTAACACATCATGGCCATCAATCTCGCCAAGCTTAAGGACAAACAGCGATGAAACAGCGGCGGCGACAATCCCACGCGGGGCAATCCAGCTGATCAAGAGCTTTTCATTGGTCGATAAATTCGATCCTAAGGCGGAAACCCAGACTGATAACGGTCGGGCAACAAACATAATGATGAGTAAGATTAACACCCCTTTCCAGCCCATTAGTTGGAACCCATCGAAGTTAATACGCGCGGCAAGGATAATAAAAAGCATCGAAATAATGATGATCGATAAGCTTTCTTTGAAGTCTAAAATATCGTCAGTGGGTACGTTTTTCATATTCGCTAAAGCCATACCCATAACCGTTACAGTGAGCAGTCCAGATTCTTCAATCAGCGCGTTCGATAGGGCGAAAATGAGTAACACTAAAGCCAGGGTGAAAACGTTATGCAAATATTTCGGCACCCAATGCTTTCTCAATAGCTGGGCAAGCACATAGGCGCTCAAGCTACCTAACAGCAGCCCTAAAACAATGGTTTTGGCAAAGATAAGCGGTGAATGACCGGCGATGATGTATTCATAAACCAAAACCACCAACAAAGCACCGATGGGGTCAATCACCACGCCTTCCCAACGCAAAATATTGCTGATGTTTTTATTAGGACGAACGCTACGCAGCAGCGGCACAATCACCGTTGGCCCGGTGACGCACACCAGCGCGCCAAAAAGCAGCGCCAATCCGAAGCTCATGTCCATAATCCACAAGGCAGCGACGGTTGCGATGGCAATCGTGATTAACACACCCACAGTCACGAGGTTGGTCACGACGCGACCATGGCTTTTAATTTCCTGGAAGTTCAGGGTGAGCGCGCCCTCAAAAAGGATGATCGCGACCCCAAGCGAAATCAGCGGAAATAACCATTCGCCTAAAACTTCATCAGGGTTAAATAGCTGCAGGGTTGGACCGAGTATGATGCCCATCAGCAGCAGATAAATAATGGCTGGCTTTTTCGTGGACCAGCCAAGCCACTGCGCAGCAATCCCTAAAGCCAACAAAGAAGACAACATTAAAGCGGGTTCGTTGAGCATCGTACGTCTATTTTTACCGATTAGAAAAAAGAAAGCAGTTTAGCATAATCGTTGGTTTACTTGCGGTTTTGCCAAACAAAGATCGGGGCATAAAAAAACAGCGCTGACGCGCTGTTAGGAGATGGAGGATTGTTTGTATTTTTTTAGTATTATTGCGCATGCGCAATTGTGTCACTTGCCATTGGCGGACATTATAGACATCAAATTTATTTTATGCAACCATAAAATCGAATAAAAACAATATAGTATGTTTCTGGTACTGATTAAATAAAAGCATAATGAAATAAGCGCTTGACAAGCATATTAGGAATAATTATCATTACAGTCGATGGAGCGCGAAAGCAATCTGTCACATTGCCTCATGATGATTTGCCCCAAGCCGTGCTTGGGGCTTTTTTTATCTGACTAATAGAACAATACCAAAAAAAGCCCGGTCGCTTTTTTCTCTAGCCAGCCAGCTACGGCATCTTTTTAAGAAAAACAAAAGATTGACAACAGGTGGCCAGTTCATTACCTTCCCTTTTTTTATGGATTGTGAGAGAAGCTTATGAATGCGATTGTGCTCGCTGTGTTGCTGATGGTTGGCTTGAGTGTGGCTCGGGTATCAGTGGTCTTTGCGTTGATTGTCGCCGCGGTAGCTGGTGGCCTATATGCTGGTATGCCGATTGAAGAGATTGTTGAGGCATTCAACAATGGCCTTGGTGATGGGGCAACGATGGCTTTAGCTTATGCCGCATTAGGTGCCTTTGCTGTGATTCTTGCGCGTACCGGGATTACCCAAAAGCTCGCAGACATCTTACTCAAACGTATCGATGGGAGCAGCAAGCGCCTTGGCTTGATGGTGTTGATATATGGCGGTTTGATTATTGCCGGGATTTTTTCGCAAACACTGATTCCGGTGCATATTGCCTTTATTCCTATTTTAATCCCACCATTGTTGCATGTGCTTAATCGTCTTCAATTAGACCGCCGTGCGGTGGCGTGTGCGATTACCTTTGCGATAACGACCACCTATTTTACTTTACCGGTTGGTTTTGGCAGTATTTTTCTTAACGATGTTTTGATTGGCCAAATCAACAGTTCGGGGATGGATGTCGATCGCTCTATCGCCGCACCAGCGATGTTGGTTCCGGCAGCAGGCATGGTTTGCGGGCTATTGTTTGCGCTTTTTTTGAGCTATCGCAAACCGCGCCAATACGCCGAACAAGCGATCAGCGGTGAACGTAAGGCACAAAATAGTGCTTTAAAACCTTGGCAAATTGCGATGATTGTACTGGCGATTTTATTAGCGCTGGGGGCGCAGCTTTACACCGGGTCGATGATTTTTGGTGGTGTGGTTGGCTTTGCCTGTGTAGCGGCAACCGGGGTCATTCGTTGGCATGAGCAAAATGATGTCTTTTTACAAGGCATGCATTTAATGGCGATGGTGGGATTTATTATGATCGCGGCAACCGGCTTCGCTTCGGTGATGAAAGCGAGCGGGGAAATACCGGCTTTAGTGGAAGCATCATTAGCGATTATTGGTGATAATCGCGCGTTTGCTGCGCTGATTATGCTGGTGATTGGTCTGTTTATCACTATGGGTATTGGTTCGTCCTTTTCGACAGTGCCGATTATCGCGACAATTTATGTGCCGCTGTGTTTACAGTTTGGTTTTTCACCAATGGCGACTGTGGCGTTGGTTGGTTCTGCGGCGGCGTTAGGCGATGCCGGTTCGCCGGCGTCCGATTCTACGCTTGGCCCAACCTCGGGGCTCAACGCGGACGGTCAGCATGATCATATTCGTGATACGGTGATCCCTACCTTCCTCCATTTTAATATTCCACTGATATTTAGCGGCTGGATCGGCGCTATGGTGTTATAAAAAAACCATTTTTTATCAAAGAATAGCCGCATATAAAACAGAGCCCAGCAGAAAAAAGTTAACAAAAAGATAGTATTTTCGATAAATAATCGTGTTGATAAAACTTATTTATCAACATAGAATGCGTTTTGTTTTCAATTAGAAAACACTCTTAACCATCGAGGATTATCTATGAAAAAAATACTGTTATCGGCATTTTTGTTGACTAGTGGCGCGGCGCTTGCGCATGGCGTATGGGTTGCACCACACTATGGCGAGTTAGGGATTGTTTATGGGATGGGCGCTATTGACGACCAGTACAGCCCAGAGAAAGTCCAGAAAGTCATGGCTTATGATGCGAACTTCCAACCCGTTAGCGTTGAAGTTGTTGGCCAAGGTAACCACAGTGCGGTGAACCCTGCAGAAGATGCTGCGGTGATTACCGCATCTTTCAATAATGGTTATTGGGAGAAAGGTGAGACGGTTAAATGGCAGGCAGTCGATAAAGCGGCAATCAGCAACCCAGCCGATACCTCGACTTCGCTCAAATACAACATTAGCCTGATGAAGCCTTACCAGGGTGAGATGGTGCCTTTTGACTTACCGGTACAAGTTATCCCTGAGACCGATCCATCAACGCTTGCCCAAGGCGATAGCCTCACGGTAACGGTTTATGTTGATGGCGAGCCACAAGCAGATGTGCCGGTAACCGCGGATTATGTCGGTGATGCGAAAAACCAACAAAAAACCAATGCGGAAGGACAAGTTACCCTGACCGTGCGTAACGCCGGACTCAATGTTGTGACTGCACTGGTAAATCATCCGACACCTGATGATGAATACGCGCATCTTCAGCGTAGCGTGGCGACATTATCATTTAAAAGCGCTGCCAAGCACTAAACAGCCGCTTTAGAGTCAATAAAGAGCCACCGCAAGGTGGCTCAAACGTTTGTTTAATCAAACAGTTAAGCCAGATAATTCATAATAATTGTCATTCTTAACAATCACTTAAATAGTCGCACAGCGTTAGTGCTGAGCGACAGAAAAAAGCGCACGCTTATTGCATAAAGCTACACTGCCATATAATATGGGTCGTCTATGATTATATGGAACGGAAGCTTTCATGAGCGCAACGCCGCTACTTAGCGTGTCAGATTTGCACGTAGTTTACCCTTCTCGTCATGGCGATTTTACCGCTGTGGATCATGTTTCTTTTGAGCTTTATCGTGGTGAAATTCTCGGGATTGTTGGTGAATCCGGCGCTGGAAAATCGACCATTGGTAATGCGATTGCCGACCTACTCACCCCGCCAGGCTACGTTGCTGGTGGCGAAGTTAGCCTTGATGGAAAAGACCTCCGCGCCTTATCAAGCGATGAGATGCGTCGCTTACGCGGTAAAGATATTGGTTTTATTTTCCAGGACCCAATGACCTCACTCAATCCACTGCTCACCATCGGTGAACAGCTGATGGAGCCAATGTTTGCGTATTTAGACGTGAGTCGCAATGAAGCGAAAAAGCGCGCGATTGACCTGCTTAATGCGGTGGGGATTGCCGATCCTGAGGTTCGTCTGCGTCAATATCCGCATCAATTCTCTGGTGGTATGCGCCAGCGTGTAGTGATCGCTATAGCTTTGTCAACCGAGCCTAAATTTATTATCGCCGATGAGCCGACTACCGCACTCGATGTGTCAATTCAGGATCAAATCTTGCAGCTACTGCGGCAATTATGTCGTGAAAAAGACGTTGGCTGTATGCTGGTGACCCACGATATGGGCGTAGTGGCTTCGGTCACCGATCGTGTGATGGTGACCTATCGTGGCAAACGGATGGAAATTGGCAGCACCGAACAAGTGCTGCGCCAGCCAGAAAATGAGTACACCAAAAGCCTGATTTCCGCCGTGCCACCATCGAACATCAAACTCGATCGCTTCCCACTGGTGACTTATATTGAAGAGGCCGGTGAGCGCGCAAATTTGGATTTAAAAACCCATTGGTTGGGGCGCCAGCAGGAAATTCCTCAATACGATGGACCGATTTTGCGCGTTGAAGATATTTCGCTGCGCTTTGTTACCCGACAATCGGTTTTTAAACACCTGCGCCGTTATGTTCAAGCGATTGACCATGTCAGCTTTAATATTGAAGTGGGTGAAACCTTTGGTTTGGTGGGTGAATCTGGCTCGGGTAAATCAACCACTGCACGCGCGATTACCGGTTTGCACCCACCACAAAGCGGCAAGATCTTTTTTGAAGGACAAGATTTAACTGCGCTGACCTGGGAAAAAGCGCGTCTGCCGATGCGCCGGCAGATGCAGATGGTGTTCCAGAACCCGTATTCATCGGTCAATCCGCGGATGCGGGTTAAAGACATCATTGCTGAGCCGATTCGCTTTCATAAGCTCGCTGATTCACCGCAGCAAGTGCAGAGCATTGTGCGTGATTTGATTGAGCATGTGGGGCTGGCGCGCGATGCGGGTGATAAATTCCCGCATGAATTCTCGGGTGGGCAGCGACAGCGAATCTCGATTGCGCGCGCACTCGCTACACGTCCACGTTTGCTGATTTGTGATGAGCCAACTTCAGCGCTTGATGTATCGGTGCAGGCACAAATCTTGAATTTACTTAAAGATTTACAAGCCGAATTGAATTTGACGATGCTGTTTATCAGCCATGATTTACCGGTGATTCGTCAGATGTGTGACCGTATTGGTGTGATGCGACAGGGGCAATTGGTAGAAGTTAATGATACCAATCAACTCTTTGAGCACGCCAGCGATCCTTATACCCGTGAGTTGATTGAGCTGATGCCACGTTTTGATCGTGTGCCCGGCACAACGTCACTTGCTTAGTTTCCCCAACCCAAGGAGTCTATCCATGATGAAGAAAACCCTACTCGCTTTAGCCATGACTGGCGCGATGGCGACAATGGCGCAAGCTGCTGAGATTAAGGTGGCTTTTGACGCTGATCCGGTATCGCTTGACCCACAAGAGCAGCTCTCAGAAGGGACGCTACAAATGGCAAACTGGTTGTTTGACCCGATTGTACGTTTTGATGAGAACTTAGAAATTGAACCTGTACTCGCTGAAAGCTGGGAACAAATTTCACCAACAGTGACGCGTTTTAATCTGCGTAAAGGCATCAAATTCCACAGTGGCAACGATATGACCGCTGATGATGTGCTCTTTACTTATCAACGTATGCTTACTTCCGGTGATTTTAAAGGGTTGTTTGCGCTCTATGAAGGGATTGAAAAGGTTGATGACTACACCATTGATGTGGTCACTAAGGAACCTTACCCCTTGGTTTTGGCTAATATGACCTATCTCTTTGTCATGGACGAGGATTTTTATAGCGGCACTGATGAGAATGGTAAAGACAAAGCGCTGATTGAGAAAAGTACTGGAACTTATGCGTCAACACATGTTTCTGGGACTGGCCCGTTCACCATTGAAAGCCGCCAGCAAGGGGTGGAGAGCGTATATGTGAAGAACCCTGATTACTGGGGTGAGACGGGTAATGTGGATAAATTCACCTTAGTACCAATCAAAGAAAATGCCACCCGTGTGTCGGCGCTGCTCTCTGGTGGGGTTGATTGGATTTACCCTGTGCCACCAACCGACTTGGACCGCGTTGAATCAAATGAAGCTTTTGAGCTCTACAGTATCCCAAGTGATCGCATCATCACCTTCCAAATGAACCAAAATGTGGCCGAACCGTTTAAAGATGCGCGTGTGCGCCAAGCGGTGATTTATGCGGTAAATAATCCAGGGATCGTTGAGAAGATCATGCGTGGTTTTGCGACTGCGGCTGGACAAAACTCACCAGAAGGCTACAGTGGTTATAACCCTGATTTAACCCCTCGCTATGATCTTGAAAAAGCTAAAGAGCTGATGAAAGAGGCTGGCTATGAAGATGGCTTTAGCGTGACGATGATTGCGCCGAATAACCGTTATGTGAATGATGAAAAAATCGCCCAAGCAGTAGCTGCGATGTTGGCAAAAATCAACATCAAAGTGGATTTGACCACCATGCCGAAAGCACAATATTGGGATGAGTTCGATAAATGTGAGGCCGGCATGCCGATGATTGGCTGGTCTTCTGATACGGGCGATAGCGCTAACTACAGCGAATACTTGACCATGACCCGTGACGCGGACAGTGGTGTGGGGCAGTACAACTGTAACGGCAATAGCGCGCCTGAGCTTGATGAGCTGGTCAATAAAGCGAACACCATGGTTGATGGTGAAGAGCGCAATGCGCTGCTTCGTGAGGCGAGTAAGATCGAATACGATGAGGCGATCTTTGTGCCACTACATTGGCAGAACTACAACTGGGGCTATACCAAGCGGATTACCAACTTCCCAGAAACGGTTAACCTGAAAAACTTCCCAATTTTCAGCAAACTAGTCGTGGAAGAATAAACCATTAACCCACCCGGTGCTGCTGCGGCACCGGGTGCTTTTTGTTTAATATTAAAGATTTATGCTTACTTTTTTTATCAAACATTTTTTTCAGCTGATTCTGGTTATGCTGGTTATTTCTTTAATTGCTTTTGCGGTACAAAGCAAACTCGGTGATCCGGTGGCGCAAATGACCGCGATGAGCGCCTCTGCTGAAGAAAAAGCGGCATTGCGTGAATCGCTTGGTCTGAATGACCCGTTTTTTGTGCAATACGGACGCTATTTGTATAACGCCGTACAAGGGGATTTTGGCACCAGCTATTTCTTCAAACGCCCGACCATCGAGGTGATTCTTGAAAAACTACCGGCCACCGCAGAGCTGGTTTTTGCCTCAGCGTTAATCGTGATTGGTTTGTCGATTCCGCTTGGTGTCTATACCGCGATTCACCCGCGCAGTTGGCTCACGAAAATCATCATGGGCGTGAGTATTGTCGGTATTTCGATCCCGGTTTTTTTAACCGCGATTTTATTGTTGTATGTGTTTTCGCAGTGGTTAGGCTGGCTACCGTCTTATGGGCGTGGTGAGGTTATTAAATTTACATACTGGTCAACCGGCTTATTCACCATCAGTGGATTGAAGCATCTCGTGTTACCAGCGGTTGCCTTATCATCGATTATGTTGCCGCTCTTTATTCGTTTAGTGCGTGCGGAAATGATGGAATCATTAGGACAGGAATATATCCGTTTTGCCCGCGCTAAAGGCCTGTCGAAGCGTGAGATTCGCTATAAGCACGCATTGCGTAATACGATGCTGCCAGTGATTACTGTTGGTGGCGTGCAAATCGGCATCATGCTCGCCTACACTATCCTCACCGAAACGGTATTTCAGTGGCCGGGTATGGGCTTTATGTTTTTAGAGGCGGTGAACCGTGCCGATATTCCGCTGCTCACCACCTATATTATTTTTGTTGGTTTGATCTTTGTGGTAACCAACACGATTGTTGATCTGGTTTATGGGTTGATTGACCCACGCGTCAATCTCTCTGGAGGGAAAAAGTCATGAGTGTACCGGTAGAAATGGGTAATCCCTCACGATTTCAGCGCTTCCGTCAGTCTGATTTTTGGTACTACTTCAAGCGCGATAAAGTGGTGATCGTTTCGTTCCTCATTTTTTGCGTGTTTGTGCTCGCAGCGTTATTCGCGCCGTGGTTAGCGCCAAATGATCCTTATGATCTCGCCTCGATTGATATCATGGATAGCGAACTACCGCCGGTGTGGATGGATTATGGCGATCCACGCTTTTGGTTAGGCAGCGACGAACAAGGCCGGGGGATTTACTCCACCATCTTATACGGTTTGCGTACCTCACTCGCGATCGGTATTTTTGCCGTTTCTTTGCAGATGATGATTGGTGTGGTGGTTGGTCTGGTCGCTGCTTTTTATGGTGGTTGGTTAGATAACCTGCTGATGCGTATCACCGATGTTCAACTGTCATTCTCGACCCTGATGGTCGCGATCATTATTTCAGCGCTGTTTAAAACCGCTTTTGGCGCAGAATTTTTTGCCGCTAATGCAGTATTGATTCTGGTGGTGATTATTGGGGTGGCAGAATGGCCACAATACGCACGCACGATCCGCGCAACAGCGCTTTCGGAAAAATCGAAAGAATACGTTGAAGCTGCGCGTGTGATGGGTTTTAAGCCCATCCGCATTATGTTTCGTCATATTTTACCGAACTGCCTGTCGCCGATTTTGGTTATCTCTACCGTACAAATTGCGAACGCGATTATGAGCGAAGCGGCGCTATCATTTTTAGGTCTTGGCATGCCGCCAGATAAGCCGTCACTCGGCTCGCTGATTTCCAACGGCTTTGAATATTTAAGCTCCGGTTCTTGGTGGATTACCCTATTCCCAGGCTTGGTGCTCGTGATCCTCACCTTGGTGGTTAACTTGCTCGGCGATTGGTTACGCGACGTGTTTAATCCTAAGCTGTATAAGGGCTGATATGGGTCGTGGGTTTTTGTTACTCGCTTTGATCGCTTGTCAAGCGGTGTTCGCTGCTGAGGAAAACCCCTGGAGCCGAGTGACCCACCCGACCCTGCAAGCGCCACAAGCGATTGGCAGTTACGCAAATGGCTGCCAACAAGGCGCGCAGGTGCTCCCTGAAGAAGGTCGCGGATATGTAAGTATTCGTCGTTTTCGTAACCGGTTTTATACCCAACCGATTACCCTTGGTATGATTGATCAGGTTGCGAATACCTTAGTCGATACCTACGGGCAGCGCATTTTGATCGGCGATCTCAGCCAACCGATTGGCGGAAAAATGCCTTACGGCCACAGTTCACACCAAAATGGCTTAGATATCGATATCTGGTTTTATACGGTGGCTGAGGGGGGGTACCACCCAATGATATTGAGCCCCCTTCACTGGTTGATAAAGCAGCCGGTCGGTTAATCGCTGGGCGCTGGCAGGACGCATACACGACAGCGATCATGACCGCTGCCGCACACCCTGATACCGCGAGAATTTTTGTTAATCCAGTGATTAAAAAAGCTTTGTGCGAACAAAGCTACGCGACAGATCCTGCCGAGCAATTACGGAAAATCCGTCCATGGTGGGGACACGATGCGCACTTCCATGTGCGCATGCATTGTCCACCAGGCAATCCTGATTGCCAAGCACAGGCACCGATTCCATCCGGTGATGGCTGTAATGCAGATTTAGATAATTGGATCGCTGATCAAAGTGATGCGATTTTGCATCCTAAGCCCCCGCGACCTTCTAAACCCAAGCCACTGATTCCTATTCACCCGCGCTGTGCGTCCTTGCTTGGCTCTTAAATATGCCAGCTTGTGTCATCCCTCCTAGATGACACAAGCCGACACAGCTCGCTTATAAACGGATTAAATAATCAAATGCCGATAAGGCGGCTTTCGCACCTTCACCCATCGCCACCACGATTTGCTTATACGGGACGGTGGTGACATCGCCGCAGGCGAATATCCCCGGGACGTTGGTTTCGCCTTTAGCGTTGATGCTGATTTCACCAAAACGGGTTTTCTCTACCCCGCTTTCTTCACCGACGAATTCGCTATTCGGCACCAAGCCGATCTGCACGAATACCCCATCGAGTGCTAGGGTTTTATCTTCACCGCTGTCGCGGTCTTGATAGGCGAGCTCGGTGACTTTGCCGTTTTCGGCATGAATCGCTTTGGTCGCCATATTGGTGTAAACGTCGATATTGTCGCGTTTGCCCATCGCATCAACCAGTACCTGGTCGGCTTTGAGCTGTGGCATAAACTCGAATACGCTCACATGACGCACAATGCCGGCCAGGTCTAATGCGGCTTCAACGCCGGAGTTCCCACCACCGATAACCGCCACATGCTTGCCTTTAAAAAACGGCCCGTCGCAGTGCGGACAGTAGGCCACACCGTTACCGAGGTTTTCTTTTTCACCCGGCACACCCAGCTCGCGCCATTTTGCGCCACTGGCGATAATTACCGTTTTGCTGTCGATCGTCTCACCCGTACTGAGCGCAATCTGATGTTGCTTATCACCACGGATCAGTTTGGCCACGCTTAAATTCTCACGAATAGTGACTGGATATTCCTGTAAGTGAGTATGCAATTTGCCTGCAAGCTCTGGACCAGTAGTTTTAGGCACCGAAATGAGGTTTTCAATGTCCATGGTGTCTTTAACCTGGCCACCGATACGATCAGCCACTAATGTCACGGCTAGGCCTTTACGCGCGGCATAAATTGCTGCTGCGACCCCAGCCGGGCCGCCGCCGATCACTGTGACATCCTGTAGTGGTAAGGCGTTATCTTGATGGCCGTAATCTTTAATTTCCGGGTACAGCGACAGCAGTTTGTCTAACAGTTTGGCGGTGTCGATTTTGCCGTTGGCAAATGGTTCGCCATTTAAAAAGACGGCTGGAACGCCTTGGATATTGTTCGCATCAACCTGCTCTTGGAATAATGCGCCATCAATCATCTCACTTTGGATATGCTCATTTAACAGGGCAAACTGGTTGAGCGCCTGCACCACATCCGGGCAGTTATGGCACGAAAGCGAGACATAGGTTTGGAACTTCAGCTCGTGATCAATACCGGCAATCAGCGATTGGATCGATGCGTCAAGTTTCAGCGCGCTACCACCAGCCTGCAGAATCGCCAAAATCAGTGAGCTGAATTCGTGCCCGCCAGGAATCCCGCTGAACACAATCCCGGTATCGCCGTGTTGATTGTCCAGGCGAAAGCTGATCGGACTCGGCAGGCTGCTATCACCTTCAGCATTGAGCGTGAGCTTATCTGATACACCAACAATAGCACTAAGAAAATCGTGCAGCTCGCCGCGCTTCTCGTGCTCGCCTGCGCCAAGTACTAAAGTAACTTGTTGTTCGAGATTGGCCGTATATTGTTTTACTGCGTCTAATGTAGATTGATCAAGCATTGATTTTTCCTATTATACTGGGTTTTAAAAACCGGTCGTTGACCGGCTTTCGATGGTTGCACATCAGCAAGATGATAGGCGTGGGCGGAGGGCGTTTAATCCGTCTTACCCACGCTATCTAGGCAATCCTTAGATTTTGCCGACTAAATCTAAGCTTGGCTTGAGTGTTTGCTGGCCTTCTTCCCAAGCCGCAGGACACACTTCACCATCATTGTTGCGAACATACTGTGCGGCTTTAACTTTGCGCACCATGTCTTTCGCGCTACGGCCAATACCGCCATCGTGCAATTCGGCAACTTTAACCAAACCATCTGGGTCAACCAGGAAGGTGCCACGTTCTGCAACGCCGTCTGCCTCGATCATTACATCAAAACCACGTGCTAACACGCCAGTTGGGTCAGCAAGCATTGGGTATTGGATTTTGCCAATCGCATCAGAAGTGTCGTGCCAGGCTTTGTGTACGAAATGCGTATCACAAGAAACGGAATACACTTCAACGCCCAGCTCTTTAAGCGCATCGTATTGTTTTGCCATATCTTCCAGTTCGGTTGGGCAAACAAAAGTGAAATCTGCTGGGTAGAAAATAAAGATCGCCCAGTTACCTTTAACATCATCGCTGGTGACGGCTTTGAACTCGCCATTGTGGAAAGCTTGGACGCTAAACTCAGGGATATGTTTGTTAATAATAGACATTATGATACTCCAGTTGATTAAAAGTTAATGGATTAGCTGCGCATTATACACAGCTTCAATCATTAGCAAAATTTCAAAGTATTTAGGTTTGAATTTTATTTTGCTTAATATAAAATAATCACTTCTATCATTAAAAAAGGAAAAAGTATGATTACCTTACGCCAGATTCAGTTTGCCTTAGCCGTATCACGCCACCACCATTTTAAGCGTGCGGCTGATGAGTGCAAGGTGTCGCAGTCGGCGCTGAGCCTTGGGATTGCTGAAATGGAAAAAAATCTTGGCGTAGCTTTGTTTGAGCGCAACAACAAGCAGGTTGTGGTGACCCCGATTGGGGTGGAATTGCTCGAACGCGCGCAACGGATTTATCTTGATGCCCAGCAATTAGAAGAACGCGCTAAGGCGGGTACCGGCGATTTGAGCTTTGCGATGTCGATTGGCTTTATTCCGACCATCGCACCGTATTTATTGCCAGCAGCTTTGCCAGCATTGCGTGAACAACATCCGGATTTTGCGATCAATATTCATGAAGACACCAGTGAGCGCTTACTTGATAAAGTGCGCAATGGCACGCTCGATGCGGCGTTAATCGCGCTACCTTATGACACAGAAGGTTTGGATGTTCTCACCTTCTCTGAAGAGTCTTTTTATGCGATGGTGCCTAAAGGCCATGAGCTTGCCGATAAGAAACAATTGACCAACAAACAGCTGCAAAACGCTAAAATGCTGTTACTCGGCGAAGGTCATTGCTTGAAGGATCAGATTGTCGAGTTATGCCAGTTTAATACCAAACATGGCCATGATTTTAGCCGCGAAGCAAGCCTGAACACCTTAATTCAAATGTCGGTGAATAATATGGGGCTCACTTTTGTCCCAGAAATGGCGCTGCCGTATTTAACTTACTTACAAGATAAAGTAAGCTTTGTGCCGTTAGCGGCAAAAGGGCCACACCGCCGATTTGCTTTAGCGACGCGACCAAACTATCCACGCATTAATGAGTTACAAACGCTTTCTGAGCTCTTTACCCAAGTGATTGCTGAGAACCTTAAAGCTTAATGCGTGCCATCAACACCTTACTCGAAGGCTTCAGGTGGCTTTCAAGACCCGGCTTGCGCCGCTATGTCTGGGTGCCACTGTCGATTAACATCGTGGTTTTTGCTTTAGCGACCTGGGGCTTTGTTCATTATCTGAATGTGGTGATGGAGCATTTTTTGCCAGCCGATTCATGGCTGAGTTATTTGCGCTGGGTGTTGTGGCCGTTGTTAGCGGTCTTGTTTGGTTTGATTGTCTTTTACACGTTTAGTTTGTTAGCAAACTTGATTGCTGCTCCTTTTAATGGTTTTTTAGCCGCGGCGGTTGAGCGCTTAGAGACTGGGGTAACGCCTGATTCAGGATTAACCTTAGCCCAGGAAGCACGAGCAAGTATTAGCCAGGAAGTGCGGAAAACGTTCTTTTTCCTAAGCCGCGCGGTTGTGTTGCTGATTCTTAGCTTGATCCCTGTGCTCAATTTGATTGCGCCATTTCTTTGGTTTGCTTTCTCAGCGTGGGTGGCGTATTTGCAATACATGGATTACCCGATGGCCAACCACGGTATTCGTTTTGCTGAACAACGCCGTCGGCTGCGTGGTCGTCCGCTCGATACCTTTGGTTTCGGCGGGTTGGCGACGGTGATGATGATGGTGCCTATTTTGAATTTATTTGCCATGCCGGTGAGTGTGATTGGTGCAACGCTGCATTGGTGTCGGCATATTAAGGAGGAAAAATGAAGCTTTATTATTATGATCATTGTCCGTTTTGCACGCGTGCGCGCATGGCGGCTGGCCTGCTCAACCTAAACGTTGAGGGCATTATTCTTGATAACGACGATGAAGAAACGCCGAACGCGCTAATCGGTAAAAAAATGTTGCCGATCTTGGTCAAAGAGGATGGTGAAGCAATAGGTGAAAGTCTTGATATTGTCGATTATTTCTATCAAGTCGCTGGACACACACTGGATAAAACAGTGCGTCCAGAAATTAAGGCTTGGCTGGAAAAAGTCGGTGATTATGCTGCGCACTTAGTGATGCCGCGCGTGGTGGAAGTTGGCTTTGAAGAATTCGCCACCCAAAGTGCGATCGATTATTACAGCGTGAAGAAAAGCCAAATGGTGGGTGATTTTGCCGATAATATCGCGCGTAGCGATGAATGGCTGGGTCGGATTAATGCAGATCTTGAAACCTTAGCGCCACTCATAGGTTGTGCTGAAGCAGTCAATGGACAGGCGTCGAGTCTGGAAGATATTCTCCTCTTTCCGATTCTGCGCAATCTTAGTATCGTTAAAGGCATTGATTGGGCGGAGAAGGTGCACGATTACGTGGTGCAGATGGGGCGTGCGACAGATATCACCCCATTATTCGCTAACGCTATTTAAGCGCTAAAGTACGCGCCAAGCGAGGCCTGTGCGTAGTTAAAGTCCGTCTGTTCGGTGATGCGCTGACCGCTGATGATGCGGTCAGCATCGCAGGTATGATTACTAAACTGTGGCTCAGCTTGACCGGAGACCTGCGCCATCAAGCGATAAAAGTCGTGACGCAGGATGTGATCAGGGTGGGCGATATTATACGTTGCGCCTGCTTGAGGACGGGTTAATAAGCCTATAATCGCTGCCGTGACATCACAATGGTGGGCGAGGTTCAGTCGTCCATTGGCTTTATCACAGACAGCACCAAAAAATCGCACGCCAAGCAATCGGTCTGTACCGATTAAGCCGCTACAACGCAAGATCATCGCCTGAGGACAGGCTTTGCGCAGCGCTTGTTCGCCTTGATAAACCGCACTATTGGGATCGGCTGCGCTGTCTTCGTCATATACACCGGCTTTGCTCGGATAGACGCTTGAGCTGCTGATCAAGATGATCGGGTTATCGTTGGGCAGTTGCTTGGCAAGACGTGCAAGATGCGCGCCGTAGTGTGCGTAGCCACCAGCGGTCGGTGGAATCGCAATCACAAAATGGCTGGCATCGAGCAATGGTGCGGGCAAATTATCTTTTGTCCAATCATAGACAAAGCTGGCTACAGGGAGCGCATCAGCGCTGCTTTGATGACCGGTTGTGGCGCTGATTGACCATGGTTCTGGCATGGCGCAGATCAAATGGCGCCCCAACCAACCGCAGCCAATGATGGCAAGATGGCGCATATTAACGCGCCAAAAACTGTTGGGTTTGCGTATTTAGCTGGGCTAAATAATTGGTCTGCATCGGGTCGTGCAGGGTGAGGTCTAAGTGCTCACGCAGACGATTGCGCATCCAGGTGATCTGACGTTTAGCGAGCTGGCGGGTGGCGATAATGCCTTGTTCGATCGCTTGCTCACGGCTGCTATTGCCCTCTAAATACGCCCAAATTTGCCGATAACCGACCGAGCGCATCGACGGGTGCTCAGCGCTTAATGTGGCGCGCGAGCGTAACTCGGCAACTTCTTCGATAAATCCTTGTTCGATCATCTGCTGAAAACGTTCAGCAATGCGCTGATGCAACAAGCCACGTTCGGGCAGTAGTCCGTGGGCGAGCACACGCCAGCTAGGACGTTGTGCGGCCTGTTCAGCAAATAATTCATGAGGCAGCTTGCCAGTGAGGCGAGTGAGTTCGGTAAAGCGGATGATGCGCTGACGATCGCCGGCTTTGAGCTTTTCCGCAGCGTAAGGGTCGTTGGCGATAAGGTATTCATAAAAAGGCTGCAAGCCTTGCTCGCTGATCTCGTCCTCAATCTGTGCGCGGATTGCTGGGTCTGAAGCTGGCAGGTCAGCAAGTCCACCAAATAAAGCGTGGTAGTAGAGCATGGTGCCGCCAACCAAAACCGGAATACAGCTTTCGCTATGGGCTTGCTCGATTAGAGTGGTGGCGTCTTGGCAAAACTGCGCTGCACTATAGGTTTCTTCGGGGTTGATGATGTCAATCAACGCGTGTGGGTAGCGCGTGAGCGTTTCTTGATCAGGCTTGGCGCTGCCAATATCCAGACCACGATAAATTTGTGTCGCATCCACGCTGATTAAACGACACGGCAGTTGGTCAGCAAGATGAAACGCTGCGGCGGTTTTGCCGCTGGCCGTTGGCCCTAATAAGCAAATAACCGGTTGTGATGCGGCGTTCATTGTCCGCGCATGAACAGCTTATCGAGTTCATCGATGGAAAGCTGTGTCCAGGTCGGTCGGCCGTGGTTGCACTGCCCGGACGACGGGGTTTGCTCAATATCGCGCAGCAGCTGGTTCATTTCGTTGATGCTCAAGCTGTGGTTGGCACGAATCGCCCGGTGACACGCCATTGATGAGAGGATTTCGTCTTCCATGCGCTTGAGTGCGGTGGTCGATGGGTATTCACGCAGCTCTTCAAGAATCAGCGCTAACAGGTCAGCAGCAGCGACGTGTTTGAGGATTGCTGGCAGCGCATTGATATTGATATGGTTGGCTTCGAGGGTGAAATAAAAACCCAACCGCTTCAGCCAATCTTGATGGGCGAGCAAA
Source organism: Suttonella sp. R2A3 (assembly GCF_021513215.1). Taxonomy (NCBI): domain Bacteria; kingdom Pseudomonadati; phylum Pseudomonadota; class Gammaproteobacteria; order Cardiobacteriales; family Cardiobacteriaceae; genus Suttonella; species Suttonella sp. R2A3. The sequence goes on along the minus strand of NZ_CP090975.1, from coordinate 1,286,976 downwards.
ATATCGTGATCAGCACCATTGAGGTTAAAGCGCTGCGGCATCAGTAAGCGCTGTGAGCTGGATTGTTCGCTGCTTAATTGTGCTTTAAAACGCTCATAAAGAATGCGTTCGTGGGCTGCGTGCATATCAACCAGCACCAAGCCTTGCGCGTTTTGCGCCAAGATAAATAAGCCATGTACTTGAGCTAAAGCATAGCCCAGAGGATGTTCCGTGGGCTGTGGTTCATTAGGCGCTGTTATTGGCTGTGATGGCGTTTCAGGGGCATGAGTCCACTGATAATAGCGTTCAGTTTCGCGGGCATTGCTGCGTGATGGACTGGGTCGGTGTTGTCCGCCAGCCATAGAGGTTTGAAAACGCAGCGGCGTTTGCGCACGCTGCGCACTCGATGGCGCGGCAGTTGGCTGCATACTTGGGGGTGGTGCGACTGCTTGCATCTGCTTAGGTCGGTGCGCGCGCAGGGCGTGGTTGAGGGTGGAGAAAATAAAATCGTGCGTCAGACGCGCCTCGCGAAACCGCACTTCATGCTTGGCAGGATGCGCGTTGACATCAACCAAAGCCGGATCTAAATCGAGATGCAAGACAAAAATCGGATGACGACGGTTATACAGTACGTCTTGATAGGCCTGACGAATCGCATGCACGATGACTTTATCGCGAATCATCCGTCCGTTGATGAAAAAATGCTGCTTGTCGGTTTGGCTGTGGTTATACGTTGGCAGCCCAACCCAGCCCCATAGACGCATCTCTTGGCTACTGGCATCAATCGGTACCGCTTGCTCGAGCAGTTCGTCGCCCATGACGCTTGCCACGCGTGCTTCTGGCGTATCGCCGCCGTACTCACCAATCGTTTTACCGTGCTGGCGTAAAATAAATGTCGCCTGTGGACTGCCCAGTGCTAGTCGTTGAATGAGTTGTTCAATATGAAAACGCTCGGTGCGCTCGCTTTTCAAGAATTTTTTACGCGCCGGGGTGTTATAAAACAGGTCGCGGATCTCAATCGTCGTCCCTGGTGGATGGGCGGCTGGAGTGGTTTCTAAGCTTAGGTGCGGGCTGATCTGCCAGGCATGTTCGCTGTCTTTGCTGCGGCTGGTCAAGGTGGTTTTGGCTACTGAACCAATGCTTGGTAGCGCCTCACCACGAAAGCCTAGGGTGCGCACATGCTCAAGGTCGTCAAAGTTGCTGATTTTACTCGTTGCGTGGGTGGCAAAAGCGAGCGGCAGGTCGTCTTGATAAATCCCGCAACCATTATCGCGCACACGGATGAGCTTACTGCCGCCGTCTTCGATATCAATTTCAATACGGGTTGCGCCTGCATCAAGCGCGTTCTCAACAATTTCTTTAACCACAGATGCCGGACGCTCAATGACTTCGCCGGCAGCAATTTGGTTGATCAGTTCGTTTGGTAGTTGTTGGATGCGCTGGCGTTCGGTCATAGTGGTTGGCGAGCAAAAAAGTCTACAAGAATGGCTTTAGGACAGTTTGATGCCCTAAAGCACGGTTAGGTTTAGCTTTAGCGCAGTGCTAAACGTGCTTATAGCACCGCGTAAAGTGATTCTAAGACGTTCTGTGCAGCGGGCGTTGGTGCAGGGGCGCCATTTTCGGTTTGCACCACTGCAACGCTTTGTTTGCCTTGATCAGCAAGGCGTACTAAGAAATAAGGGTTGGCAGGGGCTTGTTCGCTGGGCTCACTACCCCACAGGCGAGACCAAAATCCCGGATCTTGTTGCACCTCTGACTGCGGTTGATACTGCACTAAATAGCTGCCGCTCGTATAGTCTGCTTTTTCAATAGCAAAGCTTGCTTTATCCAAGGCAATGCCCAGTACGCGCCAAGCTTGTTGGTAAGGGCTATTAAACACTAGCGCGTTAGTGCCGTCTTGAAGTTGGCCTAATTGCACGTTCACCGCGGGTACAGCATTACCTGCATCTTGCGCCTGCTCAGGCTGAGAACGCTTGAGTTCGTTAGCGATAAACAACGCGATACGGCGTGTCATCTCTAGCTGCAATTCTGGATTATCGTTATCGCTGAGCGTCCACTTAAAGCCCGCAGGTTCTTTACCCGATTGCAGATCGTAATCCGCTTTTTCCACCGATTGTTGGTAGAGCAAAGTGACAGAAGTTTGCTCACCAGCCTCGCGGCCAAAGCGAATGCGGTAGCGATCTCGCGTGCCGCTATCAGAAACAAAGCTCAATAAGCTATTGAGGATGCCGCTGATGCCGGTTTGTGGCAGCTCGGTTTCGTCAACTAACCAATCGGTTTCCATCAGGCCAATCGCTGGTTCGTTAACCGTTAAGCGAATGCCGTTGCTGCTCCAGTAGCGACGTACCGCTTGCCAGACTTTTTCTGGTGGCGCATTAACCACGATATAAGGCAATTGCCCTGGGGTCTCAACAACATCCACCCCTTCAAGCTGCGGTAATACCGCAATATAACCGCGTTGATCGCGGGTCACATTTTCGGCCGCATAAGCGTTGTAAGAGGCGATCGCTGAAGGATTGAGGTCTGGAATGGCGAGTGTGTTGTCAATCGTCGCACCGGTCAAATCCGGGGGAACTTCCAGCGCGTTGACCATCGATGAACTACGGTAGTCGGGGCGACGGTCAGGGATCAATTCGTTAAGGTTGCCTGAGCTACAGGCGCTTAGCAGCAAAGCGAAGGTGACGGCCAAACCTGAATAAATACGCGGTTGCACGATAAATACCTCTTTTAGTCAATAAAGCCGAGCTGCTGTAAGGTCTCTTCCAGCTTGGCGTGATAGGATTCATCCAGCGCTACCAGCGGCAGGCGGATGCCATTGTTGATTTTACCCATACGCGTGAGCGCCCATTTACACGGAATCGGGTTAGACTGGCAAAACAGCGCACGGTGTAATGGCGCTAGCTGTTCGTTAATTTGCGTGCAGCCTTCACGATCACCACGCAACCCTGCTGCGTTCATTTCATGCATCAAACGTGGGGCGACGTTTGCGGTCACAGAGACCACCCCATCAATAAGCCCTTCACAAAGCGCTTGCGCGGCTAAACCGTCTTCACCAGAAAAAATCAGAAAATCGCGTTTTCCGTTTTGCGCAAAGAGGGCGTTTAGCGCGAGTAAACGCTCATACGTACTGGCTTCTTTAATGCCGATAATTTTATCAAATTTGCTCAGAGCGGCAACCGTATCCGGAAGAATGTCGCTCGAAGTGCGCCCAGGAACATTATAAAGCATCATCGGCAGCGGTACCGCTTCGGTAATCGTTCTAAAATGCTCGTATAAGCCTTTTTGTGGCGGTTTATTATAATATGGCGCGACTTGCAGCATACCATCAACGCCGCTTTGATACGCTGAAATGGATAGTTCTAACGCTTCTTTAGTCGCATTAGCACCAGCGCCAGCAATCACAGGAATACGCTTTTTGACCATCTCAACCGTAAAACGTGTGACGGCCTTATGCTCGTCGTGACTTAAGGTAGCAGATTCGCCAGTGGTGCCTACTGAGACAATCCCATCAGTGCCTTCGGCAATATGCCATTCAATGAGCTGTTCGAGGCGCGGCCAATCAACAGCGCCATCTTCATGCATCGGTGTGACCAAAGCCACCATCGAGCCTTGAAACATAATTGTTCTTCTCCGGATACTTGTGCGCCCATAGTATGCGCTTTAATGACTGAAAATCAAGTGCGTTAGGGCGAATAACCCTCACAAAAAGAATCTGAGAACAGCATAAATAGAGTGGTTATTTACGGCGCGCTGACTAGCCTGGGCGCCTGATAACGTTTACAATCTTTTCTTTATTTGGCATGAGAGGTAAGGATGTCAGCGAAGCCTATTGAGGTATCGGCTAAGCCACCGTCTGTCCTGCGTATTTTAGCGGCGATGTTTTACGATGGATTTTTGGTACTGGCGTGCATTATGGTGTTCGGTTTTGCGATGGTGGCGATCAATAGCGTGATGGTCGGTGAATTGCACGAAATTGAACCCCAGTCGTTGATGGGCTACCTGTTATCTTTTGGCATGCTCGTCATCAGCGCATTATTTTTCACCTATTTTTGGTCACGGCAAAGTCAAACGCTCGGCATGCGCGCTTGGCGATTAATCGTGGTCAATGAACAAGGACAATCGCCAACGCTCACTCAAGCTTTTATGCGCTGGATTTATGCACTGATCACTTTACTACCGGCTGGTTTAGGGCTGTGGTGGCGCTGGTTTGATACTGATCGGCGCAGTTTATACGATCGACTCTCGCGCACCCGGCTCTACCGCCTAAACCGCAACCCCTATCCTAAAACCCAGTAATGTACACGAATAATTCACACGGAGTAACCGATGCATTTTAACGCCATTGAAGCTTTACCTGATGATCCAATACTAAATTTGTCACGCCAATTCCGCGAAGATCCACGGGAAAATAAAATCGATGTTGGGGTTGGGGTGTATCAAAATACCTCGGGTGAGACGCCAGTGATGCGTGCGGTGAAAGCAGCTGAAGAACGCCTTTATCAGCAGCAGTCGTCGAAAAAGTATTTAGGGCTGACTGGTAATGAGGCGTTTAATCAGGCGATGACGCGTTTAGTGCTCGGTAACGATTTTGATCCCAGCCGCGTGCGTGCTAATCAGAGCATTGCTGGCACGGGCGCGTTGCGGTTGATTGCTGAATTGCTCGCCTCACTCAAACCCGATGCCACCGTTTGGGCACCTGTACCGACTTGGGGCAATCATATCCCGATTTTCCGTGCAGCTGGATTGCCGGTTAAGCCTTATCCTTATTATGACACTGAGCGTTGCGCGCTCGATCGTGACGGTTTTTTTGCCGCAATGCGTGAGCTGGGTGAGAACGATGTGGTGATCTTGCATGGCTGCTGCCATAACCCGAGTGGTGAAGATTTAAGCGAACAAGATTGGCAAACGCTTGCCGATATCGCCGCCGAACGTGGCTTTTTGCCGGTGATCGATGTGGCGTATTTAGGCTTTGGAAAAGGGCTTGACGCCGATGCCTATGGCCTGCGCCTGCTTGCTGAGCGCTTAGAAAGCGTGTTTATCGGCGTTTCTTGTTCGAAAAACTTTGGTTTGTATCGTGATCGAGCCGGGGTGGCGTTAAGCGTGGGCGCGAATGCGCAAACCGCTGACGCCCTGCAAAGCCATATCAGCGCGCTTAGCCGGGCGATGATTTCGATGCCGGCTGATCATGGCGCAGCAGTGGTTGCCACGATTCTTGATAACCCAGAACTTTCCCAACAGTGGCGCGATGAGCTTGATGAAATGAATCGGAATATCCAACGTCGTCGTCAGGAGTTGAGCGCTGCGTTAAATGCTTATGGTTCACGCGATTGGTCGTTTATTGAGCGTCAGCAAGGGATGTTTTCCCTGCTGCCATTAGGTGAGAAGCGCGTGGTTGAATTACGTGAGCAACATGGCATCTATATGGTTGGCGCTGGACGAATTAACCTCGCTGGGTTACGTAGCATTGAAGCCAGTGAAACCCTGGCGGCAGCAATTCATCGCTAAAATTTGGTGGCGGCGTAAAAAACGCATAGAATAAAACTATCTCAACAAGCTGATAGCAAGATGAACGACGACTCTTCGGAACCGAAAACGGGCTGGCTGGATCGCCTGACTGGGCTTTGGGGCGATTCCAGCGACGATGAAGATCCGCACGCTGCGATCCGTCATGCGCTGCGTGACGCGTTAGAAGCCAACTCTTTAAGCGCGTATAACGTGAGCATGATGGAGTCTTTGCTCGATATCCACGAAACACAGGTGCGCGATATTATGGTGCCGCGCGGGCAGATGACGCTGCTGCAAGAAGATTGGTCGATGGAGAAAGTGTTATCGGTGATCTTGGAATCAGGGCATTCGCGCCATCCAGTGGTCGATGAAGAGCATGAGAAATTACTCGGTATTCTGTTGAGTAAAGACTTATTACCCCAGCTGACCGAGTTAGATAACGAATCCGGGTTTATGCATCTATTGCGCCCGGCAACGATTGTGCCGGAAAGTAAGCCGCTTGATGCGATGCTGAGCGAATTTCGCAGCAACCGTAACCATATGGCGCTGGTGATTGATGAGTATGGCAATTTATCTGGGCTGGTCACGATTGAAGACGTGATTGAAGAAATCGTTGGCGAAATCGACGATGAACACGATGAGATCGAAGACGCCCCGATTATTGCGCTTAATGACGGTACATACCAAGTACAAGCGTTAACCGAAATCGATGAGTTTAACGACGCGTTTCATACCACCTTAAGCGACGAAGACGCTGATACCATCGGTGGCTATGTGTTGCTGGCCTTAGGTCGCATGCCGCATATCGGCGAAAGTATTCACGCCCAAGGACTGATTATTACCGTCAGTAAAGCCAATCAGCGACGCATTATCAGCCTGAATGTTCGCCAAGACGCGTCTTAGTGCGCGCTTTTCTTGGTAATCAGCATCACGAGCAGACCAAAAACAATCCCCCAAAAAGCCGAACCAATACCCCATAGACTCATGCCTGATGCGGTGACGAGAAACGTCACAACCGCTGCTTCACGGTATTCACCATCTTTGCTTGCGCTCCAAAAGCTCGCGGCAATCGTAGGCACGAGCGCTAACCCGGCAAGGACGGCGATAAACACTTGCGGAAATGCGCTAAAAAGCGCGGTAACGGTTGCGCCAAATAGCGCCACCAGTAGATAAAAAATCCCTGACCACATCCCGGCGGTATAGCGTTTGTGCTTATCCGGATGAGCGTCGTCGCTCATCGCCAGCGCGGCGGTAATCGCTGCTAAATTGACTGCAAATGCGCCAAATGGCGCAAACAGTAGGTTCAAGCCGCCAGTGACGCTCATCGCTGCAGAGGTTGGTGGTGGATAGCCAGCCGCGCGCATTACCGTCACCCCGGGTAGGTTTTGAGAGGTCATGGTGACAATAAACAGTGGCAGGGCCACGCTGATCATCGCTTGCAGGCTAAAGCTTGGCATGACCCATACAGGCGCGCTGATCTGCATGTTAACTTCCTCAAGTGGTAAGCCTTGCTGCCACCAAACCCACACCAGCCCAACGATCATCACCAGTAAGATCGTGTATTTAGGGATGATGCGTCGCGCGATCAGCCACACGGCGAATAACACCAGCGGCAGACCACCAAGCTCGAGCGGCATGCGAAAGACATCCAAACCAAAGGTCAGCAAAATGCCACCGAGCATTGCAGCGCTGATCGATTGTGGAATGAGATCCATAAAGCGTGCGAAGATCCCTGTGAGGCCGCTCAATAAAATCAATATTGCGCTGAAAATAAACGCGCCGGTGGCTTCAGCGAGGGTAAAAGGCGCGAGTGCGGTGATGAGTAGGGCAGCGCCAGGCGTAGACCATGCGGTGATAATCGGCATCTTATACCACCACGATAAAGCTAAGGTACTCAGGCCAGTGGCAAAGGATAACGCACTAATCCAACTCGCGACTTGTGTCTGATCAGCGCCAGCGGTGATCGCCGCTTGAAAGATTAATGCCACTGAGCTGGTAAAGCCCACTAAAACGACGATCCAACCAGCAACGATTGCTGAGACACGCGTATCTTTAATCCACTGCGGCATACATTTGTCCAAAAGATAAGCATCATAGACCAAAAACTTGTGACAATGGAAGCGTTTCTGCCCCTTAGAATCAAGGTTAGTCTGGGATGAACGCGTTATCTGCTATATCATAGACACAAACCAGATGAGGACCGATCATGAGCGCTAAAATTAAATGGCTGTGCCGTCGTGGCATGAAAGAACTCGATTTGTTGGTCGATGATTATTATCAGCATGATTACCCACAGGCCACTGCTTCCGAGCAAGCGGCATTTGAGCGTTTGCTCGAATATCAAGACCCGCTGATTGTTGATTTACTCTTTGACCGTTGCCAGGACGATGATCCTGAGATTCAGGCGTTGATTGATGTGCTGAAGGTTAAAAACAGTAATGGCTTATAAATGAGCACGACTTTTAGCGTCAGCGAACTGAATCGCCAGGTGCGCAGTGAGTTAGAGCTGAGCTTTGGCGATGTGTGGGTGGAAGGTGAGCTGTCGAATCTCGCACGCCCAGCCTCAGGGCATTTATATTTCAGTCTCAAAGACAGTAGCGCACAAATTAGCTGCGCACTGTTTAAAGGCAGCCGCTTTGGCTTAAAAATCCCTCTTGCCGAGATAGACAACGGTATTGCGGTGCGCGCGCATGGGCGGGTTAGTCTTTACGAACCGCGTGGGAATTATCAGCTGATTATCGATCAGCTGGAGCCTGCGGGCGTGGGTGCACTGGAGCAAGCCTTTAAAGCGCGACAGGCGCAGCTTGCCGCTGAAGGACTGTTTGCGGCTGAATTAAAACAAGCGATCCCCACCCACCCACGCGCGATTGGGATTATTACCTCAGCCAGTGGCGCGGCACTGCACGATGCGCTGACTACGCTTAAGCGCCGCCATCCGTTTATACCGGTGATTATTTATCCCAGCCTGGTGCAAGGTGAACGCGCCGCACCGCAACTGATGACACAAATTGAGACCGCAAACCGTCGTCAAGAATGCGATACGTTATTGCTCATTCGTGGTGGCGGCAGCCTAGAAGATTTATGGGCGTTTAATGATCCGGATTTGGTGCGCGCGATTGTGGCGAGCAAACTGCCGATTATCAGCGGTGTGGGGCATGAGATCGATGTGACGCTCAGCGATTTTGCCGCTGATTTGCGTGCGCCAACGCCAACCGCTGCTGCCGAACAAGCCATTCCCGCACTGGCTGAAACTTTAGCGCGTCAACAACAGCGCTTGAGCCACGTTAATCAGCGCGTGCAACGGATCATCAGTCAATACCAGCAACAGGTGCTGCATTTAGGTCATCGCCTTAGCCAACAAAATCCGACGCGACGTGTGCAGCAGCACAGCCAGCGTTGTGATGAGTTGAGCGCACGCCTGCAGCGTAATATGACCACGCGCTTAACTCAACAGCGACAGCGTGTGGCACAGATTCAATCGCGGTTGTCGCTAGTGCCTTTACACAGACGCCACCAGCGCGAAACCCAACATATTAGCGAGCTTCAGCAGCGTTTGCAGCAAGGGGTCGTTCGCGAGCAACAACGCCATATGTCGCGCCTTGAACGCTTGGCCGGTAACCTTAATGCATTAAGCCCGCTGAACGTGTTGGCAAGAGGGTATGCGATGGCCTTTGATGAGCAGCGGCAAATGATTCGTCACAGTGATGATGTGGGCGCCGGGGCGCGGATTCATGTTCGCCTTAATCAAGGGATACTGCATTGTGATGTGGTGCGACGGAGTAAAAAACCATGAACCACGATTTTTTTGACCTCGCTGAGGCGAGTAAGCAAGACACGCGCTTATATCCGCAGGGTGAAACACAAGGTTATGCCAGCGTTTGTGTGGCTGAGGCGTGGGTATTCGCGCAACCTGATGAACACAGCGCGCGGCTAACGCAATTTACCTATGGTGAACCGCTACGTTTATTGGCACAGAACCATGATTGGTGGTTAGCGCAAAGTCTGCGTGATGGCTATAGTGGTTGGTTAGGCAAAACAGCATTTCGCCAGCATTCTTGTATGATGTCACAAGCGACCCACAGTACGCGTTATGCAGCGCCAATAACCGCTGAGCCACACTTTAAAAGCACGCCGATCACGGTGCTTCCACCTGATAGTGTGTTCACCCCCGATGAGGCTTGTGATGGATACTTGCATATTGCTGATCTAGGCTGGGTGCAGGACGTCCATGTGTTGAGTGCAGAGCAAATGATTGCGCCGCATATTACGGCGCATGAATGTTTGGGGAAAACCTATATTTGGGGTGGGCGAAGCGTCGCCGGCCTTGATTGTTCGGCGCTGTCACAGCTGTGTTATCGCCGTGCCGGGCAGCTGATTCCGCGTGATTCTGATTTACAGCTACTGTTTTTGCGTGAACAAGCTCGACGGATTGCGCTCGATGCCGTGCAAGCCAATGATCTGATTTTTCTTCCAGGGCATGTGATGATCGCTATTGATCGTGAGCATGTGATTCATGCCAGCGGTCAACAAATGTTGGTGGTTAAAGAGCGGCTTGATGTGACTTTAGCGCGCTATCAGGAAAAGCTGGCGGATAAGTATTGGGTTGAAGCGTATCGCTAGGCTATACAACCTAGTAACTATTGCGCTGTGTCATGTTATCTGTGGTTTGTTTTGTTAAAATACGCCGACAACTTCAATAAAGAGAACGACATGACGGCATATTTTGACGCAGCACTCATTGATAAATACGCAATGAGTGGTCCACGCTACACTTCTTACCCCACTGCTGTGCAGTTTACCGATGCTTTTGGTAACGACGAGTATATCGCGGCTTTGCAGGCGAGCAATGAAGAAGGGCGTGATTTGTCGTTGTATGTGCATATTCCGTTTTGTCGCCATGTTTGCTATTTCTGTGCGTGTAATAAAATCATCACCCGTAATACCGCACAGGCCGAAGAATATCTACGCTATTTGCGCATGGATATCAAGCGTCAAGCCGAGCATATTGATCGTGACCGCAAAGTTGTACAGCTGCATTTTGGCGGCGGCACACCAACCTTTATCAGTAAAGAAGAACAAACCGAGCTGCTCGGTATGCTCCATGAACAGTTTAACTTCGTCGGCGACGAAGAGGGCGAGTTCAGCATCGAGATTGACCCGCGCACGGTGGATCATGATTATCTCGCCCATTTGCGCTCGCTCGGCTTTAACCGCGTCAGCTTTGGCGTGCAGGATTTTGATCCGGCAGTCCAGGAAGCAGTTAATCGTGTGCAGCCGCTAGAAGATGTTGAGGCGGTGATGCGCTCAAGCCGAGAGTTAGGCTATCATTCGATTTCGGTGGATCTTATTTATGGCCTGCCGCTGCAAACGGTTGATAAATTCCGTCAGACCTTACGCGAGGTGATTCGCTTATCGCCCGATCGGATTGCGGTGTTTAATTATGCGCATATGCCGCACCTTTTTGGCGCGCAAAAACAAATCAACGACGGTGATTTACCTGACAGCGATACCAAGCTGGGGATTTTACGTTCGACGATTGAGATGCTCACAGAGGCGGGCTATGAATTTATTGGCCTGGATCACTTTGCCAAACCTGATGATTCTTTGGTACACCACCAAAAAAATGGCACGCTATACCGTAATTTCCAAGGCTATTCGACGTTTTCTGAATGTGATTTGCTTGGCTTTGGCGTGAGCGCCATTTCGATGCTCAAAAACAGCTACAACCAACATCAAAAAGCGCGCAGCAAATATTACGCTGAGCTTGATGCTGGTGGCTTGCCGGTGGAGCGCGGGGTACCGTTAAGCGAAGATGATCATATTCGTGGTTATGCGATTACCGAAATCATGTGCAACCTAAAACTTTCGCTCGAAGCGGTTTCTGAACGTTTTAATATCGATGCACAAGCGTACTTTGCTGAAGAATGGCAGCGTCTTGAGCCATTTGCTAAAGACGGTTTGATTCGTTTAGATGAAGTGGGACTCACGGTTGAGCCGATTGGTCGCCTGTTAATCCGTAATATTGCGATGATTTTTGATGCTTATTTGCGTGAGCTACCGCAAAAACGCTTTTCTAAAGTCATTTAATCTATATTGAGGATGGGTTAGTGCGCTAACCCACCCGTTTATTCTGCGCTGTCTTCGCTGAAATTAAAGTAGGTATAAAAGTAGCCTGAAGATTCGTTGTGACGAAAGGTAACATCCGAATCTTCATGTACATAGCCTGAGGCGACTACGAGATTGAGCAATTCTTCGTCGCTTTTATCTGCTGCTTCAGCAAGGGACACAATCACACAATCGACGGTGATGCCTTTTCCCGCCACATATAGCCGCTGAAATAACCCGGTGAGGCCGAAGAGTGGAAAAGTGTGTTCGTCGAGGATTTTCGCGCCCGCGACGGTTTCAATATTGTTAAAATCGCTCATGATTTGCTGTCTATAGGTTGTGATAACACGCTAAAATGCGCAGCATAACACACTAACCACAGGAAATTTTATGCTCAGACATTGGCGCGAGCTCAGCGCAACGTTTCTCAGAGGAATGGCGATGGGTGCGGCAGACGTTGTCCCCGGGGTCTCTGGCGGGACGATTGCTTTTATCAGCGGGATTTACCAACGCTTGATCAATGCCCTAGGACGTATTGGACTTCATGCCTGGGCTGTTTGGCGAACTCAAGGATTTGCGGCGCTGTGGCGCTATGTTGATGGCGGATTTCTGCTCACATTATTTGCCGGTATAGCAACCAGTGTGGTGAGTCTGGCTGGGATTATTAAATACTTGCTTACCCATCAACCGGTGCTGATTATGGCATTTTTCTTTGGTTTGGTGGCGGCGAGTGTGTGGGTGCTGCGTCAAGATGTGTCACGTTGGACGCCCAAATTACTCACCATTGCCGCGATTGGTGCAGCGCTGGCGGTGAGTATTGCGCTTTTGCCAAAAATGCAAGGAACGCCAAGCCTATGGTTTCTCTTTTTTGCTGGTGCTTTGGCGATTTGTGCGATGATTTTGCCCGGTATTTCTGGCGCATTTATTTTGCTCATACTCGGTGCTTACGAGCCTATTCTTACTGCGGTGCATGAACGTAATCTTTTGCTTATCGCTGTGGTAGGTGCGGGTGCGATTTGTGGGTTGCTGAGTTTTACCCACGTGCTGAAATGGCTGTTTGCGCACTTTTATCAACCGATGATTGCGCTGTTAACCGGCTTTGTCGCCGGGTCGCTGTTTTTGCTTTGGCCTTGGAAAGACGCGGCTGGCGATAACCTTGCACCATGGGCATATGCTGGAGATGCATCGATTATCGTCGTGTTGTTGTGCCTGTGTGTTGGTGGCGTGTTGGTGTTGATTTTATCGCATCTTGGACGGGAAAAAGCGCTATCATAAAAAAATCACCATGATAAAGAGGTTCTTATGGCAGAATCCGGCAGCACACAAAATACGGATACCGTCCCTGGTGATATTGATTTTACCGATGTTGATGAAGTCCTTGGTATCAATACCTTAAGTGATTTATGGCAGGAACAAGGGGTGCCGATGTTGGCGCAAGCTTGGGATTATCTGCCGTTTATCCTTGCTGCAGTTATTTTGGTGGTCCTTTATACCCTGATTTTCTGGGGATTGCGTCTGGCAAGTTCGACCTTGCTGCGACGGATGATTAAAGATGACGATAAATATAAAGCCGCCAGGCAGCTGAGCCAAACGGTTATCCGCCTCACCTGGCTAATGATTTGTGCAGTGACGGTCTTTGCGCTGATGCCGTTTACTGAAAACTATACCGCGTCGATTGCGCGCGCTTATGCGCTGCTGTTGTTTTTACTGCTGGGGTGGTCAGGGCTACATTATTTTATTCGCCTGCAATCAAGGCGCCATGATTTTGACGAAAGCCTGACCTTGCTGTTGAAAAATATCGTGCGGATTTTGCTCGTGTTGCTCGGGATTTATTTAATCTTTCGTCAGTTCGGGGTTAATTTACTGCCGATTCTTGGTGGTTTGGGTGTGGTTGGTTTGGCGGTCGGTTTTGCTGCACAAGACATCCTCGCTAACTTTATCAGTGGTATTACCTTGCTGATTGACCGTCCGTTTCGTATTGGCGATTGGATTCGCACCAACGACCATGAAGGACGGGTTAAAGGGCTTACCTTGCGCACCACGCGTATTCGTACGCGCAATAACGAATATGTATCGATTCCCAATAAAGATTTGGCCGGCTCGGTGGTTACCAATCTTTCTCATGGTGGGCCGCTGCGTGTCGATATACCGCTTGGCGTCGCGTATAAAAGCGATATTGATCAAGTACGTGAAGTGCTACTAGAGGTGATTGAATCTTTTGAGGTGGTGCTCACACGTCCGGCACCGGTTGTGATGGTCAAGGAATTGGGCGATAGTTCGGTTAATGTCCTGATGCGTATCTGGTTAAGCGATGAAGATCTTGGTCGCTATCCGACGATTCGCATGACCATTCTGGAAGCGGCAAAAAAAGCGCTAGACGCCCATGAGATAGAAATTCCATTCCCGCACCTGCAGTTGCATATCGATGGCGCTAAAGCGTTAGAGCCATTTTTTGCAGCAAAGAAAGATAAAGGTGAATAACGCAAAAAGGGCGCAGTAGCGCCCTTTTTTATTGCTAGATTGGCGGATTCCTGCTTGTTAGAACGGCAGTGGTTCACCATTAAGTGTTGCGGCGTCTGGGGTGATATTTAGCTCAGCATCAAGATTACCATCGTCGTCATAGAGTTTATCTTGCGGCACGCCACTCATCAGCAACGCAAACGATAAACCAGAGTTGCCAACGAATGCTTTGCTCGCCTGTGCTTTAAGGTGTGTACCTGCTAATAAACGACGGATCGCCTGTGGATCTTCCTCCATCGCCCATTGATCTTCTTCACTGCGGATATTCTCGACAAATTCGCCCGCGATATTGAGCATATTCTCATCTTTCTTATCTAGATCGATGTTGATGTTTGCGTGTAGATCTTGTGCGAATAAGTTGCTATCAAATAAGTCTTTGCTAAGCATTTGCAGCGTATATTGATCTAAGGTGCCGATAATAGCGTTCGTCATTAAGCCCTCAGAAAAGGCATTCACGCTGTCGGCGGTAAACGGTGCAACCGAGATGTCTACATCCATTTGATCTGGGATTAAACGCTCGCTCTCTGCAGGTAGGTCATTAACTTTAAATTTACCTTTAGCCGTGATTTGTAAACGATAATCTTCGTCTTCCGGTAAAAAGCCATAGAGCAATTCAAAATCTTTAAACTCTCCACTAACCCTATCCTTGCCTTCTGGGGCGATATTATAGGTTAACTGATCTGCTGATAAACCAAGCGCGGAGGGAAGACCTTCTGAGGTGACGCTAACTTTTTCGTTGAAATCTTTAATGTCGATATTGGCCTTTGATCCAGTTTTTTCATCATTAAAGACAAAATTAAGCGTGTCAATATCAACAGTGGCTGTTCTATCATCAAGATTATAGGCGTGAAGGTTAAAGTCTGAGAGCGTGGCAAAACCATCCTCAGCTTTTATATCTGCCCCAGAAAAAGCGATTTTAATATCGGCTTTTTCGGGATTTTTTCTCGGAGCTTGATAATCAATTTCCGCACCTTTAAAGAAGATAGTGGTGCTGCTATCGTCTTTAGCGGTAACTTCTTTTAGCTCAGTGTGGGATTTAATGTTACCAAAAAACGTATTTTTGGTTTGTGTCATCAGCCAGTCTTTAGGTAAATGCTCACCAACAACGCCGGTTGGCTGCGCAGCCTGGGTAGTTGTTGCAATATGCGTATTCAATCCGGATAAGCTTAATGGCGCGTGGCTGATATGAACATCAAGATCACTTTCATAATAAACCTCATCAAGATATGTATCGGCCCATTTAAAATGAACTTTGGCATCGGAGCTGAAATAACCCCGTTGGTAATCGGTTAACGAAATTTCGATACCTTGTGCTGCTAGCAACCCCGTAGGCATTTCATCAAAATTTTTGCGCACTTGTTCTTCGGTTGCTTTTGAGACAAAATATGGTGCGACTAATGCACCCGCTGCATAGAGCACGGCAACGGCTAACAGAGCTTTTTTCATAGCGTCCTCGTTAAAGTAAAAAACTATTCTATGCTAATTTATTAGTAATGAGAAGCAAATCGGAAATAGCTTGGTGTGACGTCCTCTATCAGTCGTCTTTTTTGATCGTGATGGTGGTTTGTCCACGTTTGCGACGACTGCGTTGGTGGGTTAATAAATGCCAGCGCCACCAACCGATTACCACACCATAGGTAATCGCTGCAAAGACCACACCAACGATTAAAGAACCGGAAAATAAAGGCAGCAGAATATGGCCACCTAAGCGGCTTAACGCCCCCATATTGAACATATCATCATGGAGTGACAGTGGCGTCACATCGAGAATCCAGCAACCGAGACGATACTGGGCATAAAAAGCAGGTGCCATGGTGATTGGATTCGACCAAAAGGTGGCGAGCAGTGCTGCTGGCAAATTAACCCGCGAAAAGATGGCAATAATCGCGGCGAGCAAATTCTGGATTGGTAAGGGTAGCGCGCCACAGAACACGCCAATCGCTAAACCGCGCGCAATATTTTGTCGATTGACCTGCCAAATCGCGGCGTGTTTGAAATAACGCGCCAATGGACGCAATATCCGTTGGCGCATAATAAAATTATGGCTGGGTAAAATCCGCTTGAAGAAAAATTTTGCCATCCTAAACGTAAAAGCGTTAGCGCATCAGCTGCTTTTGTACATCAACCGGCCAACTACGCGCAGCAGTCAATACATCTGGGCGAATGACTCCTTCGAGTTTGTCCGCAGCAATAAAAATCACCGGCATACCGAGTGTGCGTGGGCCAACCGCGTATTGTGGGTAGGAGAAAACCAACCCATCTTGTGATGGCGCCCAATTGTCTGTGCCTTTTACTTCCATCGCAGCGATCATTTCAGCAGCTTGGTTCGCGTTGTAATCGTGTTTTTGTAGCCACGCGCTAAGCGCATCAGCTTGTAGCTGATAAAGTTGCTCACCTTGGCCGCTGACCAACACATCTTCAAGCATCAAACGCGTTTGCGTGGCGTGATCAAACACAGCAAGCTCGCGCCAATTTTCGCCATTAGCGGCTTTGATTGCTATTTTATAGCCTTGCTCGACCAAAACTTGCAATCCACCTTGACGGCCGATGCGTTGCCAGCGAATATTGAGCTCACCGATGCCGTTTTGTGCCACACCTAAAGCGGTTTGTTCACGTACATACGCATCCATGGCATCTTCTAAAGAACCCGATTGGTTATCGATGCCAGTGAGTTGTGCGCGCAAGCTATCAACCAACCATGTGTTGAGCCACGCATCGAGACCTTCCGGGTATTCCAGGGTAACCGCGCTGCAGTCTTGTTCTGCTTGTGAACGAGCTGAGGCACAATATTGTTTATTGAGCGTGCGTTCAACCACCATATTCGCCGGTGGCGAAGGCTCCGGGGTGTCGTGATGCGCGAATACCGGGGGGGCAATAAATATGCCCATCAAGGTGAACAAAACAAACGAAAGAGAAAAAGCCATACGCTGCTCCAGCTAGGTTGACGCTGTAAAGATATCAGAATAGCACGAAACACACACTGACTACTCGGTAATCGAGCGATCATCACGGGGATCAAAAAGGGAATAACATGAAGTGGGGTGGATGATGGGATTCGAACCCACGACCTCCGGAATCACAATCCAGCGCTCTAACCATCTGAGCTACACCCACCATTGAATTTGGCCGCCGTTGGCGCGCCCGACAGGACTCGAACCTGTAACCTACGGCTTAGAAGGCCGTTGCTCTATCCAGTTGAGCTACGGGCACGTAGGATAAAGCGAAAAAATGGTCGGAGTAGAGGGATTCGAACCCCCGACCCCTTGGTCCCAAACCAAGTGCGCTACCAGCCTGCGCTATACTCCGACATGTTGAGAGGCGAGTATAGTAATGATCTTGCTTGAGCGCGTCAAGCAAAAACACGATAAAAAGCGTTTTTTCTTTATATCCACAAAGTGGCCAGACCAAGCAAGACCAGAAAACCAATCACATCAGTGACCGTGGTTAAGATCACCGAGCCGGCCAAGGCTGGATCAATCTTCAATCTTTTCAATAATAAAGGAATACCGACACCAGAAATTGCCGCACATAGCAAGTTGATAAAAATGGCGCACACAACAATCGCAGCAAGGTTGACTTGATCGAACCAAATCAAGGCGATACTCGCAGTGATCACCCCCCACACTAAACCATTGATCACCCCGATAAACACCTCACGCCATAATAGTGACCAGGCGTTAGAGCCTTCAATCTGGCCAAGGGCAATCCCGCGGATGATGATGGTGAGCGATTGTGAGCCGGCAATTCCGCCCATACTCGCCACCACCGGGCTTAGTGCTGCTAAAGCGACCGCTTTTTCAATCGTATCGCCGAACGCGTTGATCACCGATGCGGCGAGCAAGGCGGTAAGTAAGTTAATTCCTAGCCAGATGCCGCGGCTGATCGTGGCTTTGCGAATCGGGGCAAATGTATCAACGTCTTCATCCAAACCGGCGGTATTCATCAACGCACGTTCGGATTCTTCTTGAATAAAATCGACCACATCATCAACGGTTATTCGCCCGACGAGCTGCTGATGATCGTTTAGTACCGGGGCAGATATCAAGTCGTGTTCGCGAAATTGCTGCGCGACCACGAATGCGGTGTCATTCACATTAAAAGCGATAAATTCGCTGTCCATCACTTCAGCAACTAAGGCATCGCTGTTTGCAGTAAGCAGGCGGGTGAGAATCAGCTCACCTTCGAGATGGCCATCGCGATCGACCACGAATATTTTGCTGGTAATATCGGGTAAATCGTCCATGCGTCGCAGATAGCGGATGACCGTTTCGACCTGCACATCAGAGCGTACGCTGATCGCATCGGTGTTCATCATCCCACCGGCGCTCTCATCGTCGTATTCGAGCATCTCGGCCAAGCGTTCTCGTTGAGCAACGTCGAATGAGCTCAATAATTGCAGTGCGGTATCTTCGGGGATATCCTGCAGGAAGTCGACCAAATCGTCGTCATCCATTAACTCGACGGTGTGTCGCAATTCTTCTGGCGACATATCCTCAACGATGTCTTCAAGTGCGCTTTCGCCTAAATGCGCAAGCACATCGCCGTTATAGTCTTCATCGACCACTTCCCAAACCTGTTCACGTTCGTTTGGTGGCAAGGATTCGAGGATACGCGCGATTTCAGCCGGCGCCATCTCATTGACGACCAGTTCCACTTCCTGCAAATTATCTTCGCTAAGCGCTTCGCGAACTTGTGCTAAAGGAGATAGCGTTTCTTGTTCTTCCTCGTGGCGTGGAGACTCGAATTCGCTCATAGTTTTACTCCTTATGATGGTTATCGCTGAACAGGCCGCACAATCGCCCCAGCGTATTAATATCAGGATGAGGTGATGAACAGTAGAGAAGGTCGCGCAAAGGCGAAAATCAGCTTTTATTTTTACCGAATGAGGCTGCCATTGCAAGGCTTAATCGTTTTTTTACCCTAAAAATGTACGCCTTTTACCGGCAGTTGATACCATACATTTTTTGTTGGGATAGCGGGTCGCTCACCTTAGCCCTGAACAAACTTCATAAACCGTTCAAACTCGCGACGAGCCTCGCGAAAGGTAACGTTATTTTCAGCAGCAATCTCTTTTAAGCGTGCCTCAATGGGTCTGCGTAGTTTTAGATATTCGCGGAAATATTTAACGAATGGAATCAACCAAATAATCAGTGCAATGATGGTGATAATAGCGGCGGTAATAATTGGAACACCTGTAGCAAGTAATGCTCGCGAGCCAAAAGCAATCGGCAACCCCATTAAGCCGAAAGTACTAACCTTTTTTTGAGCTAGTTGAGCGAGAAGATGTTGCTCAGAGAGTTGTAGAAAATCCTCCGCTAAGTTTGGCGTGTCCGCTTCATCTTGAGACATATTCTTCTCCTAGTGAGTAGGGCGAAACAATAAAGACAACAATAAGATAACGCATTTTAATATATTAAATACGGTTTATGATGGTTTCAAGAAGAACCATTACAATGGGTATCTAAATCCCTATAAATAGGAGCTACCTTACAACCAGCGAGTTCTAATCACTCGCTGCTAAGCCTTGTATGATGGTATTGAATGATTGAAGTGATGGAGGTGCTTTATGGCAATTCAAACCAAACGCGTTTATGAAGAGGCCGATGAAAAAGATGGTTTTAGAATCCTTGTTGACCGGCTTTGGCCGAGAGGGCGTTCAAAAGAAGATGCACAGGTCGATGTATGGCTAAAATCAATTGCGCCTTCTGATGAACTGCGCAAATGGTTCGATCACGAAGAGGAAAAGTGGCTCGAATTCAAAAAGCGCTATTTCACAGAATTAGATGGCAACCAAGAAGTGGTTGATGAATTGCTGTCTTACACTGATCATAAAACCATCAGTCTGTTGTTTGCAGCAAAAGATAGCAAACATAATAATGCGGTGGCGTTACAGGCCTATATCGAAAAACAGCTGAAAGGAAACACCAGCAATTAACTGGCTGATATGGCGCGATATTATGCAAAATATGACCAAAAAATAACCTTTACCACCTTGCATATTTTTTGATTGACCACATTTATTAAATAAGTATTTTTAATTATTTGAGGATCTTTTATGCAACAAAAAATGACCGCACGCTTTCAAGAAGCGATTGCCGCTGCGCAGTCTTTAGCAGTCGGCAAAGATCATAATCAAATCGAGCCTGCGCATATCCTGCATGCGCTGCTTAATCAACAAGGTGGCGCGAGCGTTTCTATCTTGCGTCAAGCAGGGGTAGACATCGCGACCTTGCGACAAAAACTTGATGCGTTGATTGCTGATTTGCCGACTGTGGGCAACCCTACTGGACAGGTCAATGCGTCGCCAGAAACGATTCGTTTATTGAACTTATGCGATAAAGCAGCGCAGCAAAACGGCGACAGTTACATTTCATCAGAATTGTTCTTGCTCGCCATGCTTGAGGCCAAAGGGCCGCTAGCGACCGTTTTAAAAGACAGTGGCGCACAAAAAGCCAAGCTCACTGAGGTGATTAATGAATTGCGCGGTGGTGAACCAGTCACCGATGAAAATGCTGAAGATAAACGCGAAGCACTGAAAAAATATACCCTCGATGTTACTCAGCGCGCTGAAGACGGCAAAATCGACCCAGTGATCGGTCGTGACGAGGAAATTCGTCGTGCGATGCAGATTTTGCAGCGTCGCAGCAAGAATAACCCAGTGTTAATTGGTGAGCCTGGCGTGGGTAAAACCGCGATTGTTGAAGGGCTCGCACAGCGCATTGTTAATGGAGAAGTGCCCGAAAGCTTGAAAGGCAAACGTCTGTTGTCATTAGACCTCGCTGCATTACTCGCAGGCACCAAATACCGTGGTGAGTTCGAAGAGCGCTTAAAAGCGGTATTGACCGATATTGAAAAATCCGATGGGCAGATCATTCTGTTCATTGATGAGATTCATATGATGGTTGGTGCGGGTAAAACCGAAGGGTCGATGGATGCCGGCAATATGCTCAAGCCTGCGTTAGCGCGCGGTGAATTGCATTGTATCGGCGCGACGACGCTTGATGAATACCGTCAGCATATGGAAAAAGATGCGGCATTGGAGCGTCGTTTCCAGAAAGTGATCATTGATGAGCCGAGCGTGGAAGATACGATTGCGATCTTGCGTGGTTTGCAGGAGCGTTACGAAGTCCACCACGGGATTAAGATTACCGACCCGGCGTTGGTGGCGGCAGCGGTGTTATCGCATCGCTATATCAGCGACCGTAAATTGCCGGATAAAGCGATTGATTTGATCGATGAGGCGGCGGCGCAAATCCGTATGGAGCTTGATTCTAAGCCGGAGAGCATGGACCGCATCGATCGCCGTTTGATCCAGTTGAAAATGGAGCGTTTGGCGCTCGAGAAAGAATCTGATGATGCGTCGAAAAAACGTTTGGCGGATATTGAAGACGATATCGCCGAACTGGAAAAAGAATACGCGGATTTGGAAGAAATCTGGCAGGCTGAGAAGGCCAATATTCAAGACGGCGCGAGCATTACCGAGGAAATCGATAAGCTGCGCACAGAATTGGAAGCTGCGAAGCGACAAGGCGATTTTGCGCGAATGAGCGAAATCCAATACGGCGAGCTGCCCGCGTTAGAAAAACGGCGCGCAGAAGCAGAAAGCGCTGAAGACGTTCCAGAGAACCAATTGGTGCGCAGTGAAGTAACCGATGAGGAAATCGCCTACATCGTTTCGCGCTGGACGGGCATTCCAGTGAGTAAAATGATGGAAAGCGAACGCGAAAAACTGCTGCAGCTAGAAAGCGTACTCAATCAGCGTGTGATCGGTCAGCAGGCCGCTGTTGAGGCGGTATCGAACGCGATTCGCCGTAGCCGCGCGGGTTTGTCCGACCCGAACCGTCCGATTGGCTCGTTCCTGTTTTTAGGTCCAACTGGCGTCGGTAAAACCGAATTGGCACGCACCTTGGCGCAGTTCCTCTTTGATAGCGACGAAGCGATGATTCGTGTGGATATGAGCGAATTTATGGAAAAACACAGCGTCGCACGTTTGATTGGTGCGCCTCCGGGCTATGTGGGGTATGACCAAGGTGGGTATCTCACCGAAGCGGTGCGCCGTAAGCCGTATTCAGTGATCCTTTTTGATGAGGTGGAAAAAGCGCATGGTGATGTGTTTAACATTCTCTTGCAGGTGCTCGATGATGGCCGCTTGACCGACGGACAAGGGCGCACGGTGGATTTCCGCAATACCGTAATCATCATGACTTCGAATCTTGGTAGTGATCTGATTCAGGCGATGAGTGAGAAATCGTATGAGGAAATGAAGGACGCGGTGATGGAAGTGGTTGGCAGTCATTTCCGTCCGGAATTCATTAACCGTATTGATGAAGCGGTGGTCTTCCACGGATTGGGTAAAGAACATATGGCTGATATTGCGCGCATCCAGTTGGCACACCTTGAGCGCCGCTTACAAGAGCGCGAATTACAGCTCAAGATCAGCGATAACGCGCTCGATGAATTGGTGGAAGTGGGGTATGACCCATTGTTTGGCGCACGACCGCTCAAGCGCGCTATCCAGCAATATTTGGAAAACCCATTGGCGCAGGATATCCTCGCTGGCAAGTTTGCCCCAGGAAGCGAGATCCATATCGACTACAACGCCGATCAAGGCTTCACATTTACTAACTAACCGCGTTTATCAGCACAAAACAAACGCCCCGCAAGGGGCGTTTTTTAGAGATTAACTATTTTATTAAGCAATGTATTAAATGGTATCAAAAGATAAAAATAACAACGCTTGAATCATCTATTTTTTGTGGGTGAGAATAAGCTTGCTATATCACTATAAGTTGACTATAATAACTGCGAATCCGCCCCTCTGGAGTAAGTGCATCGCAAATCAAGATGTAACCGAAACTTGGGGCTTTTTTTTGGATAAAGTGTATGAAAACTGCGGTATTGATAGATGGTGGTTTTTTCCTAAAAAGGTACCAAAAACTCAATAAAGGTTGGATTGAACATACTCCACAACAAGTGGCGAAAAATATATATCATCATGCACTTAAAGATGTAGAGAAACTAAATCAATTAGCCAGAAATAATGGATTCCATAAAAGAGAACTTTACAGGATATTCTTTTATGACTGCCCTCCTGAGACTAAAAAAATATGTCATCCTTTAACGGGCGAACAGATTGATTTAAAAATATCTAAAACAGCTGTATTCCGTTCACAATTACATATTGAACTCAAAAAGAAAAGAAAACTAGCTTTGAGGTTAGGAAAGATTGCATCCTATGGAGAATGGCAATTAGGCGAGAAACAATTAAAGAAACTACTATCTAAAAAAATGACTATTGAACAATTAGAAGCCCGAGACATCAAATACAAAATGACACAAAAAGGTGTTGATATGAGGCTTGGTCTAGATATTTCATCATTAGCATATGAAGGTCATATTGATCAGATAGTACTTATTGCCGGAGACAGTGATTTTGTTCCAGCTGCTAAAATGGCACGCAGAGCAGGGATTGATTTTATTCTTGATCCAATGTGGCATGAAATTAGTAGCGATCTTCATGAACATATTGATGGAATTGTATCGGCAGCTATTAATCCACAGTTAAAACACGACTAAAAGAGTAAGAAATAAGACCAAAAGTGTCGGAGAGAGAGGGATTCGAATCCTCGATACGCTATTAACGTATACACACTTTCCAGGCGTGCGCATTCAACCACTCTGCCATCTCTCCGGTTTAAGAAGGGTGGTGCAAATGCGCCACCCTGTGTTTTATCATAAAGATGATACTAACGTGACAAACAGGCGCTTATGCGTGCCTGTCTGGTTGCTGTTAGCGTTAATGGTTAAAAATTAGTCTTATTTGGCGCAAGACCGCTCAAGCGTGCTACCCAACAGTATTTGGAAAACCCATTGGCGCAGGATATCCTCGCTGGCAAGCCTGCTCCAGGCAGTGAGATCCATATCGACTACAGCGCTGATCAAGGCTTCATGTCTACCAACTAACCGCTTTGATTAGTAGAAAGTAAACACTTTGAGGCGAATCGAACCCCATAAGTCAGACAAAACTTATGGGGTTCATTTTTTTATAGTAAAAGGTTGTTTTTATGTTTATGACAGGCGTAAAGGCCGAGTCTGCATCTTCGATATAAGTAACTAGCAATACCATACTTGCGGCATAGCTCTTTAGCAGGTGCTACTTCTACTTCTTTTTAATCAACAATATTTTTGTCTCAGTTATTCATTTGGCCATTTCAAAACTTCTTATAGGTAATTTAGAAGAAATTCTACAATTGAGTTGTGTTACTTTAGGGGTATGTAAGAGTTATTAGTCACGTTTTCTTTAATACCTTTTAGACTTGCGTTCAAAGAATGGTTTGTTAGAAGGTTGATTTTTATATGCTATTGGTATTCATGTTGTGATATAAGGTAACTTCGGTTTATATATATTAAATTGTTAGCCGTTATAGATTTTAGAAATTAGTGATATTGAGGAGAAATGTAATATGGCAAATGGGAATGCATCTTTTCCAAAAATAGCTGCTGCCAGCTGGTGGAAGCTTAGAGATCTTTTCAAACAGAAAGTACCAGCCATAGTCACTCCTACCTATTTGGTATCAACGCTTTCAATGAGTGAAGCGTCAGCAAAGTCGAACTTGATTGGCCCGTTTAAAAAAATCGGGATAATTGATGGCGATGGTAAGCCCACGGATAGAGCATATGACTGGAGAGATGACCAAAAATATAAAGCGGTATGTGAGAATCTAATTGAGGATTATTATCCTCAGGAAATTAAAGATATATTTCATTCACCCGATACCGATCTACAACAGCTAACAAATTGGTTTATGAGCCATGCTAGGTGTGGTGAGCCTGCTGCGAAAATGTATGCGCGTTTCTATATTTTATTGCTAAAAGCTGATCCTTCAGAAGCAGAAGAGGCAACGGGAAAAAAGAAAACCATAAAAAAAGCATCTGTTAAGCCAAAGCAAAAGGAAGTAAAAACTGTTAAAAAGCTAGAGGCTGAGGTTTCTGAGAGTGATCCTAGTATTCAAACCCCTGTTACACCTATTCCAGCACATGCAGCACAGCCCGTTCAAACAGTTTTAAATAATGCTCCTGAGCTACATATAAACATACAGTTGCATATATCACCAGAGTCTTCAGCAGAACAGATAGACAAAATATTTGAAAGTATGGCGAAGCACTTAAAGGATTTTAATAAATAAGCTTATGTTTTCTTCAAATGACATCAAGGGGTTAGTTTCAGCCATTGAAAAAGACTGTGAAGATACATTACTACCCCCTGAAGGAGGTTTAGAAGCTATTGGGCAGCCCATCATCCCTTTCGAGCTCATAAGAGGAACTCGAGGATATCTAGAGCGTATAACCCATCAGATAAATGGCACTTATATAAATGGATGGTATGACGCTTGTGCGGTAATGATTAGGCGGCTTATTGAAACATTGATCATTGAGTCATTTGAGAATAATAACATTGCTCAAAATATTAAAAACTCTATGGGTGATTTTTTCTATCTCTCAGATTTAATTTCTAAAACTCTCGACGAGAAAATATGGAATCTAAGCAGAAATGCACGACAAGCTCTGCCAAAACTCAAAGATATCGGTGATAAATCCGCTCATAGTAGGAGATTTAACGCTGTCAGAAATGATATCGACAAAATAAATGCTGAAATTAGGGTTGTAGTACAAGAGTTGATGTATTTGGCAGGCTTAAAGTAAAAAGCGTTAACAAGCGCATGTGTTATCGGACTGGTTTTTCGCTGTGCTCTAAACTAGCCTCAAATGCGGGCTTAATCCTTATGATTCATGCGGCATAAAGCTGAACAAGAGGCTAAAAATTTGGACTATAACAATAAAGATTAAGAAAGTAGCTCAACCAGTATTTGCTCATAAATGGTAGTGAGTTTTCCTACTTCATCAATGTTAGCGAACCCAAGTAACTTTTACATAGTGTGTAAGTCACAACTACCCGACAGCAAAAGTGACGCAAAAATAGTATTACGTATCGCTTGGTAGTATTTCACATTCAGCCATTTCGAGCGAAAGTGAAAAGTGGCGGAGAGAGGGGGATTCGAACCCCCGATACGCTATTAACGTATACACACTTTCCAGGCGTGCGCATTCGACCACTCTGCCATCTCTCCGGTTTAAGAAGGGTGGTGCAGACGCGCCACCCTGTGTTTCATCATAAAGATGATGCTAACGTGACAAACAGGCGCTGAGATGCGCCTGTTTGGTTGCTATTAGCGTTAATGGTTGTCTTAGTCTTGTTTGGCTTCTTTGATCGATAAGCGAACGCGACCTTGGCGATCAACTTCAATCAATTTAACCTTAACTTCCTGACCTTCGCTAAGCTCGTCACGCACGTTTTCAACGCGGTAATCAGCGATTTGAGACACGTGTACCAAGCCTTCTTTGCCTGGCAGGAACGCAACAAATGCACCAAAGTCAGTGATTTTAACCACTTTACCGTCGTAAATACGACCAATTTCTGGCTCAGCGGTGATTTCTTCAATGATACGACGTGCTTCATCAGCAGCAGTTTTATCGACAGCGGCAATCTTGATGGTGCCATCGTCTTCGATTTCGATTGTAGCGCCGGTTTCTTCGGTGATCGAACGAATCGTTGCCCCACCTTTACCAATCACATCTTTGATTTTGTCGGTGTCGATACGCATGGTGCTAAAGCGCGGTGCGTATTCAGAAACCTCATCACGATGGTGATCAATCGCTTCGTTCATGATTCCTAAGATATGCAGACGGCCTTCTTTGGCTTGCTCTAGCGCTTGGTTCATGATCTCGCGGGTGATCCCGTTGATCTTGATGTCCATTTGCAGCGCAGTAATGCCATTAGCTGAACCGGCTACTTTGAAGTCCATGTCGCCAAGGTGATCTTCGTCGCCCAGGATGTCGGTTAAGACAGTAAAGCGCTCGCCTTCTTTAACCAGACCCATCGCAATACCCGCTACAGGCGCCTTGGTTGGCACGCCAGCGTCCATTAACGCCAAGCTTGTGCCGCACACAGAGGCCATTGAGCTAGAGCCATTAGATTCGGTGATTTCAGAAACCACACGCATCACATAGGGGAAATCCGCTTCGTCGGGTAACACGGCTTCAATACCACGACGCGCCAAGCGACCGTGACCAATTTCGCGGCGTTTTGGCGAACCAACACGACCGGTCTCACCGACAGAATACGGTGGGAAATTGTAGTGAAGCATGAACGGATCTTTGACTTCGCCACCCAAAGTGTCGAGCAATTGCGCATCGCGGCCTGTGCCTAACGTTGCTGCAACGATCGCTTGTGTTTCACCACGGGTGAATAATGCAGAACCATGTACGCGTGGCAGAATACCGGTGCGTACAGTGATCGGGCGAACGGTTAAGGTGTCGCGGCCATCAATGCGTGGCTCTTTAGCGAGCACACGATCACGCACAGTGCGGTATTCCAAGTCATGCACATAGTTGCCAACTTGTTTGGCGTTCCAGCCACCGTCTTCATCGCTAGCGAGCGCTTCGACCGCATCGCTGTGAATACCGGCGATGGTTGCCTGGCGAACTTGCTTATCAGGGATCTGATATGCTTCAACCAAGCGCTTGCCATAAGCGTCTTTAATTTTCTCATCGAGCGCGCTATCGCGGGCTGGCGCTTGCCAATCCCAAGCAGGTTTCGCTGCTTTATCGGCTAATTCGTTAATCGCGTTAATCACAGCTTGCATTTGCTCATGACCATACATCACAGCGCCAAGCATAACTTCTTCTGAGAGTTGATCGGCTTGCGATTCAACCATCAATACCGCTGATTCAGTCCCAGCAACCACTAAATCCAAATCAGATGCTTTAAGAGCGCTATCAGACGGGTTGAGCAAGTACTCACCCGCTTTATAGCCAACGCGCGCTGCACCAATCGGGCCGCTAAATGGTACGCCAGCGAGTTTTAACGCAGCCGATGCACCAATTAACGCCGGGATATCAGCGCTGACTTCAGGGTTATACGACATGACGGTCGCAATAATCTGAATTTCGTTGAAGAATCCTTCAGGGAATAATGGGCGAATAGGACGGTCGATTAACCGCGAGGTAAGGGTTTCAGCCTCACTAGGACGACCTTCACGCTTGAAAAACCCACCAGGGATTTTGCCCGCTGCGTAGGTTTTTTCTTGATAATCAACGGTTAGCGGGAAAAAGTCTTGTCCTTCCGCGACGTCTCGTTTTGCCACAGCAGTTACTAAAACGACTGTGTCATCCATATTTACCAACACAGCGCCATCAGCTTGACGGGCGATTTCGCCGGTTTCAAGCGTGACGTTGTGTTGTCCGTAAGCGAAAGAGATTGAATGTTTCACGCGATATCCTTAATTCTAATATTAGCGACGCAGACCTAAATCAGCGATCAATTGACGGTAGCCGTCAAAATTGGTGCGCTTGAGGTAGTCGAGAAGGTTACGACGGCTGCTAACCATTTTCAGCAGGCCGCGACGTGAGTGAAAGTCTTTTTTATTGCTTGCAAAATGGTTTTGCAGGTCAGTAATGCGCGCAGTCAATAGCGCGATTTGTACTTCTGGTGAACCAGTATCGCCTTCGGCGCGCTGGTATTTCTTAACAATTTCTTGTTTTTGTTCAAGGGTTAACATGTGTTGTTCTCCAAAATAGTTTACGCAAGCCGATGGCGTTAGGCTGTGGCGAAAGGCGCGAATTGTACGCTGATTTCTCTAAAAAGGCAAGTTTGCCAATAGATTACGCCACAAACAAAGCATCTTGTTCGTGGCGTAATCGGTGAGGTTAAGATTAGGCGGCAGCGCGGTGTTTTTTCCGAAGCTGATGCGCTGCGCTGACCATATGCTCTAAAGCGGCTTTGGTTTCAGGCCAGGCGCGGGTTTTTAGCCCACAATCCGGGTTGACCCATAGGCGCTCAACCGGGATTTTTTCCGCCGCTTTATTAATCAGCGCAACCATAGAATCGACAGTCGGCACATTGGGTGAGTGGATGTCATAAACCCCGGGGCCGATTTCGTTTGGATAATGGAAGTTCTCAAATACCTCGAGTAATTCCATATCCGAACGCGAAGTTTCGATGGTGATTACATCTGCGTCCATCTCGGTGATCGCAGCGATAATGTCGTTGAATTCGCTGTAACACATATGGGTGTGGATTTGCGTTTCGTTACGCACGCCATTCGCGCTTAAGCGGAATGCTTCAACTGCCCAGTCGAGATAAGGCTGCCAATGTTCACGTTTGAGCGGCAGGCCTTCACGTAACGCCGGTTCATCGATTTGGATTACATTTAGCCCGGCGGCTTCTAAATCGAGCACTTCATCACGAA
Source organism: Suttonella sp. R2A3 (assembly GCF_021513215.1). Taxonomy (NCBI): domain Bacteria; kingdom Pseudomonadati; phylum Pseudomonadota; class Gammaproteobacteria; order Cardiobacteriales; family Cardiobacteriaceae; genus Suttonella; species Suttonella sp. R2A3. The sequence continues at coordinate 1,257,559 of NZ_CP090975.1, read as the reverse complement.
TCGCGAGGGCGATTTGTCGACAGGTGTCGGCGCGCGGCTGATCATCGCGCACAAACGACCAGTTGAGAATCGTGACCGGGCCGGTGAGCATCGCTTTCATATGGTGTTTGGTTTGCGCTTGTGCGTAAGCACTCCATGGAACGGTCATCGCTTTTGGCCGCGATACATCGCCGTAGATAATCGGTGGTTTGACGCAGCGTGAACCATACGATTGTACCCAGGCAAAACGGGTGAAGACATAGCCATCAAGCTGCTCGCCAAAATATTCGACCATGTCGTTACGCTCCGCCTCACCATGGACTAAAACATCCAAACCGAGTTCTTCCTGAATGGCGACACATTGATCGATATCAGCATGCATTGCGGCGATGTATTCTGCTTCGCTGATCCGTCCGGCGCGGTAATCGCTGCGGTATTTACGGATTTCTGCGGTTTGCGGGAATGAGCCGATGGTGGTGGTCGGCAGTAGCGGCAGCCGCAGGTGTGCGTGTTGTAATGGGGCGCGTTCGGCATAAGGCAGTTTGCGTGTGCCCATATCGGCATTCACCGCCGCACAGCGTTGCGCTACGGCGCTATTATGAACACGCGTTGAGGCGCGTCGGCTTGCCAGCGCAGCAGTGTTAGCATCAAGCTCATCACGCACGGCTTCACGGCCTTCTTCCAGCGCGACTTTCAGCACATGCAGTTCGCTGAGTTTCTGCTTGGCAAAGGCCAACCAGCTTTTGATTTCCGTATCGAGCGTGTCTTCTTGGCTTAGATCAACTGGCACATGCAGTAATGAGCTTGATGGCGCTAACCATAGGCGATCACCTAGGCGATCAGCAATCGGTTCGAGTTTGTCCAAGGTGGCATTCAGATCGGTTTTCCAGATATTGCGTCCGTCAATCACCCCCAGCGACAACACTTTCGTATCGCACCAATCGATCAAACGAAACACCTCGTGTTCTGCGTGCACGAGGTCCAGGTGAAACCCGTCAACGGGCAGTTCACGCAGGATATCCAAATTCGCGCCCAGATCGCTGAAATAGCTGGCGAGCAAGAGCTTGGGTTTGCTGCGGTGGAGTTGGTGGTAGGCGATATCAAACGCGTGTCGGAAATCGGCATCGAGTGTGGTGACCAAGCACGGCTCATCAATCTGCACCCACTGCGCGCCCGCGTCAGCGAGCTGATTGAGCAGGTCGTCATAAACCGGCAACAACTGTTCCAATAAATCGAGTTTATTGCTGCCGTCCTTTTCTTTACCCAGCCATAGGTAGCTCACCGGGCCAATAATCACCGGCTTGGCGTTAACACCAAGCGCTTGTGCTTCAGCGAGTTGCTCGAGCAGACGCTCTGCGTTCAAGGTGAAGGTGGTCTCGGCACTAAACTCCGGCACAATGTAGTGGTAATTGCTGTTAAACCATTTGGTCATTTCCCCAGCAGCGACGCCACCAGCGCTCTGATCAGCTGGGCTGCGTCCGCGAGCAGTACGGAAAAAAGCATCTAATTCGCTGCCCGGTAACTCGGTGACGCGGCTTGGCAAATTGCCCAAAGTTACGCTCATATCCAGCACTTGATCATAGAGCGAAAAATCACCGACTGGAACAAAATCAAGCACTTTTTGATCTTGCCAGTGGATGCTGCGTAAGCGTTTGGCGGTTTCTTGTAAGCTTTGTTCGCTGCTTTCGCCGCGCCAATAAGCTTCTTGAGCGAATTTAAGTTCGCGCTTTGCGCCAATGCGTGGATAGCCAAGATTGTGGATGGTAATCGTCATGAGATGCTCCTAAGTAAATGGGCGTAGGAGTACTATAGAGTGATCTATTTATGAATGGCAGTGATTGTTTTGCATAAGTATATGATTAATTGTCATGATTTGGGTGCGGTATATGTCTGCCAGACGATAAATTGATAGACGATCTTGTTTTTCTGTCACGCTAATATGAGCAAGATAAGCACGGTTTTTGTTAATTTTACGGCTGACTATTCTTTTCTGTGCTTTTTCTTCGTATCATGGCTCGTTTTACACCAAAAAAGGAGTCCGCGGATGGCAGCATCCCCACAAAATATTGGCATGACCACTGATGCTGAAGGTGTTGTTCCTCGTGGTATTCGCAACGGTTTGCTGACGATAGCGATTGCCGCAGTTTTGTCTTTTGTGTTGTACTGGTTACTGCCTTATGACGAAGCGGCCAATCGTGGTTTGGCGTTATTGCTGTTTGTGGCAATTTTGTGGTTTACCGAGGCAGTACATATTAGTTTAACCGCGTTGATGGTGCCGCTGTTGGGTGTGGCGCTATTTCTTCCTGGTACGGGGCCGGAAAATATGCCCACGTTCTCTATGGCGCAAACGCTCAATAATTTTTCCAACCCGATTATTTTCCTTTTTTTGGTGGATTTGCTTTAGCAACGGCGCTGCAAGTACAGCGTATTGATTACAAAATTGCCCGCCGCATCATTCAATTAAGTGGCTCACACTTACTCTATGCAACCATTGCCTTATGTCTTGTTACGGCATTTCTTTCCATGTGGATTTCGAACACTGCTACTGCCGCGATGATTTTGCCATTGGCGCTGGGTTTGTTGTCGAACATTGACCGTAATGACCACCATACGCGGGTGTTCATGCTTCTGGCGATTGCCTATTCGGCGAGCATCGGTGGGATTGGTACGCTGGTTGGTTCACCGCCAAATGCGATTGCTGCCAAGGCGTTAAACATGCATTTTGTTGATTGGATGCCCTATGGAATACCGATTATGTTGGCAATGCTGCCGCTGATGTTCGTGGTATTGATGCTGGTGTTTCGTCCTAATCTGAACCAACGTGTCAATCTGGCTAACGATGAGCGTTTGCCGTGGACCAGGCCGCGCATCATAACCCTGATTGTGTTCATTACCACCGCCACTCTGTGGATTCTCGGTGCCCAATTGAAAAAACTCGGCATCAGTAGTCCGGATACTTTTGTGGCTATTGCTGCGATTGTCGCAGTGGTTACTTTGGGGTTGGCAAGCTGGAAGGACGTGGTCAATAATACCGATTGGGGCGTGTTATTGCTGTTTGGTGGCGGAATTACGTTGAGCGTTATTTTGCGCGACTCCGGGGCGTCACTGGTTTTGGGTCAACAAATCGCGCAAACCTTTGGCAACATGCATCCATTATTGATTATCTTAATCATCGCCGCGTTCATTATCTTCCTTACCGAATTCACCAGTAACACCGCGTCTGCTGCGTTGCTGGTTCCGGTTTTTGCCACTATCGGTGTTGAGTTGGGGATGCCACAGGAAACGTTGGTGTTGGTGATTGGTATTGGGGCATCATGTGCCTTTATGCTACCGGTCGCTACCCCGCCAAACGCGATTGTCTTTGGTACGGGTGAAATTCGCCAGCGCGATATGATTCGTGGCGGTGTGGTACTCAATATTGCCAGTGTCGCTTTGGTAGCACTTTTTGCCTATTTCTTCATTCACTAAGGCGTGTGTAACGTGGGCGAAATGTTATTTCTCCCACGTTTTAACAGCTCAGTGGTAAGCGCTTTGTAAGGTGGCGAGGCGTTCGGGGGTGCCAACATCCTGCCAATCGCCAATATGGTGTTCGCCGCTGACCGCTCCTTGAGCGACTGCTTGGTGTAACAGCGGTGCTAAGGGGCGAAAACCGGGAGCGCTTCCGGCAAAAAAACGCGGATTAAAGCGGGCAATGCCGGCGTAGGTGAGCGTTTCTCCGGCGATCACTCGTCCACCGGATAAGCCGAAATCGCCGCGTGCTTTCCACACCGGGTTATCGACTAATAAGAGGTGCGCGTCGCTGGTGGTGTCGTTGTGGGCAAAAGTGCGGTAATCCACATCGCACCACACATCAGCGTTGACGCATAAAAACGTATCATTGCCTAATAATGGCAGCGCTTGAATGATGCCACCGGCGGTTTCTAAGCCTTCTTCGGGCTCGCGCGAATAAGCAATGCGCACGCCATGGTCGCGTCCATCACCTAAAGTGGTGCGAATTTGTTCACCATGATAGCCGAGGTTGATCACTAAATCGCTAAAACCATATTGTGCTAAACGCTGGATTTGCCATTCAATCAGGCTATATTGGCCAACGCGCAGTAGTGGTTTTGGCTGATCATCGGTGAGCGCCTGCATGCGTTTGCCGCGACCGGCCGCAAGAATCATTACTTTCATGCAAAATCCTTGAATATGTTTCGTTTGTTCATGAGGCAGCCGCGTCCTCAGCAACGCGTAACCGCTCAGGTAAACGCTGTTGCGCTTCGTTGAGGAGTGAAGCGAGCACAGGGTGATCTGCTTGAAAAAACGCCACTTCAGCGCAGGCATAATCCAGCACGCGTTCAAGATCTTTAAGATAGCCTTGTTTACCATCGCGTACCGCCAAGCGAACAAAAATACCTAATACTTTCACATGCCGCTGCAGCGCGGTTTGTTCGCAGGCCATGCGCCACGCTTCTTCATCCATCGTGGTTGGTGCGTGAGTGCGAAACGCGCTTTCCCAAGCCTGAACGTCGGCCTGTGGGTAGCGAATATAGCAATCGCGGGTCAGTGAAATAAGGTCGTAACACACGCTACCGGTGACCGCATCTTGAAAGTCTAACAGGCCAAGCTGGTTATCACCGCGGTTCATGATGTTGCGGCAGTGAAAGTCGCGATGCACACACACGCTATCGTGGCGCGCAATCGCTTGTGCAAGCGCCTGGTATTCTTCGCTAAGTTGTTTGTGTTGCGCAGCATCTAGTGGCGTGTCGAATATAAATGGTACAAACCAGGTATCAAACAGGGTTAATTCTTTAACGAGCAAGGCCTCGTTATACGCGGGTAGTTGCGGGCATAGATCTTGTTGTTGGCTTTGCCAGTCATGCAGCAGCGCCAGCAGGCGTGGCATGGTGTTTTCTGGTTCGCTATTAAGCGCGTGGGCAATCCAATCATCGCCAAAATCTTCTAATAGCAACAAACCCTGTGCACTGTCTTGTGCGTAGACCTTGGGCACTGGCGCGCCACGTTCGGCAAAATCGCTGGCGAGTTGGGCGAAGCGTTGCGCGGTTTCAGGGTGTGCTTGATCGTCCATCACAATATAGCTGATATCTTGGTCATGAACGCGCCAATAACGCCGTGTGCTGGCATCGCCGGCAAGTGGCGTCATGGTTTTTGCGGGTTGATTGGTGTAGTGATAAAAAAAACGGGCGATGCTTTGTGCTCGCCCGTCTGATACAAAAGGTTGGCTCATGAACTATTCTTTGAGGTTGGCGACATAGTCCAGAATATCAAAAAACCGTGCATCATCACCAGTGTAACGAACATCGTATTGCCCGTTAACGATAAACGCTGGGACGCCGCTCAAGCCTGAATCATTGAATAAACGGATGGCGCGTTCCATATCTTGTTTGACGCCAAACGAATCCCAGGCCTTGTTAACGGCTTCTTTATCAGCGCCTTGGCTAACCAAAAACGCCTTCGCTTTGCCTTCGTCAAAAATAATGCCCGGGTTGTTTTTATTATGCACCTGCGCAAAAGTTTCGGCATTAATATTCATGCCTAATGCTTTTGCGGTGTAGAACAATTGGCCACCAGTTGCCCAACGGCTGCTTGGCATCGCCGGGACAAATTCAAACGCTATGTCGTCAGATTTCTGATTCTCAGTTTTCTGCGTTTCAAGTTTCTGGGTCTGAAGTTTTTGGGTTTCGAGCCTTTTGTCTATGGCCGTACCTAACATTTTTAGGGAGGGGAATAATCGACTATTGATTGCCCAGCGGTTGCTTTGTGTTTCTGACGTGGATTCAACCGGTTGATCGTCCGATTCCTGGGGCCCAAGCCATTGTTCCACGACGGGGTAGACACTATTACAGTGGCCACAGCCGTACCAAAAAAACTCAATCACTTTTGGCGATTGCGCGTCGTCAATAACCGCAGGCAGCGTTTCATAATCATTGCCTGCGATATATTTCATCTGCGCTTGCGCTGTGATCGATAAAGCGGCAAAAATTAGTGCCAGACTACTAAACCATACTTTTTTCATACTCTTCTCCTAAAGATCTGTTGTCGGTGGATTATAAAGGCAACCCCCCCCGATTAAGCGCTTGCCATCTGTTAACCTTCTATTTTGGGCCTAAGAAAAGTTGATATGAAAATGCTACACTACGTCTTTTTGTAAGGGCCTCTCTATGATTCCTTCGATTCAGTTTCCTGCAACGCGTAAACGCCGTTTGCGCGCTGACGATTTCTCTCGTCGCTTGGTACGTGAAACCAGCCTCACCCCTGATGATTTTATTCTGCCGGTTTTTGTCTGTGAAGGCGAAAACCAGCGAGTCGCTGTGCCTTCGATGCCGGGCGTTTATCGCCTAAGTATCGACTTATTACTTGAAGAAGTTGGCGAATTACTCAATTTAGGGATTCGTTGTATCGCGCCGTTCCCTGTGATTGAAGCTGATGCCAAATCGCTCGATGCGGCTGCAGCGTATGATGATAACGGATTGGTTCCGCGCGCGGTGGCGGCAGTGAAAGCGCAATACCCGACTATGGGGGTGATGACCGATGTCGCCTTGGATCCCTATACCACCCACGGTCAGGATGGCATCATCGACGATAAGGGCTATATTCTCAACGATGTAACCGTTGACACTTTGGTTAAACAGGCGCTTTGCCATGCGCGGGCGGGTGCGGATATGGTCGCGCCGTCGGATATGATGGATGGGCGTATTGGTGCGATTCGTGAGGCCTTAGAAGCCCAAGGCATGCCGAATGTGCGGATTGTTGCCTACAGCGCGAAATACGCGAGCAGTTTCTATGGGCCATTCCGTGATGCGGTGGGTTCAGCAGCCAACCTGGGTAAGGCGGATAAACGCAATTATCAAATGGATCCCGGCAATAGCGATGAAGCGCTGCATGAAGTCGCGCTCGATATTAGCGAAGGTGCGGATATTGTGATGATCAAACCGGGCATGCCGTATCTCGATATCGTGCGCCGGGTTAAAGATACCTTTGCTGTGCCAACTGCGGTGTATCAGGTTAGCGGTGAATACGCGATGCTGTGTGCGGCCTTTGAACAAGGCTGGTTGAGTCGTGAGGCGATCATCATCGAGTCGTTGCTTTCATGTAAGCGTGCTGGTGCGGATATTATCCTGACTTATTTCGCCAAAGAAGCTGCACAGTGGCTACAACAGCCGCTATGAGCGCGTGTTGTGCGGTAATTGGTAACCCGGTGGCGCATAGCCGTTCGCCAGATTTGCATCATGGCTTTGCGCAAACCTGCGGTATCCCACTGCACTACGAGAAAATCTTAGCCGAAGAAGATGATTTCGCGCATGTGGTGCAGGCGTTTTTTGCCAGCGGTGGGCGCGGGCTGAATATCACCGTACCGTTTAAACAACGCGCGGCTGAACTAGCCGATCATTGCAGCGAAGAGGTGCGTTTATCAGGGGCTGCGAATACGCTGTGGCACAACGAGCAACAGCAGCTGTGCGCTGATAATACCGATGGTCGCGGCTTGGTTAATGCGCTAACGGCTCATGGTGTGACGCTTAGCGGACAACGCATACTGCTGATTGGCGCTGGTGGGGCGGCGCAAGGGGTGTATCATCCTTTGCTTGCCAGCGGCCCAGCGGTGCTCGATATCGCTAACCGTACGCCAGAAAAAGCGGAAGCGATTATTGCCAACCAAGGCGGTGACGGTCGCGCATTTGGCTTAGACGAGCACGTTGACGAACCGTATGACTTGATTATCAACGCCACATCCAGTGGTTTGGATGATAGCGCGCTTAAGGTGCCGGCAAACTGTCTCGCACCAGGTCATAGCGTATGCTACGACATGGTCTATGGCACGACCACGCCGTTTATGCGTTGGGCTGAAGAACAACAAGCTGCAGCGATTTATGATGGTTATTCGATGCTGATTGAGCAAGCACGACTCAGCTTTTCACAATGGTTTGGCGTACTGCCACCCGTTCAATCTTATAACGATAGAGGTTAATTTATGGACGCATTTATTCAGGCGGTCAGCGCCTATCATGACCCGGTTCTTGATTGCCATCCGTTTGCCCATAAAGGCGCCGTCGCGCTGAATGATGGTGTTTTAGCGCTTAATACGCTTTTTCCGTGTGCCCTTGAAGTGGCGCGCTATCAGCAAGCGCTAAATAGTTTGGCGGATGAGCATGGTGTGAGCCTAAACGCAGTCGAGATTACCGCGAGCATCAGCTCACATGAAGTGCAAGGTGGGCTGAAACCGCTACGTGGGGTAAAAAACATCATCGCCGTAGCCTCAGGTAAAGGTGGGGTCGGTAAATCGACGCTAACGGTCAATCTGGCGGTCGCTTTACAGCAACAAGGCGCTGAAGTAGGCATACTTGACGCCGATATTTACGGACCCAGCCAGGCGATGTTGCTTGGTGGTGCGGAAAAGCCGCATTCCTCTGATGGTAAAAGTATGGAGCCGGTGCTACGCCATGGTCTGCAAACGATGTCGATTGGTGATTTGATCGAAGAAGATACCGCGATGATTTGGCGCGGGCCGATGGTCACGCGGACCTTAATCCAACTACTGCAGGAAACGCGTTGGAAAGATTTAGACTATCTGATTATCGATTTGCCACCAGGCACCGGCGATACCCAGCTCACATTATCGCAACAGATTCCGGTCAGCGGCGCGGTATTGATCACCACACCACAAGATATCGCGCTGCTTGATGCGAAAAAAGGTAAAGCGATGTTTGATAAAGTCTCTATTCCGACGCTCGGGCTGGTAGAAAACATGAGCTATTACTGCTGTCCACAATGTGGCCATGAAGATGCGATTTTTGGTGAGGGTGGCGGCCGAGCGTTGGCCAAGCAATATGAGATCAGTCTGCTTGGACAAATCCCGCTACACAGCGAAATTCGCGCGCACAGCGATGATGGTACACCGATTGTTAGCGGCGAACCTGAGGGCGAACTTGCGGGCATCTATCAACGCATTGCCGCAAAATTAACCGCGGAATTATCCACCAAACGTAAAAATTTCACCCAAGCTTTCCCAAAAATTGTTGTAGAATCGTGAGCCTTTATTCTTGGAGCGCAGCATGAGTATTAAGAACGACCGCTGGATTCGCCGTATGGCGCAAGAACACGGCATGATTGAGCCGTTTTCTGAGCAACTGATTAGTCGTAATGAGCGTGATGAACGTATTGTTTCTTATGGTACGTCAAGCTATGGCTATGACGTGCGCTGTGCGCCAGAATTTAAAGTATTCACCAACATCAATTCGGCGATCGTTGATCCAAAATCATTCGACCCCAATGGTTTTGTCGATATTGAGAGCGATGTGTGCATTATCCCGCCAAACTCGTTTGCGCTTGCCCGGACTGTCGAATATTTTCGTATTCCGCGTGATGTGCTCACCATTTGCTTGGGTAAATCGACCTATGCGCGCTGTGGGATTATCGTTAACGTCACACCACTTGAGCCGGAATGGGAAGGGCATGTGACGCTCGAGTTTTCTAACACCACCACCTTGCCGGCGAAAATTTACGCTAACGAAGGGGTGGCGCAGATGCTCTTTTTGCAATCTGATGAAGCGTGTGAGACGTCGTATAAAGACCGTGGCGGTAAATATCAAGGACAGCGCGGCGTTACCCTACCGCGCACCTAAGCAGTTGTACCTTAGCGCTTGGGGTCGGTAAAAATAGCGACAACGAGTAAGACGAAAAATAGCGCAATCGACCAGGTTGGGATGGTAAGGCCCATAAACAGATCGCGGGTCGCGCAATCGCCGGTACCTTGCATCGATTGCCATAGGCCGCTTAAAAAGCCGTTTTGTTCGATGACCCCGTAAAAATCGAGTCCGCAAGCAGGGGTTTGCCCAGCTGGCAGGTTTTGGATTTGAATATGGCGCGCGGCGAGTCCAATGCCAAAGAAAATACTTAAGTATTTGAGCGTTTTCATCACCACCAGTTGTGCGCCACTTTTTGGCCACCACAGAGCGTGTAAGAAAAACATCAACCCGACCACAGCAAACGCCAAACGTTGCATCATGCACAGTGGGCATGGGTTGAGGTAGAGTGTTTTTTCCAAATAAAAGTAGGCAAAAGCAATCATTAGCCAGCAAATCACTGCGGCGGCTAAAAGCGTCAGTCGTTTCGTTTTATCGTGCATGAGGATCCTTAGAGCAAGTCATCATAAGTAAGGATGAGCGGTGCATGATCTGAAAGCTGCTCATCGGTGTAAATGGCGGCATTTTTGACCATTGGTATGAGGTTGTCACTGACGATGTGGTAATCAATCCGCCAACCCACGTTATTCGCGCGTGCTTGACCGCGTTGTGACCACCAGGTGTATTGGTGATCTTCTTGGTTGATTAGACGAAAAGCATCCGTGTAGCCGCTGCTGAATAATTCGCTTAGCCATTCGCGTTCATGCGGCAAAAAACCTGAATTTTTTAAATTACCACGCCAGTTTTTAATATCTTTTTCGGTATGGGCGATATTAATATCGCCACAAACGATCACCCGCTGGCCGTTGGCGGCTTTTTCTTGTAGATACGGTAAAAATTTGGCCATAAAAGCTTCTTTTTTAACCTGACGGTGATCACCACTGGTGCCAGAATGCATATAAAGCGAGATCAGGCTTAAATCGCCATAGCGCGCCTCGATATAACGGCCTTCCTCGTCAATTTCTGGCCAACCGATGCCTTTGATCACCTCATCGGGCTGATGCTTGAGGTACAATGCCGTACCGCTATAGCCTTTTTTGACCGCGTCATGATAATAATTGTGCGCCAACGGGGAGAAAACTGGGTTGGCGCTTAACTGGTGTTCCTGAGCTTTGGTCTCTTGAATGCACACCGCATCAGCGTCCTGCGCAGCCAACCAATCAAAAAAGCCTTTGCGCTCAGCAGCGCGAATGCCATTGGCATTAAACGAAATGATTTTAAACATACCGACAATCTGGATTAAAACAATATGCTCGCAGTATATCAAAAAGACTTTATCAACACGGCGATCCGCGTCCAGGCGCTGAAGTTTGGCGAATTTAACCTGAAATCAGGACGCATTAGTCCATATTTCTTTAATGCTGGTGCGTTTGCTGATGGTGATGCGTTGTGGGCGATCGCGCGCGCTTATGCGAGCAGAATTGTGGCTATGCTCGAGCAAGGGATGGCGATTGAGGTGTTATTCGGGCCGGCCTACAAAGGGATTCCTTTGGTGGCGGCAACCAGTGTGATCTTAGCGCAGAGCCATGGGATCAATTTGCCGTGGGCGTTTAACCGCAAAGAAGCGAAAGATCACGGCGAAGGCGGTGTGTTAGTTGGCGCGTCGGTGACAGATAAGCAGGTGCTTATTTTGGATGATGTGCTCACTGCAGGTACAGCTATTCGCGAATCATTAGCCTTATTAGCGCAGCATCAGGCCAGGCCGTGCGCGGTATTGGTGGCGCTCGATCGGCAAGAGTGCTTGAGTGACAATGATCCGCGTTCAGCGCTACAAGCGGTCGGTGAGGATAGCGCATTGCCTACCGATGCCGTTTTGTCGTTAAGCGATTTGATGCGTTTTATCAGTGAGGATGAGTCGCTTAAACAATACCTGCCTGCGATGGATGCGTATCGCCAGCGTTATGGCAGCGCGTAAGATACTCACCCAAGACTGCTAGAGGATGTCTAGCAGCATTTTCCGGTGGTTACAGTGAGGCGGGTCAGAAATTGTAGCGCGCGCGAGCATAAATATTGCTGTTATCCTTAAATTGCCCCCACTGGGTATGCTGATGCTTGCCGCCAAAAATGTTTGCACCCAGTTCATATTGCCAATGGTCGTTCTGTCGGTAGCTCATTTTTGGCTTGAGGTAGAAATCTTCGCTATCAGGCGAATAAAATGCAAACAATGATAGATTCAGCTTTTGCTGCATGGCTGTCCAGGTTAGGCGCGTGGTGAGTGTATGGTGCCACTCATCTGGTAAATGCGCTGGGTTTGGTGTTGCCGCATAAGTATTATCGTAATTTTGCATTTTTTGTATCATCCATTGACCACCAAGGGTTAGGTTGGTGGCTATTTCGCGTTCGTAGCCTAAAAGCATATTCCACTGATCATTTGGCACGAGTGGATTGGTTCCATCGTGTTCGTCCAAATAATTCCAATAGGCCACCTCAGCATTGGCAATCCCACCCCATAGCGGTCGACGTATACTGCTACCAAAACTGTTTAAACGTGGGTAGATGTTGAGCCCAGCGATGGGATCAAAACCTTGAGGCTGGGTATGGAATCCATGATAGCCATAGAGTGCGTACTCGACGCCATCAATGGTTTTTGCTAATCGCAGAGCAAACTGGCCATTATTGAGTTTTTTATCGGGTTTACGCGCGTTAATTCGTGGTTCAGACACAACGCCGCCAGCCATAGGATTGAAGTAAACGAAGCGTTCACCGCTAATGATTTCATCTTCAGCAAATACGGGTGTCCATACTGCATTGACGTTGGCTAATGGGGTATACCAATTAAGGCGAATAGCGGCTTGTGAGGCTTTGAGATAACTATCTTCACGTCCAGAAAGCATCGATTGCCAATCTTTAGCAAAGAAATCGTTTAGAAACAGATAGTCGCCGGTTCCCCAGGTTAATACTTGCTGACCTGCTCGGATATTTAGATTGTCACTAAGCTTCAAATCGGCGTAGAGCTCGCGCACCTTGATCTGCCATTGATCATCGTCGAGATCATCAGCGAGACCTTCAATTTTGAGGTTAACAAAATGTGGGCCGAGGTAGCGGTTAGCGCCGAATTGCCCACGCAGCTCCATTAAGCTGGCAGTTTTATCGAGCGCATTGTTTCGGGTAAAGCTGCCGATACCTGCTTCGATAAAACCTGTCGTTTGCCATGCGCTAGTGCTATCAGCCAGCTCAGCGGCGTTATCATCATCCCATAGATAAATGTCTTCTGCTGCCGCGTTTTGGACCAATAGGGAGGCAGTGCCAAGCACTGCCCATAAACCAAGTGTGAACTGTTTGATCATTTTAACCACTCGCTAGGCGGCATACGCAATGAACGCTCACTAAATATGTCTGCTGGGATACCCACATCGTATTTAATGCCGCGCATTTGGTTGAGGGTATAGCTACCATCGCGCAGATTCTCTGCCTTCATTTGAGTGATGGTTGGATAGCCTTGAATCGTTTCAATTTTGCTCGCACTAATGCGACGATAGGCTTCCCCACTGTTATCGTAATAGGTTGCTTCTACAGGCAAGTAGTTGTTTTTATCAATTTTTACGGTGAAATATGCAAATTCCACTGCATTTTTTGCTTTAGGAACGGCTTTGAGCAACCAACTATCGCCACTATCTTGCTCGATACTATAGCTGTCAGCAGCCGTGTCACGACCTGAGATGTCTTCGTAGAAGAAGGTTGAGCCAACGAAGCTGGTCCGTTTATCGCCTGCGGTAATACGTTTAACTAAATCCAGCCCCGGCAGATATAACCAACGATCGTCGTCACGGCCGGGATGTTTGTTAACAAGAAAGGTGGTTCTTGCGACATCGGCAGGTTGACTAAACACGACAAGATATTGTTGGTCGCCCCCTTTGCTGACATTGCGGCGCAGGATGTGAAACTGGCGCATTTGTTTGCGCCCTTGGCCATCAACAATCATCATTCTTGCTTCAGTACGGCCATCATCGCCTGGATAAACCGCAGCTAAGTTGGCTTTTTTGATGATCTCATCAGCACTTTGTGCCCATAGCGAAGCGCTGAGGCCCAACAGAGCGATAGCGCTCAATAATTTTTTAGTTTGAAACATGACTTTCTCCTTCATTTTTGAATAACCAGCCGCGCAACTGATAGACCAGCGCGGGTAATACCACCAAAGTAGTGACGCACGAAATAATCATGATCGACGCCATAAAGATGCCGACTGTTTGATAAGGGACCAATGGTGCGAGTAAGAGTGGGGTAAATCCGAGCGCAATAACAATTGCGTTGCGGCTAATCGCTCGTCCGGGCTCTTCATAGACCTCACGCAGACCTTGGCGCCAATTTTTAGGGTCGCTGACCAGTTTGCTTCGTTCAATAAAATGGATGGCAAAGTCGACACTCATGCCCAAGGTGAGCGCAGATAGCACAGCTACAGGCATGTCATAGTTTTTACCGATCAGGCCAATCAAGCCATAGATAAAGGTAATGGTTACAGTGAGCGGTATCATTGCGATCAGCCCCCAGGTGAACGAGCGGAATAGGAAGATCATCATCAACGCAACGATGACAAAAGAAGCTGCTAAGCTACTTAACATCCCGCTTACCATCGCATCTTGCCAAACCATATTGATGTAGGTTAGGCCGCTCCATTGTCGTTCTATACCTTGTGGCACAGGATGCTCGGCAAACCACATATCCATATAATCGATCACTTTGCTCATATCTTGGTTATCACCAGAAGTGAGCTGTAGCCAGATCACCGCAGATTGATAATCTGGTGTAACCATATGCCACACATCATTTGGCTTATGCGAACTTTGTAAGGTTAGAACTGCTTGCGCACCAGCTGCGGCACTTTCAGGCAGGCGATAATCTTGTTCCTCGCCGCTGATAAGCTCGCGGTTGACTGTTTTCAATAAATCAACGACCGAAGATGCTTTGCCTACATAGCCAGAGTCGATCAACGCCTGTTGTACTTGCTCTAAATACGCCAATTGATTGGGCTGGAGGAAGGTTTTTTGTTGGTCGGTGTACTGTCCCACGGCTGCACTCAAAGCCTCCCAGTCCGCTTGTTGGTCTGTCTCACTCATAAAAGCCTCATCAACTAATGCGTTGTTGAGCGCGCAAACATCGAGCTTACCTTCGTCGGTATGCTCTGTGAGTAACTCCTGCCAACGCTCACGTACTGGCTGTGAAACGGCTGCTAGCGGCATATTTACGGCTTTGACAAGTGCATTCTGATCTTGATCGCTAGCTTTGAAGCTCAAAAAGGCTTCATAAGTACCAGCAAAATGCTCGTTAAGCACTTTGTCTGCCTGACGAATAGGGTGCGACGACTCAAACCAATTGATCGGGTTGTCGTTGATGACAATGCGGCTGATGCCCCACGCACTGATACCTAACGAGACCACCATAACGATTAAAATCAACCGGCTATGACGAATGATAGGTGCTGATAGCGTGCGCAGAAAATGTGCCAGTAGCGAGCCTGATTCATCGCTTTTTTGAGCGCGCTCAGCCATTTTGTTTAGTCGCTGATCTGACAGACTCGCAATATAAGCGGGGATAAACGTGATGGTTAATAAAAAGGCGACCGCAATACCGATACCGACAAAGCTACCAAAGACACGTACTGGTGGAATATTGGCGGTGTTGAGCGAAACAAAGCCGACCAATGACGTGATAGAGGTGAATAGCATCGGGCGGAATAAGCGGCGTACGCCATCGCTAATCAGCCTTACTTTATCTACACCACTACGGTAATGATCGCTAAAATCAGAAAGCATATGCACGGCGTCTACTACCGCGATCGGCATCAAAAAGATCGGGATCATCGATGACATGATGTGCACAGGAAAGCCTAAGCCAATCATCAATCCCATGGTGATGATCACGGTAGCCATAGCGACGATCATCGGTGCAGCAACCAGTACAGCGCTACGGAAAAACCACAACATCAGCGCAAAGATTAATGCTGCGGCAGCAGGTGCGGAAATCGCCATTTGGGTGAACATTTCCACACCAAAGGTATCTTCAGCAACCGGCAAACCCGTCACATAATAATCGTCTCCGTTATCGGGCAATAGCGCAATCTGCTCCTGTAATTGCTGATAAATTTGGTAGCTTTGGTCTTTGGCAGTGATCGGAATATAAATCCCTGCCACTTTATGGTCGCCGGAAACCAACGTGTTTTGAATCATTGGTAGACGATCAACCCAACCTTGAATCAAATCAGCCTGTGCTTGATCGGTTGGGGCAGGGTTCATCATCCAGTGAAAAGAGATCGTATTGGTATCAGTCTGGGTGATATTATCGCTTGTTGCCAAGCTCATTAAATCATCCGCTACTACGCCATCAATGGTAGCGATCTCATCAGATAATGTTTTGAGATTTTGTAAGGTTTGCGGGTTATAAACCCCGTTGGCATGATCATTGTTCACCAAGCCGACCACAATCATGTCGGATAAATTAAAGCGCTGTTTGATTTCATCATGGATAACGCGTGCAGGATGGTCGTGTGGCAGCATGTTCTCTGGATCGGTATCAACACTGACGCGTAGCATTAGCAATAAAGAAACCACACACAGCACGGCGGTTAGGGCAAATATCTGTCGAGGGTGGCTGGTTGAAAAGCGGATGAGAGATTGTTTCACGGCAGTATCTTTTATTAATTCATATATTTCTAATATAAATAAAATATTATTTTTGTCAACGGATTCTTAGCGCTTAACAGGCTGTGTTGGGTAATAAACAGTTAGCTAATGAGCTGACTAGAGAAGCTGTCTATGGTTTATCAATTAACTTATGATGGACTAGTGCACATTTATCAAAGATGCTGGTTTTTTATCTTCAAAAAAAACGCTTTACGCTATGATGGTGGTTTGAGCTTTTTATTGTGGTTTCTATGAGCATCATCACTACTCTTGGCGAACAAGCCCAACGCAGCGCACGCAGTCTGGCAATCCTTGGTAATGCGCGTAAACGCGAAGCGCTAGAAGCGATGGCGGGTGCGATAGATTCGGCGCGGGCAAACATTCAATCAGCCAATCAACAAGATGTTGCTGCTGGCCAAGAAAAAGGGTTATCTGAAGCCTTACTTGATCGATTAACGCTGACTGATGCGCGGATCGATGCAATGATCGACGGCATTCGGCAAATTGCCGGCCTGCCTGATCCGGTGGGGGAGATCAGCGGGATGCGCACAAATGATAAAGGGCTACAGATTGGACGGATGCGCGTGCCGCTCGGGGTGATTGGAATTATTTACGAATCGCGGCCGAATGTGACCGCTGATGCAGCGGCCTTGTGTCTCAAATCAGGCAATGCAGCGATCCTGCGTGGTGGTTCAGAGGCGATTCATAGCAACCGAGCGATTATGGCAGCCATTCAAGAAGGCTTAAGCGAGGCTGAACTTTCACCGCATGCCATTCAATTAGTGCCAGATACCGATCGCGCGTTAGTCAGCGAGCTGCTCAATGCCGCGCAATACATTGATGTCGTCATTCCACGCGGTGGTAAAGGCTTGGTACAACTGGTTAGTGAGCAGGCGAAAATGCCGGTGATCAAACACCTTGATGGCCTGTGTCATACCTATATTGACGTGGCGGCAGATCTTGAAAAAGCACTCAGGGTTGCTGATAACGCGAAAACGTATCGCTACGGTATTTGTGGGGCGACAGAAACGTTACTCGTTCACCAAAATATCGCGGCAGATTTTTTACCTAAAATTGCTGAGATTTATCGCAAAAAAGGCGTTGAGATGCGTGGCTGCTCGCAAACCCAGGCGTTGATTAACGAGGCACACGCAGCAAACGAAGACGACTGGAGCACAGAATACTTAGCGCCAATCATCGCGATTAAAATAGTGCTAGATTATGAGGCAGCTTGTGCGCATATTGCACGCTACGGATCGCGCCATACCGAATGTATCGTCACCGAACAACTCGATACCGCGCAGCGCTTTTTGCGTGAAGTCGATGCCGCTTCGGTGATGGTCAATACCCCGACGTGTTTTTCAGACGGCTACGAATACGGATTAGGTGCGGAAATCGGCATCAGCACCGATAAAATCCATTGGCGCGGGCCGGTGGGTGTTGAAGGGCTTACCTGTCAAAAATTTATTGTGCTCAGCGATGGGGTGACTCGCTAGCCCCAGCGGCAGCTCTATGACGACTAGATGCCGTATCGCGCGTTTACGCCCTTTTCATCTCCTTGCGCCTTCTAATAATTGGTTTAAAAACAAGAGATAACCGGGGCTATTTATGCTACCGAGTATGAATGATGCTGCGGCAGCAGAAAATGCTAGATAACGCTTTCTTTATCAGCTTTGTTAAATTATGATATCAATAGACCTGATAAAGCTTAGGAGTTCGTTATGGCAAATGCTTCCCTTGCTGCGATGGCAGTCGATAATATCCGTACCTTGGCCTTGGTTGGCGCGAGTGGTGTCGGAAAAACGACTTTAGCAGAAGCTTTATTAACCCAAGCTGGGGCGATTGCCAGCGCGGGTTCGGTAGCGCGAGGTTCAACGGTCAGCGATTTTGATGCCCAGGAAATCGCTCAGCAACATTCTTTGCATACTGCCTTATTGCATTATCATTATCAGGATGCGCGCGTGCATTTGCTCGATACACCCGGCATGCTTGATTTTATCGGCCACAGTATGGCGGCTCTTGAAGCGGTGGAAACAGCGGCGATTGTGGTTAATGCGGCAATTGGTGTTGATCCACTGGCGCAACGCATGATGCGTTATGCCGCTGATCGACAGATGGATCGCATGGTGATTGTCAATAAAATGGATAGTCATGAGGCGGATCTGCCGGCGTTGCTCGCAGAAATCCAAGAAGTATTTGGTCGTGAGTGTTTGCCGGTTAATTTACCGGTCGATGGCGCTCGTGATGTAGTGGATTGCTTTTTTAACCGCAAAGGGCAAAGCGATTTTGGTGATGTTAGCGCCGCACATAATGCCTTGGTAGAACAAGTGGTGGATGTTGATGAGGCGTTTTTAGAGCGCTATCTCGAGGATGGCGATATTCCAGCCACTGAACTGCACGCACCGCTTGAGCAAGCTTTAGCAGAAGGCCATTTGATTCCGGTGTGTTTTGTTTCGGCTGAAACAGGCGCGGGGGTGGACGCGCTGCTTGAGGTAATCGATAAACTGTTGCCGAGTCCGTGTGAGAGCAATCCGGCCACCTTTTTACAAGGTGAGGAAGAGGACGCTGTGCCATTACTTGCTGACCCCGATCCGGCCGCGCATGTGCTGGCGCATGTGTTTAATATCCGCATCGATCCCTATGTTGGCAAAATTGCTGCGGTTCGGGTGCACCAAGGGACGATTCGCCCGGGCAGTCAGCTCTATATTGGTGATGCGCGCAAGCCGTTTAAAGTCGCCCATCTATATGTGCAACAAGGCAAACAGCAAATCAACTTAGAAGCCGCTGTTCCAGGTGATATTTGTAGTCTGGTTAAGGTGGAAGATTTAGCGTTTGATGCGGTGTTACACGACGCCCCGGAAGATGTTCATATTCGCCTGAAACCGCTGAATTTCCCGATGCCAATGCATGGTCTAGCACTGACGCCACAGCAGCAAAGCGATGAACAGCGGCTGTGGGAAGTACTCAATAAAATGGTCGCTGAAGACCCTTGCTTGCGCTTAACCCATATTGCCAGCACCAATGAGACAGTCCTTTATGGTTTGGGTGATTTACATCTGCGTTCGCTGCTTGAGCGGCTACGCAGCCAGCATCAGTTTGAAGTCGACACCGCGCCACCACAAATTGAGTACCGCGAAACGATTACCCAAGCAGCAGAAGGGCAATACCGTCATAAAAAACAAAGCGGTGGTGCTGGGCAGTTTGGTGAGGTACACCTGCGTATTGAGCCGTTAGCGCGCGGAGAAGGCTTTGAATTTATTGATGCGGTCAAAGGCGGCGTCATCCCGGGGCAATTTATCCCGGCTGTAGAGAAAGGCATTCGTGAAGTGCTTTCTGAAGGCGCGATCGCGGGTTATCCGGTGGTTGATGTGCGGGTAACGGTTTATGACGGCAAACATCATAGCGTTGATAGTAAAGAAGTCGCGTTTGTCAGCGCCGGTAAAAAAGGCCTTTCAGCGCGCGATTCGTGCGGCAGAACCTCAAGTTCTAGAGCCGATTGCGCGCCTGAACATTCGTTGCTCGGAAGAGGCGATTGGTCATATTACCGGTGATCTCGCCGGCCGACGTGGCATGGTCAGCGGCACAGACAGCCACAGTCGCGGCGGGATGAGTATTACCGCGAATGCGCCGATGGCTGAATTGGCCGATTATCAAACCCGTCTTCATGCGCTAACCGCCGGACAAGGCCGTTACACCTTAGCCTTGTCGCATTATGAAGCGGTACCACATGCTATGCAGCAAAGCTTGATGGCTGCCTATCAACAGGTGCCAGAAGAAGAATAGCGCGCATAAAAAACTCGGCAGTGATGCCGAGTTTTTTTGATTAAGATAGTGCTTAGATGCGCTCGTTATAAGTTGCGCTGAGAATATCTTCCAGGTTGCTAATCAAGAAATAGTAGTAGTTTTCCTCGAACTCATCGGGGTTGTAGCCGAATTGCACGTGATAATTGGCTTCAGCAACCATCGTTTCTTCGTCGAGCATAAATAATTTCGGGGTTTTGGTATCTCGATTCCATTCGTTCGCGTATTCAATGAGGTCATCATAACGACTTGGTTTGGTGGAAAATTGTGCGAAAATGCGTAAATTCCAAACCATACCATCGTTCACTTCTTCGGCGATAACGTACAGAGAACCGCCTGAATCCGAAAGCTCGAGAGGGATTTCAATATCGCCATCGACGTCGATTTCATAGCGAACCTGCATTTTATCTAAGGTTGCTTCAACCGCTTTGCGGCTAGGAACATAGAGTTCGCTGTCGTCGAGTTTCTCGATTGAGGGGAGATTCATGGCACTCGCTGTGCCAATCAAACTGAGGCACGCGATTACAAGTAGCAGGAAGCGTTTCATAAGTCCTTCTTATGTAAGGTGAATAATCAGTAACACTTTAGCGCCTTCCTTAAAGTTAATCAAGCACTAAAATTAGCGCCGAACAACATTAAAAAATGTTATCATATCCTTTTAGCATAATTAGGAGGTCGCAATGGCTAAATCACCCAATAGCAAGGCAAACAAAAGTAACGCTAAAATGCCTGAAGATGCATTAGAAGCCATCAACAAACCGGCTGATCCTAATGTAGAAACTCATGAAACAGAGAGCAAGACCGAACGCGCGATTCGTCGCAAAGAAGTCGCGCTCCGTGAACTTATTGAGCGCGATATGAAAGCGGGAAAAGTGAGTGAGGTGGTGGGGCATTTAGATGCTATTTTTGAAGGCGCATCACCGGATGATTTGGAAATTTTGCATAAATTGTTTGTGAAGCATTCGCTAGCCAATGTGGCGCAAACCGGCGTCAAGTCCGATGATGAATTGGTCGATAACTGGCGCGAAGGGGTGTATCCGTATAAAAATCGCATGCGTCGTAAGACCTATGAAAAGCAGAAATATCATTTACAGGTTGAGCTGTTAAAGCTGCAAAAATGGGTCAAAGAAACTGGCCAGAAGGTGGTGATTCTCTTTGAAGGGCGTGATGCGGCTGGTAAAGGCGGTACAATTAAGCGCATGATGGAGCATCTTAATCCTCGTGGTGCGCGGGTTGTGGCGCTAGAGAAACCGACCGAGCAGGAACAAGGCCAGTGGTATTTTCAGCGTTATGTTCAGCATTTGCCGACTAAAGGCGAAATCGTGCTTTTTGACCGTTCTTGGTATAACCGCGCCGGCGTTGAGCGGGTGATGGGGTTCTGTAGCGATGATCAATACAATGAATTTATGCGCCAAGTGCCCGATTTTGAGCGTAACCTCATTCGCAGCGGAATTTTTGTGATTAAATTCTGGTTTTCAGTGAGCCGTGATGAGCAGCGCCGCCGCTTTGCTTCCCGCGAGCAGCACCCACTGAAACAATGGAAACTCAGCCCGATTGATAAAGCCTCATTAGATAAGTGGGAAGACTATACCGAGGCAAAAGAAGCGATGTTCTTCCATACCGATACTGCGGAATCTCCGTGGATTGTGGTGAAATCCGATTGTAAAAAACGTGCGCGCTTAAATGCGATTCGCTATGTGCTGCATAAGTTGCCTTATGACAGTAAAGACGAAGAGCAGATTAGCGCGATTGATCCATTGTTGGTTGGCCGCGCTGGCGCACTCTATGAAATCAGCGAAGGTAAAATTAAAGCCGCTGTGGATATTGCGCCTAAGGTTAAAAGCAAAAAGAAATCAGATTAAGCCCCGATGCGTTTGTTAATTCATGATAATTTCGCATAAGTTCATGCGAAAGGGTTATTGTTGTGCATGAATCTTTGGGTTATGCTGAAGGTTTAACCCAACGATGAGGCCTCTCCATGAAATTTGCAACGACTGCTATCCACGCCGGTTATCAAGGCGACCCCACCACAAAATCCGCTGCGGTGCCAATCTATCAAACCACCTCCTACACGTTTGATGATACGCAACACGGTGCGGATCTCTTTGATCTTAAGGTGCAAGGCAATATCTATACACGGATCATGAATCCGACCAATGCTGTGTTAGAAGAGCGTGTTGCTGCGCTTGAAGGTGGTATTGCTGGATTGGCTGTTGCTTCTGGTATGGCCGCGATAACCTATGCGATTCAAGCCATCGCCAATGTGGGTAGTAATATTATTTCCACCGCGCAACTTTATGGCGGCACATACAATCTTTTTGCCCACTCTTTTCCAAATCAAGGCATTGAAGTGCGCATGGTTGCCCATGATGACTACGATAAGATTGAAGCCTCAATCGATGATAAGACCAAAGCGCTTTATTGTGAGTCGATCGGTAACCCAGCAGGGAATGTGGTCGATATTGCGCGCTGGGCTGAGATTGCTAATGCGCACGGTATCCCGCTGATCGTTGATAACACCGTGGCAACCCCTTATCTCTGTCGCCCGTTTGAGCATGGCGCGCATATTGTCGTTCATGCACTGACCAAATATATTGGTGGGCATGGTACAACCATCGGCGGCATGATTGTCGATTCAGGCACCTTCCCTTGGCAAAAACACGCCGAGCGTTTCCCGATGCTCAATGAACCCGATCCGTCTTATCATGGGGTGGTTTATACCGAAGCTTTAGGAGAGGCGGCGTATATCGGGCGTTGCCGCGTGGTGCCACTGCGCAATACGGGTTCGGCCCTATCGCCATTTAACGCGTTTCAAATCATGCAAGGTTTGGAAACCTTAGCGCTACGCATGGATCGCCACTGTGAGAATGCGGAAAAGATTGCCCAGTGGTTAGTGAAGCAGCCTAAGGTCAGCAAAGTACACTACGCAACACTTGAGGGTAGCCCGTATCGTGCGACTGCAGATAAAATCTGTGGAGGCAAGGCCTCAAGCATCTTAAGCTTTGAATTAGAAGGTGGTGTTGAGGCTGGTGGGCGCTTTATTGATGCGCTCGAGCTGATTTATCGACTGGTTAATATCGGCGATACCAAAACTCTGGCGTGTCATCCAGCAAGCACGACCCACCGCCAGCTCAATGCCGAAGAATTGGCGAGCGCGGGTGTGAGTGAAGGTTTGGTGCGCCTGTCAATCGGGATTGAAGACGTCGAGGACATTATTGCTGACATTGAGCAGGCCTTAGCAAAGGTTTAAATCACAGATAGCGAGCGGCCTTTCTGATAAACTGGCGCGTAAACTAACGATATGGAGTTTTTATGTTAAAGAAAAATCCTTTTGCGTTTATCGCCAGTCAAATTGAGGCTCATTTACCGGAATCAGTGCGCCCGCTTAATGATGAAGCCAAGCAGATGGTGCGACAAACGATTAGCGAAAAATTGGCGCAGTTTGATTTAGTGCCACGCGAAGAGTTTGCCCAGCAAGAGCGTTTGCTCGCTCAGGCTGAAGCGCGCGTTGCTGAGCTCGAACGTCGGATTAATGAACTTGAGGCGAAGCAGTCTTAATCGGTCTCTTCGCCGTAATATTTAACCCCGATTTTAATTTTATCGCGGCCTTGCGAGAGGCGGTGAGCGTTGCTGTCACGTAGCGAATACACGCAACCGCAATACTCTTGCATATAAAACTGCTCACGTTTGCTGATCTCGATCATTCGCTGCGAACCGCCTTTTTTGCGCCAGTTGAACGTCCAGTACTGCACATCGGGATACGGCTCGGCTGCGCGCTCACCGCTCTCATTGATTTGTTTCATATTCTTCCAACGAGAAATCCCTAACGAGCTGGTGATGATCGGGAAGCCGTTTTCATGGGCGTATAGCGCGGTGCGCTCAAAACGCATGTCAAAACACATTGTGCAGCGGATACCGCGCTCAGGCTCAAATTCCATCCCTTTAGCGCGCTCAAACCAGTTATCGGTGTCGTAATCACAATCAATAAATGGCACGTTGAATTTCTCAGCAAAGGCAATATTTTCATCCTTACGCAGCAGATATTCTTTGCGCGGATGAATATTGGGGTTGTAGAAAAAAATCGTGTAATCAATCCCGCTGGCAAGCATCGCTTCCATCACTTCACCTGAGCAAGGCGCACAGCATGAATGAAGCAGGACTTTCTTATGTCCGCCTGGTGGGATTAATGGTTCGCGTTGGTAGGTATCGCTCATAATGATGAATCAGTTTGTTCTAAAGGTTCTTGTGCTTGATTATAGTATTGGGGATGCGCCTCAATCGGCGTCATTGTATCAAAAATCTCAGCCGGGATCGGACACGGCGATTTATCACTGAAAATATACGTGCCCCCACGATAAATGATCGCGCCACTACACGGTGAGGCGCTCGGGAACGTCATTGCGGGTTGTTCTGCTACTTCATCGGGGTTGATTACCCGATAATGTGGTGCGCGAATTTGCTCACAACGCGAGAGGCCGGGGCGGTTATGATCATCAACGAATACATATTGTCCGCGCTCAAGGCAGCGATAAATCCCTCGCTGAACCAGTTGGCGCTCGCCTTCCGCCTCGTCTGCCATTTGTTGAGTACTGTCTTCTTGTTGGTTCTCAGTCGCTTGATTCTCTGCTTCGATAACCTCAGTTTCTACACGGCTATCTTGTGCCTGCGCGGTGAAGCACAGACACAAGCTAAGCAAAAAATATGGGCGAATGAGCGTTCGCATCACACGCGTGAGAAAATCAACGAAGCGTTTGTGCCACCAAAGCCGAAGCTGTTAGACATCACAGCGTTCAAGCGTTTTTTGGTGTTTTCGCGCACAATCGGTAACGCTTTGGCTTTTTCGTCCAATTCGAAAATATTGGCTGAGGCACAGACAAAATCGTTGAGTAACATCAGCAGCGAATAGATTGCTTCATTTGAACCAGCTGCGCCAAGCGCGTGGCCAGATAAGGATTTGGTTGAGTTGACCAGCGGCAATTCTTTGCCGGCAAAAGCTTCACTGATCGCTTCAAGCTCTCGGGTATCGCCAATCGGGGTAGATGTACCGTGGGCGTTGATATAATCAATCTCACCACTGTGGGTTTCCATCGCCATTTGCATGCAGCGAACCGCGCCCTCACCAGAAGGCTGTACCATGTCGTAGCCATCAGAGGTTGCGCCATAACCGGTTAATTCAGCAAGAATTTCAGCGCCACGTGCTTTGGCGTGCTCGTATTCTTCCAAAACTAAGATGCTGCCACCACCAGAAATCACAAAACCATCGCGCGCGGTATCGTAGGCGCGCGAGGCGATTTCAGGCTGGTCGTTATATTTGGTTGATAAGGCGCCCATGGCGTCAAATAGCATCGTCATCGTCCAATGAACGTCTTCACCGCCGCCAGCAAACACCACGTCTTGTTTGCCCATTTGGATAAGTTCGGCAGCGTGACCAATACAGTGTGCACTGGTCGAACACGCAGAGCTTAAAGAGTAATTAACCCCTTTAATACCAAATGGCGTGGCAAGGCACGCTGATGTGGTCGAGGCCATGGTTTTGGTGACCCCATATGGGCCGATGCGTTTTACGCCTTTCTCACGCAAAATATCAGCCGCTTCAACCTGAGTGGCCGGCGCCGCACCGCCACTACCGATCACAATACCGGTGCGTGGGTGTGAGACTTGCTCTTTAACGAGTTTAGCCTGTTCGATCGCTTCTTGCATCGCGATATAACAGTAAGCGGCAGCGTTACTCATAAAACGGAATACTTTACGGTCGATTAGCGCTTTAGCATCAATCTTGATATCACCATGAACGTGTGAGCGAAGCCCAAGCTCTTGATAAATAGAAGAAAAAGAAATGCCGGATTTGAGTTGTTGCAAAGACTGCAACACCTCTTTGGTATTGTTACCCAGGCTGGAGACAATCCCCATTCCAGTCACGACAACGCGTTTCATAAAAAATCCTCATGTTTTTTTGGTGGTGTAATAATTAGTGGTGTTAAAAGCCATCGGTGTTGGTAAATAAACCAACGCGCAAATCTTTCCCCTCATAAATCACTTGGTCATCAACGAGCATCGTTGCATCAGCAATACCAAGGACCAATTTGCGCATGATAACCCGTTTAATATTGATTTTATAGGTTATTTTCTTATGAGTAGGTAATACTTGACCGGTAAATTTCACTTCGCCACAGCCCAGCGCGCGTCCGCGCCCTTTGCCGCCACTCCAGCCAAGATAAAAACCAACCAGCTGCCACATCGCATCAAGACCTAAGCAACCAGGCATCACGGGGTCGCCCTCAAAATGGCAGGCGAAGAACCACAGGTCAGGATTGATATCGAGTTCGGCAATAATCTCACCCTTGCCATAGCTGCCGCCATCGCTATTGATATTCACAATGCGATCGACCATCAGCATATTGGGTAGAGGTAATTGCGCGTTGCCTTCGCCAAACAGGCGGCTTTGCGCGCAGTCGAGTAAGTCTTGTTTGCTGTATTGGTTTTTTGGTGTAAATGTATTTGTCATAAATCGTTCTATATTTTTGGTGGTTAAAAAGCGACGCTGAGCGCGTCTTGGTATTGTTTGAGGAGTGCGCTATCTAAATCATAGACATCCGCTGCTGATTGGATTTGTCCGTCAGGGGTGCTCCACATCGTCCAATATACCAAATAAATCGGGGTTTCTTGTGGTGTATTTACCCAGCGTTCGCTCGATCTTTGCGTCGCGCTCTTGATGCTGTCTGGTGTCCATTCGGTATTGGCCAGTAAAATATTAGCAAAATCGAGCGGATCCTGAATACGTATGCAGCCGGAGCTATAGGCGCGGTTTTCGCGGTTAAATAAGCCTTTGCTTGGCGTATCGTGTAAATAAATCGCGTGTTTATTTGGGAATAAGAATTTTACCCGACCAA
Source organism: Suttonella sp. R2A3 (assembly GCF_021513215.1). Classification (NCBI taxonomy): domain Bacteria; kingdom Pseudomonadati; phylum Pseudomonadota; class Gammaproteobacteria; order Cardiobacteriales; family Cardiobacteriaceae; genus Suttonella; species Suttonella sp. R2A3. The sequence goes on along the minus strand of NZ_CP090975.1, from coordinate 1,230,592 downwards.
GCGCATTATGAGGCCCAGGTTTCTGCTGTAAGGTGTAGCCGTTTGTACCACTCGACCAATTAACTGAGCTGGGGCGGAGACGTTTACCATTTGGCGCAATTGCGTCGTAGCTACCGTCAAAGGCACCTGGATTGCGGCGCAGTTGTGGCAGCTTGTCTTTCTGCATAATCGTTGTCGGTACAGTCCAGGTTGGGCTCATGACAACATGGCGAATGCGATCGACAAAGGCCGGGGTTGGGCGTGATTTTCGGCCAACCACCGCGCGAGTGTTGTACATCGATTGGTCGTTATTAAACATTTGCACCTGGTAACTCGGGATATTAACCAACACATACACAGGGCCTAAGCTTTGCGGCAGCCAGCGTTGTCGCTCAAGGTTAATACGCAGTTTATCGAGTTGTGAGGCACGATTTTGATTGAGCTGGTTGCGGGTGCTCGGTCCGATCACGCCATCTGCGCTCAAGCCATTATTGCGCTGAAAATCCATCACCGCCGTTTTTAATGCGCTATCGTAGGTGTTGCCCTGACCGATCACGGATAATTTTTCTCTGAGTAGTGGCACCTGAGGATGGGTTATACCAGGCTTCAAGCTTGCGGTAATCGGTGGCGTGGCATCGCTGGCATCGGCTGGCTCATTGACTAAACTATTGTATAAAGCGCGCATTTGCTGGTAGCGCGCATTTTCGGCATTGAGGTTGGCCAATGGAGCAGCCAAATCGCCACTGACGGCAGCTTCGGATAACAGTTGCCCTAATTCTTGTGCACTGACTTTGGGCGCATTCCATTCAGGGTGCGTGACTGTAGGGTCGACCAGCCCATTGGCTAGGTGGTCAGCTAATGACAGGTAGGCGTCGCTAAGCAATAATTCATAGGCAATAATATCGCTATAGTCTTGCTCAGGCTTGAGTGCGGCAATAAGGTTTAGATGATAATACTGCGGATTTAGCGCATCTTGTTCGGCTTGGGGGAGCAACTGCTGTAAGGCTGGTAATAGGCCAGTAAATTGCTGTTCCTGTGTCCAGATAGTGGGGTATTGTTGTGAACGGTAGGCTTCAGCGACTAACTGAGGACGGTGCAGCTTAACGATCTGCCCGTTAATGTTTACGCTGGAGACAGGCTGTTGTAAAACTTCCATCAGCTTAATACGCATGCTGTTAAATGGCTGCATGGTATTGCTCACCGGGATAGCTGGCGCTGCGTCATTATTGATAGCTAGCGGAATCATCCCAACTTCTTCTAAGGCTTCCTGGGTGACGCCGGGTGGGAGGTTGTCGGCAATATTGGGCGGTGCTTCGTCAAAGACGTTTTCTACAGCGCTGACCTCCGCTGTTTCAACCGATTCAGCGACAGTTTGCTGCGCATAGACATAAGGCAGCAGTGAACCGTATATAACTGTTGCAAGTAAACAACAAGCTCTCAGCACTTTCATCGAAAACCTCGGTAAAAATGAAAAAATATCGCCTCATTTTACGTGCAAAAAGAAGATTTTGCCAGTAATGGCTGTGTTTTTGTGGCAAAAAAACTACAAATACTGGCTACTTTACCGATGATGCACGCATAAAAATCTCAATCAGGCGGCGGCTTATTTAATAGACTGAGACGGGTTAGAAAAGCGGTGGTTAACCGCTAATAATCAGTGAACCACCTAAATAGCCAAGCGCCAGTCAGCAAGGATAATATCGTGATCAGAAAGCGCCTCTCCGTGCGCATCAAGCGCGGGAATGATTTCGCTGGACTGCGCATCGATGCCTTTGGCGACAAACCAATCGAGTTTGGCGCTGCGCTCGGGACGAAGGGTGAGGCGTGAGGGGCGTGTGGTTGTGCCTTCTGGATTCGCACGCCAATGAAAACCTCTTTCGCCGGCGGTATGAAACAGCGTTTCGGCGCGGTGATCAAGGTTGTTGACTAAATGGTTTCCGGTGTTCAAATCACCACCAATAATAATAGGCGTGTGACTGCCAGCAAATGCTTCAGCGGCCGTGGTTAGATCAAACATCTGTCGGTCGCGAGTGTGAATATCCGCGTTACTTTCAAAATGGGTACTGACCACGCATACTTTACCGAGCTCGGCATGACGCACTAAAGCAAGCAACGCCATCCGTCCACCGACACGAGGCTGACCAAAGCTGCTGCCCACTTGCTGTCCAGCAAACCAATGTCCGTGATCATCAAAGCGCACTAAGGCAATCTGGTCAAAAGGGACGCGGCTTAATATCGCGTTGCCATGAAACCCTTTTTTGTTGCTGTCGTCTTGCGCAAGGTCTCGCTCGATATCGCTGCCTAAATCGAGTTCAAGAAATTCTACGCCGTAGAGATAATACATCCCTAGACGCTTGGCGAGTTGCTTGGTGGTGTGTTTTTGCGCGCTCCGCGCCATCCCATTATCCATCTCAGAAAGCAAGACAATATCAGGCTGGTGACGCTCGATGAGCGCCGCACTTTCTTTAACGTCTAAACAGCGTTCGGCATTCCATGCCAGCACACGAAAAGGGCTGTCGAGCGCTTCAGAACTGCCTTCGCCGGCGCACTCTATAGCGTTAAAACAAGGTAAATCTTGCAGTAGTGTGCGGTGGGTGGCCTCGTCTTTGTCACCGGACAGTATTGCCTCACGCGCGTGCGGCTTCACACGCTCAAGTTTGGTTGTGGTACGGGTGATGATATTCATATTATTGGCGGTGTTGGGTGATGTTGGCTTCAGTTTTAGGATCAAAGAGGTACAAGTGGGCTAAGGGCATCACAGCGTATCGCGTATCGCCTTCTCGGATGTTTTCCTGCTCACTGACGATTAATAACGGTTGTTTGCCAAGGCGAGCATGTATCACCCGCTGGGCCCCCAGATCTTCGACAATATCTATCGAAATCGGCAGGCTCGGTGCATCATTACGCGCACTTGGGCTTAGCTGAATACATTCTGGACGAATACCAACTTTAAGCAGTTTGCGTTGCTGGCTATCCGGCAGGTCAAAATCAGTGTCAATGCTTTGTCCACTGGTGAAATTCAAACGACCTTGGTCAAGGGTCGCATCGAGGATATTCATGGCCGGTGAGCCAATAAAAGTGGCGACAAACAGGTTGGCCGGCTGATGATAGATCGCCTGTGGTGAGCCAACTTGTTCTACCTTGCCTGCGTTGAGGATGACGATTTTATCGGCCATCGTCATCGCTTCAACTTGATCGTGGGTGACATAAATCGCGGTCGTATTGAGACGACGTTGCAGCGCTTTAATTTCCAAGCGCATGGTGTTGCGTAATTTGGCGTCTAAATTTGACAGCGGTTCGTCGAATAAAAACAACTTAGGTTCACGAACAATGGCGCGGCCCATCGCCACGCGCTGGCGTTGGCCGCCAGAAAGTTCACGCGGTTTACTCTCCAAATATTCAGCCAGCTGTAGCATTTCGGCCGTCTCGCGCACGCGCTTATCGATTTCTGCTTTAGGAAATTTACGGTTCACTAGGCCATAAGCGAGGTTTTTATACACACTCATATGCGGATAAAGCGCATAGTTTTGAAAAACCATCGCGATATCTCGTTTGGCCGGTTCAAGGTTGTTGATCGTGGTATCGGCTAAGACAATCTCCCCTTCGCTAATCGTTTCTAAGCCGGCAATCATGCGCAATAACGTCGATTTGCCACAACCAGAAGGGCCAACAAAGACGACAAATTCGCCGGATTCAATCTCCAAGTTAGCGTTTTTGATCGCTTTGGTGCCGTTGGGGTAGGTTTTACAAACTTGCTGTAGGCTGAGTGTGGACATAATAATGATGCGCTCTTTTATACAATAATAATGACGTTAATGTGCTGCATGGGTGGTTATTTTTCTGTTTCAACCAGCCCTTTGATAAACCATTTTTGGAAGATAATCACGATTAGTACTGGTGGAATGATCGAGACAATCGCCAGTGCGAACACACGGTTGTACGCAGGAATTTTCCCTTCTTCCAACACGTTGATAATGTCTTTGATCCCAAGAAGTAAGGTTTTGAACTGTTCGTCGGTGGTCATCAAAATCGGCCATAGATACTGATTCCAGCCAACCACAAACATGATGATAAAAATAGCGGCGATCATCGTTTTTGATAGCGGCAATAAAATATCGAGGAAAAAGCGAACAGGTCCGGCGTTGTCAAGTTGCGCGGCCTCAACCAGCTCTTCAGGCACCGATAGATAGAATTGGCGGAAGAAGAAGGTTGCCGTTGCTGAGGCAATCAGCGGCAGAATCAACCCACTATAGGTATTCACCAACCCCAATTGCGCAACGATTTCGTAGGAGGGAATAATGCGCACTTCCAGCGGTAATAACAGCGAAGAAAAAATAATCCAAAACAGCAGTGAGCCCAATGGAAAGCGAAAATAGACGATGGCATAGGCGGCCATCATCGACAAAACGATTTTACCAATCGCAAAACCCAGCCCCAGAATCATGGAGTTTTTCAACATCGTTAATCCGCTGGCGCCTTGGATTGACGAGGTATCGCCGTTTAAGAAAATGCTAGAAGCACCGGAGAGCAGGTTTTTATAGGTGCTGAAAAATTCATCGCCAAACCAGAACTGCACACCATTTTTAGCGATATATTCAGGGGCATGGGTCGATGAGGCAAGCGCAATCCATAACGGCAGCAAGAGAAACAGTGCGCCAATAATTAAAATCGCGTGATCGATGATTTGCTGTTTTTTCATGGTGGCGCCTTAATAATGGATTTTCTTTTCGATAAAGCGGAATTGGATGACGGTTAAAATCATCACAAAGACCATCAAAATCACCGATTGTGCTGAGCTGCCGCCTAAATCCGCACCAAGGAACCCATCTTGATAGACTTTATACACCAGGGTGGTGGTTTCGCCACCAGGACGACCGCGCGTAAGTGTGTCGATGATGGCAAAGGTTTCAAAAAAAGCGTAGGTAATGTTGATCACCAACAGGAAAAAGGTGGTTGGTGCGAGCAGCGGGAAGGTGATTGTCCAAAAGCGCTTGAAGCCGCTTTGACAGTCGATGGTTGAAGCCTCTTTAACTGCTTGCGGAATACTCTGTAGTCCTGCCATAAAATAAACAAAATTAACGCTAACCTGTTTCCAAACTGCGACGAGAATAACTGCCAGTGAGGCGTCAAACGGGTCAAGCTTGTGATCAAATGCCCACAATTGATTAAACAGCGCATAAAGCGGGCCGACGTGTGAATCAAATAAAAATACCGCGAGTAAACCAGCCACCGCAGGTGCTACCGCATACGGCCAGATGATCAGGATTTTGTATGTACTGCGCGCGCGAATGATGTTATCGGCTTTCACAGCGAGTAAAAGGGCGATGGCGAGCGAGAAAAATGTCACTAAGGTTGAAAAAATCGCGGTAAAACGCACGGAACGATAGTAAAAATCGTTGGTTAAGGTTTCGCGATAATTTTGTAAGCCAACAAAGGTTGAGCTTAGGCCAAACGGGTCTTCGAGGTAGAAACTTAAATTAACCGATTGAATCGCTGGCCAGACAAAAAATACCGCAATAATCACCATCTGTGGGGCAATCAGAAGATAGGGCAATGGGGAATGTTTGAAGGTATTTTTTTTCATGTTAATCGGCAGCAATAAGCAACAAAAAACCTTTATCCCTCAAATAAATGGTTCGAGGGATAAAGGGTGTGACGAAATAGGCAAGGTTTATTCTTTAACCGTTTGCGCAAAACGCGCTAATAATTTGTCACTTTCGCTTTCAATAGTGGCAAATGCGTCATCGACACTGACATCACCATTAAAGAATTTGGTGAACTCACGGCGCATCACTTCACGAATTTGTGGGTAGAAGCCGAGACGATAGCCTTTAGTCCACTCACCACCAGATTGGTTGAGCTGGAGGATGCCGGTTTCCGCAGCAGGCTCCTCGTCGTAATAACCTTCGGATTTAACCAGATCGTATGCTGCGTTAGTAATTGGCACATAACCGGTTTCTTTATGCCAGAATGCTTGGGTATCAGATTGGCTTAAGAATTTGAAGAATGATGCGGTACACGCATTTTGCTCTTTCCCATAACCATTAAAGGCGAACAATGCCGCGCCGCCGATAAAGGTATTGTATTCCTTGCCATCATTGATGCTATTCCAATACGGCAGGTAGGTGGTACCAAAATCAAATTCAGCCTTTTCTTTAACGCCACCAAATGAACCAGAAGAGCCTAGCCACATCGCCACTTCGCCTTTTTCAAATGGTGTTTGGTTGTCGCCCCAACCCTCGCCGTAGTAGCCATAGTAGCCGTTATCTTTCCACTCTTTCAGCTTGCTGAAATGCATTTTCATATCCGGATTGTTGTAGAGGATATGGGTGGCTGGTGCGTCGTAACCGTTGGCTTCATCAGCAAGCTGCAGATTGTGACGAGAGTGGAAGTTTTCGGCGAAAATCCACGGGGTATGAGATTGTGAAAATCCGATATAACCGGCTTCTTTGAGCTTAGGGGCGATGGTTTCAAAATCTTCCCATGTTTTTGGTGGCTCAACGCCGGCTTCTGCTAGTGCGTCTTTATTGTAGTAAAGAATCGGCGTGGATGAGTTAAATGGCATACCAATCATTTTACCGTCGCTATCGGCGTAAAAATTACGTACACCGGCAATATAATCATCTTCATCAAAGGCAACATCAGCCTCAGCGAAGAGGTCAGTTACTGGAATAACCGCACCTTTGGCGTTGATAATGGTGGCAGCACCGGCATCGTATACTTGGATGATGTTTGGCGCCTGCTTGGCACGAAATGCGGCAACGCCACTGGTCAGCAATTCTTCGTATGAGCCTTTATACACAGGCTCGATGGTGCATGCTTCTTGAGCCGCGTTAAAATCGCTAGAGATTTTATTAACGGTATCGCCAAGTTGGCCGCCCATCGCATGCCACCAAGTGATATTAGTGGCGGCAATACTGGCACCGCTAACTGCCATTGTGATACTCAAAGCCAGAAATTTACGCATAACTATTCCTTAATTAGAGGGTTAAATATCGGGTGTCATCATAGGGAGGTTATGTTGCCGTAATGTTTCATCTTCAAAAGTCATGAAGGCGCTTCATGCTACTGATTTTGAATCTTTCCATCAGCTAGGATGTGCCATTGTCCGTTTATAGTGGCGCTACAACGTGGATAGCGTGAGAAGGTTAGAGCCGGTGGTAGAGCAATTTCATTGGGGCAGTATTGGTAGGAAAAAGGCAGCTCAAGACGCGGCTTTAAAGCATAAAAGGGTAGTTCGGGATATGTCTCGCGTAGGGTTTTGAGCGCCGTATTATCACGTGCTTTATCGCTGGTGAGTATCACCGCACGAAGTTGCGCGCGATGTTTGCGAATCTCTGGCAGGATATAACGCATAACATCATCACGACCGCGCGCGTGTCGATAGCCGCTATTAATCAGGTAGGCGTCGCGACCGAGCGTAATCAGCGCAACATGATCATTGTGAGGCAGTCGATAAACCTCATTCCCAGAAGGTACGAGATAGCTAAACAAGAGAATAATAGCCGCGACTAAGGCGATGATCTTTTGCTTGCCTCGAGCAAATAGTACACATAAAACGCCGATAAAGCCTGTAAATGCAACCCAATAGCCCGGTTGCCACGATGGAATAACATACGCCCAACTCGGCTCGGCAAAGGCGGCAATCACGCGTAAATACGCAGCAAGACAGTGTGCGGCCAGTTCGGCAAGTGGCGCGTAGATGACCCCTAGTGCGCTGATTACCCATAATGGGGCAAGCCACGGGATGACCAATAAATTGACCATGATACTGCTGATACTGATGCCGCCAAATATGGCCCAAATAGGCAATAAAAGCGCCAAGGTAATCGCTGCCTGTAATAACAACCAAAAACGCCACAGCGGTTTTTGCGCCCATTGCTGGTAAGCGAGTAATACCACGGCTGTGGCCATAAACGACAGCCACGCACCGATGTGATGAATATTTGCTGGCTGGTAGGCGAGCATCAATATACCAGCCCAAGCGAGACCGTGTAAGCCATTGCGTAAATAAGGGATAAACCACGCGGCGGCGATAGCGCAAAAGAGTAACCATGCGCGGATCACTGGTGGTTGTGCGCCAGTGAGTAAAACAAAAAATCCTGCTATGGTTAAGGTGCCAATCAAGGCTAAAGAGCGGGGTTCGGCTAAAGCACTGATAGATCGCGATTGAGCAAAGCTGAATTTCAATATGACATAAGCGATTAAGCTCACTAACCCTAAATGCAGGCCAGAGATAGCGAGTAAATGTGAGGTGCCGCTGCGGCGCAGCAGCATTTTATCATCAGCGGTGAGGCCACTGCGGTTACCGATTAACAGCGCATTGAGCCAACGTGCACTATCTGCGCCATAATGCGCGTTAATATGTTCGCTAATAGTGGCGCGCCAGCGGACACGCCATGGGGCGAGGGTTTGTGTATATTGGCTGTGGTTTAAGGTGGCGCTTAAGCGCCCGTTGTCGCGTTGTTTAAGGCGAAGTTGACCACTTTGAACGACTTTAAGGTCGAATTTAAGTGCGCGGTAATAGCGCAAATCTAGAGACAGCCCAGTGAGCTGTGGGCATTGCGAGCTTTCGATAATCGTGGCGGGGAGGATATGCGTGCGTGGTGGGTAGCTGCGTGGGAAGTCGTTAGCGTGAAATAAAACTGTGCATTGAACGGGTTCGCTGAGGGTGAGGGTTGGTGTGGGTTTATCGGGCTCTGTGAACCACCAGCTTGAAACACACAGTAGCGCGAGAAGATGCCAGGGACCAAACCATCGCAGGTAGCGCCACATAACAAACCGCTATGTGGCACAGGGATTAGTTAAACGAGACTTCCGGCACACTTTGTTCAGCTTCGCTGGCTTCAAAGGTTGGGCGTACTTCGGCTTCAGGATACAAGAAGCTTGCAACCCAGCGTCCAGGGATAGTGCGCAGTTCGGTGTTATATGCGCGAACGGCGGCGATGTAGTCACGGCGCGCTACAGCAATGCGGTTTTCTGTGCCTTCAAGTTGCGCTTGTAAATCCCGAAAATTCTCATTGGCTTTAAGGTCAGGGTAGTCTTCAGCCACAGCAATCAAACGCCCTAATGATGAGGAAAGTGCTTGTTGTGCGTCGTTGAATTGCTTCAGCTGTTGAGGGTTATCAATCATGCTCGCATCGACATTGATTTGCCCGACTTTGGTGCGCGCTTCAGTAACTTGATTGAGCGTTTCCTGCTCGTGTTCGGCGTAGGCTTTGACGGTCTCCACTAAGTTAGGAATCAAATCCGCACGGCGCTTGTATTGATTTTGCACCTGTGACCATTGCTCCTTAACCACCTCATCAAGCTTCGGCACACTGTTAATATGTGGCGCAACAAAGGCAAGAAGCGCAATAACCGCGACCAAAACAACCAATAATCCTTTTTTCATCCCATACTCCTTAATCGATTATGGGTTTGATTATAGCGGAAAAAGTATGATCAGCGCAGTTTGGCGTTATGAGATGGTTTATTTCTGTCAGGAACTTGTCGATTGTCACGGATCATCGCAATTGTGCTGCGAATGATGCTGGGAATATAGCGTCGGTAGGCTTGATTATCCTGATGATTGGCTGTGTTTCTGATGATGCCGGCCATCATCGTACCGATTTGAAAAATCGCCCACTGCACATCGATATCTTGAGGGGTTTCATGTTGTGCCTGACTGTGGCGGATAGCCGAGGTGAGTAGCGTATTCCAGCTTGTTTCAAAACGCGTAAAAATCGCTTGGCTATCGGGATGTTGCGCTTCTTGTTGTAATAACAAACAAAACTGCCGGTGGGGCGGGTTGTCGTACATATTTTCGCTTAGACGAATCAAACGCTCAATCAGCACATCCCAAGTCTTCTCATGATCGCCAGAAGGCTCAATGGCGGCAAATAATTCCTGCGTATGTGCTTCGCTGAGTGCGTTGAGCATGTCGGCTTTATTTTTGAAATGCCAATAAATCGCGCCACGGGTTGTGCCTGCGGTGCGTGCGATTTCTGCCAAAGAGGTGCTTTCGTAGCCTTGTTCGCTAAATAGGGCTAACGCGGCATCCAATAAGGATTGGCGGGTCTGCTCGGCTTCGGCTTTGGTTCGTCTCATGAGTTACAGATTCTTCGCTATATAAGGCCTGGCAGTGTGTTCAGGATACAAAAAGTGACTCGCCTCATTGGCAAGTCACTTGCTAATGTAACACGCAAATCTTGCTGAAGGGGCGCTTATTTATAGCGCCCCATCGGTATCGGGTTGGCGCGTATCAGAGCTGGTTGTCGTATCGATACCCTCTGAAGGATCTTCATGATCACTTTTAGTGCCCTGTTTGGTTTGCGTCGAAGGTAGTGGCTTAACATCGTTGTGCAGCATACGAATATTCGCCGCTGGCGTGTCGCCAGATTTCTGCATACCAAAATACAATGTGGTATGCGGGAATGGAATTTCGATACCAGCACGATCAAAATAAATCTTCACTAGGCGGTTGTAAGCGCGTCCCACGGCCCATTGATCCCCAGGGGTGGTTTTGATGACCACCCGGATATTGACTGAGCTATCAGCTAAAGCAACTACACCAGCCACATTGAGCGGCTCAAGAATTTTACGTTTGTGTTCGCCTTGAGCGAGTTCTTCAAACGCCGCTTCGAGTTGCTCAACAGCCAGATCAATATCATCACCATAACCGATACCGTATTCGCCAACGTGACAACCGTAGCCACGCATGTAATTCGATACTGTGGTGACGTTAGAAAACGGAATAATGTGGAAGGTGCCGGATAGGTCACGAATCGAGACGGTGCGGATACTGATGCGTTCCGCGGTACCAGTAATACCGTCAACAGTCACCACATCACCAGCGTTCATGGCATTTTCGATTTGGATGAAGATACCGGTAATGATGTCTTGCACCAGTTTTTGTGACCCAAAACCGATCGCTAAGCCGAGCACCCCGGCACCAGCAATCAACGGGCCAATATTCACGCCGATCTCAGATAGCACCATCATCAAGGTAATCGCGCCAATCGCAATCGCTAGCGCGGTTTTAAATAGAGATAATAATGTTTCGCTTCGTGCGCTAATTTTGCCGCCACTCTCAGATGGATTGAGACGGTGCTCAATCAAGCTAGAGAGGAATAACCACACCAGTGCAGCCACGATAAGGATCATCAAAACGTTACCCACCTGACTAACCAAACTTTGGCCGGAGTCAGAGCTAAACCACGCACGCAAATCGATGATGTCCCAAGCCGATAAAGTGGCGAAGAAGACCAACACCATCAAGGTGAAACGAATCACGCGCAAAAAGAGCGGGATATAGGCGTTGATACGCCGTTCCAAACCCGGAATACGTTGTGACCAGGCGTGCGGGATGGTGATGCGTTTGCCAATAATCTGCGTCAACACGGTTGAGATCAGTAGACCAGCGCCAATAATTACAATCGTTTTTAGCGTACCTTGCATAATATAAGGCAAGGCTTTTTCACCGCGCAGCAACATGGCAACTAACAGTGTAAGGAAATACAACAACGCCAAGAAATGCCACACGCGGGCAAGGATGGTTAAAAAGAATGTGGCCAGCGCGCCTTGTGTATGATCGCGCAGGGTGATGATGCTATCGCGTACCCGTTTGCGGTTGCGCAACACAACTATCACGCCATAAACAAAAGCAAATAGAGCTAATACAGTGCCTAAGGCTTGGCTAAGCGTCAGGGAAAGGTATTGCGAGACCAGAGGTACAGCAATCAAAAAACCATAACCAACGATATTTACTATCGTAGCAATCCAGTGATACCAATAACGTGCAGTAGCATTGTCACCAGGGAGGAAGCGAAGCTCTTGATAACGCGGATAAAAGATTACGCGCAGCCCAATTTTAATCAGCTCCACCACCACAAATGCATTAATAAACAACGACGCCTGGGTGCTCATTGACGCTTGGCTACCGACAAAGAACATGGCCACCCCGGTAGCGGCTAAATACGCCAGTGCGATGAATACAAGATCTTTAACTGCCACCAATAAAATACCGAGGAAGCGTCGTACCACGGGTTGATAGCGCTGACTGCGGTTAACCCAGATATTTAGGCGCCGTTTGAGTGGACGGGCGATAAAACGCAGGCCATGAAATACGCCGAGTGCGGTTACGACAACCAATAATAAATTCTTCAGCGCTTGCGCGAAATAGCCCCAGTCTACTTGTTGAAAACGGGTGTCTTTGCCGGTGAATAACTGCTTCAAAGCGCGCCAATTTTGCGCTAATTTGCTACCCACTTCTTCAGCAACATCAGCGCTTTCTTCGGCAATACGTTTAGGCAGGGCAACCGCAGTGCTCACTGCCGCCTTTGTGCCATCAGTTAGGCGCGAAACACCTTCATTTTCTTGAGGTTTGCTCGCTTGTTCGCTGGCTGATGCATCCGACGAACTTTGTTGGTCTGAGCTAGCCGGGGTATCGCTGAGTTCGCGTAACTGCTTGATGAGTGTTTCACGTTGTTCGGGGTTATCGAGCACATCAGCGAGGGCACTATAAGCTTGTTGGTCGCTGCTAGGTGATGCTTGAGTGTTATCTTGAGCCATGGCCAAGCCAGCAAAAAACAGCATGATCAGGCAACAAAATTTTGATAAATCAAGGCGAAAAAACGTCATGAATCCTCTCAAGAGTTGGCTAGTTATGGTTGGCGCGAAACGTGATGTTCGTAGCATCATAAGCACTTAATCAACGCTAGCCCACTACGTGAAAAACTAAAAGAGTGGGCGCTATCGCTAAGATCGCGCGCTAAAGGGTCGATCCGATCGTTTCGACGCTAAAGGTCGCGTAGTTTAGCACAGCACATTATTGATAGGTTTACAATGCGTAAATTTTTTAATGCCTTACAGGCGGTGGGTTTGTGGGGTGATACCTCGAGCGCGATAAGCGGCAAAACGTGCGCGGGTGGCAGAAAGCACTTCCTGATGAGCGCTGACAAGTTCAAAAATACGCTGGCAATCGCGTGGAATATCTGGTTGCGGCTCAAGACTTAAGTTGATTAATACATCCGCACGGTTGGCGCGCTCAGGCGGCGCAGCCAGCCAAATTTTGGCATGGCGGGCTAATTCGTCGTCTAGGCGGCAGTGCGGAAGAAAACTCTCTTGTTTGAAACGCCAGAGTCGCTCATCGAGGGTGTCCAGCATGTCTTGATCGGCACAAAGCACAAATGCAGATAATCCCTCTTGCGCGGATCGCTCAACCAGGCGGCAGGCAAAAGCCAACCGCTGATCGAGATCCGCCTCATCAGGCAAAACATAAAAGCGCGTGATTAGCTCAGGCGTTCGCATTGAGGTTTGTGACGCGATCAATGTAGGCTTGGCGCAAAGCTAAAGTGCGTGCGCCGGGTTTGCCGTCGGCAAGAACGTGTTTATCGATCGCGACAACCGGCATCACCATGCCGCCAGCCGAGGTCACAAACGCTTCATCGGCAGCTTGCGCTTCTTCAACGCTAAAGCAACGCTCTTCCAGGGTTAGCCCGTGTTCGCCTAACACCTCAATCAGCGTGCGACGGGTGATGCCGTTAAGGATGTCATGGCTTGCTGGGCGTGTGACCGCTTTATCACCTTGGATAATCCACGCGTTACTACTGCTGCCTTCGGTAATCTGTCCTGCATCATCGACCATCCACGCATCGTCATAGCCGTTATTTTTTGCCATCATTTTAGCTAATGATTGCGCAAGTAGTTGGGTGGTTTTAATGTCTCGACGCTGCCAGCGGATGTCTTGTTGCGTCATCACCCGCAGCCCTTTGTGCACCATTGGGTCGTTGAGCAGGTTTTTTGCTTGGGTAAAAAGCACGACGTTTTGTTGCATATTAGGATCAAATACAAAATCGCGATCTGCGCTGCCACGCGTCACTTGTAGATAAACAACGCCCTCTTTGAGTCGATTATCGGCAATGAGCGCTTCTTGAATGTTGATGAGCGCTTTCGCCGACATCGGCATTGTCATATTGAGTTCTGTGAGTGAGCGCTCAAGGCGTGCAAGGTGGGCTTCGTTATCGAGCATGGCGCCGTTGAGCACAGCGCTCACCTCATACACCGCATCGGCCATTAAAAAACCGCGGTCAAAAATTGAAATTTTTGCCTCGTTTTCGGCAACGAACTCGCCATTTACGTAGACGGTGCGTAATTTAGTCATTATCGCGCCCCTTCGCCGCGCCAATTCTCAAGCGCAGTGCGTTGAGTTTAATGAAGCCTTCGGCATCTTTATGATTATAGGCGGCTTCGTCATCGAAGCTGGCAATCGCGTTGTCAAAGAGGGTGTCCTCTGAGCTACGACCGAGCACGGTCACATTGCCTTTATACAGTGCTAAACGTACTTCGCCGTTAACCGACTGTTGGCTTTCATCAATCAAGCCTTGTAAGAGTTTGCGCTCAGGCGCCCACCAGTAGCCGTTGTAAATCATTTCGGCGTATTTTGGCATGAGAGAATCTTTCAAATGTGCCACTTCGCGGTCCAAGGTAATCGACTCAATCGCGCGGTGTGCTTTGAGCATGATGGTGCCGCCAGGGGTTTCGTAGCAGCCGCGGCTTTTCATGCCAACATAGCGATTTTCAACGATATCAATTCGCCCAATGCCATTGGCACCTGCTAAAGTATTAAGTGCTGCGAGCATTTTTGCAGGGCTTAAGCGCTCACCATTGAGTGCTACCGGATCACCGTGTTCGTAAGTGAGGGTGATTTCAGTGACTTCATCAGGGGCGTTTTGTGGCGACACACTGCGTAACCACATATCTTCCCCTGGCGCGGTATCAGTTTCTTCCAGCTCATTGCCTTCATAAGAAATGTGCAACAAGTTAGCGTCCATCGAATACGGTGCTTTGCCTTTTTTCGCAGAAATATCGATACCATGAGCGGCTGCATAGTTAAGCAGTTTTTCACGGGTGAGCAAATCCCACTCGCGCCAAGGCGCGATAATCGTCACTTCTGGCATCAGAGCATACGCGCCTAGTTCAAAGCGCACTTGGTCGTTGCCTTTACCAGTCGCGCCATGCGAGATCGCATCCGCCCCGGTTTCTTTAGCGATTTCCACTAAACGTTTAGCGATTAACGGACGGGCAATTGATGTGCCGAGTAAATATTCGCCTTCGTAGATGGTGTTGGCGCGAAACATCGGGAAAATATAGTCGCGGGCAAAGGTTTCGGTGAGGTCTTCGATATAGATTTCCTTAACCCCAAGCGCTTGTGCCTTAGTGCGCGCCTGCTCCACTTCTTCACCCTGACCAATGTCGGCGGTAAAGGTCACCACTTCGCATTGATATTCATCCTGCAACCATTTCAAAATCACCGAGGTATCTAAGCCACCGGAATACGCGAGCACGACTTTTTGAACCGACATGGTTTTTCTCCTATTGAAAAAACGAAAGCGAATATTTTAGCGCATTGTACTTATTCCGACCACTGCGCATAAGGTAGCGCTGTGCCGTAACGTAGGCGCTGCCAAAGATGCCCCAGTTGTGCACTACGATCGCTGGAGGAAAAAGCGCGTGGCGCGGCTTCTGGGAAAACAGGCTGTGGTTCGGCGTTCGCATCGTCTTGTGCGATCGTGAAACGGAAAAAGCTCTGCCCTCCATAGCCCATGCGCTCATCGATGAGTATCCATGCGCCATGTTCGTGGCGCACATCCACCCAGCCGTCGCTAAACCACGACAGACGTTGATAATTGGGATTATCGGCCATTTTTGCATTGAGCGCACGATGATAAGCCATCTCGCGCCATTGCGGCGGATGATCATCAAGCAGGCCGCTGACCAGTTCATAGCGGCGGTTTTGATCGTCTTCGGCAAGCACGCGCCAAAGCAGGGTAGTCAGCGGCATGGGAATCGATTTTAGGCGCGTTAGGGTGATGTCGTGTGCGGCAAACGTCGCACGGGCGCGGTTTTCACTTATTTGTTTGGCCACTAGGGAAAACGCCAAGTATGCACAGGTAAAACATAAGGCAAACCACGCCAACTGATTTACTCGCCGACGGTAGCCAAAGAGTAGACCTAAAAGGGTAGCGAGCAAAAGGGGAAGCGTAAAAATCGGGTCGATGATAAATACTGATGACCAACTCTCAGGTGTGCGCTCAAGCGGCCAGAAGAGCTGCGTGCCATACACGGTAAAGCTATCGAGAATCGGATGGGTGACTAACACCAACCACAGGGTGATGAATAAGCGTTGCTGAGAGTAACCGCGCTGTGCAGCTGGTCGGTATTTGTCGATTAACCAGCTGAGTAGGGCGGCAAATGTGGTGAGGACAAAAATCGAATGCGAAAAGCCACGATGGGTGGTCATTGCGGTGATCGGGTTTGCGTAGCGGATGAATACATCCAGATCAGGCACTGTGGCGAGTGCTGCACCATAGAGGTAGGCTTTACGACCTTGGTATTTGCCGAGAGAAGTGCCTTGAATACTTGCGCCAAGTACGGCTTGAGTGACTGAATCCATAGACTAATTGCAAAAACACCCATCATACGCGATTAAGAACAATCATCCAGCGATAAAAGGGGGTGCAGAAGCGCTGATTGATTAATACAGAGAATCGCTTTTTTGTTACGTATTTCCTCGCTATCATGGGCGTTTTATCGGGGTTTAAGGAAGTGTTATGACAGTTTCATGGTTTGCAGATGCACATGCTTGTTTGCCACTGCGTGGAGAGAGCAATATGGATCAGCTGCGTAGACATTACGACAGCGGCGTGCGCTATGTGTCGATTAATGTCGGGATGGATATGAATCCGCTGGCGCAGGTGATGACCACGATTGCTGGATTTCGTCGCCAAATTGCTGAGCGCGATTGGCTGATGCTGGCGAGCACTCATCAAGATATTCTCGATGCGGCTACGAATGATCAATTGGCGGTGTCTTTTGATTTAGAAGGGGCGCTACCGCTATTGGAATCAGTCGATATGATCGCGCTTTATCACCAGCTTGGGGTGCGGCAAATCCATTTGGCGTATAACCGCAACAACTCGGCCGCTGGTGGTGCGCACGATGTGGTACAAGGGCTCACCCCACTTGGGGAGCAGATGGTTGAGGCGATTCATGCACACGGCATTTTAATGGATCTGAGTCATTCACAGGAGCGTACAGCGCTCGATATTTGTGAGCTCAGTGGCGATCGGCCGGTGTTATTTAGTCATGCGAATCCACATGCGTTGGTTGAGCATGGGCGCAATATCAGTGACGCAGCGATTAAAGCCTGCGCCGGGACTGGTGGAATCATCGCGCTTAATGGAGTTGGGCGTTTTATTGGTGATGAGGCGTTGCAACCCGAGTCTTTATTGCCGCATATTGATTATGTGGTGCAAATGGTTGGCATAGAACATACCGCCATTGGTCCAGATTATTGCTACGATGATGGCATCAGCGACCGTCCTGAAGGCTTGGATCCCGGGTATTGGTGGCCGAAAGAGGCGGGTTATGATCCGATCCGTGGGTTAACCGGTAAATACGTTGCCCCTGAAGGGTTGCCGCGTATTGCAGAAGGGTTGGCCAAGATGGGTTATAAAGACACTGATATTGCTGCGATTATGCGTGATAATTTATTGGGCTTGATTAAGCGTGTGTGGGGATAGGCGCAAAATCGTGACCCTATGACGTGCTTGCGCTAAGATAGAATGCACCTATTTAAGAAACACGAATTGCTACGGAGAAAACCATGCCATCGATTTGGGCTTTATTATTGCCTTTCTGTCTGATCAGTACAGGGTGTGTGCGCGTCAATACGTACACGCTTCCGGATCCGAAAGACGATGTGGCGGTTGAGGCGCAAGAATACCGTAATTTTGATGCGTGGTTGGGGGCGTTTCGTGCGCGCGCTTTAGCAGAAGGCGTACCACCGCTGGTTATCGAAACGCTATCGCAGCAAATGCATTATCAACCAAGCATTGCCAAACTCGATCAAAAGCAGCCTGAATTTAGCAAAATGATTTGGTCGTATCTTGATAGCGCAGTCAGCGATGCACGGGTGAATCAAGGCCGTAAATGCGCCGCTGAACAGAGCGCCTTATTGCAGCGTTTAGGTCAGGAATATGGCGTGCCGGCAGAGGTGATCGTTGCTATTTGGGGGTTAGAAACTTCGTATGGGGTGGATACTGGTAATACAGAATTATTCCCAGCGTTGGCAACTTTGGCCTATCAAGGGCGACGTCGTGCATTTGCCGAAAATCAGCTGATTGCTTTGATGAAGCTGATGAACGCAGGGGATGTGACGCAGAATCCGGTGCATGGTTCGTGGGCTGGCGGTATGGGACAAACGCAGTTTATCCCCACTACATATGCTCGCTATGCGGTCGATGGCAACTATGATGGCCGGCGTGATTTATGGTCGACGGCTGATGCGCTCGCTTCAACTGCAAACTACCTGAGCGCTTCAGGATGGCAGCAAGGTGTGCCCTGGGGTTGTGAGGTCGCGTTGCCAGCAAATATCAGCGATAACTATGTTGAACAAACGATGAGTATGGCACAATGGAACGCGCTTGGCGTTTCTTGTATCACACAAAGTGTACCGGCGAATGCCAATATGAGCTTATGGCTCCCAGGTGGGCGTAATGGTCCTGCGTTATTGCGTAGTGATAATTTTGAGGTAATCAAAGTGTATAACAATGCCTCAAGTTATGCGCTGGCCGTTGGTTTGCTCAGTGATGCGATTGCCGGTAAACCAGCGCTGCAAGGACAATGGCCGCGCGAGTATGGCGCGCTGGCAACCACCCAAGTACGTACGATTCAACAGCGCTTAAGTGAGCTGGGCTTTGACCCAGGAGCGGTCGATGGCATCTTAGGCGGCAATACCCGCAAGGCTTTCCGTGAATGGCAACGTAGCCAAGGCGTATTCGCTGATGGTTTTATCTCACAACATAGCGCACAAGGACTACTGATCCCATGAGCATACTCACTGTTAACTTACCTGCTGGCAAATCACGAAGCTATCCTATTTTGATCGAAGCTGGATTGCTAGCACGCACTGAGGCTATACGCGAGCATCTACCAGCGCAGCAAATTTGTATCGTTACAAACGACACCATCGCACCGCTCTATTCAGACACGCTTAAACGTGCGCTCGGCGATAAAACAGTGATTGAGGTTATCCTCAAAGATGGTGAAGCGTATAAAAATTTAGCTGCTGTGAGCAGCATTTTTGATGCGTTGATCACTGCGCGATTTAATCGAGACGCGTTGATTGTTGCGCTTGGCGGCGGTGTGGTTGGCGACATTGCCGGCTATGCGGCAGCCAGCTATCAGCGCGGTATTGCCTGTGTGCAGATACCAACCACCGTACTCTCGCAAGTTGATTCTTCAGTAGGTGGCAAAACCGGGGTCAATCATCCGCAGGGCAAGAATATGATAGGTGCTTTTCATCAGCCACAAGCGGTACTGATTGATATTAATGTTTTAGAAACTTTGCCAGCGCGTGAATTCAGCGCCGGTCTTGCTGAGGTTATCAAATACGGGTTGATTAATGATGCGCCGTTTTTTGCGTGGCTAGAGAATCATCTTGACAAAATTATGGCTAAAGACGCTGATACTTTGCGTGAGATGATTGCCCATTGTTGCCAAAATAAAGCTGATGTAGTGGCCGCTGATGAACGTGAAAGCGGGCAACGTGCGCTGCTAAATTTAGGCCATACCTTCGGTCACGCTATCGAGTCACTCACCGGCTATAAGCGCTATCTTCATGGGGAGGCAGTTTCCATCGGTATGGTGATGGCAGCACTACTTTCTGAGCAGCTCGGGCATATCGAAGTAGCTGATACACAACGTATTATCGACTTACTAGATCGCGCAAACCTTCCCATAGTGCTCGATGCCGATCTGAGTCCTGATGCGATCTATCAAGCGATGTTGCTAGATAAGAAAGTCGCGCAAGGCCAGTTACGTCTCATCATTATGCAGCACTTTGGCCAATGCGTGATCGCAGGTGCCTCACAGGCTGAAATCCTCAAAGCGATTGCGATTGCGAGTGTGAATGCTGCTTAAGTACAGCGATTAATTACCTAGATTACGCTTAAAGTCATTTAGCAAGCAAAGAAATTGGCGCGTTGGTGTTGGCGTTCGATGAACGCGCACATCGCGACTAATGACTTATCCTGTTCTGGAAGAACTTCTTGTGTTTCACGCCACATATGACATGCCTTTGAGAGCAAGCGCATGCGCAGTGCTAGGGGGAGTATGTGCTCATGGCGACGAAAGTCATCAAGCAGCATGGCATAAGCACAGCGCAACGACCATAATGCTTGAGAAAAGACCGCTTCATCCAAGGCTTGTTTTGCATCAGTTAAAAAAGACTGCAATTTGCGCATTACTTCTGCACATTCTTCGTCGCTGGCGCATATAGGGCAAATGTTGGGGCTGCGGCTAGTTGTTGCTATCATAGAACACCTCATCAATGAGTATTATGCGGATCTTCAATATGAGAAGATGCTCACATTGAAGATGCGCTATTATTTAATGATAATCATTGACATTTGTCAACAAAAAAACACTTCATTCGCACCTTCCGGCACAATATCTCGTACTGAAAGGTGTTATCGATGACTATATATAGTGTTATCAGGTGAGTGCCAAACAAACAGTTGCGATGCTATTTGTTTGGCTTGGACGAGATTCGATTTATAAGCGCGCAATCGCGTCATGCACTCGGATATAAGGCAGATTTTGCGCCTCGGCAACGGCCTGATAGACAATATTTCCTTGGCAGACGTTCAGTCCGTTACGTAAATGCTCATCGTCTTGTAAGGCTTGCTTGATCCCTTTGTTGGCGATGGCCAGCACAAACGGCAATGTGGCGTTATTCAGCGCATAAGTAGAGGTTTTAGGAACACCACCAGGCATATTAGCCACACAATAATGCACCACATCATCAACAATATAGGTTGGTTCTTGGTGGGTGGTAGCTCTACTGGTTTCTGTACAGCCACCTTGATCAATCGCGACATCAACAATCACTGCGCCTTTTTTCATCTTTGATAATAGAGTTTTAGTGACCAATTTTGGTGCATTAGACCCCGGGATCAAGACGGTACCGATCACAACATCGGCATCAACCACATAATCTTCAACGCTTTGCGTCGTAGAGTAGACGGTATGTGCTTGTGTGCCAAAAATATCAGCTAAATAGCGCAGGCGCTCGATGTTACGATCAAGAATGGTCACATCTGCGCCCATACCGATGGCAATTTTCGCCGCATTTGTGCCCGCGACGCCACCACCTAAAATCGCTACCTTACTCGGCGCAACACCAGGCACACCACCAAGCAGCATGCCCTCGCCATGACTGTTTTTCTGCAGATGATAGGCGCCCACTTGAGTGGCCATACGGCCGGCAACTTCTGACATCGGTGCAAGTAAAGGCAGCGTACCTTGGCGAGACGTGACTGTTTCATAGGCTACAGCGATGCATTTACTTTGCATGAGGCCTTCTGTTTGTTCTGGATCGGGCGATAGGTGTAAGTAGGTAAAGAGGATTTGATCGGCGCGCAGTTGTTTGTATTCTTTTTGCTGAGGTTCTTTGACTTTAACCACCATCTCAGCACGACTAAATATTTCGGATGCTTCGCTCACGATTTCCGCGCCGGCTGTGCGATAAGCCTCATCGTCCTCGCCAATGCCTTCTCCGGCATGGGTTTCGATGATCACTTGATGCCCACTGGTGCACAATTCGCGGACGCTATCGGGGGTTAAACCCACACGAAATTCATTACTTTTGATCTCTTTTGGTACGCCAATCAACATAATAGACTCCTAAAATAATTTGCCGCAATATTACCTTAATTTTAACAATGATGAATAGTCATAAACAACAAAATTAGTATAATCAAACGATTGTTTGCTAATCATGAAATGGTGCGTATAGCCAGTCTGGCTTTGCCGTAAAAAGCTGAAAAGGGGGGCTTGATACTTATAAAACCACGACACGATCAGGCAGCTCATTACCATGAGGATCATCAGGGCAAGCGAAGTGTTCACGCAAGGTGTCGCCAATCGCACTGAGTAATTGCTCTAAAGCGATTTGCGGCGATCCTTGGTCAATGTCAGCAGCGGCTTTGTCGCATAGTCGTTGCCAGGTTTCCTGCGCAACTTTTTCACCAATGCCACGATCAGCAACGAGCTCCAAGCGTTTTTCGGCTAAATTCAGATAAATCAGTACGCCGCTGCGTTCCACCGTATCCCAAATACGTAGATGTGCGAATAGATCTTCGGCTCGCTCGCGAATTCGTTGGTTAAAGGCGACACCTAGCGGCATTGAACGCTCAATAAGCAGGCGTATTTCGCCACGATGGCCGCATTCAGCCGCTTTGTTGGCTTCATTAAGCGCGGCAATAACGCGATGGTTCAGCCATCTCTGGCGTAATGGAATAAAGCTAATTTGGCGCAAGCTACGCCCGATATTATGGATAATCGTCACCACGAACCTCCTGCGCCGCCACCACCGCTACTGCCACCACCGCCCCAAGAAGAGCCGCCTCCTGAGGACCATCCTCCGCCCGAAGAAGGCCAGTTACGATTGGATCGAGACGAACCTTTAGTGGATTTGGGTAGCGAA
This sequence comes from Suttonella sp. R2A3, assembly GCF_021513215.1. Taxonomy (NCBI): domain Bacteria; kingdom Pseudomonadati; phylum Pseudomonadota; class Gammaproteobacteria; order Cardiobacteriales; family Cardiobacteriaceae; genus Suttonella; species Suttonella sp. R2A3. The sequence goes on along the minus strand of NZ_CP090975.1, from coordinate 1,208,082 downwards.
AAAATAGCGAAAAAGACAAACATAAACACTAATATTGGAATGATGCCAAACGAGAATCCCATGGTGAGGATAACAATCGCTGCCGCACTACCATATAAGATAATAAAAGTGAGCAAGCTGCCCAAAAACTTACGCAAAAAATTACCGATAAAGGCAAGGACCATTAAAATAGGCACAAGCAAATTCTCGAGCGTAGTTCTCTCTTTCTGGTCATGCGATGGCCTATTTTCAGCAATCACTTCATCGCCGTTAAGTACCGCTTCTACAGCACTCATACCGCTGATGATACCCGCGGCATAATCGCCTTGTTTAAAATAAGGGGTGATGTTGTTTTCGATGATACGTTTGCTGGTTATATCAGGTAGTGCGCCTTCTAAGCCGTAGCCAGTATGAAAACGTAACTTACGATCATTAACCGCAACGATCAGTAATAGGCCGTTATTGGATTCGGCATTACCGAGTCCCCAGCGCCTAAAGACAGCCAAGCCATAATCAAACAGATCTTCGCCATCGCTGGAGTCAATCGTCAGCACTGAGGCTTCCATTAAACCGGCTGTGCGCGCTTGTTGTAATTGTTCTGTGAGCACGGTTTCTTGTTCAGCAGGGATCACGCCAGCAAGGTCTACCACAGGTGCGGCTGCTGGTATATCAGCGAGAGGCAGTGCTTGTAACCATACGCTGAACAAGCATAGAAATAAACCCCACCAACGCTTCATGATCACCCTTTGTTCGCAACAATAGTTAAAGTATAGCGAGAATCTTTATGACTGCCAATGAACACCATGATAAGTTGGGTTTATCTCAGTTAAGGAATACTCAGCAAACCATTTAGGATTGAGGGCTAACTTTTAGTTACCAGTGTTAAAAGACAGGGTGTTATGCGTCAACTTATGACGGTCTTGCCAAAGCTTTGCACTTTGTTCTTGATATATGAAAATTAACCGGTTAAATTCTATGAATGAACTGTTTCAAATTCGGGGGTATTTATACTGGTTTAAAGAACCTTTTTTATTTTATGCAATGATATGAAATTGGGATGTTAAATGTATTTTTCAAAAACCATATATACTCAGAAGTTGTCTTGTCCAGTTCAAACTCTCCTGCGACTACCAACTCTACATTAAACTCTTGCCTGTTCCAAAATGCATATTCAAATAATTGCCCTATCGCTTGACGAATACAGGATTTAGCTGAACTTCCAGTTTTAATTTCATAAAATATATAGCTGTTCTTGCTGTTTTCTACAACAATATCAATCCGATTTCCATTTATTGGATTTTCTAAACTAACCGCATCTTTTCCAAATATTGAAACTAAGTGGTCATATAGTTTTTCCTGTAAGTACGTATGTCTAGCGTCAATATTAATTTCTCTTTCTATAGGACTGTAAATAGCACTTCCCGGCAATATTTTTGATTTATTATTGAATATGAATGTATCTTTCTTTTTTGTGGTTTCTATTATTTTCTCTGATTCAATTTCTACTTCCTGGTAGATATTTAATAAATCATGAAAAGTTGATAATATTTCGTCAAAATTAATTTCTTTAGTATTCATTAACTTTCCGATAAATATAAATGTCCCACCTTGAACTAATTCAGTACCTATTTCATGAACTCCTGTAATGTCGCTCCTTTCTCCTTTGTAATGCCACATTCTATAATCTTTAAATAACTCTGGCTCATTTCTGATCAAAGCATTAATTTTTAAAATTTTTGGATATAAAACTCTCAAATCAGTAAGAGAACGACTTGTGACTAAGGAAAATGCTAATCCATATCGAAAACTTTCATTTTCAAATCCAATATTAAATTGTATTTCTTTTCTTCCACCACAATGAAAAGCCCAACCATCGTTAGAAATGGTTTGATCTGTAAAAATTTTAGAGCTCGCTTTTCTATTAAGTCCTTTTATTTTTTTGCGTAAATTTTGAAATTCTCCGAATAAATGTTTTTTTGATCGTTCATTTATTTCGTTGGCTATTTCTCTAATATTCATTTTGATAGTCCGTAGCTTTTTGATAATAGGTTGATGGTGATTTAGCTAAGAGTGGCATGGGGTTTTAGAGTGAACATTTCAATTTAGTGTTCTAGTTTGTCGTTACATGCTTTTTGTGTTTTTTAATGATCTTCATCGCCCAGTCATAATGACTCGAGGTAGCGGAAACGCAATAGCTTCCTAAACTTGTCGTTCCAGTCCAAGAAAAATATTTTTTTGTAAATAATGCTTCGTCTGAAAAAGCGCGTATTAAGTTCATGACCTCTGCATGACTGTCTTGCAGAATGGTTACTGATTTTTCTAAAGACGTTTTCTGATGCTTCTCCCAGAAAGCATCGTTCATTTGTGGATAAGTTCTCCAATTGTACGGTTTGGGTAAGAAGTGTTGTTCTTTTCCTGCCTGATTTGAATCAACCCAATTGAGCAAAAGTTGATGCCATTCATATAAATGCACTAAAACGTCGCGAATATTTTTATCTCTACCCTCGAAGCTGAATAGCGCGTTTTGCTCTTCTTTGCTCATTGAATCAATCAGCGTGAATAATTGTGCGAAGTTCATTGTGCTGGCTGATTCTAATGCTTCTTTTGTGGAGGGTCTTGCCATGGTTTTGCCTTTATAGACTATCTCAGTTAAGCCATTTACGTTGGACTATAGCATAGTCTCTACGTTATTGGCTGGTGGTCTAGTATTTAAGCGATTTTAATCGTGATGCTGACCAATGTAGGCTATGCTTAAGCGACATTGACTAACCTTGGAGTCGGTTATGCGAGGGTTTATTTTCGTGTTATTCGCGGCGTTTGTCGTGGCTGGTTGCCAAAGTAGCGGCGGGGGTTCTTCTACCGATGTGTATGGTAGCGTGGGCGTGAGCACCAGTATTGGTGGTAGCGGCGGCAGCTCAAGCGCTAACCATGTTGGTGTTCAAGGGAGTGTGCCGATAAATTAAGCACCACTGCCTGCCTTTTATCAGCAGGTAGGGCGCTTATAGCGGATGCAATAGGTTAGATGACGACGATTGCACTATGATTGAGCACATCTTCAACGCGGCTGTTTTCAACACTAATGTTGAGCGATTGATAGCTTAGTAATACATCGTCACCGTGTTGGCTTGCGATATCACCTAAGGCAATCTCTTCGCTAAATAGCGCTTGAGAGAGCAACAGCGTATCGTGCTCGGCACTGTCGGCATTAAAATCGGTGATGCGGTGCGTGCCGCTGTCTTGCTGGAAGATAAAGTAGTCATCACCCAGTCCACCAGAGAGTAAGCTATCACCAGAGCCGGCAATCAAAACATCGTTGCCTTCAGCGCCATAAAGCTGGTCAGCACCAGCGCCACCGATTAACACATCATGCCCTTTGCCACCGTGTAATAAGCTGTCGTTATCGAGTGCCTTTAGTGTATCGTTACCAGCTTGCGCAAACACGACTTCACCACTGAGCATATCATCACCTTCGCTACCTTCAACGCGCTCTTGGTACGCAATATCTTTATTGGCCCAGCGGAGTAACTTAAAGCGCTGGTCCGTGAGGCCTTGATTGCTGACTTGATAAGGGCGGGTATTGCTCAACCAATCATCGGTAAAAGAAATTTGCTCAACGCCGCTAACCTGTTTTAAGCCATTGTCAGCGTGCGAGTTAAAAAATAGCGTATCATCGCTTAGGCGATAAACGTTCCAGTCATCGCTGCGACCGTCAAAAATCAGTGTGTCTTTACCTTCTCCGCCCTCAATGCGGTCTGCGCCTGTGCCGGTTTTGATGGTGTCGTTGCCTTTCCCACCGTCAATATAATCGCCTTGATCGCCGCCTTTAAGCTTATCATCGTATTGCGTGCCAATAATGAATGCTGGGGTGTTGTGATGGTTTGAGGTGGGCGAGGTTTTATCTTCTACCCAGGTTGTCCCACGAGAGAGACCAGTTAAACTACTGACGATCACTGTGCTATCAGCGTGCGTGAATTCATAGAACGCCGAATCGGCAATCCGCGTTACCGCATCGCTGAACACGCCATCAATGTGCGCATACCAGCCAAAGGGAATGTTAAGAATAGAAAAAGGACTGATGTTCCAAAGTGGCGAAGCATAGGCCTCATCAAATAACACAATATTATCAAAGGAGCTCTCGAAGGAATTATTAGGATTGACCAGGCCCGGTTTGCCGGCTTTGATCGCATCTAACGCGCTCGCTTCATTGCCGACCACGCGATATACCACATCATTTTCATAACCCATATTGAGTACAACAGATGAGTCATCGTAAATATAGGGTGAACTGTGGCCGATATAATCCGCATCCTTAAAAAAGCCATCGGCGAGTGCCTCGCGATGTTTTGCCATGATATTGGTCATACCGCCACCGAGGCTGTAGCCGGTCACTAAAACATCTTCACCGCTCAAACCATTCGCTAAGGCAAGTTCTTTGACCTTATTCAATAATGGCTCCATATTAGGTGCGATGGTATTCTCGTTGATTTGGAAATAATCGAGTATATCAATCGGAGAGTTCGTGCCGGCGAACACCACGCTGATTTGTGTGAGCGTGCCATGATCATCATATCGACCAAGGATTTTCGCTTGTGGTCCACTGGGAAGAAAACCTGTAATCGGGCTTTCAATTGGAAATTGGCCATAGAAATCCAGGCTATCTTCCGGCATGTTGAGCTCTGTTGGGGTAAGCTCTCGCCAACCATCGGGCAAACGCAGATTGACCTTATTAGCTGCCAAGCCGTGGTTAAGAACTCGATCAGATAGCCCTTGTAAGAAGTTTTCGGTGGGTAACCCCATAATCCCTGAAATATTGCCATAAACCGCTAATTGTTTGGACGTTGCCATTAATGCGGCAGATTCATTACTTGTGTAGTGTTTATAATCGAACATCGCCATATTCAGTACTTCCTATCATTGATCGGATCGTTAAGCTCGTAGGCTCACTATGGCAAGATACTTTGGTGTTGGGTGAGAGGATGCCAACGAATCATGCGTATCGCCTTGGCTGCAAGCTTCCAGGGTTGTCAAGAGGACAAACATTTATTTGAAATAAACGATTGACTTATAACAACGACCAAGAAGATTAATATAAGGATAAACTATTGTCAACATCTACTATATAGATTACTTATTAAGTGCCTTAACACCTGCTCACTGTTTTCTCACGATGAAATCAGGTTTAATAATTATCTAAGCTTTAACAATGATTCATTATGATTGGCAATTCTTCTACCCGTTACGGTGTTGTGCACGTTATGTTGCACTGGTTGATGGCTGTATTGATCGCGTTTTTATTTGGCAGCGGTCTTTATATGGTCACGCTTGGTTATTACGATGCGGGCTATCACACCTGGCCGGTGCGCCATAAAGCCATTGGCTTTATCCTCGCTGTGTTATTGATCTGGCGACTGATTTGGTTAGTGAGTCAAAAAAAACCGCGGGCCCTGGCCACTCACGCACGTTGGGAGATTGGCCTCGCACACGCAACCCATGCGCTGATGTATATTGCGCTGTTGGTGTTGGTTAGCACGGGTTATCTCATTGCAACCGCTAAAAATACCCCGATTGACGTGTTTGGCTGGTTCCGTATCCCGGCGATGGTTGATGCGGATAAGCAAAGCGAATGGTTAGGGCAAGTGCATTTATATGCGGCCTGGAGTTTGATTGCGATGGTGGTTTTGCATGTGCTCGGAGCGCTGAAACACGCGGTGATAGATAAAGATGACACCCTAAAACGCATATTTGGTTGCGATAGTACACAATAACACTTGGTAATGATAATTTATATTATTACAGCGCGTTGTCTTTTAGAATAAAATTGAATTTTTTCACTATACGGAGCATTGACTATGAAAAAACTCATCCTAACTTCAGCCATTGCTTTAGCTGGTGTGAGCACCATCAGCCACGCAGCCCCACAAACCTATGAAGTGGAACCAAGCCACTTTTTTATCCAGTTCAAAGTACCTCATTTGGGCTTTAGCTATGTTATCGGCACATTTAACGATATCTCTGGGACTTACGACTACGACAGCGAGACAGGAGCAATCAGCAACGTTGATGTGAGCGTCAATACCGAATCTCTGGATAGTGATCATGGTGAGCGAAATAAGCATTTACGCAGCGGTGATTTTCTCGATGTGAGCAATCATCCCACCGCGACTTTTAAATCTACCGCTTGGCAGGATGGCAAGCTAACCGGTGAGCTGACCATTCATGGTGAGACTCAGGAGGTCACGATTCCTGTGACTAAGATGGGCGAGGGTGAGGATCCTTGGGGAAAATATCGTAGTGGCTTTGAAAGTAACTTTACCGTGAATTTCGCGGATTTCGGTATCCCTGACAAAATGGCTCAGGCAGCTGAAATATACGTGACTGGCGAAGGCGTTCGTCAATAAGCGGATACGACTAAGCCAAGCTAAAAAACCGGCCATTGTGCCGGTTTTTTATGGAGAATTAGTTGGTGTATTGTTTTATGCAAAGCCTACAAACGCACTTGTAAACGCGCTTGGTCGCCCACTTGTAAACGGTTTTTACACACCACATTCAGCGTTTGCTCGGCAAGAGCGACGCGGTACTCACAGAAATCGCCAAGAAAGCGCACCCGTTCAATCGTGGCGTTGCCATCGGTCGTATCGGCGCTTAACAGCAATTGATGTGGGCGTAAATAGACATCGATCGTTTCAGAATGTTCTTCACGCACCATTAATTGCCCACGTGCGCTGGCTGGGATTGTGCCCAAGCTGCTTTGCCAGGTTTCTCCCTGTTTTTTAAAACGAACAGTCGCACCATGCCCCAAAAAAGCCGCAATATCTGCGTTCGCTGGCGCGTCATAAAGCGCGCGTGGGGTGGCAATTTGTGCGATATTGCCTTCTTCCATGACGGCCACTTGATCGGATAAGGCGAACGCTTCCGTTTTGTTGTGGGTCACAAAAATGGCGGTCATATTCTGTTCGGCAAATAGCTGTTGTATTTCGCCGATCAAGCGCTCGCGAACCTCGTTATCGAGGTTAGAAAACGGCTCGTCGAGTAATAATAAATTCGGTTCTCTTACTAAAGCGCGGGCAATGGCAACCCGCTGCTGTTGTCCACCTGAGAGCTCATGGGGATAACGTTTGCTGAGTTCGTGTAAGCGAACAATCTCGAGCATATTGCTCACTTTTTCCTGACGTGCAGCCTTGGCCAATCCACGCAGTCCGAAGCCAATATTCTCGGCAACCGTTAAGTGCGGAAACAGAGCGTAGTCTTGAAAAATCATCCCCACTTGGCGTGCCTGTGGGGCAACATGCACACCATTACCGGCAATAACGGTGTTATTCAGTGTCATCGTGCCAGCGCTAATCGGTAATAACCCAGCAATCGCTTTTAAAATCGTACTTTTACCGCAGCCTGATGGGCCGAGTAGTGACAGGATATCGCCTTGGGCGAGGCTAAGGCTACAATCATGCACCACTTCGTTTCGCCCATAGGCGATGCTGACGTGATCAAGGCTAAGGTAGTTGTGCATTTTTCTTATCCATCGAATAGGTGAGTAACAAGACCGGTGGCAGGCCGATGACAACCATCAACAGCGCAGGAAGGGCAGCGACTTCAAAGCGTTCCGCGGTCATGTATTGATAAATATAGGTAGAGAGTAATTCTACATTAAAAGGGCGCAGTAGTAAGGCTGCGGATAATTCTTTCATCGATTCAAGAAAGATGAGTAAAAAAGCAGTCAATAAGCTGTTGCGTAGCAGTGGTAGCCAGATTTTGCGCGCCGTTTCGCTGTGGCTATAGCCATTTAAGTACGCGCAATCATCGTAGCTATGCGGCATTTTGCTCATCCCGGCGTCAACTGCGCCAATACCGATGGCGGCAAAACGGCAGGAAAAAGCGAGCGCCATCGCAAAAAGGGTACCGCTGAGCAATAAACCAACATTGCCGTATCCGCTGGCGTTTGTGAACGCGTTGATCGCGTGATCGATGCTGGTGGTCACAATCAGTACGCCGATCGCGAGTACCGTTCCCGGTATGGCGTAACCTAAAGAAGCCAGCCGTGCGGTCCAGTTACCACGCTTTGGACGAAGACGGGCATAACCTTGCAAAATAAAGGCAATAATCACAGCCATCGAAGCCACACTAAAGGCTACTTTTAAGGTATCAATCCCCATGCGCGCAAACGCTGGCCAATCGGTATCGGCGAAATAGCGAACGGCTTGGGTGCTCAGCCAGAGCGCCGGCAGAGCGAAACCGAGCAACACAACCAGCGCACACCAAGCGGTAGCGAGCCAGGCTTTAGCGCCGGTTAATGGGACGCGCAACATGGGTGTTTGTCGCTCACTATAAAAGCGCATATGACGTCGGCCACGCTTTTCTAAGGTGATCAGTACGACGACAAAAAGCAGCAGCAAACTCGATAATTTAGCCGCCAGTGGCAAGTCAAAAAGCTGTAGCCAGGTGTCGTAGACTGCGGTAGTCATATGCCACACCGAGAAATACGCTACCGTGCCGTAATCGGCTAAGGTTTCCATGCCAACCAGGGTGCAGCCAACGGCAATCGCTGGACGCGCTAAGGGCAGCATGACTTTGTAAAATACTTGGGCTTCGCTGCGCCCAAGCAGGCGTGCTGCGTGGATGAGCGATTGTGATTGCTCGGAAAAATTCAGCGACACTAACCAATAAACATAGGGCGAAAACACCAGCGAAAGGACAAAAATGGCCCCACCCATAGTGCGCATATCGACAAACCAATAGTCGCTGGCATTTTGCCAGCCAAACCAGTCACGCAAAGCGATTTGTATGGGGCCGGCGTAATCGAGTAAATCGGTATAAACAAACGCCACCAGATAAGCAGGCATCGCCATCGGAAGCAAGAGTGCCCAGCGCAAGATGCGCCGTGCAGGGAACTCAAATCGGCTGATCAGCCAGGCTGAGGGGACGCCCCAGATAACCGCCATGGTGCAAACGCCCAACAGCAGGATGAGGCTGTTGCGCATATAAATAAAGAGGACTGTGTCATAAAGGTGGCGAAAATTATCCGAATAATCGGAGAACGCGACCACCAATAGCGCGATAATTGGCGCACACAATAAAAGCGAGAGCCCCCACGCGAGTGGGGGCCATGCTTTAGCAATACCGGTTAGGGTATTAGAGGTCGAATTGGACTTCATCAACCAGTTTCAACGCCTTGCTGTAGTTATCAGCTACTTCGTTAATGTCGATTTCATCTTGTTTGAACTCGCCCCAAGACGCAACTAAATCAGACTGCGCCACACCTTCTTTGACCGGGTATTCGAAATTCACATCAGCATACATTTGCTGCGCTTTATCAGCAGTTAAAAACTCAATTAACTGCAACGCTTCGTCTTTATTCGGTGCGTATTTAGCCAACGCAACGCCAGACACGTTCATGTGTGTGCCGTAGGTTTCCTGGTTCGGGAAGTTGATCACAGCAGACTCTGCCCAGGCTTTTTGCTCAGGCTCTTTTTCGTTAGTGAGCATTTTGCCGTAGTAGTATGAATTACCGAGGGCATAATCACAAATACCTTCCATAATCGCTTTAACTTGTCCGCGGTCATTACCTTGTGGTTTGCGCGCCAAGTTAGCTTTAACGCCTTCCAGCCAGGTTTTCGCTGCTGCTTCGCCTTCATGTGCAATGACAGAAGCAATCAATGATAAGTTGTACGGATGCTTGCCTGAACGGGTACAAATTTTGCCTTTGTATTCAGGTTTTGCGAGGTCTAAATAGGTGAAGCTTGTAGGGAGTTCGCCAACACGCTCTTTAGAGGAATAAACATTGCGTGCACGAGAGGTTAGTGCTACCCATTGATCGCCGCGCATGTTTTCAGGGATGTTTGCGTTAACGGTTTCAGATTCAATCGCTTGTGTTAACCCTTCGTTAACCAGCTCTTCCAGGCGACTGATATCAACGGTTAAGACGATATCTGCAGGTGACTGTGCGCCTTCGCGTTTGATGCGTTCGGCCAAGCCATCTTTAACATAAATGGTGTTGGTTTTAATACCGGTTTCTTCGGTAAACGCATCGAGCATCGGCTGGATGAGGAAATCTTGGCGATAAGAATAAACATTTACATCCGCTAATGCAGAGGCTGAAATCGCGCCGAGTAGGGCGCCGACAATAATTTTCTGGCGCATAATAAGCTCCTTTAATGGTTGCAGAAAACGTCAGAAATGGTATTCATTATAAGAACGATTGTCAATACTGTTTAAAAAATACAATCAGTTTAAATCATCGATGACTTTTGATCATTGCACCAAGCGTAATGACAGGGTTTTCAACCATCAGATCTTAAAATGGCTTGAATGTTGCTAGTAGCACGATCACGATAAGAAACAGCACAGGTAACTCGTTGAACCAACGGTAAAATACGTGGCTGTGGCGATTTTTACCGCGTGCAAAGGCTTTATTTAAACGCCCACAATAGATCCAGTAACCCATCAGCAATAAGACCAAGGTAAGTTTAGCATGTAGCCAGCCCATGTGGCTATACATACTCCATGCGCCTTGCCAAAGTAGCAGCGCACCAAAAATCAGCATCAAGCCCATGCCGATGTGGCCAATGATATAGAGTTTGCGTTCCATCACCACAAAACGCGCGATCGCTTGCTGTTCGTCGTTTTCTTGCGCCATTGCGTGGTAAACATAGAGTCTTGGCAGATAAAAAAGGGCAGCAAACCAGCTCACCATAAAAACAATATGTAAGGCTTTCCAAAGTAAATACGTCATGATGATTCCTTAAATTATGGTGCGCACAACAGGCGCTTAGTTCGCCAGATATCATAACATTTTTAGGGTATTGAGACGAAGTTTGCGCTTAAGAAAAATTCCACGCAAGACGTCGAAAATACGTTGATTAGCGCCTGCTCATATAGTCGGTTGGGATTTGGTATCGTTTAACGATAAAATAGGGTGTTTTCTCAATGGAATAAGGCATGCAGACAACGTTTATGCCCGATAAAAAGGCAACCATTGCCGTAGGTATTTCTGGTGGCGTCGATTCGTCGGTCACCGCGTGGTTGCTCAAAAAAGCGGGCTATCATGTGATCGGGATTTTCATGAAAAACTGGGAAGAATCGTTTTCCAGCAGCTATTGTAGCGTTGAAGAAGATATCGAAGACGCGCGCGATGTGTGCGAAACGATCGGGATTGAATTGCATACCGTGAATTTTGTGCGTGAATACCACGAGCGTGTGTTTAAGCTGTTTTTAGATGAGTATGCCGCCGGGCGCACGCCGAACCCCGATGTGTTGTGTAACCGTGAGATCAAATTTGCTGAGCTCGCGCATTATGCTGCAGAATTGGGTGCGGATTATTTAGCGACCGGTCATTATGCACGCCGTGGCGAGCAGGACGGACAGGCGACGCTGCTGAAAGGGATCGATCAAAGCAAGGATCAAAGCTATTTCCTGCACCAAATCACCCCTGAGCAATTATCAAAAGCGCTGTTCCCACTAGGTGGAATGGAAAAAAGCGAAGTGCGCGCGATTGCTGAACAAGCTGGTTTGATCACCTTTGATAAAAAAGACTCCACCGGCATTTGTTTTATCGGCGAACGACCATTTCGCGAGTTTTTACAGCAATATTTACCCGCACAGCCTGGCAAAATGCAAACCGCTGAAGGGATTTGGATTGGTGAGCACATGGGGCTGATGTATTACACCATCGGACAACGCCAGGGATTAGGGATTGGTGGTGTGGCAGGGGCTAGCGATGAACCGTGGTATGTGCTCGATAAGGATCTGGCCAATAACACGTTGATTGTTGGCCAAGGTGAGCACCCGTTGCTCTATCATCGTCGCCTGCGAGCCGGACAGTGCTCATGGTTGAATGAAGCACCACAGAATGGGAAAACCTATCACGCCAAAGTGCGTTATCGACAAGAAGACCAACCGTGTGCGGTCGCCCTCAATGGCGATACGATGATGGTGACCTTTGATGAGCCGCAGCGCGCGGTCACACCGGGGCAGTATGTGGTGATTTATGATGGTGATCGTTGCCTGGGTGGCGGTGTGATTGAGGAGCGGTTTAGGGCATGAGCGATACCACATTGAACGATCAGGCCTGGTGTTTATCGGCGCTGTTTAGCGCGATTAACGGTGTGCGTGATTTGGCTCACACAGGTCATACAGATAAAGGGCTGTTAGAGGCTTTGCTGCCGTGTTTGTTGCAGCAAAACGCTGCGGTGATCAGCGATTATTTTGGCAATCCTGAGCTGCTTGATAAAGGGCGGCAGTTATTAACCGCGATGTTTCAGCAAGATGTTGATAGTGAGTATGTGCGCTATAGCGTGCAACTGATGCACGTTGAGAAAAAGCTCAGTAAAAATCGTGCGTTGATGGCCGAATTGCTCGATGGGTTGGCCGATGTCCGTCGTCAAACCAGCCATTTTCCGCCCACGCATGAGAATGTGCTTGCCAATATTGCCAGCGTTTATCAACGCACGGCGAGCGAGGCGGCCCCAAAAATCATGGTTGGCGGTAACGAGCAGTATTTACAGCAACAAGCGGTGATTGACCAAATTAGAGCGTTACTGCTGTGTGCAATCCGCGTGATTGCCTTGTGGCGGGCGAATGGTGGTAATCGTTGGCAGCTGATGTTCTCGCGCAAAGCGATTCTTGAAGCGGCTGAAAGCGCTTTTTAAACCGTTTGGTGTTGTGTTAGAACCAAGTGTGGGTGATCGCCATTACCCACAAAATAGCCAAAAGAATCAAGGAAATATATTGCGCGGCGTTGCCGGCATCTTTCGCGCGCTTGGCCAGTGGATGCTTTTCTAACGAAGTGTGGTCAACCGCAGATTCGATCGCGGTGTTCAGGAGCTCGACAATAATCGAAAAAAATGACGCAAATACTAACACCATAGTGATGGCGAGCTTAAATGGCAAGAAAAATAGCGCGATGAGTAAGGTGCTGTGTAATAACAACAACTCGCGAAATCCTGCTTCTGCGCATGCTGCACAAACGCCATCAAAAGAATAACACAGCGCATTGGCTAAGCGTTGTAGGCTGTGTGTGTTGCGTAGCTCGGCGTTACCTTTGTAAGGGTTGTCTTTAAATAGATTTTTTTGTTTCTTCGTCATGTTCTTTAAAGTGAAGGGTAAGTTTGCCACCACAGTTTGCCCAATATTCCTGTTCTTCGACGAGATCAGCGTGGGTCAAAGGGTGGGTGGCAAGATAATCTTTGGGGAAAGTGAGGGTGAATGTGCTGCCTTGTTGATCAAGGCTGGGGTATTGATCGTGGCTGATGTTGCGTCGCGCACGATAAATCAGCGCGGCAAGGCGCAGCGCTAAGCAATATTGCAAAGTGAGCGTATCGGCCGGTTTAGACAGCGCCATGATCGGTTTATAAGGGAGTTTCTTGCGTTGCCCTTTAATGAGTAAGGCCATCATGTTTTGCATCAGGCGCGAAAAGCCGGGCAGATCCGCATTGCTGATTAAATAAGCGCCGTGCTGTTGCTGCTTGCTCAAGGCAACAGCTAAGCCAATTTCATGGACTTGTGCGGCAAAATAGAGCATTGGCACCAGACGTGGCGGTGCTTTAAGCGGCAGTTGATTATTGAGATGTTCGGCAAGTTCGCTAACGCGGTTGGCATGTGCGATATCGATATTAAAGCGCTGCTGTAAGGCTCTAATCGTATATTCGCGTTCATCGGTTTGCCCGTCGCTGCGTCCCATTAAATCGAGCAAAACTCCTTCGCGTAGTGCTTCTTGTGAGACGATCGCCTCATCAATCTGTAAGTGCTGAAAGAGGCCGGCTAAAATGCACACCCCACCGGTAAAACCAAAAGCGCGCGCCTCATCGATATCAAGCTGGTCGGAGAGGTATTTGTAATGGCCTATTTCAACCAATTGATCGAGCAGGTTGTTGAGCTGCTTTATGTTGATACGGTTTAGGTTGGCGTCTTTACGCTGCAGTACTTTAAGCACGCTTTTTGCCGTACCCGAGCTTAAAATCACCCGCTGCCAAGCAGTATTGGTATAAGAGGTGATATGTGGCTCAATCGTTTTACCCACGTGATTGAGCGCTTTTTTCACCCCACTTTTGCTGATTCTACCTTTGGCAAAAAAACGTTGCGCCATATTCGCACAGCCTATTTTTAACGAACGCAATACATCAGCCTGGGTGTTTGTGCCGACAATGATCTCGGTGGAGCCGCCGCCGACGTCGATCACTAAATTATGGTCTTTGAAATGGTTGTGTGCGGTGATGCCGAGATAAATCAGGCGCGCTTCTTCTGTGCCGCTGATGATCTCAATCTCGTGGCCTAGAGTCGCTTCAGCACGTGCGACAAAATCTGCGCTGTTTTTGGCAATCCGTAAGGTATTGGTTGCGACCACGCGGATATGCTCGTTAGGGATGTTATCCATCAGCTGCCACATTTGCGATAAGGCATTTAAGCCGCGCTGCATCGCTTTTTCGCTTAAGGCGTTGTCTTCATCTAAACCCTCACCCAGGCGCACCATGTGTTTGACCTTGTCGATTTCCTGGATGCCATTTTGGGTGGTTTTAACCACCAGCAAATGAAAACTGTTCGAACCAAGATCGAGTGCGGCAAAATACGGACTCATTGAAAGCATGAATAATCCCGGGCTACGGTGATGAATGACTGACGGCAATCATACCGACAAAATCTTGCCAATGAAATAGACCACTTACCTCGGGAATGTACCAATCTGAGATCGCACCATCGAGGTATAAGGCCTGATAACAGCCCAGTTGCTTGAGCGCATCGGCAAGGCGGTAAAAGCTTGGCCATTCATCCTCGTAGCGCTCGGTCATGATGAAATATAAATCGCCGGAGCGTGTTGTGCAGACAGCGTTGCGTTTATAAGGGCTGGATAATCCTTTGATAAAGCGTGAATTAATTGCGCCATCTATGAGCAGCATTGGTCCGGCTTGTACGGCAAACTCGGCTTGTGGCTTTAAACGCTGATAAGCGGCGAGGGTGTTGATGTGTGCTTGATCATCAGCCAGCCAAAATACGCCATTAGGCTGGATGTGAAAATTGCCTTGGCCGCGGTTTGTGTTGATCTGTGATAGGGTTTTGCCTTCTTCGATCCATAAGCCGGCAGGGGTTTCATCAGCGCTAAAGATCGCTGCATTCATCAATAAATCGATGCTTCGCCCATCTTCGTCAAGCGCTTGATAGAGCTCACGTAGCGAGCGATACGCTTTACCGTTGCTGTTTTGCCAATGTAGCGACACATCAGCGGGCTCGGCGGTAAATACGCCATAACGCACGCCGTCAATCGTCTCATTACGATAGCTGTTAGCCAATACGTTAGCACTCAAGAGCGCCAGCAGTACAAGCAGTCTAGCCAACACGCGCTACCTTGAGGGTTAGGCTGTCTATATCTTTAATGACGACCTTTGTGCCGGCGGGTAATTCTTCATCGCATTGTACTGTCCATAAGCTATCATCGATTTGCAGGCGTCCATAGCCTTGATGGATCGGTGTTTGTAACACATATTGCCGGCCGATGAGATAGCGTCCACGGTTATTGAGTTTATCAGCGGTGCTATTGGGGCTACGTCGCCAATGACGGGCAAAAAACCACCAAAGCACCACACCCACTAACGACAAGACAGAAAACAATAACAACTGCATTTGCCAACTCATTTCGGGGAAGGCAAAGGTGATCGCCGCCATAATCAGCGCGGTGGTCGCCCAAATGAGGAAAAAGAACGATACCGTAAAGATTTCCATCAGCAAAAAGAGGCCGCAGAGAATTAACCAGTTCCAATAAATGGGGTCAATCAACAAGGCAATCATTTCTTTGTTCCTTTGTCGGCCGATTGTTTGAGCAATTCTGCCACACCACCTAGTGCACCGAGGATACCGTTAGATTCCATCGGTAAGAAGAAGGTTTTTTGGTTTTCGCTGGTGGCAAATTTGCCCAAAGCCTCAACATACTTTTGCGCGACAAAATAATTAACCGCGTTAATATCGCCATCAGCAATCGCTTGTGAGACCATCGAGGTGGCGCGCGCTTCGGCTTCAGCTAAACGCTCACGCGCCTCAGCATCAAGAAACGCTGAGGCTTTACGTCCTTCTGCTTCAAGAATCTCTGATTGTTTTTTACCTTCTGCGGCGAGAATTTCTGATTGACGCCGACCTTCTGCTTCAAGAATTTCCGCACGTTTTAAGCGCTCTGCCTTCATTTGTCGCGCCATCGCATCGGCGAGCTCAACCGGTGGGGTGATGTCTCTGATTTCCACACGGGTGACTTTAACCCCCAAGGGTTGGTTGCTGTGTCGATGGTTGAAAGCAGACGGACGTTGATTTCATCACGTTTTGATAACAAGTCATCCAGGCTCATTGAGCCCATCACCGTACGCAGGTTGGTCATGCTGAGGTTAAGGATGGAATATTCCAGTTCATCAACCGCATAAGCCGCTTTCGCCGCATCCATAATTTGAAAAAACACCACGCCATCGACGCTAACAATCGCATTATCGTAAGTGATGACTTCTTGGCGCGGTACATCGAGCACTCGCTCTTTCATATTCAGGCGATGACCAACGCGCTCATAAAACGGCACGATGATGTGAAAGCCTGGCCCTAAGGTACGGTTGTATTCACCAAAGCGCAGCACGGTATATTCCATACCCTGATTGACGATCTGTATCGCACGTTTAGCAAACCAAAACGCGAACACGATGGCAACAATAACAAAGACCGTAAAGCCCATATCGGCATCAATTCCAAATTCAGCAAGCATGGTGACTCCTTAGATGAGATGATGAAAGCAAGCTTGGCTAGATTATAGCGCATCCTTTTGCGCGAATATATGTAAATACAGCGATATCAAACACGTGTATTGACGCTTAATAGCAGTGATTGGTATCACTCTCTTCACCTGAGTAGCGGTTAAAAAAGATTGAACGATCATTAAAAACTGTGCCATAGTAATGTATCGGTTGTGTTTAAAGCGGCCGAGAGACTGGTTATTTTGATGAGGAGAAAGTTATGCGTCATTTAGTGGCCTTAATGGCATTGTTCGGCGTTTTTGCATTAGCCGGCTGCAACACCGTTAAAGGTGTGGGCGAAGATATGGAACAAGCAGGCTCAAAGATTTCTCAAACTGCAGAAGACACCAAGCAAAAAATGTAATAGTTTGGGGCTGTCCCAATAAGATATTCAGCCGGAAGTTTTTTACTTCCGGCTTTTTTTATGCCTTAGTTTATCCACTTGGGTTACTTACTCGGGCTACTCGCTCGGCTGACTATCTCCAGCTTGGCTGCTCGGGCGACTAAGTGCTAAAAAACCGCCCAAGGCGAGTAATAAGACCGAGGCGGCAATAATAATCGAGACTGGGAAGATTAAATTGCCCGCCATATCGAGCTGGCTGTATTTGATGATCATAATCAGGCCTTCCAGAACCAAGGCAATACACACGGTGCCGACAAATCGTGTGACGGTGCGGCGAATGTTTTGATAAATATTGCCTTCATCGCTTCCAGCATATTCTTTACCCACACCGACACCAAGTTCATACATCGCCAGCGCAATCACCAATGAATTGATGGCTTTAATGAGCAGGCCGATAAGCTCACCGGAATCATCACTCAGCGCTGAGAGCATAAAAGAATGCAAGGTGAGGCCGATCATTAGCAGCGAAATCAGGTGGAAAATAGCCGAGAAAATAAACGCGAGAACTTTGCGGTAGAGGTTATTCATTGGCGAATGGGTTTTTGTTTAGGCACGTCATCTTAGCAATATTGCGTTGTGCTGTAATGCTATTTTGGTAATAAACGCTTTAGCGATACAATACCCTCCTTTGGCTTAAGAATAAGATAAGGCACCCGATACATGGCAGAGGTACTGAATTTTCAGGATATGATTTTTACCTTGCAGCGATTTTGGTCGCAGCAAGGCTGTGTGGTGATGCAACCACTGGATATGGAAGTCGGCGCTGGTACATTCCATACAGCAACGTTTTTGCGTGCACTCGGCCCAGAGCCTTGGAATGCAGCGTATGTACAGCCTTCAAGACGTCCAACCGATGGGCGCTATGGCGAAAACCCGAACCGCTTGCAGCGCTATTATCAGTTTCAAGTGGTGATGAAGCCTTCGCCGCCGCGTTTTCAGGATTTATATTTGGCGTCGATGCGCGAAATTGGCATTGATCCGGCGGTTCACGACATGCGTTTTGTTGAAGATAACTGGGAATCGCCCACCCTTGGTGCTTGGGGTCTTGGCTGGGAAGTTTGGGTCAATGGCATGGAGATCTCACAATTTACCTATTTCCAGCAGGCCGGCGGTTTGGAATGTAAACCGGTGATGGGCGAGCTGACCTATGGTTTAGAGCGTATCGCGATGTATTTACAGAATGTTGAGAGTGTGTACGATCTTGTGTGGACCGAAACCCCACAAGGTACGGTTTATTACGGCGATGTCTATCAGCAAAATGAGCGCGAACAATCGACCTATAACTTTGAATATGCCGATGTGGATGCTTTATTTGCGCAGTTTGATGCTGCAGAAGCGATGGCGCTACGCCTAGCTGCTGATCAACTGCCACTACCCGCTTATGAACAGGCGCTTAAAGCCTCGCATGTGTTTAATTTACTCGACGCGCGACGCGCGATCTCGGTCACTGAGCGTCAACGCTATATTTTACGTGTGCGCACGATATCAAAAGCGGCCGCTGAGGCGTTCTATGCCAGCCGTGAAGCGTTAGGCTTTCCGTTATGCCGTGATCAGCAGGAGGGCGCACGATGAGTACGACCACCAATCTATTAATCGAAATCGGTATGGAAGAGCTGCCGACGCGTGCGGTCAATCAATTGGCCTCTGCCGGACAAAACCTCTGGAGAGAGCTGCTGTCTGAAGCGGGTATTCCGTGTGCGGAAGTTGAATCTTTTGCGACGCCACGCCGCCTGGCTTGGCGTTTGCGTGAAGTAGCGCTTAAGCAACCGGATCAGGATATTGAGCGTAAAGGGCCGGCAATGAAAGCGGCCAAAGACGCTGACGGACAGTGGACTAAGGCCGCAGAAGGGTTTGCGCGCTCTTGTGGGGTTGCGCCAGAAGACTTAAGCATTGTTGATACACCAAAAGGCCAATGGCTGATGTATTACGGGCGCGAAGAAGGTCAGGATTTGCAGGCGTTATTGCCTGAGATGTTTGCCGAAGTGATGAATAAACTGCCGATTGCTAAGCGCATGCGCTGGGGCAATTTTGATCAATCCTTTGTGCGCCCGGTACTAAGCTTGGTGGTGCTTGCTGATCAAGCCATATGGCCGATGAGCTTTTTCGGGGTGGACGCTGATCGCTATAGCTTAGGGCATCGCGTGCATCATCCAGAACCGGTGGCTATTGGTGAGGCGATGGGCTATGAAGCAACGCTTAATAAGGCATTTGTGATGGTTGATGCGCAGGCGCGCACCGAGCGGATTCGTGAGCAAGTGAGCGCTGCGGCAGCACAATTAAATGGCGAAGCGGTGATGCCGGAAGCGCTGTTAGAAGAAGTTGCGTCGTTGGTGGAATGGCCAGTGGCTGTGACCGGGCATTTCGAACCGTCATTTTTAGAAGTCCCGCAGGAAGTGTTAATCACCACCATGCAGGACAATCAGAAAACATTCGCCGTGGTGGATCAGAATGGCGCATTGCAGCCGCATTTTATTGCGGTGGCGAATATTGAATCGCTGGATCCGGAAGTGGTGCGTGAAGGGAACGAGAAAGTGATCCGTCCACGCTTTGCTGACGCAGCGTTTTTCTGGGAACAGGATTTGAAAAAACCGCTCGCCAGTCATCAAGAACAGTTGGCTAAGGTGGTTTATCAGGAACAGCTCGGCTCGTTGGCCGATAAATCAGCGCGTGTCGCTGAAATGGCAACCGCGTTGGCGCCTGTGTGTGATGCGGATGCCGGCAAGGCGAAAATGGCGGCGGTGCTGGCAAAATGCGATTTATTGAGCGAGATGGTGATGGAGTTCCCAGAGCTACAGGGCTTGATGGGGCGTTATTATGCTGAGCGCGATGGGCTAGACGCGGAAGTCGCCGCTGCGCTCGAAGAGCAGTATTTCCCATTGCAGGCTGGTGGCGCGTTGCCAGAAACGCGCGTTGGGTTAACCTTAGCGCTGGCGGAAAAATTTGATACCTTAATCGGCGGTTTTGCGATTGGTGCAAAACCCACCGGAAGTCGCGATCCTTATGCACTTCGCCGGATGGCGATTGGGGTGATTCGTTTGATTATTGAGGCGGATTTATCCTTGCCGCTTAATACGTGGTTGGCAAACAGTGCGGCAAGCTTCCCTGCAGCGCTCAATGCCGAAGCGCAAGTTAGTGAGGTACGAGAGTACATCATTGAGCGTTTACAAGGCTACTATCGCGAGCAAGGTGTTGCGGTTGAGGTATTCCAGGCTGTGCGTGCATTGGAATTGGACGATTTAGAAGATATCAATCAGCGCGTAAAAGCGCTTGCGCAGTTTGTCGATTCTGCTTCAGCGCCGAGTTTATTGGCGAGCGCGAAACGGATTCGCAATATTTTGAAAAAACAGGATATGGCGAAGCGTGATGTTGAGGTAGAGTACTTGCAAGAGCCTGCTGAACAAGCGCTTTATGACCAGTGGCAGCAGATTACCCCCCTTTAGCACAGGCGCTTGATCAAGAAAATTATCAAGCAGCTCTTGAGCGGCTTGGTGAATTAGCTGCGCCATTGGCCGCATTCTTCGATCAAGTGATGGTGGTTGCTGATGATCCTGCGTTGCGAGAAAATCGCCTCGCTTTGCTGGGTGCGCTGCAGGATGGCTTTGATCGCGTTGCCGATTTATCGTTGTTACCGGGGTAAACTATGTTGATGGGTGTACGCACAATCTTATTCAAAATCGCTTTTGTGTTGTCGATTATGCTTTGGGCGACGCTGATTATATTCATGATTGTGTTGCCGTTTCGTTGGCGGCATCGCCTGGCGACTGGCTGGGGCGATACTGTGATCTGGCTGGCGCGCTGGATTTGTGGCATCCGCTGGCAAATTCATGGTCGCGAGCATGTGCCGCAAGAAGCAGGGGTGATGGTGGTCAACCATCAGTCAACCTGGGAAACAGTGTTCACGCCGACGATGATTCGTGATCAGGTTTGGGTACTGAAAAAAGAGCTGATGTATGTACCGTTTTTTGGTTGGGGTATGGCGCTCCTGCGCCCAATAGCCATTGATCGCAGTAAGAAAAAAGCCGCGATGGAACAAGTGATTGACCAAGGACGGCAGCGCATTGGTATGGGTTTTTGGGTGGTGATGTTCCCTGAAGGGACACGCGCCAAAGCCGGAGAGCCGAAGCCTTATAAACACGGCGCGACGCGCTTGGCGGTCAATTTAGGTACCCATATTTTACCGATTGTGCATAACGCGGGGCAGTTTTGGCCTAAAAAAGGGCGTATGCACCCGGGCACAGTGCAAGTGATTATCGGTGAACCGATTCCCACGGTTGGCGAAGATATCGTCGCGTTGAGTGATCGTATTGAAGCGTGGTCGCATGAGACCATGCAGGCGCTTTATCAGCAAGAGTTAGCGCGCCGAGGCACACAATAATGTGGCGTCATCGCTTATTTGGCGTTGCCTTTGGGCTCAACGCGGTGTTCTGGGCGACGCTGATCCTGTTGATGTCGCCGCTGCCGTTTCGTTGGCGACATAAAGTGGGTTCGTATTGGGCTGATGGTGTGATTTGGCTGGCAAAAATTATTTGTGGGATTGATTGGCAGGTAATTGGACGCGAACATATTCCTGATCAGCCGTGTATTTTGCTGCTCAATCATCAATCGAATTGGGAAACATTTTTTACAACGCTCTTAAAGCGCGATCTGGTGTGGTTGCTGAAAAAAGAGATCACCGACATGCCTTATGTTGGTTGGGCAATACGGCTGATGAACCCGATTGCGATTGATCGAACACAAGGTCGCGTGGCGATGAAGATGTTGATGTGTGAGGGCGCTAAGCGCATAGCGAGCGGCTATTCATTAGTGATTTATCCTGAAGGGACACGTAGCGCTGTTGACGCGCCACAGCCGTTTAAAATGGGCGCAGGTCGCCTTGCTCATGAGCTAGGTGTGCCAGTGATACCGATTGCGCACAATGCCGGACAATTTTGGCCGGTTCGTGGGCAAACCCATAGCGGGGTGGTGCAGGTAGTGGTTGGTGAGGCGATTGATCCTCATGGACTGTCGCCAAAAGATATCAACGCCCAAGCAGAAGCGTGGATCAGTGTGCAACGTGACGCGCTGGTGGCTGCTGAAAAAGCACGTCGTGAAGCTTCTGATGCTTTGGCGTATTAAGTAAATATCTTCGTTTAAATATACATCTAGCGTTAATTTGGTGATAGATTAGGTAGTGTAAAGGCGTTATGCCAAGGATCTTCACTACCAGACTCAGGCACAGTAATGCAGCAAAAACCGCTTACCGCAAAAATCTATGATTGGCTCATCGAAGAAAGCCGCCTCTGGCAGCAAGAAGGGCTCATCAATACGGATCAATCACAGGCGATCACAGCTTCTTACTCTCGATACGATGCCAAACCTTGGATGGCTTGGGTGCTGGTGTTGCTTGCGGTTTTATTTATCGGTGGTGGGGTTATTTTACTATTGGCGCATAACTGGCAGGAGTTAGGACGCCTTGCTCGTGCATTGATTGCGCTATTGCCTTTGTTAGTCATGCAAGGGGTATGTTTCTTTCTTGCCTGGCGCGAGCGCTCACAAAGTTTGTTGGGGGAGGCCTGCGCGATTGCTTTGGCTGCAGCGCAGGGGGCGGCGATTGCGCTTATCGCGCAAACTTACCATGCTTATGGTGCGCTTTGGCAATATTTTTTGCTGTGGTTTTTGATGGCGTTCCCGAGTGCCTTGTTGTTACGCTCACGCGCATTGTTTGTTGCATCGATGGTGTTGCTGTGCGCGATTGGGGAAAGCGCACCATGGCTTTATGCGGTGCAAGACGACAGTCTTTGGGCGAATGTATGGAAAGCGCCGTCGCCTAGTGGCGAAATCATTTTAGTTGGGCTGATTGTTGGTCTCATTTATGCGTTTCGCTTTGCTGGTTTGGTCGAGCGTTGGGCGGTATTACTGGCAGTTATTTACACTTTGCTCATTCTGCATGTCGACACTAATGTTAAGTTCCTCGCGTTGATTTTTTTAGCTTATTACGGGCTGGGTGCTACCAACGATATTCGGGGTTGGCGTAATCCACTGCGTAGTATTGCGAGTGTGGGTATTGTGGTGTTGCTGCTATGGATTATGCTGTTTGAGGTTTTTAAGTATCAAGCATTCCCTGTCGGTTATGAATCTGTGGTTTTAGTGTCGGTGGTTTTATGGCTGTGGCGCAAGCAGCCGTCGGCATTAAAAAAGCCAACCACCTGGGTGATGTTGCTCACCCCCTGTTTGGTTATCGTCTTGCCGTTAATCGTTGATTTTGGTGCACCTGAATGGGTGTATTTTGTACTCGCTCAGGCTTGGGTGCTCTTTAGTGGGCTACTGTTAACCTATAGCGGACTTCAAGAAGAGCGCTTACTGAAAACTAATACCGGTTTATTTTTACTGTTAGTACTGCTCTTAAATATATTCTTTGATAGCGGTTGGATGCTGCTCGCGCGTGGGCTCGGCTTGATTGTTGCTGGGGTTTTATTGTTGCTGATTAATGTTTGGCTGCTGCGTCGGAGGAAGGTATGAAGCGTATACTTTACGGCGTACTGTTACTTGTGTTTTTCGCGCAAACGCTCTATTTGGCCAATCGTATCATCCAGTCAGAACGTACCCTTGAAAACGGCAACGTGTATCGCTTCCAAACTGTGCCGGTTGATCCGTATGACGCGTTTCGCGGGCGTTATGTCAGATTGCACTTCGCTCTGGAAAATACCGCACATCCGCTTGATTCGGCTTCATGTTTCGGATGGTCAAGTGAGCGGATGCGTTGGGCTAGCTTGGTTCGCGATGAGCACAATGTGGCGCAAATTGGCGGGCTTTATAAAGAAAAACCGGCACAAGGTGATGCTATTCAGGTCAAATTAATCAGCTGTGTTGAAGATGATAAGGGACAGATTAATCTGACTTTTGATAAATTCTACGCTAATGAACTACTTGCACCAGAAATAGAACAGCGGTTTCGTGAACATGCAGAAGAAAGTTATCTTCATTTGCGTGTACGGGGTCGTTATGCTGTCCCGGAAAAACTGGAAATTGCTGAAGGTGGCGCTGGCGCGTGAGCTGGATTGTCCTTACCTTTTGTGCTGCATTTGCTCAGGCGTGGCGTAATGCCTGGCAAAAAACGCTAAGTCACAGTGTTGATGCGCTGGGTGTGACCTTAGCGCGGTTTTTGTTTGCTGCACCTTTGGCCGCACTTTATCTATTCGCGATGCAATGCTATTACAGCTTGGGTTTGCCGCAGATCTCACACACTTTTATAGTCATGGTCGTTTTGGCAGCACTCAGTCAAATAGTGGCTACCGCTTTGATGGTTCTATTATTTCAGCGACAAAATTATGCGATAGGCGTTGGACTGGCAAAGAGTGAAGCGATTCTTGCCGCATTATTGGCGGTGATCTTTTTGCATGAATCGTTCAGCTTTGGTGCGTGGTTAGGCGTAGCACTCGGCGGGCTGGCTGTATTTTTACTCAGTGGTGTTCGTGCGCGGCGCCTACCAGATAAACGTACACTGGTCATTGGATTGGCGTGTGGTTTGAGTTTCGCGTGCACGTCATTATTGGTACGCGAAGCTTCACAGCAATTGCCAACGCTACCGTATCTGCTGCGTGCGGCATGGGTGTTGTGCAGTGTGCTATGGATTCAAATACTTGGATTACTGTTGTGGCTTGGCTGGCGGCAACCACAAACGCTTAGCACGATGCGCCAACATAAAAAAACGGTGTTGGCGATCAGTGTCGCGGGTTTTTGTGCTTCAGTAGGCTGGTTTAGCGCCATGAGTATGCAGTCTGTAGCGCTGGTGAAAACCTTAGGACAAGTAGAAGTATGGTTTACCCTGCTTATTTCTGCGCGCTTGTTTCGTGAATCGCTGAGTTATGCCGATCGTTGGGGATTAGCGCTGATTGTGGCTGGTGCTGTATTGGTTATTTGGGGTTGATTGACCATTTGACTGGTGAAAAAGAAACGGTGGCGTGTTTTTTAGGATTAAGTGAGAACAACGTGGTTTTTGTTTTATCATAATAAAACCGATAGATACAGAAAAATAAAACTGGCTAATCATTGATAGTCAAGCTATAATTTATGTCATATCAAAAAAATATCATAATACTTCTCGATACATTTCAGCGAATAACATTTAATGAGAGGAGCGAACATGGGTCAGAAAAAACGATTACTAGGTGACCTAGATGGTGTGCAATTTGCACGTTCTTTGAATCGTCGCGGGTTTATTGGCTTGAGTGGTGCTTTAGGTGCTGGCGCATTATTGGCAACGTCGCTCTCGGCGCAAGCTGTACCCAAAATCAAGAGTAAAGCAAAAATTGTC
The DNA here is from genome assembly GCF_021513215.1 of Suttonella sp. R2A3. Classification (NCBI taxonomy): domain Bacteria; kingdom Pseudomonadati; phylum Pseudomonadota; class Gammaproteobacteria; order Cardiobacteriales; family Cardiobacteriaceae; genus Suttonella; species Suttonella sp. R2A3. The sequence goes on along the minus strand of NZ_CP090975.1, from coordinate 1,182,659 downwards.
ATTGCTGGCGCTGGTGCGGCGGGGTTGGCCGCCGCTTCGCGTTTGAGCGATCGCTTAGATGGTGCAGAGATTATTTTGGTTGATGGGCGTAAGGCACATTTTTATCAACCGGGCTTTACGCTGGTTGCTGGTGGGATCAAATCGGCAGACTATCCGGTGTCAACGACGGCAGAGTATGTTCCGCGTAGTGCGACTTGGATTGAGGAATATGTTAGCGAGTTTGATCCTGAGAGCAACAGTATCACCACCGCTTCCGGACAAAAAATCAGCTATGATTATTTGTTGGTGACTACCGGATTGATGCTTAACTACGCTGGCATTGAAGGGATGGATGAGCAGCTAATCGGGAAAGATGGTCTGGGCAGTATCTATCATAGTCCGCAGGCGGCCGCGGCAACGTGGCAGTTGCTTGACCGTTTTGCCGATAGCGGTGGCGATGGGGTGTTTTTACGTCCAGCGACTGAGATGAAATGTGCTGGTGCGCCATTGAAATATACCTTTATCACTGATGATCATCTGCGTCGACGTGATAATCGCAGTAAAGCGAAACTAACGTACAACGCACACAGTGGCAACCTATTTTCTGTGCCGATTGTTCATGAAAAGCTACGGATGTTATTTGAGAATCGTGGCATCGAGACCCATTATAACCGTGTGCTTAGCGCGATTGATCCCGGTAAGCGCATCGCTACTTTTACCAGCGTAGAAGAGGGCTCGGTTGAGTTGCCGTATGATTTCATTAATGTTGTTCCCCCTATGCGTGCGCCAGAAGCTATCCGTAACAGTCCACTGCCTTGGCAAGATGGAAAATGGGCGAGTGATGGCTGGTTGGAAGTGAGTAAAGACAATCTGCGTCATGCGCGTTACCAAAATGTGTTTGCAATTGGTGATATCGCTGGGGTGCCTAAAGGTAAAACGGCTGCGAGTGTGAAATGGCAAACGCCGGTGGTGGTCGATCATTTGGTGGCAGAGATTGCCGGTAAAGAAAGTGAGATGGTTTATAACGGCTACACCTCTTGTCCATTGATTACCCGTTTGGGGCGGGCGATGCTGATTGAATTTGACTATCGCAACAACCTTGTTCCGTCTTTCCCTGGCGTTATCGCACCACTTGAAGAGCTTTGGGCTACCTGGGTTATTAAAACGGTTGCCTTAAAGCCGACCTATATTAGTATGTTGCGCGGCAGCGCATAAGGAGTGGATGATGAAAAGTCTTGATTTTGCCTCTCTTTTGGCCGTGTTTCAGGAAATGTTCGGTGCTTGGTTTTGGCCAATGCTTGTCGCTATTGTGCTCATTACCGTGTTATTTCTTGTATTACTCATTAAAGAGCGACGTATCCATTCACGACGCTTGATGTGGGCGCAATTACTGGGTATCCCCGGCGGTATACTGGCTTTAGTGATTATGGCTACGGTCTCATCATCCGGCTATACCGATGCTGGCGGGCCTATTGATTGGATCATCATTGCGTTAGTGTTCGCGTTGGGATTTATTGGTACGGCTATTATCTATTACACCATTGTCGGTTGGCTCACATCGAGCAGACGGCAAGAACATGTATTTTAAATAGTGGCGAGCGGGGTTTTCTCGCTCACCTCCCTCCATGGCATCACACTGCTTTGCACTATATAATGGGGCATTGAGTTAACCATTATTCACATGTCGCAACGTTATATTCTTTGTATGAAATGGGGAGATAAATATCCCGCTGAATACGTCAACCGTTTGTATCGTATGGTCAAACGCCATCTCTCGCTGCCTTTTACCATGGTGTGCTTAACAGATAATGACGAAGGTATTGATCCGGCGGTGCGTTGTCTGCCAATTCCTTCGCTTAATTTGCCCGATGGCTTGCCTGAGCGTGGCTGGTTGAAATTGACTACTTTTACCCCTGATTTACACGGATTACAGGGCACTGCACTGTTTCTTGATCTTGATGTGGTGATCATGGATAACATCGATCATTTTTTCACCCATCAACCCGCACAGCAAGGCGTATTTATTATTCGCGATTGGAAGCGTCCTTGGCGCAAAGTGGGTAACAGTTCGGTTTATCGCTTTGAACTTGGCGCTTATCCAGAGTTACTCGAGGATTTTCGTGCGCGTTTTGCAGAAATCCGTCAACAGTTTCGCAACGAACAGGCGTATTTATCGTGGTATGTCCATCAGCACAACGAGCTCCATTATTGGCCAAGCACGTGGTGTAAAAGCTATAAATACCATGCTTTACGGCCATTACCTTTATCACTTTGGTTAATGCCGAAAAAGCCAGACTGTGATATTTTGATTTTTCATGGTGAAGTGAATCCGCACGATGCAATCACTGGCGGCGGTGGTAAATGGTATCGCCATATCCTGCCGGCACCATGGCTTAAAGAGTACTGGTGAGCGCAACGATGTGTCGTCTTAGTGTCGTGATGATTGTCAAAAACGAAGCGGATAACCTGCGTCTGAGTTTGCCATCGATCAAAGATTTGGCCGATGAAATCATCATATTGGACTCCGGCAGTAGTGATGACAGCCAAGCGGTTGCTGAGTCTTTTGGGGCTAAATGGTATGTCAATAGCGATTGGCAGGGCTTTGGTGTACAGCGCCAACGTGCGCAAGCTTACGCAAAAGGGCGCTGGATCTTGGCTTTGGACGCTGATGAAGTGGTCGATAAAGCGCTCGCGCAAGTGATTAGCCAAACAATTAATCAACAACCTGCGCAAACAGTTTATGGATTGAAGCGCTTAGACTATATTTTTGGTCATCGCATCGATCATCCGCGCTGGCGTGTTAAGCCTTATTGGCGACTCTATCCTGCGGCTTTCCAGTTTAACCTCGATCACGTGCATGAATCACTTGATGTGGGAAGTGCGCAAACTGAGGTGCTAGAAGGGTTTCTTGAGCACCATACGGCGCCAGATCCTGAGTTTCTTTTGCGCAAACGATTGGCTTATGCTCTAACCTGGGCGAAAGAGCGCCATGGCCGTGGTAAACGGGTGAGCGGCCTTGGTGTGCTGCTGCGCTCGCTATGGTCTTGGTTGCGGCAATATGTTATCAACGGGCGTTTTTTGCAAGGTCGCTATGGGTTTATTTATGCCGGTATTTTTGCCCAATACACCTTTAATAAATATGCTTTACTGTATGACCTTAATCATCGTTCAGACAGTTATCGCGAAGATTACCAACCGCACGCTATAAACCACCATAAATTTCCTGAACCCGCGGGGATGAACACACAAGATCGGCCAGCAACGCTGAGCGTGGTGATGATTGTTAAGAACGAACAAAAGCACTTGCCAGCGTGTTTGTACAGCTTGGGTGATTTGGCTGATGAGATCGTCATTCTCGATTCAGGTAGCACGGATCAGACGCAAAAAATTGCTGAGCATTTTGGCGCTAAATGGTTTGTGAATAAGGATTGGCAAGGCTTTGGTCGTCAGCGGCAAATCGCGCAAAACCATGCACAAGGCGATTATATCTTGGCCCTTGATGCTGATGAGCAACTGGATGCTCAATTAATTCAAGCGATAAAAGATTTACTTAAGCGACCAGTTGTTAATGACGCCGTTTTTGCGGTTAAGCGACAAAATATATTTTGCGGAAAAGCTGTGCATGGTAATGCTTGGTACTATGACCGAATCGTACGCCTTTACGCGCGTGAGCAATTTACCTATCATGATTATGATGTGCATGAATCTGTCGGTGCTCAAGGTGTAAACGTCAAGGTGTTGCCAGGCGCTTTGCAGCATTTTACCAATGACAACCTCTATCATTTTCTGGATAAGAATATTCGCTACAGTACCGTCTGGGGCAAAGAGAAATCGTCACTAGGTAAGAAAAGTAAATCTTCGGTTGTGCTTGCGTTAACAACGTTTCACGCATGGTTACGCGAATATATCTTTCGTGGGGCGATTCTTGGTGGTGCTTATGGGTTGTTTTTATCTGTGAGTGCAGCAGGGTATCATTTTAATAAATATATTATATTGGGTTATAAAGCAACGAAATATGATCTTGAAGAATGAATATATCGTTTCTGCTGTGAGCATTTGTCTCCTATGCTATTTTTTAGTGATAGGCGTTGCTAAGAGTGCTTATAATTACCCCGTTGGATTCCTCTTATTGATGACTATATTTTTATGTCGGAGGTGGTGGTCAGAACGCCCAAAAGAATCAATCATCACATGGCTATCAATAGCTTTCTTAATGATGGCTGTGGTTAATGGTTTTGATGCTTGGCGTTCAGGTATGTCATCTGGGTATACTTTTCCAGTTATTTATCTTTTCTTTCTATTGATATTGCGTTTCTTGTGCGTTTATCCACCGAAGATAGAATTACTTTTTTGGGGTGTTGCACTGGGATCAGTCGCTGTGGGGGTTACCACCCAATATTATATTTATTTTGCTCCAGATTTAATTCCTAATGGGCGTGCCTCACGTTACCTTAATCCTATCCAGTTTGGCAATTTATCTATGCTACTGGCAGTATTATGCCTATGTGGCTTATTGATGCGATATAAGAAAAAAATTATCTTTTGCTGTTGCTTCTCAGTATTGGTTGTATAGGGGCATTTTATGCAGCTTTATTATCACAAACCAGGGGGAGTGTGCTGGCATTAATGATCACTTTGCCAGTTATTTTGCTTATGTATTGGCAATATTATCGTGTGATCCCTAAAAAAAATATTTTACTGGCTGGCGTGATTATATTCATACTGATGGCAGTGGCTTATATGCTGCTTAAACCGGTTATTTATCAACGTTGGCAAGAAACACAAACTGAACTATCTCTTATTGTAGAGGGAGGCGGTAAAAATACTTCTATTGGTAATCGACTTGATATGTGGGAGTTTGCTTGGGAAGAGGGTTTGCAACATCCGCTTATTGGTGCGGGTTCTGAGCAAATGATGATTGATAAAGAGCAGTGGGTAAATGAACGCAACGCAAGCAGAAGAATTATCAAGTTTGGTCATCTGCATAATGAATTTTTAGATGCCTTTGCGAAAAAAGGGATTTTTGGATTGGGTGCGCTGCTGCTATTGTTTTTAATTCCATTAGGGTTTTATTTTTATCAACGCCCACAAAATGCCAAGCAGTTCGCTGTAAAACTAACCGCGGTATCGCATATTTCAATGTATATAGGCTTTAGTTTAACCGAGGTGACGCTTAACGTTTATAAGCTAGGTATGGTGCTCTATATTTTGCCGTTGTGTGTTTTTTTTGCAGTATACAGGTCACTCGATAAATGTTGATTATTATAGATGCCTTGTCTTTATGTTTTGAGGGGTGATGAGGCTATATGAAAATATTACATGTTCTTCCGACTAAATTGCCTGTACCACCACAAGGTTACGGGGGTACAGAAAGAGTTCTTTGGTCATTGATTGAAGGCCAGCGCGAACGTGGGCATAGCGTTCGTTTTCTCACAAAAAATAAAAATCAAAACGATTCGAGAAGTATTGCGTGGGATGACAATAAATCTATAGCACAACAAGTTGAAGGATGGGCTGATGTCATCCATTTCCATTTTCCGTTTGATGGCGCATTGCGCACGCCTTTTATTTGTACCGAGCATGGTAATTGCAACGAAGATAAAACCTATCCACAAAATAGTGTATTTTTATCACGCAAGCATGCGGACCTTTATCATGGACAGTGCTATGTTCATAATGGTTTGCAGTGGTCGATGTATGGTGAACCCAATATAGATCGCCCCGATGATTATGTACATTTTTTGGCTAAAGCCTCGTGGCGGGTAAAAAACCTCCAAGGGGGTGTGCGGATCGCGAAAGCAGCTAACAAATCGTTGCATGTCTTGGGGGAAAGCGGTATAACATCAAGCGCAATCCTTATCTCTATTTTTCACCTAAACTGCATTTTCATAATATGGTGGGTGGTGAGGAAAAGAACCGCTTAATTCGGCAGTCACAAGCGCTACTTTTTCCAGTACGTTGGCATGAACCGTTTGGTCTGGCGATCATTGAAAGCCTTTATTTGGGTTGCCCAGTTATAGCAACACCTTATGGTGCACTACCAGAAATTGTTTCTAATGAACGCATTGGGCGGCTATCTTGTCAATACGATGAATTGGCTGAGGCGGTAAGAGCGGTTGATCAATTTGATCGTCGCGCCTGTCATGAGCATGCAAAAAAATATTTTAATCACTTAACGATGACAGACGGTTATCAGCAATGCTATGAAAAAGTGATTGCTGGTGAAAAGCTGAATAATGAACCACCATTTTCCCGTGCTAAGCCCAATAACAAAACTGGGTTGTTGCCGGTAACAATATAATTAACATGATGTTTTTGAATAAAAACTCAGGATGGTTTAACCGTGTAACATGTGCGTGAGCAGGATGCTGTGGATATTTATAAGCGTTTAAGCGTCTACCTTAAAGGGTATTGGCGGATTTTTGCCGTAGCGATTGTCGCGATGATTGTGGTTGCAACCACAGCGCCAACGTTTGCTTATTTAAGGAAGTTGCTGACTAACGAGGGATTTGTTGAAAAAACCTCGATAAGATAGCGCAGCTACTGCTGGCGATTTTTGGTTTATTTGCACTGTGTGGTGCAATTCTTAGTGGTACTTATGGGTTATTTTTATCTGTGGGTACAGCTGGGTATCCTTTTAATAAATATGTGCTGCTTCAGCATAAAAATGAGTCGGGGGCAAAGTAATGGGCGTTTATCCTGCCAGTAAAAAAGATACGGTTTTTTTCTTTATCAATAGTGCCAGTATTTTTTTATTTTTCGCGCTATCGTTAAGCATAAAAAGTGGCTACAGTTATGGCCCTGCGTTACTGATCCTGTTTGCGCTGTTTTCGCTGCCTTGGTGGGCGAAAAATATACGTTTGCAGCGCGCACATTATTGGTTTTTGTTGGTTTTGCTTTTAAGTGCATTGGTGGGGTTTTCTGATGCTATTCGTGCTGGGGCCGATGCAGGAGATTATAATCGACCGGCGCGTTATCTTGCCTGTATGTTGTTGTTTGTGTATTTTACGGTGTATCCACCGCGAGCTCGCTGGATTTGGTGGGGGGTTGCGATTGGTGCGATCGGTGCAGGGGTGAGTGCGATTTATTACACCTATTTTAATATTCCTCCGGTTTGGCGCGCGGCTAAATATCTTAATCCCATTCAGTTCGGTGATTCTGCTGCATTGCTAGCCACTTTATGTTTGTGTGGTTTGGTTGCGACGTATAAAAAACACCATCTGCTTTTTACAATGCTCATTTTAGGTGCGTTATTGGCGTTGGTGGCTTCTATTTTATCGGAAAGCCGAGGGAGCTGGCTGGCGCTGATGATATGGTTTGTTGTGTTGATAGTGCTTGCTTTGTTTTATTTTAAAAATGCTAAAAACTATGGCTTGATCCTTGTTGGTTTTTTGCTGATTGTAATGGCGACTTTTTTTACCATTGGTGGTGAGACTACGCTGAAGCGAATTAACGAAGTCACCCAACAAATATCTTTGTATACCGAAAAAGGACAAGACCATAGATCGATTGGTGCTCGCCTGTCGATGTGGCGCTTTGGTCTGCATGAAGGGATGAGCTATCCTATTTTTGGCGCCAATCGCGCACAAATGTTGGAGGATAAAAAAGTTTGGGTAGCGGAAGGTAGGGCGGGTGAGGCGATTGTAAATCTTGGGCATTTACATAATGAGTTTATCGACCGTTTTGCCATTACTGGAATTGTTGGACTAGTGATTTTACTGGCGTTGTTTCTTTATCCGTTAGGTTTTTTTCTACGCAAGCCAACAAATACTCATTTACATGATCATTCTGCCGAACAAAGAATACTGGCGCTTAAAATGGCCGGTGTTACCACTGTGATTATGCATATGGGGTTTGGGCTCACACAAGTTTCACTAAATGCACATAATAGCGGCTTTATGCTCTATGTGATTCCTGTGTCGTTATTCTTCGCGCTACTTGCCGCAAAAAATACTGATGAGTATAAGTTGCGCTCATGCTAAGGTTTTTGCACTAAAAGTGCATTATTATCATCTGGCTCAGAACTTAGGCCTAGAAAAAAATTCTCGTGCTTAATTTGATAATAAGAGCTTTACTGCCATTAAGGGTATAATTAACAAAATGTTTTTAATCAAAAGACTTGGGGTGGCTTAATCATGCAACATGTGCGTGAGCAGTACGCTGTGGATATTTATAAGCGTTTAAGCGTCTACCTTAAAGGGTATTGGCGGATTTTTGCCGTAGCGATTGCCGCGATGATTGTGGTTGCAACTACAGCGCCAACGTTTGCGTATTTAATGAAGCCGCTGATTAACGAAGGATTCGTTGAAAAAAACCTCGATAAGATGGTGTGGTTGCCGCTGGCAATTGTTGGTTTGTTTGTTCTGCGCGGCGCGTTTAATTTCATCAACGAATACTGCACCAGCTATTTATCGAGCCATTTAGTGCAACAAATGCGCGAGCAAATGTTTGCCAAGTTACTGCTGCTCCCTGAGCGATATTATGGTGAACACAGCAGTGGGCGCTTGATGTCGCGAGTGCTTAATGATGCCAATCAAATTGCTGATGCCGGGTTTAACGCGATCACAGTGCTCGCTAAAGACGGACTGAGCGTGTTGGGGCTGTTGATTCTTTTGCTTTATCTGGATTGGCGACTCACCTTAATCACCTTTATTACCTTACCTGTGGTTGGACTGTGTGTGCTCTATGTCAGCCGACGGTTGCGTAAGTTATCACGCCTAAACCAGCAACAAATGGGGCTGATGACCCAAGTGCTCAGTGAAACGATTAATGGCACACGGGTGGTGAAGATTTATGGCGGGCAAGCGCGCGAGCGTCTGCGTTTTCGTGACGCGGCGAAAGGGGTGCGCCATAATTTGGTGAAGCAAACTGCAGCAAATGCGGCGAGCTCGGCGATCACCCAGCTGTTAATTGCGATTGCGCTAGCTCTAGTCATCTATTTTGCTGCACGACAGGCGCGCACAGAAGGTTTTAGCGCTGGGGATTTTATGTCCTTTTTGACCGCGATGCTGATGATGTTTGACCCAATCAAACGCATTACTGGCATCATGCAGTCGTTGCAGCGTGGACTGGCGGCGGCTGAAAGCGTTTTCACCCTGCTTGATGAGGGCGAAGAAGCCGATCAAGGTACGCTTACCTTGTCGAATAACGTTGGCGATATTGAGTTCAAGTCTGTAGTGCATCGTTATCCTGATGCTGAGCGCAACAGCATTGATCACCTCAGTCTGCGTATTCCGCAAGGTCGTGTTGTGGCCTTGGTTGGCGCCTCTGGCTGCGGCAAAACGACTTTGGTCAATTTATTGCCACGCTTTTTTACGCCCACTGATGGCGAAGTACGGATTGCTGGTCGTAATATTGGTGAGTACCAGTTGGAGAGTTTGCGCGCGCAGATGGCGTTGGTTAGCCAGGATGTGGTGTTATTTAACGATACGGTGGCCAATAATATCGCTTATGGCGTACTCGGTGAGCACGACGAAGCAGCGATTATTGCGGCGGCGAAAGCGGCGAACGCGTGGGATTTTATTCAAAGATTGCCAGCCGGCCTTGATACCGAGATTGGCGAGAACGGCCTTAAGCTATCTGGTGGTCAGCGTCAGCGTTTAGCGATTGCGCGCGCGGTATTAAAAAACGCACCGATTTTATTGCTTGATGAAGCAACGAGTGCGCTCGATAATGAGTCCGAGCGTTTAGTGCAAGAAGCGCTAGAGCAGTTGATGAGTGCGCGGACAACAATCGTTGTGGCGCATCGTCTCTCAACGGTTGAAAAAGCCGACCATATTGTGGTGATGGATGCAGGGCAGATTGTTGAACAAGGCAAACACCTCGAGTTGCTCGCTAAGAAAGGCCGCTACGCCGAACTGCACCAATCTCAACTTAGCGCTAACGATGAGTCTTGATTATTCGGCCTTACTGAAATCGATGTTAAGTACGCAAACTGCATCGATTGTCCCGCATAAACTCCCCGATGGTCGGAAGGTATGGGTGCGTTGTATCAACCGAGGTAATTTGCGTATCCTTTATACCCTACAAACGCTGATTGCGCTGTATCTGTTTAAAGTACCGTCTTTGCGTGGGGTATTTTGTAATCCCAAGGAAGCGATTAGCGATGAAGCCAATCGTCTGCGTGATCTGGAACAAGCCGGTGTCAATGCCCCAAGGTTGTTGGCACAACGTTCTGATGGCTTAATGATGAGTGATTTAGGGCAAGCCGATACGCTTGATCATCAGCTGCATGAAGCACAGGCACGGCAGCAAGATTTACTTGCGCTTTGGCAAAGTGGCTTGGTGGGTATTAATAGCGTGCATCAAAAAGATAGTTATCTCAGTCAGGCCTTTTCACGCAATATTTTAGTACTTGATCATGAGCGGTGGGGATTTATTGATTTTGAAGAGGATCCGCGCACGAAGCTTAGCTTAGCGCAATGCCAGGTGCGGGATTTGTTGTTTTATTTGCATTCGACTGTTTTTATGATCGATGATGTTGAATCTGCAGCGAATGCTTTTGAAGGGGTGCTTAACCAAGGCAGCGACGAACGCAAACAGTGTTTTATCGAGGCAAGCCGGGCGCTCGCAAAATGGCAGCGTTGGCGATTGATTGCCAAGTTAGGGCGCGACGGGCAGCGTATCGCAAAAGTGTTGTATTTTCTCTCGCTGATCTCAAAATCCAAGCATGACCAATAGCTAAAAACAGAGGGTGTTTTTGTTAACCCATGCTAAGGTTTTTTTGGCCATAAACCGCCATTATTTTGCGGATAATTTGCCGTCTGAGCGCTGTATTGTGCTACCATATTGTGTGTTTTTATCATAACAACGACTTGGAGACTATTTTTTATGGAACGCACCTTATCAATTATCAAACCTGATGCCGTGGCTAAGAATGTGATTGGCCAAATTTACACCCGTTTTGAGCAAGCAGGTTTGCGGATTGTTGCCGCGAAAATGAAACAGCTAAGCCGTAGCGATGCTGAAGGCTTTTATGCCGTACATAAAGAGCGTCCATTTTTCAACGATTTGGTTGAATTCATGATTTCAGGACCTGTGATGATTCAGGTACTCGAAGGCGAAGGCGCAATTGCTAAAAACCGCGAAGTGATGGGTGCGACCAATCCTAAGGAAGCGGCACCTGGCACAATCCGTGCGGATTTTGCTGAAAGCATCGATGCGAATGCGGTACACGGCTCGGATGCGCCAGAAACTGCCAAACAAGAAATCGCTTACTTCTTTACTGACAGCGAACTCTGCGCACGTAAATAAATGACCACCCAGCCAAGCAAAACGCATCTTTTTGGACTCAATCGGCAGGCGCTGACCGAATGGTTCGTCGCGCTTGGCGAAAAGCCGTTTCGTGCCAAACAGGTCATGAAATGGTTATACCATGAGCGCATGCTTGATTTTGATCAGATGACGGATTTGAGCAAGCCTTTGCGTGCGCTGTTGCATGAGCGCGCGCATTGTGCGCTACCAGAAATTATCGCTGATCAAATCGCCAGTGATGGCACACGTAAATGGGTGTTCCGCTATCCTTGCGGCAACAGCATTGAAACAGTGTTTATTCCTGAAGATGATCGCGGCACGCTGTGTATTTCCTCGCAAGCAGGTTGTGCGCTAGCGTGCCCGTTTTGCTCGACTGCGCACGAAGGGTTTAACCGCAATTTAACCAGCGGTGAAATTCTCGCCCAAGTTTGGCTGGCTAAATCTTTGCTGGGTTGCGGTGATAACGGCAAACGCGTGGTCACTAACGTGGTGCTGATGGGTATGGGTGAGCCGTTAGTGAATTTCAATAATGTGATTCCAGCCACCGATATCATGATGGACGACTGGGGCTTTGGCTTATCTAAGCGCCGCGTGACCTTGAGCACTTCAGGGGTTGTGCCGGCGATCAAACAGCTCAAAGAGGTCACAGACCTTAGTTTGGCTGTTTCACTGCACGCGCCTAACGATGCGCTGCGTGATGAGATTGTGCCGATTAATAAACGCTATGGTCTGCCAGCGCTGCTTGAGGCGTGTCAGGAATATGTGGCGCATAATGGGCAACATGGTGGTGTGACTTGGGAATATGTCATGCTGCGTGGGGTCAATGATCGGCTGGAACACGCCAAAGAATTGGCCGTGCTGCTCAAAGGGATTCCTGGAAAAATCAATCTGATTCCGTTTAACCCGTTCCCGGGTTCACGGTTTGAATGTTCAAAACGCAGCGATATGCTGGCGTTTCAACGCTATTTAACCAAAGCAGGCTTTATCGCAACCATCCGCAAAACCCGCGGTGAAGATATTGATGCTGCTTGTGGGCAGCTCGTGGGGCAGGTGAATGACCGTAGCCGTCGCGCGCTGAAACTGAGTCGTGAACAGGCAGAGATTGCATGAAAAAACCAAACCGTTTTATCGCGAGCGTTCTAGTGGTGCTTCTTGGTGGGTGTAGTTCGTTAGATACTACCTCGACAGGAGGAATTAAGCCCGATTACGAAAAAGCCTATCAGGATTATTTAGCGCTTGGAGCGCAATACCTGCAAATGGGGCGCTACGATTTAGCGGAGCCCAAGCTTAAGCGCGCGATTGAAATTAATTCGCAGCCGGCTGAGGCTTGGAATGTGCTTGCTGTGCTCTATGAAGAGAAGCGTGATATCGCCTCAGGCTATCAGGCGTATCAAAAGCTGATTTCCAGTCATCCTGATTACACGCTCGGCTTTGTTAATTTTGCGACGTTTTTGTGCAAATTTAACCGTGATCCAGAGCGCCAAGCGCTGTATCAGCAAATGCGCGGCAAGGGCGCAGAATTTCAGACCTTATCGTATATTATGCAAGGCAATTGCGAACGCAGTCGTGGCAATATCACCGGTGCTGAAGGGGCTTACCGACAGGCGTTAACCCTTGATAGTCAAGCACCGGGCGCGTTGCTGCCACTGGCTGAAATCGCTTTGCAACGCGGTAATGCGACGGCAGCGCTTAATTATTTGCGCATTGTCCATACCTATGTCGGTTATAGCGCGGAGAGTGCCTATTTAGGCATTCAAGCAGCACGACAGGTAGGTGATGTGCGTATGGAAGAAGATTTATTGCGGGTGATGCGAGCAAGTTATACGCAGTCACCACAGGCTCAACAATTGGGATTATAAGCATGAAAGACAGCGTGACATCATTGGATGAGTCATCAGCGGCGCTTGATATTGGACAAATCTTACGTCAGGCACGTGAGGCACGAGACATCACGATTGCCTCGGCCGCCATGCAAACCAATTTGCGTGGGGTAGTTATTGAGCAACTCGAAGAGAATAATTTTGAAGCGACCGGCGCACCAGTGTTTACGCGTGGGTATTTGAGTATTTACGCGCGCTTTCTCGAGTTAGAAGAAGATAAATTATTGGTTGCTTATAATCAGCGCGATAGCAAACAAGACGCGGGTAAATTACGCCTGAGCTCGGTTAATGTGCAGAGTCAGCAACGACCGTATAAACGCTCTTATACGCGTCAATGGGTGATGCTTGGGTTATTGCTTATCCTTGGTGGTGTGCTCATGACGCAGTTATTTAACGACCAGTCGTGGCTGATTAAACAAATTCAAGGTGCTTTTGCGACTCAAGAAGATCCAGTAAATAATGGAGAAGGTGCCAGTGATGAAGAAACCTCAGGGATTGTCTTGGAAATTGCCAGTGAACAGGAAGGGCAAAATTCAGGCAATGATACGCCGGGTTTGACCTTAGAAAGCGTTGGTGAACCTGTAACAGACGATACGACAACGCTTGAAAATAACGATACATTGAGCTTATCGTCTTTAGATGAGCAGAACGCCTCTAGTGCTGATGATATTGGTCTACTAAATGATACTGAAGGTGAAGCCAGTCCGCAGTCCAGCGGCCCTGCGTTGGTTGTGACCACCGCCCAGGAAAACTGGATTGAAGTGAAAAATGCGGGTGGTGAAATCCTGCATTCAAAGATTTACCAACCCGGTTCGAGTATTGAATTAACCAGTGATTCGCCGCGCTATTCGCTGAATATTGGACGCCCAGATGCGGTGACCTTAATGCTTAATGGCGAAGAGCGACCGCTGGATAATTTCCGTCAAGGTGGGCATACACGTTTGTTTGAGGTTGTAGTGAGTAATGAGTAATAGCGCTGCAATCCAATCGGTGCGCGGTATGCGCACCATCTTGCCACCAGAATCGGAAAAGCTGGCGCAGTTGAGTACGTTGGTCCATGAGATTTTATCGGGCTTTGCCTATCAGCCATGGTCACTGCCACTACTCGAAAAAACGGCTTTGTTTCAGCGTACGATTGGTGAAGAAACCGATATTGTGGCCAAAGAAATGTATACCTTTGCCGATCGCAAGGGTGAGAGCCTGAGCCTGCGCCCGGAAGCGACCGCAGGCGTTGTGCGCGCGATGATCCAAGAAGGACTGTTACAACAGCCACAGCGTCTGTTTGTCGAAGGGCCGATGTTTCGCTATGAGCGCCCGCAAAAAGACCGCTATCGTCAATTTACGCAAATCAGTGTGGAAGCGTTTGGTTATGCCTCGCCTGCCTTAGATGTGGAATTAATGTTGATCGGCGATGCGCTGTTTTCTCGCTTAGGGGTTCGCGAACAAGTCAGCTTAGAAATTAACAGCATTGGTCAGCTTGATGAACGTCGCGCGTATCAAGCGGATTTGGTCGCGTATCTAACGCAGCATAAGGACCAGCTTGATGACGACAGCATTCGTCGCTTAGAGACTAACCCGCTGCGGATTCTTGATAGTAAGAACGCGCAAGTGCAAGCGGTGCTCGAGGGTGCACCTTTGTTAGAGGATGCACTTGGCGAGGAGAGTCGCCAGCATTTTAAAGATGTTTGTGCGATGCTCGACGCTCTTGGCGTCGCGTATGTGATTAACCCACGTTTGGTGCGTGGCCTGGACTATTACAACCACAGCGTGTTTGAATGGACCACCCAAGCCTTGGGTGCGCAAGGAACAGTCTGTGCTGGTGGGCGCTATGATGGTTTAGTTGAGCAGCTTGGCGGCAAACCCACGCCAGCCGCAGGTTTTGCTTTTGGGATTGACCGTATTTTATCACTGGCTGAACAGGCCAAACCGTTTAGCCCACCCACGCCTTTAGTCTATGCGATCGCTTTAGAGTCGGCGCAACAAACCACCGTACTCTCGCTTTGCCAATCGATTCGCCAAGCTGTGCCTTCTGCGCGGGTAGTCTTTCATCCGGAAGTGCAAGGCATGAAATCGCAAATGAAAAAAGCCGATCGCAGTGGCGCGCACTTTGCCTTGATTGTGGGTGAAGGTGAAGCGGCAGAAGGCAATGTAACGATGAAGAATTTAACCGATGGAAGTCAGCACACAGTCGCACAGGCAGATGTGGTTGCTTGGCTTAACACACAAAGGGCTTGATGATGGAACGAACAGACGAAGAAACCGGTGAACTGGTTCGCGAATGGCTACAACGCTATGGCGTGAGCATTATTGTAGGTTTGGTATTAGCGGTTGGGGCAGTAGGTGGCTACCAATGGTGGCAAAGTGCGCAACTTAAACAAGCCTCTGAGCAAAGTGCATTACTTAACCAGTTAGGTGATGCGGTCGAGGCCAACCAAGCCCAAGAGACGCAGCGCATCTATGCTGAAATGGATCAATCTGCGCAAACTATCGGCCTTGCCCAATTGTTAATGGCTAAAGAAGCCGCGACAAATAATGATTTAGCACGGGCGAAAACGTTTTTAGGCGAAGCGGTGAATGCCAAAGATCCTTTAGTGGTTGATAGCGCGCGTTGGCAGCTGGCGAATTTAGAAATGCGCGATGGCCAATACGATGCCGCGCTTAGCGAATTACAGGCGCTCAAAGGTAGTGCGTACGCGAACCAGGTCGCGTTACTCGAAGCGGTTATTTACCAGCAGCAAGGCAATCTTGAACGGGCTGCTGAAGCGTATCGTTCGATACAAGGTGATGCAGCGATGTTAGCGCAACAGCTGGCCGCCGTTGAAGGTGAGCTGGCAACGGCCACTAATCCTCCGACTCAATAAACTCAGGAAATCTTTATGACAGCGCGAATTCTCTTGATATTAGCCTCAGCCTTGGCGATTAGTGCGTGTTCGCCAAGTAATTTTTTCTTAGGTGAAGATAATCGTCCTGAACCTAAGCCTTTACCAGAAACCAGCACACAAATTCAAAGTCCGGTGATCTGGTCACAAAGTGTCGGCAAAGTTGGTGCGGATCGTGGTCTGCGCCTGCGTCCTGCCACTGACGGACAGCGTCTATATGTGATCAGTGCCGATGGCAGGCTGAGCGCTTTTAATGCCAGAAGTGGCGATCGACTCTATCAATACGATTTAGATACCGATATCAGCGCGGGTGTGACCGCAGCACCAGGTTTGTTATTTGCGGTAACGCGTAATGGCGATTTATTGGCCTTGTCGGCAGAAAACGGCGAGCCGCGTTGGCGCGCTTCATTGGGTGAATCAGTATTAGCGGCGCCGAGTTATACCAATGATATGGTGGTAGTACGTGCGAGTAGTGGTGCTGTGTTTGCTTACCGTGCCAGCGATGGCGTGGTGCTGTGGCAATACCGCATTAGCGAACCTAAATTGGTCGTGCGTGGCGATGCTTCACCGGTGGTCGGTGGTGGTGTGGTGATTGTCACGACCAACAGCGGCCGTTTGGTGGTCTTAGACCAAGCCAGCGGTATGCCGATGGTGGAAGAACGTTTAGCGATTGGTTCAGGAAATAACGATGTGCAGCGCCTGGTGGATATGGACGCAACCCCGAAAATCAACGGCAGCACGCTGTTTGCCTCAGCATTTCAAGACGAAACCTTTGCGGTGAGTTTAGAAGGCGGCAATATATTGTGGCGTCAACCACAAGCTGCGACCGCACAAGATTTTGCGATGTCGCCGGATGGACTATTTTTGGCCAATGACATTGATCATGTGATTGCGCTCAATCAAAATGATGGCAGCATCCGTTGGCAAAATGATGCCTTAGAAGGGCGTTACCTCTCGCCATTAGTGGCGATTCCACCAGGGATCGTTGGTGGCATCGATGGTGAAGGGTATTTGCATTGGTTTGATAGTCGTGATGGCCGTTTAATCGGGCAAAATAAGATAGGATCGACCTATGCGCTAAGCGAGCCGGTTGTGCTTAACAGCGGCATTGCTTGGCAGCTTGCTGATGGTAAATTGGTTGTGGTGGCACCGCGCTAAATGAACGAATACAATGAACAGAACGGCGGCGAGAACACGCTCAGCACGCCAAGTTATCGGCTACCACGTCTGGCCTTAGTCGGGCGACCCAATGTTGGTAAATCCACGCTATTTAACGCACTCACGCGCAGCCGTGATTCGATTGTTAGCGATACCCCAGGTCTCACCCGCGACCGCAATTACGGTCTGGCGGATCTTGAAGGGCGTCAGGTACAGGTGATTGATACTGGTGGGCTGCTGCGCGAAGAAGAAGCGGATATTGATTTTCGTGTCGATAAGCAGGCACGAGAAGCAGTCATAGAAGCCGATGTTGTGGTCTTGGTGGTTGATGCACGCGAAGGTTTGACCGCGGTGGATGAATCGATTGTGCAAGAGCTACGCCGGAGCCAGAAACCGTTGATTGTTGCGGTTAATAAAACTGATTTTGCTGATCCTGATGTCCTGCTTGCTGATTTTTACGCACTTGGCTTTGCCAATGTACTCGCGATTGCTGCAGTGCATCGTCGCGGTTTGCGTCAACTCGGTTCACGAATTATCGAATTACTCGATGGCTTGCCGGAAGAGCAATTTCTGCTTGATGAAGAAGAGGCGCATCTTGCGCAGCATGAATTAAGCGGGATTGCTCTAGCGGTGGTTGGACGGCCTAATGCCGGTAAATCGACCTTGCTCAATCGCTTGATTGGTGAAGAACGCCTGGTGGCCAGCCCGGTTGCTGGGACAACGCGTGATGCAATTGCGATTCCCTATACCGATCGTGATGGTGAAACCTTTACCCTGATTGATACCGCCGGTATTCGTCGTCGTGCGCGCGTCTCAGATAAGGTGGAAAAATTCAGTGTGGTTAAGAGTTTAGATGCGATTGACCGCGCCAATGTGGTGTTGCTTTTGCTCGATGCACACGAAGGCGTCAGCGATCAGGACGCACATTTACTTGGCGAGATCGTAAAACGTGGGCGTGCTCTGATTATCGCGATCAACAAATGGGATCATCTCGATGAGGATCAGCGCCGTGACGTGCAAACGCAATTTGAGCGTAAACTGCGCTTTGTCGATTACGCACAGGTGTTTTATATTTCTGCGCTGCATGGCAGTAATATTCGTCAGCTGTTACCGGCGGTTAAAAAAGTCTATCACGCTGCGATGCGCGAACTTTCGACCAACAAACTCACCGAAGCATTGAATGCCGCGTATCGACGCCACCAACCGCCGTTGGTTAATGGCTACGCGATTAAGCTGCAATACGCGCACCAAGGTGGGCGTAATCCACCGCATATTATTATTCATGGTTCGAGAACAACCAACGTTCCGGCGAGTTATGAGCAGTATTTGAGTAAATTTTTCCGTCGCCATTTTCAGCTTGATGGGACGCCGGTGCGTATCAGCTTCCGTGACAAACACAATCCGTATAACGAGCGTAAGTAGTGCCGACACCGATTGCTGATGCTATCAACGAAGCCTTGCGCGCGTTATCACCAAAGCATCTTGATGTGCTTAATGAATCCGCGCAACACGCTCATTATCAGCCGGGTGCTGAAACGCATTTTAAAGTGACGGTGGTTAGTGAGGATTTCTCAGGGTTATCACGGGTTCGTCGGCATCAAAAAGTTTATCAGTGCGTCAACCCGTTATTAAAGCAAGGTGGCGGCGAGGTGCATGCGCTAGCGCTCCATACTTATACACCCGAAGAGTGGCAGGCTCGCGCGCAAAAAGGTCCGGATAGTCCACCGTGTGCCGGACAACGTTAAGCTTCTAAAGATAACCGACTACTTGCAAAAACTGATACAGCGCACGGGCGAACTGACGATAGCCATCAGCGTTGGCGTGGATTTCATCGGATTTAAGCGCCTCATCCGATAAAATCTGTGACCACTGATCAGCAAACAGTGCGAGGTCGTGTGAGGCGGCAAGCTCAGCGTAGATCGGGTTATCGCGTGCAATCCCTATCATATTGCTCGCACTAAAATGCGGTTCGGCAATCAAAAGCACAGCGATATCTGCCTGTGCTAAAGCCTCTATAGTCTGCGCTATATGGCGCTTTGTGGCTTGTGGATCAACGCGCTGTAACACGTCATTACCACCCACACCCAATAAGACCAAATCCGGATGTATGGCAATCACCGCATCTATTCTTGCCAACACATCTGCTGAAGTATCGCCATTAACCCCCATATTGATGACTTCTAATTCTGATAATTCAGCGAGAACGGCAGGATAGTCTTGGCCGCGCAGCGCGCCAAAGCCATAGGTTAATGAGTCGCCTAGGGCGACGATACGCGCGTTATTGGGTAGTGGCGGCTGTTGTGCTATAGGTTCATCGCTGCGAAACAGCCATAAAATAGCTGCCAATCCAGCACAAAGTGCGAGAATCAGCAGGTTGCGACGGTTGATCATGCCCTAGGCGGCAGTAATAATTCGCCTAAATTGTCAGCAGCGGTCTGGCGCATCGCTCGGATGACATAATCGGCGGCTTGTTCTGCAGCTTCGCGTAAGGTTTTGCCATCGAGTAAGGCCGCAGTGAGTGCCGCATTAAACGTATCGCCGCTGCCTCTAACGTTACAATCCACCCGAGGATGGTGGAATGAGTCAACGCTGTCTTTGGTGACAATCAGAATGCTGATCTGATCAGCGGGGGTGTCATCTAAGCAGGCGCTGGTAACCACCAACGCGCGTAGGTGATCGTGTAATAGGCTGCGTGCGCCGTTAACCAATGCTTTTGTACTGGTTAATGGGGTGCCGCCAGTCAAGTATTCAACCTCAAAATGATTCGGGGTAAGAATATCAGCGGCATAAATCAGCGTATCACGGTAGGCACTGGCGAGGTTAGGGTCAACGTATAGGCCGCTATCGCTATCGCCCATCACGGGATCAATACAGGCAATCATCTCGGGGTGTTTCTGTCGTTGTTCGCCGATCCAGTCGCTCAAGATGAGCGCTTGCGATGGTGCGCCAAGATAGCCGGTAATGATTGCTCGTAACGGCTCAATCGCGCCACGCAAATCAATATCACGTAAATAGCCGGCAAACCATTCATCGCTGATGATTCCACCAGCGTTGGTGCCATAAAATGGGGTGTTACTTAACAGTACGCTCGGAACAGCAATCGCGCGATGGCCTAAATCGTCTAATGTTGGCATCGCCGCATTATTGCCGACTGTGCCGTAAATGACTTGCGACTGCACAGAGACGATGTGATAGGTAAGCGGATTGAAGTGGCTATAATCCATTAGGGTTCCTTGTGACGAGTGAGATTAGGCAAATGCCAATCACGGTAAAAAGACAGCATGCGAATCAGCACAATCAATAACATGATGGCAAAATCGCGTAACCAGTCGGCGGCGTTGAGGCTATCAAGCAATAACCATACGATACCACCAATAATCACTGCAGAAATATAAATTTCACGATGCAGCACCAGCGGTATCTTGCGACAAATAATATCACGTAATACCCCGCCCATAACAGCCGTTACCACACCCATAAACACGATAATTGCTGGATTCATGCCATAGTCGTGCGCTGCGTTAAAGCCAATAACCGAAAAGGCGGCTAAACCAATCGCATCAAACCAGCGTAGCGGGTGATCCAGGCGCTCAACGCGATGATAGAAGATTTGCACCAGTAAGGCGGTGGCTGTGATGACAATCAAATAGGTTAAATCGCTCAACCAAAACAGCGGATGACGGTCGATCAACACATCACGCAGCGTTCCGCCACCAATCGAACCAGCAACGGCGACCATAATCGCGCCGGCGGCATCTAAATGCACACGTTTAGCAAGAACGCTTGCCGCCACACTACAGGCAAAAACGCCAATAATATCGAGAATATAAATAATGGTTGAGGGCGATGAAAGCATGGTTTATTTCAGCTGGTTTGGCGGTTGATTTGTGGCTGCTCATCGTATCGCGGAATGCTGATCAGCGCTAGAGTATTGCGTCGATTGTTGCTTATGCGTACTATTGAACATTATTGTTTTTTAATATGGAGGTATGGATGCGGGCTTTGGCACAATTTTCAGCTTGGGTAGGGCGAACATTCGCTTTGTGGGCAGTATTATTAGGACTGGCAGGATTCTTCTTTCCTGATCTTTTTACACCGCTTAAAAGTTTGATCGTTCCCGCGTTAGGCGTGGTGATGTTTGGGATGGGCCTGACCCTCAAAGTGGAAGATTTTGCGGAAATTGCCAAAAGGCCGCGGCAAGTGCTGGTTGGTTTGGCCGCGCAATTTGTGATCATGCCGTTACTCGCGCTACTTCTGGTGCGTGTGTTTAACCTCGATCCTGCAGTGGCTCTTGGGGTGATCTTGGTCGGCTGTTGCCCTGGCGGGACCTCAAGTAATGTGATTACCTTTCTCGCTAAAGGCGATGTCGCGCTGAGTGTGACGATTACCTCATTTTCAACCGTGCTTGCCCCGCTACTAACGCCACTGTTGCTGCAATTCTATGCCGGTGAATTAATTGATATTGAATTGTTATCGATGATGATCACAGTAGCAAAAATTGTCTTATTGCCGATCATTCTAGGGGTGATTGTACACCGGTTATTGGGTGAGAAAATTCAGCCAGCGATTGATGTGTTGCCGTTGGTTTCGGTGGTGGCGATCGTGTTGATTGTGGCGATTGTCGTTGCGCTGTCGCACACAAAAATTGCCGAAAGTGGCTTGCTGATTTTCGCAGTCGTTGTACTGCATAATATACTTGGTTACGCGCTAGGCTATTTGTTAGCGAGATTCAATGGTTTTAGCTACGCGCAACAGCGCGCGATTATGGTGGAAGTCGGGATGCAAAATAGTGGTTTGGGTGCGGCGCTGGCGAGTAAGTATTTTACCCCTGAAGCGGCTGTGCCGAGTGCGTTATTTAGTGTTTGGCACAACATCAGTGGTGCGTTGCTTGCGAGCTTCTGTGCGAAAAAGGAAGAACGATGAATCCTGCGTATTGCTATGTTTTGACGCTTTCTTGCCCAGATAAACCCGGCATCGTGCATGCGGTATCGGGCTTTTTGAGCACCCGCGGCATTAATATTCTGACCTCAGCGCAATATGGCGATGAGGCGTCGCAGCAATTTTTTATGCGCGTCAAGGTTGATGCCAGCGCCGCAAAAATGGATCTAGCAACTTTAGAATCCCAGTGGGCCGCAGTTGCCAAAGAGTGGCAGATGGAAGCGACTTGGCACGCCTTGGCTGAAAAAACACGCGTTATGCTGATGGTCTCTAAAGCAGGACATTGCTTGAACGATCTGTTGTTTCGTTGGCAGGAAGGCTCGTTGCCGATTGACATTGTTGCGGTCGGCAGCAATCATGATAAGTTTCGTTCGGTGTGTGAGGCCCACGATTTGCCGTTTTATCATTGGCCGTTGACGAGCAAAGACGATAATAACCGTGCTGAACAAGAAGCCAAGCTTAAAGTCGCTGTTGAGACGCACAACGTTGATCTGGTCGTGCTTGCGCGCTATATGCAAATCCTCTCACCAGATTTATGCGCGTTTTTAAACGGACGAGCGATCAATATTCACCATTCATTTTTACCCAGCTTCAAAGGCGCGCGACCGTATCATCAGGCGCATGCGAAAGGGGTGAAGCTGATTGGCGCAACCGCGCATTATGTGACCACCGATCTCGATGAAGGCCCGATTATCGAGCAGGATGTCGCGCGAGTGAACCACAGTATGGACGCCGCGAAGCTGACTGAAATTGGTCATGATATTGAGCGTTTGGTGCTTGCGCGTGCGCTACGCTCACATTGCGAGCATCGCGTACTGCGTAATGGCAATAAAACAGTAGTATTTGCTTAAGTCAAAGTCATCGAGCCGAGATAAAACCCTCTCGGCTCGAAGGATTGATTGCTTTTAACGCACCCACAGCGCCATAAATTCGTTAACCGGTGTGCTGGCAAGCTTCTCTTGATCGTCACACAGGGCAATCAACGCATCGGCGTTTTTCTGTGAGAGTTTAGCGCGAATGCTGCGCGCGAACTTTTCTTCCAAGACCGGAATGCCTTCGTCACGACGGCGGCGGTGACCAATCGGATAATGTACTTCCACTTTATCTGTCGCGCTGCCATCTTTAAAAAAGACCTGTACGCTGTTGGCGATCGAGCGCTTATCTGCATCCAAATAATCTTTGGAATAGGTGCTATTTTCGCTGACGGTCATCTTATCGCGTAAGCTATCGATGCGCGGATCGTTAGCGACTTCATCTTCGTAATCAGCAGCGGTTAAGCGTCCGAAAATCAGCGGCACAGCGACCATATACTGCAGGCAGTGATCGCGATCAGCCGGGTTGGCTAATGGGCCGGATTTATCGATGATGCGGTAACCAGCTTCCTGCGTTTCTAGCTCAATGCGTTCGATCTCATCTAAGCGGTCTTTAACCTGCTCGTGCAAGGTCATTGCGCATTCGACTGCGGTTTGCGCGTGAAACTCTGCCGGGAACGAAATCTTAAACAGTACATTCTCCATCACATAGCTGCCAAAATCGCGGGTGAAAGCGAAAGGTTTGCCTTTAAACAGCACATCGTAATAGCCCCAATTTTTCGCACTTAGCGCTGAAGGGTAGCCCATTTCACCACTTTGTGCGATAAGCGCTAGGCGAACCGCGCGACTGGTCGCGTCACCGGCTGCCCAACTCTTGCGCGAACCGGTGTTTGGTGCGTGACGATAGGTGCGCAGTGCACCGCCATCAATCCACGCATTCGATACCGCATTTAATGCTTCCTCACGACTCAGGCCGAGGAGTTTGCTAACCACCGCGGTGGAGGCAATGCGTACGAGTAAAACGTGATCAAGACCGACTTGGTTAAAGCTGTTTTCCAGTGCAATGATGCCCTGGATTTCGTGTGCTTGAATCGCCGCAGTGAGCACGTCTTTCATGGTGAGTGGGGCTTTGTTTTCAGCGATGTTACGACGGCTGACATAATCAGCAACCGCTAAAATACCACCTAAATTATCTGATGGATGTCCCCATTCAGCAGCCAGCCACGTATCGTTAAAATCGAGCCAGCGAATCATCGCCCCAATATTAAACGCCGCCATCACCGGATCGAGTTCGTACGCGGTACCAGGGACGCGTGCACCGTTAGTGAGCGTTGCACCTGGTACAACCGGGCCAAGCAACTTAACGCACGCTGGGTAATCGAGCGCCTGCATCGCGCAGCCTAAGCTGTCCATTACACAGTAACGCGCGGTGCGGTAGGCTTCTTCGCTGTTAATATCAGTGTCATAGACGTAGTTGGTGATGTTTTGTAACACGTCGTCAAATTCGGGGCGCTCTGTGGTTTTGATGCCAATAGACATAGGGGTTCCTTTAATCAAAAAATTAATCAAAAAATAAAAATAGGCTTAAATTGTTGTGGTTTGTTAGCTGCGATCTTCAATCGCCACATACGAGCGATCGGCCGGACCAATATACTCTGCACCTGGTCGGATAATCCGATTATCAGCGCGCTGCTCCATCACATGCGCTGTCCAACCGGCGGTACGCGCGAAGACAAAGATCGGTGTAAACAGCTTGGTCGGGATGCCCATAAAGGTGTACGCTGAGGCGTGGAAAAAGTCCGCGTTAGCGAACATATTTTTCTCGCGCTTCATCACCGCTTCCACGCGTTCAGAAACCGCGTATAGGTGATCGTCATTAACCTGCTCAGCGAGTTTTTTGCTGTATCGCTTGATGATCGCGTTGCGTGGGTCTTGCACCTTATACACCGCGTGCCCAAAGCCCATCACCAATTCTTTGCGACTGAGCTTGTCGAGCAAAGCGGCTTCAGCTTCATCAGCGCTGCGCCATTGTTCGATCATTTCCATCGCCGCTTCATTCGCGCCACCGTGTAATGGGCCGCGCAGGGCGCCAATTGCTGCAGTGACACACGAATAAATATCGGATAAGGTTGAGGCGACCACACGTGCGGTAAACGTTGAGGCGTTAAACTCGTGTTCAGCATAGAGGATCAACGAGGCGTTGATCACTTCGGCGTCTAGATCATTCGGCGCTTTGTCGTGCAACATATGCAGGAAATAGCCGCCGATATGCGGGTCATCGAGTTTGGTTTCGATGCGTACGCCGTCGTGGCTGTAGCGATACCAATAGGTGACAATCGCCGGTAAGTTCGCGAGCATACTGATGGTGGCGAGTTCTTGCTCACTAAAATCCGTTTCCGGATACAGATTGCCGAGCATCGAGCAACCAGTACGCAATACATCCATCGGGTGAGTGTCTTTAGGGATTTGCTCAAGGGTGGCTTTTAATGGCTCAGGCAGGCCGCGGTATTCGATCATTTTGGCGCGAAATGCGTTGAGCTCGCTTTGCGTTGGTAGCTCGCCTTTGATTAGCATATAAGCGACTTCTTCAAAGCTGGCGCGTTGTGCTAAGTCTTCGACGCTGTAGCCGCGATAATGCAGGCCGTCGCCTGATTGACCGACAGTACAGATACTGGTTTTGCCGGCGACCTGGCCGCGCAATCCGGATGCGTTACTCATAGTGTGCTCCTATTTCTGTTGGTTGATGCGATCAAGTTGTTGCTCAAACGCATGGTAGTTGAGACGCTCATACAGCGCGTCGCGCGTTTGCATCGTATCAAGCAGATGTTCTTGCGTGCCTTGAGCGCGAATTTCTGCGTACACGCGTTCAGTGGCAAGGCTTGCCGCGCGAAATGCTGATAAAGGATAAAGCACCATCGCAACGCCTACCGAGGCCAACTCATCACGGCTAAACAAAGGCGTTTTGCCAAACTCAGTGATGTTGGCAAGCAGTGGTTTGTCGATGGCTTCAGCAAAGCGGCGATACTCGTCAAGGCTCGCCATTGCTTCGGCAAAAATCATATCTGCACCGGCCTCAATATAGGCTTGGGCACGCGCAATCGCGGCGTCTAATCCTTCGTTGTTATACGCATCGGTGCGCGCCATCAAAACAAAATCCGGGTCGGTTTTTGCATCAACCGCGGCTTTTACGCGATCACACATTTCTTCTGTGCTGACCAGCGCTTTATTTGGACGATGTCCGCAGCGTTTCTGCCCAATTTGGTCTTCCATATGCACCGCAGCAACGCCGGCCTGGGTGAGCTCACGAATCGCGCGTGCGATATTAAACGCGCCACCCCAGCCAGTGTCGATATCGACTAAAAGCGGGGTGTCAACAACGCCTGTGATGCGTTTGGCATCGATCAAGACGTCGTTTAAGGTGGTGATCCCTAAATCCGGCACGCCGAGCGAGCAGGCGGCCACTCCGCCACCAGAAAGATAAATCGCTTGATAGCCAGCAGCTTGAGCAAGACGGGCACTATAGGCATTGATCGCCCCCATAATTTGGAGCGGTTTTTCGCGCTCAATCGCCTCACGAAAACGTTTACCAGCAGATGGTGTGTGCATTAGATGTCCTTGGTTTGATGTTCAACGATGCTGATGTCCAGCTCCTGATTGCGCGGATAGCCGAGCTCGCGCAATCCTGCTTTGATGATGTCCAGTGCGTGGGGGTCTTCGATGGTCGCCGGAATATCGTACGGTGTATCATCGGCCATTGAGCGCATGGTAGCGCGCAAAATTTTACCCGAACGCGTTTTCGGCAGTTTATCAACAACGGTCACCAGTTTGAATACTGCCAGCGCACCGAGTGCGTCGCGCATATGTTCAATGACCTGCGCTTTAATCGTTTCATTGTCATTTTTACTGGTCGATTTTTTGACGATAAAGCCAATCGGCACTTGTCCTTTAAGACGGTTTTTTACCCCGATGACCGCGACTTCGGCCACATCAGGGTGCTCGGATAAAATCTCTTCCATCTCGCCGGTGGATAGACGGTGTCCGGCGACGTTGATCACATCATCAATCCGGCCCATCACGTGCCAAAAGCCGTCTTCGTCGTAATGGCCTGAATCGCCGGTTAAGTAATAGCCGGGATATTGCGAGAAATACGCTTCTTCACAGCGTTCATCGTTTAACCATAAGGTTTGTAAAGTGCCAGGCGCCATCGGCAGACGAATCGCGATATTACCCATGGTATGCGCACCAACTGGATGACCTCGATCATCGAGCGCGCACACTTGATGACCAGGAACGGCCAGCCCTGAATTAAACGGTTTGTAGGGCGCATCATCAATGCCCATAAAGCAGGCGGTAATTGGCCAGCCAGTCTCGGTTTGCCACCAGTGATCGATCACCGGTACGCCAAGTTTATCATTGACCCAGTCAAGGGTTTTCGCATCGCTGTGTTCACCAGCGAGGAAGACACTTTCAAGTTTAGACAGATCGTATTGTTCAACGAGTTTCCCTTGGCTGTCTTCACGGCGGATTGCGCGGATAGCGGTCGGTGCGGTAAAAAGCGATTTTACGCCATAATCTGCGATCACTCGCCAAAATGCACCCGCATCAGGTGTGCCCACCGGTTTACCTTCATAAACCACGGTGGTTGCACCAGCGAGCAGTGGGGCATAGCAAATATAAGAATGTCCGACCACCCAGCCAACATCTGAGGCCGACCAAAAGACATCACCGGCGTGAATGTTATAGATGTTCTCCATCGACCAGACAAGCCCGGTGGCGTAATCAGCATGACCACGTTGTACGCCTTTAGGCTTACCGGTGGTGCCAGAAGTGTAGAGAATATAGAGTGGATCTTCACCACGAACCCACGTGCATCCAACTGGATCAGCGTTAGCGGCTTCTTCGCGCCAGTCATATTCACGGCTTTCAAGCGTCACAACACAACGCTTGCGCTGCCAGACCAAGGTGCTATCGACATGATGCGCACATTGTTCTAAAGCTTTACGCACAATCGGCATATATTCGATAATCCCTTTTGGCTCGATACCGCAAGAAGCGGTGAGGAGCATTTTTGGCTTGGCATCATCAATCCGTTTACCGAGTTCTTTGGCAGAAAAACCACCAAAAACGACCGAATGAATCGCGCCAAGACGCGCACAAGCGAGCATCGCAAAAAGCGCTTGCTCGAGCATTGGCATATATACCACCACGCGATCGCCTTTATTCACGCCGTGGTTACTGAGCACGCCAGCGAGTCGTGAAACCTCATCAAGCAGCTGGTTATAGGTGTATTGTTCTTTGCGTCCGGTGATCGAGCTATCAACAATAATCGCTAATTGGTCGCCGCGTCCAGCATCGACATGGCGGTCAATCGCATTGTCACAAATATTAAATTCCCCACCACAAAACCAGCGATAAAACGGCGCTTTGCTGCGGTCTAACGCTTGTTCATAAGGTTTTTGCCAACGCAGGCTATCGGCAACTGGGGCCCAAAATTGCTCAGGGTGTTCGGCGGCTTTTGCGCGCATGAGATGTAGAGAGGTCATCGTTAACTCCTCGGTTGTTTATTTATTTATACTTATAATAGATTTAGATTATCAGATTGGAGCACCGTTTCCCAAATAAAATTTTTTACGCTAATTTATTTAGTAATAATGGGCTGCTCAGCGATTAAATCCCCTGAGCAATAGCGAGCAAGCACCACTTCAGCGTGTGCTATGTGCTAAGACGGATTAGGATTAAAAACAGATGTTGTTGGTGCTGTTCATTGTGATGCGGTTTGGCTGCATAATACTGGGCAACGTGATATCCGGGGCTCGGCTTAGCGTTTGCAGGTTATACACGCCTAACGTTGCGCTGCCGCCGTAGGTAAAGAGTGCGTATTTGCTGTCGCCACTCACCCATATACTGATAATGCTTGCGCCATCTAAGTCGATGGTATCCAAAATTATCAGCGTTTTAGCGTCACGGATTTGCAGATAGCCATCACCACCGATTACTAAGTAGCGATCGAGCCAACCGCTGCGCAAATAACGTGGGGTAAAATCGAGTTGCACGCTATGTTCACGGGGATGTTTCCCTAAACGGCGCAGGTGTAAGTAGCCGCCTAAATTGGCAAAGGCCGCAAACGATAAATCGTTACTGAGATAAGGCTCTAAAAAGCGTGTGTTATCGGGTGACGGAAATCGTTTGATGGACTCCGTCTCCGGCGTGTAAAAGATCACTTCTTTGCGCTGATAGGTGGTAAAGGCGATTAATGCATCGGCAAATCCCGGTACACCATGGGCAAAACCCGCTTTGCCTCCGATGGATATCGCCTGCCAAGCGTCACCGCGCTCAATGTCCCAGCGCTGGATGTTGCTGCTGCGCTCTTCGAGTACGGTAAGGGTTTGACTGACTGGGCTGATGATGGTGGAGAAATGCGCGTAACGCGATTGGAACGTGCCGGGTAAGATCTTGAGTGTGCCGCTGGCGTAATCTAATAGCGCGACCTGTGCTTCGAGTGCGATCACCAGCAGCGTTGAAGAGGGTAAGAAAAACAGCTTATAAACCGGTGAAGGCAGGTCATAGTGTGTCATCGCCTGGCTTTTTTGCTGTAAGAGCCATACTCGTGAGGCAATTCGGTCGCTAAAGGCTAAATACGGCGAGTCTTTACTGCTTGCCAAGACTTTCGGTAGTGCGGGTAAGGCAATGCTGCCCACGCTTTGTCCGCTAACAATATCAGCAACCGAAAAACGGTGGTGGAGTACATCGGTGACAAACGCATAACGGCTTGGCTCGTAGTAGGCTATTTTATTAGCAGCATAGCCGCGCGGCGCGATCGCCAATATACCGCTAAAAGCGGCGAAGCGAAGCAACGCGCGCCGCTCCATTATGGGGTGTCCGTAAAGCTTTGCAGGCAGCTTTGTAAGGCGTCTTTATCGATGATCGCTCGATTGTGCACACCGTAAAGCTTGCCTTCAACAAACAAGGCGTTATACGGCAAACCCTGTGCCCCTAAGGTGTGCAAGATATCTTCAGGTGCAGATCGGCTTAAATCCAGCTGCTCAATCTGAACATCCGACCCAAACTGGGCAATCGCTTGTGGGTCATCACCGAGATTCAGCGCGATAATATTGATTTGATCGTCGACGGCGAGTGAATCAAGCAGTGGCAATTCCTCGCGACACGGTGCGCACCATAACGCCCAAATATTGACAAGACTTACTCCCGCTAAATCCTGGGGATCAAGCGCAAAATCTGCGGCATTAAGTGTCCGCTCGGAAGGGGCGAATAGTGCACAATCCTCGTTGCCTGCATTAGTGGCAACAGTAGCAGCAGGGACGGTATTGTTTGAGGTGTAAAAGATAAAACCTAATCCAAGCAATAAATTCGCAATCATGGCATTAACTCTACTATTTACGGGGTTGTGTTTAGTACAATTTTACCAAATGTTCGCCCGCTTTCTTGGGCGGTGTGTGCGCTACTTGCCTCACTTAAGGGATAAGTTTCGGCAATATGCACATGCAACTGCTTGTTCGCGAGTAGCTGAACCAGCGCGTCAAGATCATCAGCGTTTGGTTTAACCATGAATCCTTCAACCTGCAAGCCACGCGCAGCGCCGGCTTCTTGGAGTAGGGGTACATGGATACTTGGCAGGCAGATTACCCGGGCATTGGCTTTTAGGGTATCTAACGCTTGAACCGCCGCGTCTCCACCAACGAGATCGAGCAATAGATCGGCTTCTAAGGCTGGAAAGGTGTCTTGTGCGTGGTAATCGATCCAGTCAACGTCGCTGGGATCACCCAATAATGCCCGTTTTTCAGCTGAGGCAATCAAGGTGAGGCGAATGTTTTTGTCGCGCAATAATTGCAAGGCAAGATGACCAACGCCACCAGCGGGCGCGCTCATCACTACATGCTCACCACCTTGTAAATTGGCTTGTTTAATCAGTTGGTAGGCGGTTGTGCCAGCACAAGGCAATGCGCCTGCTTCACGCAAGTCAACAGACTCTGGTACGCGCGCTAACAAATCGCCATCAACAGCGACATGTTGGGCGTATGTGCCACCGGCAAAACTGAGCGCGCATACGCGATCGCCTGTTTGAAAACGGTCATCACGGCTTTCAACAACCACACCTGCGCAGTCAAAACCAATCACGGCAGGCAATAGCGGCTCAAAATACTTTGCGCCCCAACCCAATCCTGCGCGGGTTTTGCAATCTACAGGGTTAACACCGGCAAAATGATTTTCGATCAACACTTGCCCATCGCTAATCTCCAGCACACTGGCAGAAGTATTAAACGTTAATACAGAAGGTGCGCCAAATTCGGCAATCGTTACATTTTGTGTGGTTGTGATACGCATCAGTCGCTCCGATTTCATTTTGGCCCATTATGACATGAGCTATGACGATTGACGATGACGAAGCCGATAGACGATAACAACGCCGATGAGGACAATAATCACCGGCAATAACCAATAGTGCTGTTCGATAATCCACGGCACAATTCGTTCATGCGCGTTGATGCCATGGGCGAGTAACCAGCCGATGAGGATAAATTGCGTGCTCGCACACATAACCCCTGCGCCGCTGGCGCATAAAAAAGGTCGCCAGCGCATATTCAGCGCACCGGCAAGAAAAGGGGTGATTTTCGAGATAGGACCAAGCAGGCGGGCAAAAAACACCGTTCTCGCGCCCTTATTGCGCAACATTCGGATAGCGCGTTGCACATTTAAGCGCCACTTTGCGCGGCGGTGGGTAATGCGGCGAATCCCGCGCACCCCAACATGACGGCCAAACGCAAAACTGCTGACATCCCCCATAAATGCACCTAACCAGACGATGCCAAGAAGCCAATAATTGTGTGTTTGTGCGCTAACATAGCCAGAAGCGATAAAAAACAGTTCACCAAAAACCAACACGCTGGTGAATAAAAATGCGTCGCCAAAAGCGCCAGCAAACAACAACAAGGGTAGCCATGGTGTGTTTAACCAACTGGCGAGCCAATCAGGCATTAAGGGGTCTGCCGCGATTTTTGTTCGTTTGATTTATCGTCTTGCTGGTAGTGGGCAAAAGGATAGTGGATTTCGTTTTCGGTGAGTTCGCCGCGAAAAAAGCGCATCACATTGGCTTTGAAGTACGTCCAGCCTAAGCGAAAAATCCCATCTTGATCGAGACGTCGCGGGTGGAATTCAAAAAACACCGGCAGCATGCGAAAACGAAACGTTTGGCTTGCGCGCTTCACATAATCGCAATCCTCACATAGGGTAATGCGTTCATCAAAACCACCGATAAACTCATGCACCGTTTTGCTGCTAACGATACACGCGCCAGTGCAGGTCGGGAAATGCCATTGGGTAAGCCACATGCCTAAGTCAAATAAACGAATACCCAGACGATTCAGCCAACGGGTGTCGCTTGAGGTCATCCGTCCAGCGCCAACCAATAGCCGACGTTTATTTAACACTGCGTGTAATTGCGCGATAAAATCTGCGCGCAGACGCACATCAGCATCTAAAAACAGTAGGCGTTCGTGGCGTGCGTGTGCAGCGCCAGTATTGCGCCCAAGGCTGGTGCCGCGTTGTTGCATGACTACCGTGCGTAAGTCCAGGCGATCAGCATACGCTTCAGCAATCGCGACCGTATCATCGTCGCTATTGCTATCACAAACAACCACTTCGAAATTCGTAAGACTTTGTGCGCATAAATCATCCAAGATATGGCCAATATTGCTGGATTCGTTTAGGGTGATGATCACGATGCTAAGCGGTATAGTGTCCATAAACAGCCTGTAAAGCGCAAAATAACCCCTGTAGTATAGCAATAGTTTTTAAGGAATATGCCATGAATATAACGATCTACGGAATCTCTAGCTGTGATTCGGTGCGTAAAACACGACAATGGCTCGATAAAGCGCACATCAGCTACACCTTTAGCGATGTGCGCGAGGATCTGCCCACTCAAACGCAATATACGCGCTGGTATCAAAGCTTTGGTGATGCGTTAATCAATAAACGCTCGACGACCTATCGCAACCATAAAGCGCAGATTAATGACGCTTTATCAGAAGGTGAGGACGGGGTGGTGCGGGTATTGGCTGAGTACCCAACGCTGATGAAACGGCCACTCATTGAGATCGACGGTGAGCCGACCATATTGGGTTGGCAACAAGCAGCGCTGGCTCAATACATCGGTTAATGAGCCAGCGCTGCATAGGGTAGATTACAGGTTGCGTGCGAGTAGGGTGCAGTCATCGATTTCGCCGATTTCGGCTTCAACAACCCAGCCGCTCCCTTTGGCGGCGTTTACTGCCTCGCCATTTTTTGCTAACCACAGTCCATCAAGGGTGATCTCACGGTTGCCTTTAGGGCTGATCACTTCCAAACGGTCACCGACCGCAAAATGGTTTTTCGCTTCAATCGTCGCGCGACCGGTTGCGGCGTCATAAGCGGTGATTTCGCCAACGAATTGCTGGGTAGCCGCATTTGATGAACCGGTTTCGTAGTTTTGTTGCGCTTTGATTTGTCGACGAACAAAAAAGCCATCGGTATAGCCACGGTTGGCCAATCCTTCCAATTTGCTATTTAGCTGCGGGTTAAAGTCGCGTCCGGCTAGCGCATCATCAATCGCCTGGCGGTAGAGCTGTGCAGTACGCGCTGCGTAATAATGCGATTTCGTCCGGCCTTCGATCTTCAAGCAATCCACGCCAATTTTGACCAGTTCGCCGACGTGTTCAATCGCGCGCAGATCGCGTGAGTTCATGATGTAGGTGCCATGATCGTCTTCAGTGATTTCCATGTATTCACCCGGACGCTCTTTTTCTTCGAGGAAGTACACGCCGTCAGCGGCAGGGTGGCGCTCGCGGCTATCGGTAATTCCTTGCAGCGCGTCGGGTGAGAAAATTTGATCGGCGGAGGGAATAAACGCACCTTCGCTGTTTTCTTCACTGCCGTGGGTATTGTATTGCCAGCGGCAGGCGTTGGTGCAAGTACCTTGGTTGGGATCGCGGTTATTGAAATAGCCAGAGAGCAGACAACGACCAGAATAAGCAATACACAGCGCGCCATGCACGAATACTTCGAGCTCCATATCCGGGCAACGTTGGCGAATTTCTTCGATTTCTTTGAGTGAGAGTTCGCGCGATAAAATAACCCGCGAAATCCCGGCTGACTGCCAGAATTTGACGGTTGCCCAGTTGACGGTGTTCGCCTGGACAGACAAATGAATCGGCATGTCAGGGAACGCTTCTTTAACCAGCATAATCAAGCCGGGATCGGACATAATCACCGCATCAGGATTGGCCGAAAGGGCGGGCGTTAAATCACGAATCGCCGTTTGTAGTTTATAGTTATGCGGCATCGTGTTGACGGTTAAGAAAAATTGCTTACCCAGTGCGTGGGCTTCATCAATCCCGGTTTTTAAGTTTTCGTCGTTAAATTCGTTGCCACGCATACGCAGGCTATAGCGCGCGGCACCCGCGTATACCGCGTCTGCGCCATAGGCAAAGGCGTAGCGCATGGTTTTTAATGAGCCAGCAGGGGCCAAAAGTTCAATATTTGCTTTCATGATTAATTAATATAAAAAGTTTGTGCCATAAACGGCTGCGCATTGTAGCGTATTTGTCTGTAACTACCTATGATTTGACCGCGTAAAGGATTAAGGCTTATTAAAAAATAGGCTTATCTAAGGGATTCTTAGCGTAAAACGTAACCAATTTTAACGTTTTCTCACGCGTTAAGTTCGTACAATAGCGCTTATGAATATCATAAAAGGATCGCTTGTGTTTCAAGCTGGAATCAGTAAAAAAAGTATGCTTGTGGTGTTGTTTATTGTCGCAGTGCTGGGGTTGGGTTGGTGGTATTACAGCGAGCAGCGCGCAGCAAAAGAGGTCACGCCTTATCTGACCGAAAAAGTCACACGCGGCGATATCGCGGCGAAAGTTTCGGCCACCGGCTCTTTAGAAGCGCTCAAACAGGTTGATGTTGGCGCGCAGGTTTCTGGGGAAATCAGTGCACTGTATGTTGAAATCGGCGACGAGGTCAAGGCGGGGGATCGTATTGCTGAAATCGACGCCAGTACGCAAATCAACAGCCAAAATACTGCGCGAGCGCAGTTGCAAAGTCGTGAAGCAGAATTGCTCACCGCGCAGGCAAATTTGCGTCAGGCTCAGCAAAACTACGATCGACAAAAAGCGTTATTAGCCCGTGGTGCGGTGGCTAAAGAAGTACTCGAGCAGGCAAACACCGCGTTACAAAGCGCCACCTCAGCTGTAGAACAAGCAAAAGCCGGTATTCAACAAAGCCAGATTGATGTGAATACCGCCGGATTAAACCTTGGTTATACCAGTGTCAATGCGCCGATTGATGGCACAGTGATCGCGGTGGTGGTTGAAAAAGGGCAAACAGTGAATGCGGTGCAAAATGTGCCAACGCTGGTGAAAATCGCGCAGACCGATCATATGCGGGTTAAAGCGGAGATTTCAGAGGCCGATGTGAGTCGGGTGAGTACTGGCATGCCGGCGTACTTTACTTTGCTCGGCGATAGCAAACGTTTTAATGGCACGCTGGCAAGCATCGATCCTGCGCCGCTACATGTGAGCAATAACACGTCGGCGAGTGAAACAGCGGTGTATTACTACGGCAAAATGGATGTTGCTAATCCGGAGCAACTGCTGCGTATTGGCATGACAGCGAATGTGCACATCATCACCAATCAGGCTAAAAATGTGCTGCTGATTCCGCTAACTGCAGTGCGTGAGGGTGATGAAGGCGCATCATCAGTGCAAGTTATGGTTGATGGAAAGCCGCAAGCGCAGGCAATCACCACCGGGATTGACGATGGGATTCGGGTGCAAGTTATCGACGGTTTGCAGGAAGGCGATGAAGTGGTAGTCAGCGAAGGTGGTGGTGAAGCGTTCGATTTAGGTCGCGGTGGGCCTTTTTAATGGCTGATGCGATGATTGAGGTGCGTGGTCTGTATCGCCGTTTTGGTGAGGGCGAGCAGGCAGTCACGGTTCTGAACAATATTGACCTACAAATTGCTGCTGGGGAGATGGTGGCGATTATCGGTGCGTCAGGGTCGGGCAAATCGACGTTGATGAATATTCTCGGCTGCTTGGACCGACCCTCAGCCGGGGAATATTGGCTTGATGGCGATAATACTGCCAATTTAAGCTCAGAGGCGCGTGCACGCCTTCGCCGTGAACATATTGGCTTTATTTTTCAACGCTACCATTTACTCGCAGATTTAAGCGCGCGTGAAAATGTCGCGATCCCGTCGGTGTATGCCGGGGTGAGCAGCGAGCAAGGACTAAAACGCGCCGATGAATTATTATCGCGGCTCGGTCTTGCCTCGCACACACACCATAAACCGAGCCAGCTTTCCGGTGGTCAACAGCAGCGGGTCTCGATTGCGCGCGCGTTGATGAACGGCGGCAAGATTATTTTTGCTGATGAGCCGACCGGTGCGCTCGATAGTCAGAGTGGTGAGGAGGTTATGGCTATTTTGCGTGAGCTGCACCAAGCAGGGCATACCATCATCTTGGTCACCCATGATCCGCATATCGCAGCCAGCGCTGATCGCACGATTGAAATTAAAGACGGTGAAATTATCGCCGATAGTGCGGCAAAAGTTGGTGTTAAGGCGAGCGAGCCGGAAGCGCCACTGCGCGCAGCACGCCTAGGGCTGTCACGCTATTTTGCCGCTTTTTCTATGGCGTGGCGCGCGATTATTGGCCATAAACTGCGCGCATTTTTAACCATGCTTGGGATTGTAATCGGTATTGCCTCGGTGGTGAGTGTGGTCGCGTTAGGGCAAGGTGCGCAACAGCAAGTGCTCTCACAAATCAGCGATTTAGGGAGTAACACCATCCATATTTATCCGGGAAAATTTGGCGATCGTCGCGCCTGGCGTATCCGCACGTTAACCGCTGAAGACGCGGATGTGCTTGCTGAGCAAAGCTTTATCGACAGTGCGACGCCGAATGTGTCACGCAGCACCAATTCACGCTATAACAACCTCGATTTGAGTGCGCGCGTTGAAGGCGTTGGCGCGCAATATTTTCAAGTACAAAACCGAAAAATCGTTCGTGGGCGTTCGTTTAACTCTCGTGACATTGAGCGCTACGCAGCGGTAGCAGTGATTGATCAAACCGGCGCGAAGCGTTTGTTCAGAGAGAAAGATCCGCTAGGTGAAGTGATTTTGCTGAAAAATATGGCAGCCACAGTGGTCGGGGTGGTTGAAGACGATAAAAGCCAATTTTCGGCGAATTCGTTGAACGTTTATGCGCCTTATACCTCGGTGATGAACCGATTATTAGGACAAAATCATGTGAATACCATCACTTTGCGCATCGCTGATGGCGTGGCAAGTGGGATGGCAGAAGATGCGATTAAACGCATTTTGATTCGCCGCCATGGTGCAGAAGATTTCAGCCTGTTAAACGCCGATAGCTTGAGAGAGGCGATTACTAACACCACGCGTACGCTATCGCTGCTTATTTCTGCGATTGCGTTAATCTCGTTGATTGTTGGCGGGATTGGGGTGATGAATATTATGCTCGTTTCGGTAACCGAACGCACCCAAGAAATCGGTATTCGTATGGCGGTTGGTGCGCGCCAAAGCGATATTCTGCGCCAATTTTTGATTGAAGCGGTGTTGTTATGCCTGATCGGTGGCGTACTCGGTATTGCGCTCGCTTTTGGCTTAGGCCAGCTGCTGAGTGTGACCGGCGCTGACTTTGAGATGATTTATTCAACTGCTTCAATCGTTGCCGCATTTGTTTGCGCCACCGGTATTGGGATTTTATTTGGCTTCCTGCCTGCGCGTAATGCGGCGCGCCTTGATCCGGTTGATGCTTTGGCGCGAGAATAAGGATAGATTATGACACCACTATTTCTTCATCTACCGATCAAGATCACGGTCGCACTGTTGCTAGCCGGTTGTGCGTCGCTTGACATGCGTTCATCACAAGAGGATGTCGCAAGCATAGCGGTGCCACAAGATTGGCTATTTGCCGTTGCCGAACAGCAGGCCACCGCAGAGCAACAATGGTGGCAAGCTTATGAGAGTGCCGCGCTTGATCAACTCATTCAACGCGCTTTAGCGCACAATCAAGATCTGCGCAGCGCAGCCCTAAATTGGCAAAAGGCGCAGTTGGCGGTCACCCAAAGTACGCGCAGCCAAGAGCCGCAATTTAATGGCAGCTTGGGCGCTTCGGCCAATCGTAACTTTGACAATCGTTCAAATAATCAATCCTTTAGCAGTGGATTGAGCGCCAGTTACCAAGTCGATTTATGGCAAAAACTCAGTGTGAGCGAAGATATGGCGCAGTGGAGCGCTGAGGCGAGCAGTGAAGATTTGCTCGCTGCGCGCCTGAGTGTCACAGCGGATGTGGTGCGCGCTTATATAAATCTTGCCTGGATCGACGAACAGTTGTGCTTTTATGAACGTAATCTTGCCTATAGCCGCGATAGCCTTGAGCGGATGCGAGCGCGCTACGAACTCGGTAATGTCGCGCACATGGAAGTCACGCGCAGTGAGCAAAGCCTGGCGCAGTTAGCGATCAATAAAGAAGGGTTAGAGAAAGCGCGCAGCGAACAGCTGATGCAGCTTAGCCTGCTTTTAGGCGAAGCGCCGCAGCGTTTGGCGGTTAACCCTGCGTCGCTCGAAGATATTACGCTGCCCTCACGCTACCTACCACTACCAGCAACACTGTTGCGACAGCGTCCGGATTTACGCGCTGCGCAATACCGATTGCAACAGCAGCTTGGCGAAGTGGTGATTGCCGAGCGTGCGTTTTATCCAGAGATCAACCTCAATGGTGGACTTTCTGCTGGTGGGGTCAACCTTGGTGAAATACTCAGCAATCCGATCGGCAATCTTGGCCTAAATATCAGTTTGCCATTTTTAAACAGTCGGCAGCTCGTGCTTGCCAAAAAACAGCAGGAGTTAAGCTACCAGCAGGCGCTAACCAATTTTGAAAAAAGCCTCTACAGCGCGATGAAAGACGTTAATAGCGCGCTGCTCAATCAGCAGCACTACGTTAGTGAAGAAGCGCTGTTAAGCGAACAGCTTGCTCGCGCCAAACGCTTAACTTCGCAAGTACGCGCGCGTTATGAATTAGGCGCTGACAGCATGCAAACCTTACTCGATGCTGAACAAAGCGCACGAGATGCTGAATTAGCACTACTCGCTAATCGACATAACCAACTGAGCACCAGCGTTGATCTCGCGCTTGCCCTTGGTGGTAGTACACAGATAGAGTGAACAATAAACTGCGTTGATCATAAAAAAAGGGGCTATCGATGATAGCCCCTTATGTTTGTGTGGCTAGTTAAGACGAACTTATTCGCTGATCCACACTTGTTGTGCGTTAACGAACATCTTAATCCCATGCGGACCGAGTTCACGGCCATAGCCAGAACGCTTAATTCCACCTGATGGCAAGCGAGGATCGGTTTTAACAATCCCGTTAATCGAGACTTGCCCGGCTTCGATTTTCGCAGCCATCGCTTCAGCGGTATCTCGATCGCCCCACACGCTGGCAGCCAGACCGTAGGGTGTGTCGTTAGCAATACGCAGCGCCTCATCAGCGTCTGCAACTGGCATCACTACCATCACCGGACCAAAGGTTTCTTCGCAGGCTGCGGTCATCTCTGGGCTGACATCCGCGAGTAGGGTAGCAGGGTAGAAAAAGCCATCACCTTCCGGCAGTTCCCCACCAAGGATTAGCTTGGCGCCCGCTTCAACGCTTTTTTGTACCTGACGGTGCAAGTTGTCGCGTAAATCCGCGCGCGCAATCGGCCCAATGCGGGTATCTTCTTCACGTGGATCGCCCATTTTCAGCGCGGCTAAACGGGTTTTGAGTTTATCAAGCAGCTCAGGATAGACCGCTTTATCAACCAAGATCCGCTTAGCGGCAATGCACGATTGCCCTGCGTTGATGATGCGCGAGAGTGTAATTACATCGGCGGCTTTTTCTAAGTTGGCGTCTTTTAAGGCAATACAAGGATCCGAACCACCGAGCTCTAAGACGGCTGGTTTGATCGCTTCAGCGGCCATAGAGGCAACTTTACTACCGGCTGCTGAAGAGCCTGTAAACGAAACCGCTTGCACGCGATCATCAGCGATCACGCCGGCAACAGCCGCATTTTCTAAAGGCAGATCGAGCAGTAAATCGGCAGGTGCGCCACATTCACGGCTGGCTTGAACAAATAGCTCAGCAATCGCCACACTACAGGCGGGGGTGTGCGGGTCATGCTTCATCACGCAGGTGTTGCCTGCCATTAGCGCAGGTGCTGAAAAGCGGAGTGCCAACCAAAACGGCGCGTTCCACGGCAGGATGCCTAAAACCACGCCAATTGGCAGATACTGCACGTAGCTGAGCGCGGCATCAGAGGCGATGGTTTCGCGCGCTAAATAGTCTTCAGCGTGATCAGCGTAATGTTCGGCGCACCACGCGGCTTTATCGACTTCGCCACGCGCTTCGTTAATTGGTTTACCCATTTCATCGGTCATCAACAGCGCCAAACGCTCGCGGTCTTCGCGCATCAGCTTGGCGACGTGTTTGAGCAATGCGCCACGTTCGGCAAAGCTGGTTTGTTTCCATTGCTGATACGCGCTGTGCGCGCGACTGATGCGTTCTTCGATGGTGGCATCATCTAAAGTGGGGTATTCGTGGAGTAATTGCCCGTTGCTGGGGTTGATCACGCGTAAACTCATGATGCCTCCTTCGCGCTTGCAACTGGTTTGACATGGAAATCTTCTGAGAAATTAAAGAACGATTCGCAGCCAGTTTCTGTGATGTATACCGTATCTGATATGCCACAGGTTTTATCGCCATCAACGCCCCACATCCACGGGATTAGGTGGAAGGTCATGCCCGGTTTCAATACGCGGCTATCACCCTGTCCAAGACTGATGATATAGCCTTCATCCCAGCTGGGTGGGAAAGCGATGCCGATTGAGTAGCCAGAGCGGGTAATCAAGCGTGCGCCAACTTGGTTGTCAGTGATGATGTCGCGAGCAATTTTATCCGCTGCGGAAACGGTTAGCCCCGGACGCAGATTGTGGCGTAGTTCGCGCAACGCCAATTTCATCGTTTCCTGCGCCTGATACATACTGTCAGATAACTCACCGAGAATCACAGTACGCATCATCGCTGTGTGGTAACGACGCACACAGCCGCCGAGCTCTAAAAAGACATGCTCGCCGGCTTGCAATTCACGACCTTCCCAAGTGGCATGGCCAATCATGGTGCGTGGTCCGGAGGTGATATATGGCATCACAGCAGGAAACTCTCCACCAGCTTGAAACATCGCGCGCGAAACCTCGCCAGCAACATCATTTTCGGTAACCCCAGGCATACACGCTTCATAACCCGCACGCATACCGGCAATGGTTGCCGTCGCGGCACGGTGCATCAGCTCAATTTCCACCGCAGATTTACATGCTCGACCCTCTTCAACGATGCCGAAGCAATCGAGCAAATAGCCATCAGGGAGCGCGGTGTGCATGCGGTCTTGCTGGTAAGCGGGGAAAAAATAGCTGTTACGTTCATACCCCACACGCTTATCTGCGAGGCCAAATTCGCGTAGGCCATCAACTAAAGATTGAATGGCATCGCCGCTGTCTTGGAAGGGGCGTGAGATTTCCACCCAAGTGCGCGCCACTACATTACTGTCTTCGAGATAACGGGTGACCATAAACGGCTCTTTCTCTAAAGGTACAACAAGCGCCTGAAAGAAAGAATACCCGGTGGTTTGATAATCAGTGAGGTAAAAGAGGTTTTCCGGATCAGAAATGATCACCGCATCAAGTAGTCGATCCGCCATACGTTGGCGGAGTTCGCCGATTCGCCGCTCGTATTCGGCGAACGGAAACGTCATATCATCGCGTGCGCGCATATTCAGCTTCTCCTCTGTGATTAACTAGCGATAGCCGCATCAACGGCTTGACGGAATAGCGCGATCCCTTCATCAAGAACGCTATCTTCGATCGTCAGTGGTGGAATCAGCTTGACCACCCTGCCGCCTGTGCCACAAGGACAGATAATCAGGCGATGCTTAAAGCATTGGTCAGCAATTTTCTTCACCAATGCACCATCGCCAAAATCGATGCCGAGAATCATCCCACGACCACGTACCGCAGCGACTTGCTCTGGATAGGCTTTAGCGATGTCTTCTAAGGCAGCACGAAGTTTGTTGCCTTTACGCAGGGTTTCATTGTTAAACTCGTCGTTTTCGTAGAAGCTAAAGGACGCTTTGCCGGCGACAAACGATAAGTCCTGACCGCGGAATGTCCCGGTGTGCTCGCCGGGGAGCCAATGTTTGTCGTGTTCTGGTTTGTTAAGGTTCATTGCCAACGCTGTACCGTAGCCACCAATCCCTTTCGCTAAGGTGATGATGTCTGGATCAAGATCAAATGCTTCAAAGCTAAAGAAGCTGCCGGTGCGTCCGCAGCCAGCCTGGATGTCATCTAAGATAAACAACGCCTCGGTTTCCTTGGCCAAAGCTTGCACCGCGTGCAACCATTCTTTGCTTGCAACATTCACGCCACCCTCAGCCTGAATCGGCTCAACCAAGAACGCGGCTGGTTTTTCCAAGCCTGAAGAGGTGTCGTGTAATTGCTTGCCGTAGGCTTTGATTTGTTCGATACCACCGCCTGGTGCGGTTTCAAATGGTAAATGAACCACGTTTTCGAGTGGCACGCCAGCGGCTTGACGGAAATGGTTATTACCGGTGGCAGCGAGTGCGCCTAAGGACATGCCGTGGAAAGCGTTGGTAAAGGCAACTACTTGCCGACGACCAGTGACTTTACGCGCGAGTTTGAGCGCTGCTTCAATCGCATTCGTGCCGGTTGGGCTCATGAACTGGAGTTTGTAATCCATGTTGCGTGGTTTCAAGATTGTGTTAACAAACGTCTCGATAAATTCACGTTTGGCTTTGGTGAAGAGGTCTAAGCTGTGGGTAATGCCATTGCGCTGGATGTACTCAAGCATTGCGGCTTTGAGTTTTGGGTTGTTGTGTCCATAGTTGAGCACGCCTGCGCAGGCAAAGAAATCAATAAAGCGGTTGCCGTCTTCATCAAACATCTCTGCATTTTCTGCGCGATCGAATACGACAGGGTTGGCGCGACAGTAGCCACGAATTTCAGATTCATACCGGGTAAAGATATCCATCATTAACTCCTTATTTATCAATAAAGTATTGCAATAAAAGTTGGCGAATATAAATCTACGGTACCAGTTTAATCCACATGCGGCAAATCACTAAGATAAACAAAGGCGCTATTAAGCGCTTTATTTTGTGCTGA
The DNA here is from genome assembly GCF_021513215.1 of Suttonella sp. R2A3. Lineage (NCBI taxonomy): Bacteria > Pseudomonadati > Pseudomonadota > Gammaproteobacteria > Cardiobacteriales > Cardiobacteriaceae > Suttonella > Suttonella sp. R2A3. The sequence continues at coordinate 1,139,467 of NZ_CP090975.1, read as the reverse complement.
TTGGCAGCCCTGCAAGGCGGCAATAAAGCTTTGTGACAACCGGGATAAGGTCATCATTAAAATCATAGATTGGACTATGGCACGCCGGATCATTATCGCCTATTCCAGCGCCAATCAAGGCAAAGGCAGCAGGGATTTCTCGGCCGTAATAGCTAAAGTCTTCTGAGGCCATAATCGGCAGTAGTTGTGGGCTTTGCCAGCTATCACCTAGTTCTAGTGCAATTGCCTCACGCATGTGTTTAGCGGTGTTAGCTTCATTAACGGTTGCTTGGTAGCGGTTGTGATGGATGACTTCTGCTTGCACACCATAACTTAAAGCGGTTTGCGCAACAATTTCGCTGATGAGCGCGTTAATCTGCGCGCGTTGTGTGGTGTCAGCTAGGCGAATACAACCATTGAGTTTGGCGGTTTCAGGGATTACGGTATCGGCGCTTGGTGCGTCAAATCCGGTGACGCTAACTACAACTTTATGCTGGGGCGCGATTCGTCGTGCAACAATCTGCTGTAAGTTAAGCACAATAGCAGAAGCGGCAAGCACTGGGTCGGCGCATTGCTCAGGCTGGCTGGCGTGACCGCCTTTGCCCTGAATTGTGATGTTAAACGTACCATTACCCGCCATCACCGCGCCATCTGGGCAGACCGCTTGGCCAAAAGGAATCGCTGGCCAATTATGCCAGCCATAAATCCGTGACACATCTTTGAGTGCGCCAGCTTCAATCATCGCTTTAGCGCCATGTCCGCCTTCTTCGGCCGGTTGGAACACCAAGCGAACTGGCTGTGGCAGCTGATCTTCGTGTTGTTTGAGCCAGATTGCGGTGGCGATTAAGGTGGCGCTGTGGCCATCATGGCCACAGGCATGCATAGTATCGGTAGTCTGTGAACGCCAAGGCAGGTTATTTTGTTCGCTAATCGGCAGGCCGTCGATATCAGCACGTAAGGCAATCATCTCTCCTGGCGCATTTGGTGCCAGGGTGGCAATGGTGCCGGTTTCGGCTAGCGCCTGCCATTCAATACCGTGTTCGCTGAGTACCTCGCGAATATAAGCGGCGGTGTTGTGTTCCTGCCAGCCCAGTTCAGGTTGCTGGTGCAGGCGGTGGCGTATGGCTTGGGTAAAGGTGATAAGCTCTTCAAATGATGGCACAAAACCTCCGAATCGTTGTGTTGCTTTATGGAGTGATGCCTATGCAGTGTAGCGCAATTGTCGAGACATTGGTGATGGTAATGTTTTTTCTTTGCTTTTTATTAATATATCGCTTTTTAGTTTATTATTGGTTGAAAATTAAGCGTAAAAAACCTAAATTATAGGTAATGTTTGCGATCAATAAGCCGCTTTTAGCTTAGGGTTCGGTTTATATTGCTAAGTGGCTATGTTAAGTTGTTTTAGTCTTAGTTAAAACACCTTAAAGGAGTGCTTATGAACAAGATTTTACTGACAACGGCTATTGCTGCATTAACCAGTGCCAGTGCTATGGGTGATACATGGAAATACGCGATTGAGGAGTCCATGGATGACGTGCAGGGCGTTTTCGCACAATCATTTAAAAATTATGTGGAAGAAAACTCTGATCACGACATCAAGATTTACCCATACGGTACACTCGGCGAGTCTGATGATGCGCTTGAGCAAGCACAAGCCGGTATTATCGAATTCGTTGATCAGTCTCCAGGCTTTACTGGTTCGTTGATCCCTGAAGCGCAAATCTTCTTTGTCCCTTATTTGCAGCCGACAGAGCACGATAAGTTGGTAAAATTCTTCCGTGAGTCGAAAGTGATTAACGACGAGTTCCCAGCCATTTATGCCGAGCAAGGCTTAACCTTGTTGAAGATGTTTCCAGAAGGTGAATTGGTGATTACCACGAAAGAACCGTTTACCTCACCGGAAGAATTTGAAGGGATGAAAATCCGCGTGATGACCAACCCATTAGTGGTTGAAACCTATAAAGCGTTTGGTGCGACACCAACCCCTTTGCCATGGGGTGAAGTGTATGGTGCGCTACAAACCAACATCGTCCAAGGCCAGGAAAACCCACTGTTCTGGGTAGATTCAGCGAAGCTGTATGAAGTGACTGACGTAATCACCTTTACTGGTCATAACAACTTCACCACCGCTGTGATGGCAAACCAGGATTTCTATCAAGGGCTTTCAGAAGAAGACCAGCAGTTGATTGCTGATGGGATGAGCGCTGCTTTTGACGAAATCGTTGACTATCAGAAAGGTCTCGGCGAGAAATCGTTGGCTAATATTCAAGAGAAAAAGCCTGAGATTGAAGTCGTAGAGCTGACAGACGAACAACGTCAAGCCTTTATCGATACCCGTGAAGACGTTGAAGCGATTTATATTGAACAAGCTGGTGAGCGTGGTAAAAAGTTACTCGAAGCATTTAAAGCTGATTTGGATGCCGTACAGTAATTATCGATTGCCCACTTAGGGTCTTAAAGCCCGGTGTGACAGGTTGTCGCATCGGGCTTTTGTGTTTTATAGAGCCAGCACGAAGGGAAGAGGTTGAAACGTGATGTGTATAGCCTATTCGGTTGCCCCATGCTCAAACCTTATTAAGGTTGGGCAAAGCCATAAGGAGAGAAAACTTGGCCAGTAAGAATAGAATTAAAAATATCATGTACGCCATTGACGATAAGATTGCCTTGCTTGAAGGCGTTGTCTTGGTGATTGGGATTTTCGCGATGGCGATTAACTCAGTAGCCAATGCCATAGGACGCTCACTTTTTGATCATGGTTTGTTCTTTGCTGAAGAAGTCAATGCGATGTTGATTGTCCTGGTCACATTCGCTGGCATTAGCTACGCCAAACGTGAGGGGCGACATATTCGTATGACGGCATTTTACGATATGGTGCCAGATGGGCCGCGAAACATATTGATGATTGTGATTTCCTTTACCACGGCAGCATTTTTATTTTTGCTGACCTGGTATGCAGGCGTTTATTTAATCGATCAAATGAATAGCCCAAGAAGACTGCCGGCGCTGGGGATACGAGAATTCTGGATGTATATCTGGATGCCGGTAGGGCTGTTTTTGTGTGCGGTACAGTATTTTCTCACAGGGTTGGTCAATATCATTAAAGATGATGATGTGTATCTGTCGATCAAACATAACGACAGCTACAGTGATACCGATGAATATACGGAAATGCTCGACGAAGATGTTGAGGCGGAAAACAGCGTCGTGGAAGAGCTAAATAACCAAGAGGAGCAACCATCATGATTACTTGGATGCTTATCGCTATGATCGTGTTGCTGCTACTCGGCTTCCCGATGATGATTCCACTGATTGTTGCGGCATTTATTGGTTTTATGGGGCTGTTTGATGGCGATTTTAGTCGTCTGACCTTTATGATTCAGCAGATGGTTGCAGGGATTAAACCAACCTCGTTAATCGCGGTACCGATGTTTATTCTCGCCGCCGATATCATGACGCGGGGGCAAAGCGCCGGTCGTTTGATTGATATGGTGATGACGTTTATCGGCCATATTCGCGGCGGCTTGGCGGTGAGTACTGCGGTAACCTGTACGTTGTTTGGCGCGGTTTCTGGTTCAACACAGGCCACGGTGGTCGCGGTAGGTTCACCACTGCGCCCACGGATGTTACAAGCCGGCTATAAAGATTCGTTTGTGCTCGCGCTGATTGTGAACGCCAGTGACATTGCCTTTTTGATCCCGCCTTCAATCGGGATGATTATTTACGGGGTGGTCGCAAAAACCTCGATCGCTGATTTGTTCTTAGCCGGTGTTGGCCCAGGGTTGGTAATCCTCGTCTTGTTCAGTATTTACTGTGTGATCTACGCCAAAATCAAAGACGTGCCCACGCAAGAAAAATACAGCTGGGCGCAACGTGGTGAGGCGGTTGTTCGTGCGCTATGGCCGTTAGGCTTCCCGGTGATTATCGTTGGCGGGATCTATACCGGCTTCTTTAGCCCGACCGAAGCGGCGTCGTTCTGTGTGCTCTATGCGATTTTCTTGGAATTCATCGTCTTTCGCTCGCTGACTTGGCGTGATCTTGGCGATATCGCACGCGCTACCGGCTTGATTACCTCAGTTGTCTTTATATTAGTCGCAGCGGGTAATGCGTTTTCGTGGGTCATTTCCTTTGCCGATATCCCGGCCACCTTAATTAGCGCGGTTGGTTTAGAAAGTGCCGGACCTACGGGTGTGTTAATTGCGATCTCTATCGCCTTCTTTATCGGCTGTATGTTTGTTGACCCAATCGTGGTGATCTTGGTGTTGGTGCCGATTTTTATGCCGCTAATTGAAGCGACTGACTTGAATAAAGTGTTGGTTGGTACCATTATTACCTTGCAGGTGGCTATTGGTTCAGCGACACCGCCATTTGGTTGTGATATCTTTACAGCGATTGCGGTATTTAAACGTCCGTATTGGGAAGTGGTTAAGGGAACACCGCCATTTATTTTAATATTATTGTCGGTTGCAGCGTTGCTGATTATGTTCCCAGAGATTGCTCTGTTCTTACCCGAATTGGCACTAGATAAATAAGGAATATTGATGAAAAAATTAGGTATCGTCGGCTGGCGAGGTATGGTTGGCTCAGTCTTAATTGGGCGAATGCATGAAGAGAACGATTTCGTCGGTGTTGACACAACATTATTTTCCACCTCACAAGCCGGACAGGCGGCACCAGAGTACGCGAGTAACGCCAAGCTGCAAAACGCGCATGACCTTGATGCGCTCGCGGCGATGGATATCATCATCACCTGCCAAGGTGGCGATTATACGAAAGCTATCCATCAGCCGTTGCGTGATAAGGGTTGGCAGGGCTATTGGATTGATGCGGCTTCAGCGTTGCGCATGGATCCAGAGAGTGTGGTGGTGTTAGATCCGGTTAATCGGGATGTTATTGATCAGGCGCTTGCCGCAGGCAAAAAAGATTTTGTCGGCGGGAACTGCACCGTTTCGTTGATGATGTTAGCCATCGGTGGTCTACTTGCCAAAGACTGGGTTGAATGGATTACGCCAATGACCTATCAAGCGGCTTCTGGCGGTGGCGCGAAACATATGCGCGAGTTGGTCACGCAGATGGGGGTGATTGAGCGCGGGGTGCATGACCTATTGGAAGATCCTGCCAGCGATATTTTGCAAATCGATCGCCAAGTGACAGAAACTTTGCGCAGCGGTCTTGATACTACACAGTTTGGCGCACCATTGGCGGGCAGTTTGATTCCGTGGATTGATAGTGAGCTCGAGTGTGGGCAAAGTCGTGAGGAATGGAAGGCACAGGCTGAGGCCAATAAGATTATGGGTCGACAAGACAATCCGGTATTGATTGATGGTTTGTGTGTGCGTATTGGTGCGATGCGTTCACATGCCCAGGCGCTTACCATTAAGCTCAAACGCGACATTCCACTCGATGAGATTAAAGTCGCGCTCGCTGAGCATAACGATTGGGTGCGTGTGGTTGAGAATAATAAGGCTGATAGCAGCAATGAACTCACGCCGGCGGCGGTCTCTGGAACGCTCAATGTGCCGATAGGGCGTCTGCGCAAACTGGTGATGGGTGGTGAGTATTTATCAGCGTTCACCGTTGGTGATCAGCTTCTGTGGGGTGCGGCTGAGCCGTTGCGGCGTATGTTAAATATCGTGCTGGGCAAAATTTAAAGCGATTTTTCACCATTCAGGGGTATGTGAGGGGCGCTACAAACCCTGCAGTGGTGCGGTTGCTGACCAATAATGGTAATGTTTTTTTATTGTTACGCAGAAAAGTGCTAAAAATGATTGACATTGGCGCTTTTACTGGTAAGATGCGTCCCTCTTACCGGAGGGGTACCCAAGCGGTCAACGGGAGCAGACTGTAAATCTGCCGGCTCAGCCTTCGTAGGTTCGAATCCTACCCCCTCCACCATTAACTTGCGGGTGTAGTTCAATGGTAGAACCTCAGCCTTCCAAGCTGATGGTGTGGGTTCGATTCCCATCACCCGCTCCAAAATCAAGTCCAGTCCATATAGCTCAGTCGGTAGAGCACTTCCTTGGTAAGGAAGAGGTCACCGGTTCAAATCCGGTTATGGGCTCCAGCTTCTTTATTTAATCACGACGGGGTGTCTACGATGTCTAAGGAAAAATTTGAACGCACCAAGCCGCACGTTAACGTCGGCACAATTGGTCACGTTGACCACGGTAAAACCACATTAACAGCAGCATTAACCAAGATTGGTGCGGATCGTTTTGGTGGCTCATTCTCAGCATACGACCAGATTGACGGTGCACCAGAAGAACGTGCTCGTGGGATTACCATTTCAACTGCCCACGTTGAATATGAATCAGAAGCTCGTCACTACGCACACGTAGACTGCCCAGGACACGCTGACTATGTTAAAAACATGATCACTGGTGCGGCGCAGATGGACGGCGCTATCCTGGTTTGTTCAGCCGCTGATGGCCCAATGCCACAGACTCGTGAACACATCCTGTTATCACGTCAGGTAGGCGTGCCTAACATCGTTGTTTACTTAAACAAAGCCGACATGGTAGACGACGCAGAACTCTTAGAACTCGTTGAAATGGAAGTTCGTGACCTGTTAAACGAATACGACTTCCCAGGTGATGACACACCAATCATCATTGGTTCAGCATTAAAAGCACTCGAAGGCGACACCTCAGACATTGGTGTTCCATCAATTGAGAAACTCGTTGATGCTTTAGACTCATACATCCCAGAGCCAGAGCGTGACATCGACAAGCCATTCTTGATGCCAATCGAAGACGTCTTCTCAATCTCAGGCCGTGGTACTGTTGTAACTGGTCGTATTGAGCGCGGTGTGGTTAAAGTCGGTGAAGAAATCGAAATCGTCGGTATCCGCCCAACCACCAAAACCACCTGTACCGGTGTTGAAATGTTCCGTAAATTGCTCGACCAAGGTCAAGCAGGGGACAACGTAGGCGTTCTGTTACGTGGTACCAAGCGTGAAGACGTTGAACGTGGTCAAGTCTTGGCTAAGCCAGGCACCATTACCCCACACACCAAGTTTGAAGCAGAAGTCTACATTCTGTCTAAAGACGAAGGTGGCCGTCACACCCCATTCTTCAAAGGCTACCGCCCACAGTTTTACTTCCGTACCACGGACGTAACTGGCGAATGTATCCTTCCAGAAGGCGTTGAAATGGTTATGCCAGGCGATAACATCAAAATGGAAGTTAACCTGATCAACCCAATCGCGATGGACGAAGGCTTACGCTTTGCGATTCGTGAAGGTGGTCGTACCGTTGGCGCCGGCGTTGTTGCCAGCATTATCGAGTAAGTTTATTTAGCACTTGCAAATACAGGCGGCGGTGGTATAATCCACCGCCCTTGTGACGTTGACGTCAAAATATTTTAATAGGCGAATAGCTCAATTGGTAGAGTTGCGGTTTCCAAAACCGTCGGTTGGGGGTTCGAGTCCCTCTTCGCCTGCCATTATTAGAGAGTCTCATGCAGCAATCACCTCTACAGGTTAAAAAGAAACCCTTAGATGGACTGTTCACGGCATTGGCTGTGCTGTTCTTTTTGGGCGGGTTTTATTTAATCGATTCTATGTTTTTAGCCGCTGAAGCGTGGTATGTGCGCTTTGGCGTTGTTTTGGTTGCGTTGCTGTTGGCTGCAGGTTGCTTGTGGTTGACTGGCTATCGCTCGAAGATCCTGTCTTTGTTTAAAGGGGCGCGAATCGAGTGGCGTAAGTTGCATTGGCCAACCAAAGATGAGGCTGTTAAAGCCACACTGATGGTGCTGGCGATTGTCGCAGTTTTTGCGATCTTCCTCAGTATTATTGATTGGTTCTTGGCGCTGATTATTCGTGGGATTATGTAATGGCTAAAGCATGGTATGTATTACAAACGTATTCGCAATTTGAGCAGCATGTTAAACGTGCACTAATCGAGCGAATCGAACGAGAAGGCTTGCAGGAAAGCTTTGGTGAGATTCTCATTCCATCAGAAGAAGTGGTGGAGATGAAGGAAGGCAAAAAACGCAGCTCACAGCGTAAGTTCTTTCCTGGCTATGTGTTGTTAGAAATGGACATGAACGAGACCACTTGGCATGTCGTACGTAGCATCAGCAAAGTTTCCGGGTTTGTGGGCGGTACGGCAGAAAAGCCGGCGCCGATTGCCCAGCATGAAGTCGACGCGATCATGCGTCGTATTGAAGAGGGTGTGGAGAAACCACGTCCGAAAACCTTATTTGAGGTTGGCGAAGAAGTACGCATTATTGATGGGCCGTTTGCTGAATTTATCGGCACGGTTGAAGAAGTGCACTACGAAAAAAGCCGCCTGAAAGTGTCGGTGCTCATCTTTGGGCGTCCGACACCTGTCGATTTGGAATTCCACCAAGTCGAGAAAGATGTGTAACAGGGGAGCCGAAAGGCGCTTGCACCCATTAAGGAGAAAACATGGCTAAGAAAATTACAGGCTATATCAAACTGCAGATCCCTGCAGGCAAAGCGAATCCATCACCACCGGTTGGTCCTGCTCTGGGTCAGCATGGTGTGAATATCATGGAATTTTGTAAAGCATTTAACGCGGAAACCCAGCAATTAGAAGCGGGTATGCCGATTCCGGTTGTGATCACCGTTTATAGTGATCGTAGCTTTACCTTCATCAGTAAAACCCCACCAGCTGCTTATTTGTTGAAAAAAGCTGCAGGCATCAAGTCGGGTAGTGGTCGTCCAAATACCGAAAAAGTCGGTACAGTGACCCGCGCACAACTCGAAGAAATTGTTGAACTGAAAAAACCTGACCTGACTGCAGCCGATATGGATGCAGCCGTTCGTACTATCGCTGGTAGTGCGCGCGCGATGGGCTTGAATGTAGAGGGTTAATCCATGGCAAAATTGAGCAAACGCGTAAAAAACTACCGCGAAAAAGTAGAAGCTGGCAAAGTTTATGGTGTGAATGAAGCGCTTAGCCTGCTTAAAGAAATCTCTAGCGTCAAATTTGTTGAATCTGTTGATGTAAGCATTAACTTAGGCATCGACCCACGTAAATCAGACCAAGTGGTTCGTGGTGCTGCCGTATTACCAAACGGCACGGGTAAAACCGTTCGTGTGGCTGTATTCGCGCAAAACGACAACGCTGAAGCGGCTAAAGCTGCTGGTGCGGACATCGTTGGTATGGACGAATTGGCCGATGAAATCAAAGGCGGTCGTAGCGACTTTGACGTAGTGATTGCTGAACCAGCAGCGATGCGTGTGGTTGGTCAGTTAGGGCAAATCTTAGGGCCTAAAGGCTTAATGCCTAACCCTAAAGTTGGCACCGTAACCCCTGATGTGGGCACTGCAGTGACCAATGCTAAAGCCGGTCAAGTACGTTTCCGTGCGGATAAAGGTGGGGTTGTACACGCCATTATCGGTAAAGCAGATTTTGATGAAGCCAAACTGGCTGAGAACCTCAGAGCGTTGGTAGCAGAGGTTAATAAACTGCGTCCAGCTGCTGCAAAAGGGGTTTATTTGAAGAAAGCGTCTCTGTCAACCACGATGGGCCCTGGGGTCAGCATCGATACTTCAGAGTTAGACGCTTAATGAATTTTGTGCTGAGACACCTCAGCACACAACCGATCTTTGGATGGCTGCAGCCGCAGCTATCGTCAAAGACTGCAGGTGCTTAACCGCTTAATTTCCTGCATAGATGGTAGGTCAGCTTCAGTTATCTGAAACATGGCTATACCAAGGGCTGTATAACTTAGGTTATGCAGATAAGGGTAACCCGATCTCACCTTAAGGAGTGTGGAATGGGATTAAATTTAACCAGCAAAAAAGCCGTTGTTAGCGAAGTTAATGACATTGCTTCTAACGCTCATGCTTTAGTTGCCACTGAATACCACGGTCTGTCCGTGCTTCAGATGACCGACTTACATGCGCGTGCTCGCGAAACCGGCGTTTATCTGCGTGTGGTTAAAAATACCCTGGCTAAGCGCGCTTTGGCCGACACTGAATTCAGCGTTGTTGCTGATCAGTTAGTTGGTCCTTTGGTGCTGGCGTTTTCGCAAGAAGACCCTGGCTCTGCTGCGCGTTTGTGGCGCGATTTCCTCAAGGAAAACGACAAGGTTGACAAGGCAATTGTTAAATTCTTGAGTGTTTCCGGGGAAGTGATGCCGGGTTCTGAACTTGATCGTTTGGCGAAGCTGCCGACCAAAGACGAAGCGATTGCTCTTCTTATGGCTTGTATGCGTGCGCCGCTTGATAAGTTCGCTCGCACCCTCAACGAGGTGCCAGGTAAATTGGTACGCACAGTTGAGGCGGTTCGCCAAAGTAAGGAAGCGGCGTAAGCGTCGTTGGGTATTTTTAACAGTTTAAACATTTTTATTTGGAGTAATTGATATGGCGATTGCAAAAGAAGACATCTTGAATGCCATTTCTGAGATGACTGTAATGGACGTTGTTGATTTGATTTCAGCAATGGAAGAGAAGTTTGGCGTTACTGCGGCTGCGGCTGTTGCAGCGGCTCCTGCTGCTGCTGGCGACGCTGGCGCAGCTGCTGCTGAGCAAACTGAGTTTGACGTAATCTTGGCTGATGCCGGCGCTAATAAAGTAGCCGTTATCAAAGCGGTTCGTGCAATCACTGGCTTGGGCTTGAAAGAAGCTAAAGCAGCAGTTGATGACGCACCTTCAACCCTGAAAGAAGGCGTTGAAAAAGAAGAAGCTGACAAGATTAAAGCACAACTTGAAGAAGCAGGTGCTAAAGCCGAACTTAAGTGATCGGCCGTCATCTGACGCACAAAGTGTTACGCGCTAAGCGTTAATACTTAACGGGTTCTCGCTCTTTCGCCCTCGTGGCTTTGAGCGAGCGCCCTTTTCGCGTCTTTGCGGTGCTTATGCCAATCCACATTAGCTTTATTTATGTTGATTGGCATGCGTATCAACGCTCACCTTCATTGTATTAACCCCGCGCCCACTGGCGCTCAGACGCTCGAGGTAATTGTCACATGACTTATTCGTTTACCGATAAGAAACGCATCCGTAAAAATTTTAGTAAGCGTCCTACCGTATTGGAAACACCGTATTTGCTTTCCATGCAGCTCGACTCTTATCACGGTTTTTTGCAGCAGAACAAAACCGCACAAACCCGTGATGAAATTGGTTTGGAAGAAGCCTTTCGCTCGATCTTCCCAATCATCAGCCACAATAGCATGGTTGAGCTCCGCTACAGTGGGTATGATCTCGGTAAACCAGAGTTTGAAGCGCGCGAATGTCAGTTGCGCGGCGTAACTTTTGCTTCGCCTTTGCGTGTGCGTATGCAGTTGGCGATCTACGATAAAAACTCCACCAAGAAAAAACTCAAGCAAGTGATCGAGTCGGATTCTGTCTATATGGGTGAAATCCCATTGATGACCGACAACGGTACCTTCATCATCAACGGTACTGAGCGCGTGATCGTGTCTCAGTTGCACCGCTCACCAGGGGTGTTCTTTGACCATGATAAAGGCACCAGCCACAGCTCAGGTAAATTACTATTCAACGCACGTGTAATTCCTTACCGTGGTTCATGGTTGGATTTTGAGTTTGACGCTAAAGACTTACTGCATTGTCGTATTGACCGCCGCCGTAAGTTGCCGGTGACTATTTTGCTGCGTGCATTAGGCTACAGCAGCGAAGAAATCCTCACCCAATTCTTTGACGCACAGCAATTCAAAATCAGCAAGACGGGTAAATTTGAAATGGCGTTTGAGCCAGAGCATTTCAAAGGCGAAGTGGCAGCGTTTGATATTGTAGCCGGTAAAGATGTGCTGGTTGAGGCTGGTAAACGCATAACCTCACGTCACGTACGCAAGCTTGAAGAAGCAGGCGTCACTAAGCAGATCGTGCCAACCTCGTTCTTAGAAGGCAAGGTGCTTGCGAGTGACTTGGTCGATAAAGAAACTGGTGAGCTGATTTTAGCGGCGAATACCGAGTTGACCGAAGAATTCCTTGAGCGCTTTATTGAATTGGGCGTGAAAAGCTTCAAAACCCTGTATGTCAATGATTTGGACCGTGGTGCGTATATTGCCGATACCCTGCGCAGCGATGAAACCAGCAGCGAGCTCGAAGCACGCGCGGAAATTTATCGCATGATGCGCCCAGGCGAGCCACCAACCAAAGATGCGGCCGATACCTTATTCGATAATCTCTTCTTTAACGAAGAACGCTACGATCTTTCACGTGTGGGTCGTATGAAGTTCAACCGTCGCTTAGACCTGCCTTCAGATGAAGGTAGCGGTACATTGAGCAAAGAAGACATCGTTAATGTGATCAAAACCTTGATCGCGATTAAAGACGGTGCAGGCTCAGTCGATGATATTGACCACTTAGGCAACCGCCGTATCCGTTGTGTCGGCGAGATGGCTGAAAACGCGTTCCGTATCGGTTTGGTTCGTCTTGAGCGCAGTGTTAAAGACCGCTTAACTCAGGCTGAAACTGAAGGTTGGACGCCGAAAGATCTGGTCAATGCTAAGCCGGTGGCCGCAGCGATTAAAGAATTCTTTGGTTCATCACAGCTCTCGCAGTTTATGGACCAAAACAACCCACTCTCAGAAGTCACTCATAAGCGCCGTATTTCAGCATTAGGCCCAGGTGGTTTGACGCGTGAGCGAGCAGGCTTTGAGGTGCGTGACGTGCACCCAACGCACTACGGTCGCCTGTGTCCGATTGAAACGCCAGAAGGGCCAAACATCGGTTTGATTAACTCACTCGCTGTTTATGCGAAAACCAACGATTATGGGTTCTTGGAAACCCCATATCGCAAAGTGGTTGATGGCAAGGTAACTAACGAGATTGAGTACCTCTCAGCGATTGATGAATCAAAATATGTGATCGCTCAGGCGAATGCGCATTTGGACGCCAAAGGCGCGTTTGTTGATGAGTTGATCTCAACCCGTGTGGAAAACGAATTTACCTTATCAACGCCAGATCGTATCCAGTATATGGACGTCTCACCGAAGCAGATCGTTTCGGTAGCGGCTTCATTGATTCCATTCTTGGAGCACGACGATGCGAACCGTGCTTTGATGGGCTCGAACATGCAGCGTCAGGCTGTGCCAACGTTACGTGCGGACAAACCTTTGGTTGGTACCGGTATGGAACGTGTGGTGGCGAGTGATTCGGGCGTATTGGTGCGCGCTGAACGTGGTGGGGTCATCGATTCTGTCGATTCTTCACGGATTGTGGTTAAAGCCAATGATGATGAAGTGCAAGCTGGTGGTTTAGGGGTTGATATTTATAACCTTACTAAGTACACCCGCTCGAACCAGAACACCTGTATTAACCAAAAACCATTGGTTAATCCGGGCGATGTGGTTGCGCGTGGCGATGTGCTCGCGGATGGTCCTTCGACCGATATCGGTGAGTTGGCGCTTGGGCAAAACATGCTGGTGGCATTCATGCCGTGGAATGGTTACAACTTCGAAGACTCAATTTTGATTTCCGAGCGTGTGGTGACTGAAGATCGCTTCACTACCATTCATATTGAAGAATTAACCTGTGTGGCGCGCGATACTAAGCTTGGGCCTGAAGAAATTTCTGCCGATATTCCAAACGTTAAAGAAAGCGCGTTAGCAAAACTGGATGGTACAGGGATCGTTCATATTGGTGCGGAAGTACGTGCTGGCGATATCCTGGTTGGTAAAGTGACCCCGAAAGGTGAGCGCTCACAATCACCAGAAGAAAAATTGCTGCGCGCGATTTTTGGTGAGAAAGCCTCTGATGTGAAAGATACCTCGCTACGTGTGTCTACCGGCATGGACGGTACCGTGGTTGATGTACGCGTCTACACCCGTGATGGGGTGGAAAAAGACCAGCGTGCGCAAGACATCGAAGATATGGAAATCGAGGCAATCGCTAAGGATATTAAAGACCGCCTGCGTGTATTTGAACAAGATATTCAAGACCGTGCGGCGCGTTTGTTGCTCGATCAGAAAGTCAAGAAAGCACCGAAGCGTAAATCTGGCGATGTGGTTGATCAGGCGTTGCTTGATGAAGTGGCTCCAGAGCAGTGGTTCGATATCCGTTTGCAAGACAACGAGATCAACGAACAGCTTGATGGCATGCATCAGTTGCTGGTCGAAAAACGGAAAGAGCTGCAAGACTACTACGAAGAGAAGAAAAACAAGTTTGCCCAAGGCGATGATTTGGCGCCAGGCGTGTTGAAGATGGTTAAAGTCTATCTCGCGGTTAAGCGTCGCTTACAACCAGGCGATAAAATGGCCGGTCGCCACGGGAACAAAGGTGTGGTCTCAATGATTGTACCGGTGGAAGATATGCCATATATGGATGATGGTACACCGGTAGATATTGTACTTAACCCATTGGGCGTTCCTTCGCGAATGAACATTGGTCAGGTGCTGGAAACCCACCTTGGCTGGGCAGCGCGCGGCATTGGTCAGCAGATTGGTAAGATGCTCGATGAAAAGGCGAGCAATAAAGACCTGCGCGGCTATTTAGATCAGGTGTATAACCACGATACCCAGCGCGAAAATTTAAAATCATTGAAAAACGATGAATTTAATGCGTTGTGTGAAAACTTACGCGCCGGTGTGCCGATGGCGACGCCGGTGTTTGACGGTGCGCAGGAAGCAGAAGTGCAGCGTATGCTTGAGTTGGCCGGGCTGCCGATTAGTGGGCAAACCAAGCTCTATGATGGTCGCACTGGTGAAGCGTTTGAGCGTGATGTCACTGTAGGCTATATGTATATGCTCAAGCTCAACCACTTGGTTGATGATAAGATGCACGCCCGTTCAACGGGACCTTATTCACTGGTCACCCAGCAGCCACTTGGTGGTCGTGCACAATTCGGTGGTCAGCGCTTCGGGGAAATGGAAGTGTGGGCGCTGGAAGCTTATGGCGCGTCGTACACCTTGCAGGAAATGCTCACAGTGAAATCTGATGATGTGGAAGGTCGTACCAAGATGTATAAGAACATTGTTGACGGCAACCTGAAAATTGAACCGGGTATGCCGGAATCGTTCAATGTATTAACCAAGGAAATCAAAGCCTTGGGGATCAACATTGAACTTGAACAAGAATAACCGATAGGTAGGTGAAATCATGATGAAAGATTTGGTTAGCTTTTTTAAACCGCAAGACGACGCTGATGATTTTGACCGTATCCGCATCGGTTTAGCCTCACCAGATATGATCCGTTCGTGGTCATATGGTGAAGTGAAGAAGCCGGAAACGATCAATTACCGCACGTTCAAACCAGAACGCGACGGTTTGTTCTGCGCGAAAATTTTTGGCCCGATGAAAGACTACGAGTGTTTGTGTGGTAAATACAAGCGCTTGAAGCATCGTGGTGTGGTGTGTGAGAAATGTGGCGTTGAAGTCACAAAATCGAGCGTACGTCGTGAGCGTATGGGTCATATCGACTTAGCTACTCCGGTTGCACACATTTGGTTCTTAAAATCATTGCCATCACGCATTGGTTTGTTGCTCGATTTGACCTTACGTGAAATCGAACGTGTGCTTTATTTCGAGTCGTTTATCGTGCTCGATCCGGGTATGACGCCATTAGAGAAAAATCAGTTACTCACTGAAGAGGCTTACATTCAGGCGCTCGAAGAGTACGGTCACGAATTTAAAGCGATGATGGGCGCCGAAGCGATCCAATATATTCTCAAGAATATGGAGTTGGAAACCGAAATCGCTGATTTGCGTGAAGCGCTCGCGGAAACCAATTCAGAAACCAAGAGCAAGCGTATTGTTAAGCGCTTGAAGTTGATGGAAGCGTTGCACGCTTCCGGCAATAAGCCAGAATGGCTGATTTTAGAAGTCCTGCCAGTATTGCCACCGGATCTGCGTCCGTTGGTGCCGTTGGATTCTGGACGTTTTGCAACTTCAGATTTGAACGATCTGTATCGTCGAGTCATCAACCGTAACAACCGTTTGAAGCGTTTGTTGGAGCTGTTTGCGCCGGATATCATCGTGCGCAATGAAAAACGCATGCTGCAAGAAGCCGTAGATTCATTGCTCGATAATGGTCGTCGTGGCCGTACTGTGACCGGCTCGAACAAGCGTCCGTTGAAATCTTTGGCGGATATGATCAAAGGTAAGCAAGGGCGTTTCCGTCAAAACTTGCTCGGTAAACGGGTGGATTATTCTGGCCGTTCGGTGATTGTGGTTGGTCCTACTCTGCGTTTGCACCAATGTGGTCTGCCAAAACGCATGGCATTGGAGCTCTTTAAGCCGTTTATCTTCCAGCAGTTGATCGAAAAAGATCAGGCGCCAACAATCAAAGCAGCGAAGCTGATGGTTGAACGTGATGAGCCGGAAGTCTGGGATGCGTTGGAATATGTGATCCGTGAGCACCCAGTGATGCTCAACCGTGCACCAACCTTGCACCGTTTGGGTATCCAGGCATTTGAACCGATTTTGATCGAAGGTAAAGCGATCCAGTTGCATCCATTAGTGTGTGCGGCGTTTAACGCTGACTTCGATGGTGACCAGATGGCGGTACACGTACCACTCTCACTCGAAGCGCAGCTCGAAGCGCGCGCATTGATGATGAGTTCGAACAACATCTTGTCCCCTGCGAACGGTGAGCCAATTATCGTGCCATCACAAGACGTGGTGCTTGGTTTGTATTACATGACTCGAGAGCGTATCAATGCTAAAGGCGAAGGCATGCGCTTTGCCGATATTGATGAAGTTGAGCGCGCTTACCAAGCGGGTCATGTTGCTTTGCAGGCCAAAATACAAGTGCGTTTGCAGTTCTTCGACGCTGAAGAGCCGTATGTGAAGCGTGTAGAAACCACGGTTGGTCGTGCGCTTCTCTCACAAATTCTGCCGAAAGGTTTGCCGTATGCGCTCATCGATAAGCCAATGGTGAAAAAAGCCATTTCTGCGCTGATTAACGCCTGTTATCGTCAAGTCGGCTTGAAAGAAACGGTTATCTTGGCTGACCAGTTGATGTATACCGGTTTCCGTTACGCCACCCGTTCAGGTACCTCAATCGGGGTGACCGATATGGTGGTGCCAAATGAAAAAGCGGGTATTTTGCAGAAAGCCGAAGACGAAGTTAAAGACATCGAGCACCAGTATAATTCTGGTTTGCTGACCCAGGGTGAGAAATACAACAAGGTAATCGATATCTGGTCAGGCACCAACGACAAAGTCGCGAAAGCGATGATGAGTCAATTGGGCAAGATCGAAGTCACCAATAAAGACGGCGAGACAGTTGAGCAGCCTTCGTTTAACTCGGTGTTTATGATGGCTGATTCTGGGGCGCGTGGTAGCGCGGCGCAGATTCGTCAGCTCGCTGGGATGCGTGGTTTGATGGCTAAGCCGGATGGTTCAATCATCGAAACGCCGATCACTGCGAACTTCCGTGAAGGTTTGAACGTTCTGCAGTACTTTATTTCTACCCACGGTGCGCGTAAAGGTTTGGCCGATACCGCGTTGAAAACCGCAAACTCAGGGTATTTGACCCGTCGTTTGGTCGATGTCGCGCAAGATGTGGTGGTTAACGAACAAGATTGTGGTACTCGCGCTGGTTTGGAAATCCAGGCGGTTGTTGAAGGCGGCGACGTGGTCGAGAAGCTTTCGGACCGTGTGTTGGGCCGTGTGTTAGCCGAGCCGGTGATGGATCACAACAGCGGTGAAGTCGCGCTTGAGGCTGATACGCTGCTCGGCGAACAAGAAATTGAAGTGTTGGAAAATGCCGGTGTTGACCGTGTTGTGGTACGCAGCGTCATTACGTGTGAATCGCGCAAGGGTGTGTGTGCACAGTGTTACGGACGTGACTTGGCCCGAGGCCATAAAGCGAACGTTGGTGAGTCGGTTGGGGTTATCGCCGCGCAATCGATCGGTGAGCCAGGTACTCAGTTGACGATGCGTACGTTCCACATCGGTGGGGCAGCACAAAGCTCGGCTTCGATTGGTAGTATCGAGGTGAAGACTAACGGTACAGCGCGTTTGACGAACATCAAAACCGTGATTAATAAAGACGGTAAGCTGGTTGCGATCTCACGTAGTGGTGAATTGTCGATTATCGATAAAAATGGTCACGAGCGTGAGCGTTATAAGATCTCCTATGGGGCAACGTTAAACATCAATGATGGTGATAGCGTCACTCAAGGGCAGACGTTAGCGACTTGGGATCCGCATACTCATCCGATCGTGGCTGAGGTTGAAGGTTTTGCCACGTTTTCTGATTTCGAAGATGGCGTGACTGTACAAAGCTCAACCGATCCGGAAACGGGCTTGACCGTACAAACGGTCATGGATAATACGCAGCGCTCAAGTGCGGCAAAAGACAAGCGCCCGATGATCCATTTTGTCGATAAAAAAGGCAAACTGGTCACTCAGGCGGGTTCGGATGTACCGGTAACCTACTTCTTGCCAGCAGGCGCGATCATCAATATTAATGATGGTGCAGAAATTCGTGTGGGTGACGTATTAGCACGTATGCCACAAGAATCGGGCAAAACCGGCGATATCACCGGTGGTTTGCCACGTGTGGCTGATCTCTTTGAGGCGCGTAAGCCGAAAGAGCCAGCGATTTTGGCAGAAATTACCGGGGTGGTGTCGTTTGGTAAAGAAACCAAAGGCAAACAACGTTTGGTGATTACTGGTGAAGACGGTGAGTCGTTTGAGATTTTGATTCCGAAATGGCGTCGTTTGAATGTCTTTGAGGGTGAGCAGGTCAAACAAGGCGAGCTGCTCGCTGATGGTGAACCAACACCTCATGACATCCTGCGTTTGCGCGGTGTACACGAGTTGGCGGCCCATATCGTCAAAGAAGTACAAAACGTTTATCGCCTGCAAGGGGTTAAGATCAACGACAAGCATATCGAAGTCATCGTGCGCCAAATGCTGCGTAAAGTATTAGTTAGCGATGCAGGCGAATCAACCTTGATTAAGGGTGAGCAGCTTGATATCCAGCGTGTGCTCGAAGTCAATGATCAGTTGCAAGCCAGCGGTAAATTACCGGTGCGTTATGAACCTGTATTGATGGGGATTACTAAGGCGTCGTTGGCAACCGAGTCGTTTGTTTCTGCTGCATCATTCCAGGAAACCACGCGTGTACTCACCGAAGCAGCCGTTCATGGCAGCATCGATGACCTGCATGGTTTGAAAGAGAACGTGATTGTTGGGCGTTTGATCCCATCAGGTACGGGGCTTGCTTATCATCAAGAGCGTCGAAGCTTGCGCCAGGAAGAGCAGAATTTGCTCACCATGGGTGTAGCAAGCGCTGAGGATGGCGAAGCGGATGACGTTGAGGTGAGTTCTTCGACAGAAGACGACGCTTGACAAGTCGCTTTAGAGCGCCTATGATGCCCTGCCTCTGGCTAGGGCATCACTTATTGACGTATTGATTTTTATCATCTTTATGTCTTTGGGTTGTGCATTTTTGTGTCAATGTGCGTGAGATTTATCTCACTGCCCAGTCATTTTGATACAACAGGACACAACAATAGAGGAATACGGTTAGCGTATTTCCTCGCTATTTGACTGTATAAAAAAGTTTGGAGAAAAGCTTTCATGGCAACAATTAATCAGTTGATGCGCAAGCCGCGTATTCAACAGAAAGATAAAAACAACGTTCCTGCTCTGCAGGGATGTCCACAAAAGCGTGGCGTATGCACCCGTGTATACACCACGACGCCTAAAAAGCCTAACTCGGCCATGCGCAAGGTTGCACGTACGCGTTTAACAAACAAGTATGAAGTAACCGCCTATATCGGCGGTGAAGGGCACAACCTGCAAGAGCACAGCTTGGTGCTTATCCGAGGCGGGCGTGTGAAAGATTTGCCAGGTGTGCGTTATCACATCGTTCGTGGCGCGTTGGACACAGCAGGCGTTAAGGACCGTAAACAGGGTCGTTCTAAATACGGCACTAAGCGTCCTAAATCGTAAATAGTAAAGGAAAAGTTCATGTCTAGAAGAGTTCGTGCGCCAATCCGCCATATTTTACCGGATCCAAAATTCGGCAATGTGGTCGTGGCGAAGTTCATCAATATGGTCATGGTTTCTGGTAAGAAATCTGTGGCTGAAAAAGTGGTTTATCAAGCGCTGGATCAAGCGGCTGATAAAAAACAAATGCAAGCAGTCGATGTGCTTGAAGAAGCATTGGAAAAAATCCGTCCAGCGGTTGAGGTTAAATCTCGTCGCGTCGGCGGGGCGACTTACCAAGTGCCGGTCGAAGTGCGTCCAGTGCGTCAAAATGCGTTGGCAATGCGTTGGTTAATTGACGCAGCGCGTAAGCGTAATGAGAAATCAATGGCTGCGCGCCTGGCGGGCGAGTTCATTGACGCGATGGAAGAGCGCGGTAATGCCGTGAAGAAACGCGATGAAACCCACCGTATGGCGGAAGCGAACAAAGCGTTTGCCCACTTCCGCTGGTAACGGCGATCAATTCGAACGTATTGGAGTACCTTTATGGCACGTAAGACCAAAATCGACAAATACCGAAACCTTGGCATCATGGCGCACATCGATGCCGGGAAAACAACCACCACAGAACGTATTCTGTTCTACACCGGTTTGTCACACAAAATCGGTGAGGTGCATGATGGTGCAGCCACCATGGACTGGATGGAGCAAGAACAGGAGCGTGGGATCACCATTACCTCTGCAGCAACCACCTGTTTCTGGAGTGGTATGGCACAGCAGTTCCCAGAGCACCGCGTTAACATCATCGATACCCCAGGGCACGTTGACTTCACCATTGAAGTGGAACGTTCACTGCGTGTATTAGATGGTGCTTGCCTCGTATTATGTGCGGTTGGTGGCGTTCAGCCACAAACTGAAACTGTTTGGCGCCAAGCTAATAAATATAAAGTACCACGTATCGCTTATGTGAATAAGATGGACCGTGTCGGCGCGAATTTCTTGCGTGTGGTTGAACAGATGAAAGAGCGCTTGAATACTCAAGCAGTTCCTCTGCAATTACCGGTTGGCGCAGAAGATGATTTCAGAGGTGTGGTTGACTTAATCAAGATGAAAGAAATCATCTGGAATGAAGATGACAACGGCTTGACCTTTGAATACGGCGATGTTCCACAAGATATGTTGGACGATTGTGAAGAATGGCGTGAATATTTAGTTGAAGCTGTTGCTGAGGCTGATGAAGCGTTGATGGATAAATACTTAAATGGCGAAGCGTTAAGCGAAGAAGAGCTGGTTCAGGGCTTGCGTCAGCGCACCATTAACAACGAAATCGTACCAGTTCTGTGTGGTTCGTCGTTTAAGAACAAGGGTGTGCAAGCGATGCTCGATAAAGTCATCGAGTTGTTGCCTTCACCGGTGGAAGTGCCTGCTATTCAGGGGATTAACCCGAATACTGAAGAAGCAGATACACGTATCGCTGATGATGAAGCGCCGTTCTCTGCGTTGGCGTTTAAGGTTGCTACCGACCCATTCATGGGTACGCTAACCTTCGTACGCTGCTACTCAGGGGTACTCGAAGCGGGTGCGACTGTGCTTAACTCTGTGAAAGACAAGCGCGAGCGTGTCGGTCGTATCGTACAGATGCACTCAAACTCTCGTGAAGAGATCAAAGAAGTGTATGCGGGTGATATCGCAGCGTGTATCGGTTTGAAAGATGTCATCACTGGGGAAACGCTGTGTGACATGAACAAGCCAATCATCCTTGAGCGTATGGAGTTCCCTGAGCCGGTAATTTCAGTGGCGGTTGAGCCAAAAACCAAATCTGACCAAGAAAAAATGGGCATGGCTTTGGGTAAATTGGCGCAGGAAGATCCGTCTTTCCGTGTCCATACCGATGAAGAAACCGGGCAAACCATTATCTCTGGTATGGGTGAGTTACACTTGGAGATCTTGGTTGACCGTATGAAGCGCGAGTTTAAGGTTGAGGCCAATGTTGGTGCGCCACAAGTTGCTTACCGTGAAACGATTCGTGAAGCGGTTGAGCAAGAAGGTAAATTCGTACGTCAGTCTGGTGGTCGTGGTCAGTTCGGTCACGTTTGGCTGCGTATTGAGCCACAAGAGCCAGGCTTTGGTTATGAATTCGTCAACCAGATTGTTGGTGGTGTTGTACCAAAAGAATACATCCCAGCGGTTGATAAGGGTGTACAAGAGCAAATGCAAAACGGTGTTTTGGCTGGCTACCCATTGGTTGATGTCAAAGTGACCCTTTATGATGGTTCATACCACGAAGTGGATTCATCTGAAATGGCGTTTAAACTCGCTGGTTCAGAAGGCTTCAAGCAGGGCGCACGTAAAGCAAAACCTGTGTTGCTCGAACCAATGATGAAGGTTGAAGTGACCACCCCTGAAGATTATATGGGTGATGTGATTGGCGATTTGAATAGCCGTCGTGGTTTGGTGCAAGGGATGGAAGATCAAGGTATTGATAAGATCGTCCGTGCGCAAGTACCACTGGCGAATATGTTTGGCTATGCCACCTCACTTCGTTCACTTTCGCAAGGCCGCGCGAACTACGCGATGGAATTTGATTGCTACAATGAAGCCCCTAATAACATTGTAGACGAAGTTGTTAAAAATAAATCTTAAATAGGACTCGGAGTATTTATGTCTAAGGAAAAATTTGAACGCACCAAGCCGCACGTTAACGTCGGCACAATTGGTCACGTTGACCACGGTAAAACCACATTAACAGCAGCATTAACCAAGATTGGTGCGGATCGTTTTGGTGGCTCATTCTCAGCATACGACCAGATTGACGGTGCACCAGAAGAACGTGCTCGTGGGATTACCATTTCAACTGCCCACGTTGAATATGAATCAGAAGCTCGTCACTACGCACACGTAGACTGCCCAGGACACGCTGACTATGTTAAAAACATGATCACTGGTGCGGCGCAGATGGACGGCGCTATCCTGGTTTGTTCAGCCGCTGATGGCCCAATGCCACAGACTCGTGAACACATCCTGTTATCACGTCAGGTAGGCGTGCCTAACATCGTTGTTTACTTAAACAAAGCCGACATGGTAGACGACGCAGAACTCTTAGAACTCGTTGAAATGGAAGTTCGTGACCTGTTAAACGAATACGACTTCCCAGGTGATGACACACCAATCATCATTGGTTCAGCATTAAAAGCACTCGAAGGCGACACCTCAGACATTGGTGTTCCATCAATTGAGAAACTCGTTGATGCTTTAGACTCATACATCCCAGAGCCAGAGCGTGACATCGACAAGCCATTCTTGATGCCAATCGAAGACGTCTTCTCAATCTCAGGCCGTGGTACTGTTGTAACTGGTCGTATTGAGCGCGGTGTGGTTAAAGTCGGTGAAGAAATCGAAATCGTCGGTATCCGCCCAACCACCAAAACCACCTGTACCGGTGTTGAAATGTTCCGTAAATTGCTCGACCAAGGTCAAGCAGGGGACAACGTAGGCGTTCTGTTACGTGGTACCAAGCGTGAAGACGTTGAACGTGGTCAAGTCTTGGCTAAGCCAGGCACCATTACCCCACACACCAAGTTTGAAGCAGAAGTCTACATTCTGTCTAAAGACGAAGGTGGCCGTCACACCCCATTCTTCAAAGGCTACCGCCCACAGTTTTACTTCCGTACCACGGACGTAACTGGCGAATGTATCCTTCCAGAAGGCGTTGAAATGGTTATGCCAGGCGATAACATCAAAATGGAAGTTAACCTGATCAACCCAATCGCGATGGACGAAGGCTTACGCTTTGCGATTCGTGAAGGTGGTCGTACCGTTGGCGCCGGCGTTGTTGCCAGCATTATTGAATAACGGATAACACTATGGCTAGTACACAGAAAATCCGCATTCGTTTGAAATCTTACGATCACCGCTTGATTGATGCGTCAGCCAAGCAGATCGTTGAAACGGCGAAACGTGCTGGTGCCCAAGTTAAGGGCCCGGTACCTTTGCCAGTAAAAATCGAAAAGTACACGGTTTTGATCTCCCCGCACGTTAATAAAGACGCGCGTGATCAATATGAAATGCGCACACACAAGCGCATTATGGACATCGTTGATCCAACCGACAAAACCGTCGATGCGTTGATGAAACTGGATTTGGCGGCAGGGGTTGACGTCAAGATTGAATTGCAGTAAAATCGCGCACCTTTCGTGTATCTCGGAAGCGGAAAGTGAAAACTTTCCGCTTTTTTGGATGCTCGTGAAGCCGAAGAGGGCACCCACCCTCCTCTCGTCTTTTTTGTAAAAATGAGGATAACAATATGACAATGGGCCTTGTGGGTCAGAAAGTCGGTATGACCCGAATTTTTGACGAAGATGGCAACGCCAGCGCCGTAACGGTGATCGAGGTGAAGCCAAATGTAATTTCACAAATTAAAACCCAGGAAACCGATGGCTATGATGCTGTACAGGTTTCTGTTGGGGAACGTAAAGCAAATCGTACAACCAAGCCTCAAGCAGGGCATTTTGCTAAAGCAAATGTCGCCGCAGGTTTGTTGGTCAAAGAATTCCGTCTCACCAGTGAAGAGCTTGCCGATTATGAAGTGGGTAAAGCAGTGGCGTTAGATGTGTTTGCTGAAGGTCAAAAAAGTGGACGTGCGTGCGCGCAGTATTGGTAAAGGTTTTGCCGGTACAATCAAGCGTCACAACTTCCGTGGTCAGCGTAAAACACACGGTAACTCACTCTCTCACCGCGTTCCTGGTTCAATTGGTCAAAACCAGACACCAGGTCGTGTATTCAAGGGCAAAAAAATGTCCGGGCAGATGGGTAACAAAATGTGCAGCGTACAAAATCTCGAAGTTGCCCGCGTTGATAGCGAGCGTAACTTGATTTTGATCAAAGGCGCAGTACCCGGCGCGAAGGGCGGATTTGTGATGATTCGTCCGTCGGTAAAGGCATAAGGAGGCATGATGGATATTCAAATGAGTAATGCGTCCGGTTCGGTAACCGTTGCCGATGAAGTATTCGGTGTGGCGTTTAACGAGGCGTTGATTCACCAAGTGGTTACCGCTTATTTGGCCGGTGGTCGCTCAGGTACTAAAGCACAGAAAACCCGTAGTGAAGTTTCTGGTGGTGGTGCAAAACCTTGGCGCCAGAAAGGCACAGGGCGTGCACGCGCAGGGACCATTCGTTCGCCAATCTGGCGTAGCGGTGGGGTGACCTTTGCAGCTAAACCACGTGATTACAGCCAAAAAGTTAATAAGAAAATGTATCGCGCGGCTATGCGTAGTATCTTCTCTGAGTTGGCGCGCCAAGAGCGTTTGCTGGTGCTCGAGTCTTTTGAGCTTGATTCTCACAAGACCAAAGAATTTGCCGCTTATGCAGAGAAAAATAATTTAGGTCAGGATGTGTTAGTGGTTACTGAAAGCGCTAATGATAACGCCTACCTGGCGACGCGTAACCTGCCACGCATCAGTGTGGTTGATGTACAAGCAGTGAATCCTGCTTTGTTACTGCGTCATGAGAAAGTTGCCGTCGACAAAGCGGCCATTGAAAAAATCAACGAGTGGTTATCATGAAACAAGAACGTTTGTTACAAGTGATTAAAGGTCCGCACGTTACTGAGAAATCTTCATTGGCAGCTGAAGACAAACAGCTCGTCTTCAAGGTCGATCGTCGTGCAACCAAGCAAGAAATCAAAGAAGCTGTTGAGCAGCTTATGGAAGTCGATGTGATCGCCGTACGTACGGTGAATGTGAAAGGCAAAACCAAGCGTTTTGGCGCCCGCGTCGGCCGTCGTAGTGATTATAAAAAGGCCTATGTGAGCCTGGATAAGAGCGTGGATATGGAAGCGCTGTTGTCTGAGCAGGCCTAAGGAGAAGGAATAATGGCGATTAAAACCAATAAACCGACTTCCCCTGGCCGTCGTTTCGTGGTGGACGTAACCCGTCCTGAACTACACAAAGGTCAGCCGTTTGCGGCGCTGGTTGAAAAACAAAAGCGTGGCAGTGGTCGTAACAACATGGGCCGTATTACTACCCGTCATCGTGGCGGTGGTCATGCGCATAAATACCGCATCATCGACTTCAAACGTCAAAAAGACGGTATGGACGCTGTGGTTGAGCGTTTGGAATATGATCCAAACCGCACTGCCTTCATTGCGTTAGTACGTTATGCTGACGGCGAGCGTCGTTACATTATCGCAGCACGCGGTATGGAAGCTGGCGATGTGATCCGTAATGGTGATGACGCGTCGATCAAGCGTGGTAATACCCTGCCGATCCGCAATATCCCAGTGGGTTCAACCATTCACTGTGTGGAATTGAAGCCAGGTAAAGGCGCGCAGTTAGTGCGTAGCGCTGGTGGTTCAGCACAACTCGTTGCTCGTGAAGGCAAATATGCGACCATCCGCTTAAAGTCTGGTGAGCGTCGTAAAGTGCTTGCTGATTGTCGTGCAACGTTGGGTGAAGTCTCTAACCATGAGCACAGCCTGCGTTCACTCGGTAAAGCGGGTGCGACACGTTGGCGCGGGATTCGTCCGACCGTTCGCGGTGTGGTGATGAACCCAGTCGATCACCCACATGGTGGTGGTGAAGGTCGTACTTCAGGTGGCCGTCATCCGGTCAGTCCGTGGGGTCAGCCGACTAAAGGCAAGAAGACCCGTTCGAATAAACGCACGGATAAATTGATCGTTTCACGCCGTCACGCTAAGAGAGGTTAAGCATGGCACGTTCACTGAAAAAAGGATTCTTTATTGATCTTCATCTAGCCAAAAAGGTTGATGAAGCCGTTGCAAATAAGAGCAAAAAACCGATTAAAACCTGGTCTCGTCGTTCGATGATTACTCCAGACATGATTGGTTTAACCATTGCCGTACATAACGGTAAGCAGCATGTGCCAATTCTTGTCAACGAAGACATGATTGGTCATAAGTTGGGTGAATTTGCGCCAACCCGTAATTATCGCGGTCACGCCGCCGATAAGAAAGGTCGATAGGAGTTTATGATGCAAGCTACAGCAAAATTACGCGCTGCGCGCATCTCGGCGCAAAAAGCGCGACTGGTTGCCGATCAAATTCGCGGCAAGCATGTTGATGAAGCCATTGAGATTTTGACATTCTCACCGAAGAAAGCCTCGAGCATGATTCTGAAGTTGTTAAATTCTGCAGTGTCTAATGCCGAAGAAAATGAAGGTGCTGATGTGGATGCGCTGTTCGTTGCCGAAATCCAAGTGGGTGAAGGTATGACGATGAAGCGATTCGCAGCACGCGCTAAAGGTCGCGGTACACGCATTTTGAAGCGTACCAGCAACATCATGATTCGCGTGCAAGAGCGCTAAGGGAGTAAACAATGGGTCAAAAAGTACATCCAATTGGTTTTCGTTTAGGGATTTCCAAAGACTGGACATCTAAGTGGTATGCAGAAGGCACAGAATATGCCGATTATCTGGAAAATGACCACCAAGTCCGTGAGTTCATCCGTAAAAAACTCGCGCACGCCTCAGTCAGCAAAATCCATATCGAGCGTCCACGCAATGGCGCACAAATCACCATCTTTACCGCTCGTCCGGGTGTGGTGATTGGTAAGAAAGGCGAAGATATTGAAGTATTGAAGAAAGAAGTCAGCAAGCTGATGGGCGTGCCTGCTTCGATCAATATCGAAGAAATCCGTCGTCCTGAGCTTGATGCGTATCTGGTTGCTGAAAATATTGCGCAGCAGTTGGAGCGTCGTGTGATGTTCCGTCGCGCGATGAAGCGTGCGGTTGCCGGCACTATGCGTTTAGGCGCTGCTGGGATCAAGGTCAGCATTGCAGGTCGTTTAAACGGCGCTGAAATTGCCCGTACTGAATGGTATCGCGAAGGCCGTGTGCCACTGCATACCCTGCGTGCGGATATCGACTATGGTTTGGCAGAAGCGCACACCACATATGGCGTTATCGGCATTAAAGTGTGGATTTTCAAAGGCGAGAAACTTGAAGGCATCGAGGCCGATCAAGCGATTAACGAAGCGCCAGAAGACAAGCGTGGCCGTCGTAAGCCTCGTGCGCGTCGCAAGGATTAAGGTGGAATTATGTTACAACCAAAACGAACAAAATTCAGAAAGCAGATGAAAGGCCGCAACCGCGGTCTGGCACAAGCTGGTAATAAGGTCAGCTTTGGCGAGTACGGCTTAAAAGCCACCACTCGCGGTCGTATCACAGCGCGTCAAATTGAAGCGGCGCGTCGTGCGATCAACCGTCACGTTAAGCGTGGTGGTAAAGTGTGGATCCGCATCTTCCCTGATGTACCAGTTACGAACAAACCTTTAGAAGTCCGTCAAGGTAAAGGTAAAGGTAATGTGGAGTATTGGGTCGCTAAGGTACAACCTGGCACCGTGCTTTATGAAATGGAAGGGGTTAGCGAAGAGTTGGCGCGTGAAGCGTTCCGCTTGGCTGCTGCGAAACTTCCGGTACAAACCGTGTTTGAAGAGCGGAAGGTGATGTGATGAGTCTGAAAGATTTACGTGAAAAAGACGTTGACGGCTTGCGCGAAGAATTACTCTCTCTGCGTCAGGCACAAATGAAATTAACCATGCAAAAAGCCAGTGGTCAATTAGAGCAAACCCACCACATCCGTGAGGTGCGTCGTGAGATTGCTCGAGTGAAAACCTTGCTGGCACAACACAATGTGAAGGTGTGACCATGAGTGAACAAAAATCCATTCAACGCGTATTGCAGGGTGTTGTAGCGAGCAATAAGGGTGATAAATCAATCACTGTGCATGTTGTACGTTATGAAAAGCACCCACTCTACGGTAAATATATTCGACGTACGTTGAAATGCCATGCGCACGATGAAAACAACGAGTGCAATATTGGTGATACCGTACGTATCAATCAAAGCCGTCCGATTTCTAAAACCAAGACCTGGCGTCTGGTGGAAATCGTTGAACGTGCAGAAGGTTAAACAGGGGGCCAATAATGATTCAAATGCAATCACGCCTCTCAGTGGCGGACAACAGCGGCGCTCGTGAGCTGCAGTGTATTAAGGTATTAGGCGGTTCGCACCGTCGTTACGCCGGCATCGGTGATGTGGTTAAAGTTTCGGTTAAAGAAGCGATGCCACGTGGCCGTGTGAAAAAAGGTGACGTGTATAATGCGCTTATCGTGCGTACCAAAAAAGGCGTACGTCGTCGCGATGGTTCTGTGTTGCGTTTTGACAGCAATGCAGCGGTACTCTTAAACCAGAAGCTTGAGCCAATTGGTACCCGTGTGTTTGGGCCAATCGCGCGTGAGCTGCGTGGTGAGAAGTTCATGAAGATCATCTCGCTAGCGCCAGAAGTGCTGTAAGGAGCGGAGTATGAAACGTATTAAAAAAGGCGATGAGGTTATCGTAATCGCTGGTAAGAAAGAGGATAAAGGTCAGCGCGGCGTCGTTAAGTCGGTTCGTGGTGATCGTGTGGTGGTTGAAGGTATTAACCAAGTATCAAAACACGTTAAACCAAATCCTCAATTGGGTATTGAAGGCGGCATCATGAAAAAAGAAGCGGCCATTCATATTTCTAACGTCATGTTGTTCAACGCTGCCACCGGTAAAGGTGATCGCGTCGGCTTCAAAATTGAAGACGGCAAGAAAGTGCGTGTGTTCAAGTCTAATGGCGAACAGGTAGATTGAGGTCTGACATGGCAAGATTACAAGAACAGTATCGCAATGAGTTAGCGGCTGAGCTGCAAAAGAAGCTTGGTCTCGCTAATGTTATGGAAGTGCCTAAGCTCGAAAAAATCACCATTAACATGGGTGTGGGCGAGGCTGTTAACGATAAGAAAATCATGGATAACGCTGTGCGTGATCTGAGTCTCATCTCAGGTCAAAAGCCATTGATTACCAAATCGAAGAAGTCGATTGCGGGCTTTAAAATTCGTGATGGTTGGCCAATTGGTTGTAAAGTCACACTGCGTCGTGAGCAAATGTATGAATTCCTTGATCGTTTGATCAATATTTCATTGCCACGTACTCGTGATTTCCGTGGCTTGAGTCCGAAATCTTTCGACGGTCGCGGCAACTATACATTCGGCGTTAAAGAGCACATCATTTTCCCGGAAATTGATTTCGAGAAAACTGATGCAATGCGTGGTATGGATATTACCTTTACCACCACAGCGAAAGACGACGCCGCGGCAAAAGCGCTGCTTGAAGCGTTTGGTTTCCCATTTAGAGGTTAATTATGGCGAAAAGAAGCATGGTCAATCGTGAAGCAAAGCGCCTCAAAACCGTACAAAAGTACGCCGCTAAGCGACACGAACTTAAAGAAATCATCCGCAAGGTTGATACCTATTCTGAAGAAGAACGTCAGGTAGCGCAGGAAAAACTGCAAAAGTTGCCTCGTGATGCCTCTCCAGCACGCTTACAGCGTCGCTGCCGCATCACTGGACGTCCACACGCGGTTTACCGCCGGTTTGGTCTGTCACGGATTAAACTACGCGAACTTGCGATGCGTGGTGAAGTCCCGGGCGTTAAAAAGTCCAGCTGGTAATCCAGTAGAACGTAAAAAGGCAGCCTTTGGGCTGCTTTTTTATTATCTGAATATTTTTATCTTCTTCAGCGCTATCGCTGACAGATTTACAGGCTGAGTGGTAATCATGTATCCCGGTGAACGTTTTAATAGCTGGTCACATTTAATTGGCTCGCTACTGGCCATCATTGCGACGGTAGTGCTGATTGTTCGTGGCGCTCGCTACGGTGATGCCTATCATGTGGTCGCAGCCGCGATCTATGGCTCAAGCCTTATTTTGCTCTACAGTGCCTCAACGTTCTATCACAGCTTGCGCTCACCGCGTGCGAAGCGTTTTTTCAAAAAAATCGATCACTGCGCGATTTATTTATTGATTGCCGGCAGTTATACGCCCTATACGTTGATTACCCTGCGTGGTGCTTGGGGCTGGTCGATCTTTGGCGTGAGTTGGGCGCTGGCATTAATCGGTATCGCCCAGGAATTTATCTTTGCTAAAGGCAATCGTGTGCTGTCTTTGGTGCTCTATTTAACGATGGGTTGGTTGGTGCTTGTCGCCATTATGCCGATTGTTGAAGCGTTAGCGGCACCAGGACTGATTTGGCTGGCAGTGGGTGGCGTGTTTTATACGCTAGGGGTTTATTGGTACGTCAATGATGAAAAGATTCGCCACGGACACGGCATCTGGCATGTGTTTGTGCTTGCAGGCTCAGTTGCGCAATTTATCAGTATTTATGGTTGGGTTATAGGGTACTCAGGGCGTGGCTGATTAAATAAATCGTCACCAATTAATACCCATAGCTGTTGTAAAAATGTATACATACATACATCAATGTATGTATAATTCCACCTTTTTGAGTCGCCTTAATGTCATTTGTGTCCTGTATGATGCGGGGCAAAAGCAAAATTATTCTTTGCATAAGCGTGTCCTCTCGCTACTATAAAGAATTTGCCCATTGTGCACGTCGCGTAAGGTCTGAAAGTTAAACTGATGTGGATTAACGTTATGAATCAAAATCTGTATAAAGCTGGATTGTTGGCGGTTGCGCTCGCTGTCTTGGCTGGTTGTCAACAAGAAAAAGAAGCCGGAGCTGCGGCCGAGGATAGTGCGCAACAACAAGCGCCATCACCAACGGTTGGCGTATTAACCGCTCAGAGCGAGGCGATAACGTTATACGAGAATTTACCGGCGCGTTTAGAGCCTTCGCGTGAAGCAGTGGTTCAAGCGCAAGCCAATGGTGTGGTACAAAAACGCTTATTTAGAGAAGGCAGCAAAGTCAGTGCTGACCAAGCGCTGTATCAAATCGATGACGCAGTGTATCGTGCGGATTTACAAACCGCAAAAGCCAAACGTGAGCAAGCGATCACCGCGCGAGATTTGGCGCGCGCCAATGTGCGCCGTTACGCGCCATTGGTTAAAGCTAAAGCTATTTCTTCGCAGCAGTACGAACAAGCACAAGCTGAAGAACGCACCGCGCAGGCCAATATCAATGCCGCAGAAGCAGCGATTAATCAGGCTGAGATTATGTTGGGTTATACCAAGGTTAAAGCACCGATTAGTGGACAAATTGGCAAAGCGCTGGTCAGCGAAGGCGCCTTGGTTTCAGCGACACAAGCCACACCGCTCGCGGTGATTCAACAAAATGATCCTTTAGAACTCAGCATCTCTCAATCAGCGAATAAGATTTTAGCGCTCAAGAAAGCGTTTGCCAGTGGTGCTTTAGCGCAAACCTCTGGCGAACTTAAAGTCGATATTCTGCTCGAAGACGGCAGTGTGTACGACCATCAAGGCAAGATGCTGTTTGCTGAGCAAACGGTCGACCCAGCCACAGGAGAAGTCATCTTACGCGCTGAAGTACCGAATCCTGATCAGTTATTACTGCCTGGGCTCTATGTGCGAGTAAAAATCCCAACCGCACAGCTCGAAAACGCCTATTTGATTCCGCAACGTGCGGTAACACGTGGCGATAAAGGGGATTCTGTGCTAGTGGTTAATGAGGATAACACCTTTGCCCCGAAGTCTATCGAGATCAATCAAGCCCAAGGGGGTAACTGGATTGTCTCAAACGGTCTAGAGCCAGGTGATAAAGTGATTGTTGATGGGCAAATGGGGTTGCGTGGGGCGAAAACGGTACAAACCACCCCGTGGTCAGCAGAGCAGTTAAGCGAATCGACCGGGCAATAAACAGGAAAGATTATGGCTAAGTTTTTTATTAATCGTCCTATTTTTGCTTGGGTGGTGGCGATTTTCATTATTCTCGCTGGTGCGATCTCGCTTACCCAATTGCCGGTCGAACAATACCCAAGCGTTGGCGCCCCGAAAATCACCGTTAGTACCGTCTATCCTGGGGCGACCGCTGAAGTGCACCAAAATGCGGTACTCACCCTGATTGAACGGGAAATGAATGGTATGGAAGGCCTGGATTATATGGAATCTCAGGTCAATGCCAATGGGACGGGCTCATTGACGCTCACCTTTAAAAGTGGGACTGATTCGGATATGGTGCAGGTCGAGGTGCAAAACCGTATTTCACGAGCGGAACCTCGATTGCCGGAAATCGTGCGTCGCAATGGGGTGGAGGTGAATAAATCACAATCGAATTTCTTACTCTTTGCGATGCTCTATGCCAGCGAAAACTCGCAGCTCAGTATTGATGAGGTTAGCGATTACGCGGTACGCAATATTGAGCCTGAATTGCAACGGGTTGAAGGCGTCGGTAAGGTGCAGGTGTTTGGTTCTGAACGTGCGATGCGTATTTGGCTTGACCCGGATAAGATGCGTAACTATGGCTTGAGCACCGCTGAGATTGCGCAGGCCATCAGTGCACAAAATACGCAAATCCCAGCCGGTAGTATTGGCGACTTACCCGCGCTTGATGGGCAAGGCCTTACTGCTTCATTGATTGTTACCGGACAGCTTACTGACGCCGAGGCGTTTGGTAATATCGTTTTACGCAGTAACGTCAGCGGCGCGACGGTGCGCTTGCATGATGTGGCGCGGGTTGAGTTGGGCAGTCAGCAATATGCCACTTCTGCGCGTTTAAATGGTCAGCCGGCGGTCGGTCTGGGTGTGCAGCTTTCAGGCGATGGGAACGCGGTTTCGGCAGCCGAGGGAATACGCGAAAAAATGCAGGAGCTCGCGCAATATTTCCCTGAAGGGATTAATTGGAAAATCCCTTACGATAGCTCGAAATTCGTCGATATCTCGATTGAGAAAGTTTTTCATACCTTAATCGAGGCGGTGGGTTTGGTGTTCCTCGTGATGTTTTTGTTCTTACAAAATATTCGTTACACCATCATCCCAACCATTGTGGTGCCGATTTCATTGCTTGGTGCGATAGCGCTGATGGTGCCTTTAGGTATGTCTATAAACGTCTTGACGATGTTTGCGATGGTGCTGGTGATCGGGATTGTTGTTGACGATGCGATTGTGGTGGTGGAAAACGTTGAGCGCTTGATGGAAGATGAGAAGCTTAAGCCCCGTGAGGCGGCGCTTAAAGGGATGAGACAGATTTCCAGCGCGGTCATTGGGATTACCGTAGTGCTGATCTCAGTATTCATCCCGATGGCGTTTTTCCCAGGTGCGACTGGTAATATTTATCGCCAATTTGCGCTGGTGATGGCCTCAGCGATTGGTTTTTCAGCCTTTATGGCGCTCTCGCTGACTCCTGCTTTGTGTGCGACGTTCCTGAAGCCGCCTAAAGAGGGCGAGAAAAAAGGCTTTTTTGGCTGGTTTAACCGCAGCGTTAAGCGTACGACCAAATCTTATGAAGGGTTACTCGCGAAACTCATTCGTCGCAGTTATTTTATGATGGCGATTTTCCTCGCTATTGCGGCTGGGGCATTCTTTTTATTCAAACAACTGCCAACCTCGTTTTTACCTTCAGAAGATCAAGGGGCGTTAGTGGTTAGTGTGCAGTTGCCATCAGGGTCAACCCAACAGCAGACCACTGATGTGATGCGTCAAGTCGAAGAAAACATTCTCGCGAATGAAGAAGTCGAAGATATGGTGAGTATTTTGGGCTTTAGCTTCTCCGGTCAGGGGCAAAATATGGGGCTGGCATTTATCAGCTTGACCGATTGGGGGCAACGTAGCGCTGCTGGTCAAAAAGCTGACGCCTTGGTTGGACGGTTAAATGCTCAGGTGGGCAGTATTCGTGAGGCGATGGTCTTTGTGGTTAACCTGCCAGCGCTGCCAGAACTGGGTGGCTCTGGTGGTTTTAATATGCGCCTAGAAGCACGCAACAGCCAAAATCACCAGGCGCTCATCGATGCGCGTAATCAGATGTTGGGTATGGCCGCGCAAAATCCGTTATTGGTGGGGGTTCGACCGAATGGTTTGGAGGATGCACCGCAGCTGGTCATTGATATAGACCGCGATGAAGCAGCAATCCAAGGGGTTTCTTTGGGCGCAATCGCGCAAACGCTATCGACCCATTTGGGCTCGTCGTATGTTAATGATTTTCCGAATAAAGGCCGGATGCAGCGCGTGGTGATGCAGGCTGAAGCCGCTGCACGTATGCAACCAGAAGATGTGCTC
Organism: Suttonella sp. R2A3; assembly: GCF_021513215.1. Lineage (NCBI taxonomy): Bacteria > Pseudomonadati > Pseudomonadota > Gammaproteobacteria > Cardiobacteriales > Cardiobacteriaceae > Suttonella > Suttonella sp. R2A3. The sequence goes on along the minus strand of NZ_CP090975.1, from coordinate 1,104,664 downwards.
GCGCTCAATGTGTCGACCAATAGTGGTGAGCAAGTGGCGCTATCAACTGTGGCGAGTATGCATTGGGAGAACAGCCCGATGCAGCTTACGCGCTATAACGGCTATCCGGCGATGGCAATTACGGGTAGTGCAGCACCAGGTAAGAGTAGCGGTGATGCGATGAAGGCGATAGAAGAGATCGCCGCGCAATTGCCGCCAGGTTTTGCAGTGGAATGGACTGGGCAATCTCTGGAAGAACAACGCGCAGGTGCTCAATCAACGGTTCTTTATGCCTTTTCGATGCTCGCAGTATTCTTGTGTTTAGCGGCGCTCTATGAAAGTTGGTCGGTGCCTTTTGCGGTGCTGCTCGTGATTCCGCTCGGCTTCTTAGGTGTGGCACTGGGGACTTTATTGCGTGGCATGGATAACGATATTTTCTTCCAAGTCGGCTTGATTACCGTGATGGGGCTTTCGGCAAAGAATGCGATTTTGATTATCGAATTTGCTAAAGAAACCCAGGAAGCAGGGCGAAGCCGGGTGGCAGCCGCGCTAACCGCAGCGCATTTGCGTTTCCGTCCGATCATCATGACCTCTATCGCCTTTATTGCCGGGGTTATTCCACTGTTCTTTGCTACTGGGGCAAGTGCGGCAAGCCAACGCGCGATCGGCACAAGCGTGCTTTCAGGCATGGCAATTGGTACACTGTTATCGATCTTTTTAGTGCCGATCTTTTTTGTTGTGGTGCGCCATTTCTTTAAAGGTAAACAACCACCGGCTTCACAGGAGAGCGCCGTATGAAAACCAAACCGCTAATCATCCGCAGTCGTTGGGCAAGTTTGCCTTTAGCGGTCTTTTTAGGCGCGTGTTCGTTTGTCCCACAATATGAGCAACCTCAAGTGCCGCTTGCCCAGCAATGGATCGATGTGGCGCTTGATGAGCAAGCAGCCGATGACCAAGAGATCAGTGAGCTGGGTTGGCGCGATTATTTCCGTGATCCGCGCCTGCAGCGCTTTATCGCCACAGCACTTGAGCATAATCACGACTTGCGTAAAGCCGCGCTCAACACCCAAATCGCCCAAGCACAATACGGCATTACTCATGCCGATGTGTTGCCGAGTTTAGGCGCGCAAGGTGATTACACACGCAGCCGTACAGCGCGTGATTTTAGCCCAGTACGACAGGCGACGATCAGCGAACAGTATCAAGTTGGTTTGGGGATGAGCGCTTTTGAGTTGGATTTCTTTGGGCGCGTTCAGGCGCTGAGCGATGTCGCGTTGAATAAATACCTTGCAACCCATGAAGCGCGCGACGCGGCGCAATTATCTTTGATTGCCGCAGTGGCGAAAACCTATTACCAAGCCCGTATTGCCCAAGCCTCGATGGCGTTATCAGAAAAAGTGATGCAATCGCGCGCTGAAAGCTACCGGCTAGCCAAGCTGCAATTTGACGCAGGGCTGATTTCTGCAATAGCCTTGCACGGGGTGGAAAGCCAGATTGAGGGCGCAAAAGCTGATTATGCGGCGCAAAAACGCAATTTACGCCAAGCGATGAATGGCTTGAGTATGCTGGTAGGCTATCCGGTTTCTGCATTAGAGCTTCCCGAAGCAGCTGGATTAGATGAACAATTCGCTGAGATGGCGATTGCCTCGAACGTTTCTTCGGCTGTGCTCGCTAATCGCCCCGATATCCGTGAAGTGGAATATCAGCTCAAAGCAGCTAATGCCAATATTGGTGCAGCGAAAGCGGCGTTTTTCCCGAGCATTAAACTCACGGGCAATCTGGGTTATGGCAGCACCGAATTAAACCATCTCTTTGATGGTGGCAATCTGCTATGGTCGTTTGCCCCGAGTATCAGCTTGCCGATTTTTGATGGTGGACGACGTGATGCGAACCTAAAAATCAGCGAATTACAGCAACAGGTGTTGATTGAAGATTACCAGCAGACGGTGCAACAGGCGTTCACGGATGTTGCTGATGCGCTGGTTGCGCGCGAAACCTTAGCTGATCAATACGCCGCTCAACAGCGTGGCAGTAAGGCAGTAAGTGAACGGATGCGTTTAGAAAACCTGCGCTTTGAAAACGGGGTGTCGAGCGCGCTCGATATGCTTGATGCACAGCGTGAAAGCTATGCCAGTCGACAAGGACTGCTTGTGACCAAACAGCAAATACTCAATAACCAGGTTGATCTTTATACTGCACTCGGTGGTGGGCTGAAAGAAACCGCTAGCGCACCCGTAGAGGCTTCAAGCACGCCGGGCGCTATGGACGGATTGCTTAAGTAGTTGCCTGACGCAAGCGATTAAGCGGTAGTACGACGCTGAACGTACTGCCAACCCCAGGGGTTGATTGAATCTCCAGTGTGCCGCCGTGTGACTCAGCGCCATGGCGGGCAATCGCAAGCCCTAATCCTGACCCTTTGCTGTGCTCGCGTTGATCATCAACGCGGTAAAACCGCTCGGTGACGCGTGGTAAATGTTCTGGCGCAATCCCGGTGCCGTCATCACGCACCATCAGCACAATATCCACCTCGCTCACTGCCGCAGATAACTCCACAGCGTGACGGCTCTTTGCGTGTAAAAGGGCGTTGATGAGTAGATTGCTCAGCACGGAATAAAGAATATATTGATCAGCGTAAAGCTCAATAGGCTCGACATAAGCGAGTTTAACCCCCACCTCATTGGGAAAGCGTTGCGCCATCGTCTCGACCAAATCGCTGAATAACGCTTCAATATCAACAATTTCTTCATGCAGCAAACCTTGTGCGTTTTCCAGGCGAGCAAGACGCAACATATCATCAATCAGCGTTTTCATGCGACTCGCCTGGCTTTGCATTTCATCGACTGGTTGGCGTAAGTGCTCTGGTAATTCGCCCGAGGCCATCACTTCAAGATAACCATAAATCACCGTCAGTGGCGTTTTAAGCTCATGCGAGGCGTTATCGATAAAGGCTTTACGTTTTTGATTGAGCAGGACAACGTTGGTCACATCGTGGGCGATCAGCAAAATATTGCCTTGTGAGAGCGGTACTCGGCTCATCTCAACGTACACCGCAATGTCGCCAGGTAGGCGTAGGGTGGTGGAGGCGTGTCCGGTTTGATTATGCCAGAAGGCCTCGAACGATTCGCCACGCAATAAGTGATCGATGCGTGTGCCATGGTCCATACGCGGATGCAGGCCTAAAAGCGTTTGTGCGGCGCGGTTGAAATTGAGCAGTCGGCCATTGCTATCGACCACCATGGCCGCATCTGGCACAGCTTCAGCGAGTTCACGAAAGGTTTTGAGCAATTCTTGAAGGCGGCGTTTACGTTTACGCGATTGTTTGCGACGTTTAAGCAGTAAACTCACCGCTTCATCAAGCGGTGAGGTAATATCCGGTGGGTTATTTTTACCGCCTTGACGGACCCAACTAACCAAGAGATTTTGTTGGCGATGTTGCCAAAGAATCACCAGCACTAAGCCGAGCATCATCGTCGGCCATGCAAGGTTAAATAGCCCACCAATCAGTGACGTTAAGCCGACTAAGGTGAGCGGAAACCAAGGCATGAACGAACTAGCGCAACATGGCGAGAGCTACGCCCACGGCAGCGAGCACAGCGATAATTAACAGCACAACCATCAGTGTTTTGGAACGGTTGTTGATTTCGAGCAGGGTTTTGCTCAAATAGTTAATATCATTGCTCTGTCGTTGCGCCACGGTTTCTAAATTAGCGATCTGGCTGCGTTGCTCGAGCATGGCAAGGTTGTTATGATCAACACTGCTACGCAGTTCAGCATAATCTTTAATGCCACTGCGTGGTGTTGCGCCCATGCTGCGGTTTGCCTGCACCAGTTGTTCGGCTTCTTCGGTATCAACGATCGGTGAGGTAACGACCATGGTTTCTGGAAGTGGTGCTTTATACAGACTTTCCTCAGGGATCGCGATATTCTCAGGAACCGGTTGCTCGCTTTTGCGTTGTATTTTACCCAGGCGATCGAGCAATATCTGCAAGTGCGCGGTATCGACAGGTTTGCGCAGGTAGCCGGTTGCGCCTTCATCTTTCGCGCGCTGTTTGGCTTCTTGGCTATGATCGCCGGAATACATAATCACCGGTAAATGGCGCAGGTCTGAGTTTTGGCGAATCTCAGCCAGAGCTTCAAAGCCATCAATATCGGGCATCGAAATATCCATAAACACGACATCAGGCAATTCGTCACGCCACAACCAGTAGCGTGCATCAACCATACACTCAGCCTCTAAAACTTCAATATTGAATTTTTGTAAATGGCGTTTCAGCGTTAAGCGCGCCAACGCCGAATCATCCACAATCAATGCGCTTCTTATCGTCACATTGAGACTCCTCTCATTGAGTGGTTAACATCACAGGGCGCTATCATATCACCAACCACCTTGTTCTCGCATAGAAACTAGTGTATTTCCGGCAACGATAAAATGATCGAGTAAACGCACATCGATCATCGTCAGGCTTTCTTCGATTCTGCGCGTTACTGCTTGATCGCTTGCTGAGGGCTCGAGGCTCTGCGCCGGGTGGTTGTGCACCATAATCACCGCTGCAGCGTGGCTTTGTAGTACGCGACGTAAAATCTCACGTATCGGCACATCAACAGCAGCAACTGAGCCATTGGCTAAATGCGCAAAGCTGAGCAGGCGGTGACCCTGATTAAGCAACAGTATCCCTAAACGTTCTTCCTGTAAGCCTTTGTATTGCAACATCAGAAAGTCGCGCACATCTTGTGGCGAGGTGAAGGTCCACTGTGAATGACTCACTTCAGCATTGGCGTAACGCCGCGCAATTTCCATCACCGCAAGCAGTTCAGCAATTTTTGCCTGACCAAGCCCTTTAATGACGGCTAAATCGTCCTGATCGCTGTTGAGTAAACCAACCAAGCCATTGCGTTCGTTTAAGATGGTGCGCGCGAAGCTCAGCACATCGTGCTCGCGTGTACCGGTGCGAAGTAATAAGGCGAGTAACTCATAATCGGCAAGCGCGGCTGCGCCTAAACGCAGTAAGCGCTCGCGCGGCATATCAGTGTGTATTTGTGCTTTGGTCATTGGCTTAACTTCCCTGTCACGGTACACTATTGATTTTAATTGCCACTTTACCATGAAAAACATCCTCATCGGCATCTGCGGCGGCATTGCCGCGTATAAGAGCATCGAAACCGCGCGTTTGTTGCAAAAACAAGGTTATAAAGTGCGTTTTGTGCTCACTGATGCCGCGCAGGCGTTTGTTAGCCCGATGACTTTGCAAGCAATTTCTGGTGAACCGGTGCGTAGTGCGTTATTTGATCAAGATGCGGAAGCCGCAATGGGCCATATTGAATTGGCGCGCTGGGCGGATGTGTTATTGATCGCGCCAGCAACCGCCAACACACTGGCGAAACTCGCCCATGGGATCGCTGATGATTTGTTAAGTACGCTATATTTGGCCACAGATGCAGAAGTGGTGATAGCGCCGGCGATGAACCGCTTGATGTGGGCACATCCAGCCACACAAGCCAATATCGATGTCTTGAGTGCGCGCGATAATCATCGCTTATTGCCGGTTGGTGAAGGGGAGCAGGCCTGTGGTGAATTTGGCGCAGGGCGTATGCTCGAGCCACAGGAAATCGTTGCGGCCTTCACCTCACCCCAAGATTGGCAGGGACAAAAAGTGGTGATTACCGCTGGCCCAACGCGTGAAGCGATCGATCCAGTGCGTTATCTGACTAACCACAGCTCGGGCAAAATGGGCTATGCACTCGCAGCTGCTGCCGCGCGCCGAGGTGCGGCTGTGACGCTGATCACTGGGCCAACTACGCTAGCCACACCTGCAGGGGTTGAGCGCATCGATGTGGTGAGCGCACAAGACATGCACACAGCCGCGATGAGCGCTGCCGTCAGCGCTGATGTGTTTATCGCCGCTGCGGCAGTCAGCGATTACCGGATTAACGAGCCACACGCACAAAAACATAAAAAAACCGTGCATGGCGCGCTAAGCCTTGAGCTGGTTGAAAACCCAGATATCGTCGCGGATGTGGCGTCCCTGGCGCGTGATAAACGCCCATTTACGATTGGTTTTGCCGCAGAAACCGAACAGCTTCTTGAACACGCACGAGCCAAATTGCGCGCTAAAGGCCTCGATATGATTATCGCCAATGACGTTAGCGAGGGTGTGTTTGGCAGCGATGACAATCGGGTGACGTTATTGAGCGAATCCCAAGAAATTGCCCTGCCACGGCAGAATAAAACCGCGCTGGCAAAATGCTTACTCACTGAAATCCTTAAACAAAAGATCTAATATGCAACAACTCAATTATCGTATCCTCGATCCGCGTGTCGGACAGTCCATCGAATTACCGACTTACGCGACCGATGGTAGCGCAGCGATGGATTTGCGCGCCGTTTTTGACGATAAAACCTGTGTGATTGGCCCTGGTGAAACCGTGTTAATCGGTACAGGGATCGCGATTCATATCGCTGATCCTGGCTACTGCGCGCTGATATTACCGCGCTCTGGCTTAGGGCATAAACACGGCTTGGTTCTCGGTAATCTGGTCGGGTTGATTGATAGCGATTATCAAGGAGAGCTGAAAGTATCACTTTGGAACCGCAGCGATACGCCTTATACCGTAAGCCTTGGTGAGCGGATTGCGCAATTGATGATTACACCAGTATTACGGCCTGCGCTCAACCAGGTCGAGACTTTTTCAGATAGTGAGCGCGGCGAAGGCGGCTTCGGTCATACTGGAGCGCATTAATGAGCGCTACGGTGGTGGTTAAATATGGTGGTAACGCCATGGGTAACGAACAAGCATTAGACAAATTTGCAAGCGCGATTGCCGCGGTACGTGCGGCAGGTTATCGCGTGGTGGTTGTCCATGGTGGTGGTCCGCAGATTTCGTATTGGTTGGAGAAAACCAACCAGCAGAGCCATTTTATCGATGGACAACGCTATACCGACGCCGACGCGCTGGCCGTGGTCGAAATGGCGCTTTGCGGGCAGGTGAACAAAGCGTTGGTGCGTGCACTCGATAAAGCTGGTATCGTAGCAGTCGGGGTGAGCGGCGAAGATGGCGGCTTGCTCAAGGCCACCCAGAACCCTAAACTCGGCGCGGTCGGTGAAATTAATTCAGTAAACCCTAAACTACTCGATGATTTACTGGACTGTGGTTGGACGCCGATTATTGCGCCATTGGCCTGTGATAGCACGCAACAAGCGCTCAATATTAACGCCGATTATAGCGCCGCCCATATTGCAGCAGCCCTTTCTGCCGATGATTTTATTTTGATGACCAATGTCAGCGGTGTGCTCGATAAGCAGGGCGAACGGCTTGCCAGCCTTGATGGCAAAGCGGTGCGTGCACTGATCGATGAAGGCGTGATTTATGGTGGGATGCTGCCAAAGGTTGATTGCGCGTTAACTGCGCTACGTGGTGGTGCGCAACATAGTGCCATTATTGACGGTACCCATCCGGAACTTTTGCTTGATGCCTTGCGCGAACGTGGCAGCGTAGGCACGGTATTTACTCATTAAGGAGACTTGCATGGCTGCTAAACGCTCATTTGTGCATTACCAGGATATCCGCCATCGCTTGCCGCCCTCGCCGTTGTGTCACCATCAGCCTGAGGTGTGCGATGATGTACTCGCCCTCAGTGAGTGCTTTGATACCTTTTTATTTGATGCGTTTGGGGTGCTTAATGTCGGCCAACACGCGATTATTAACGCACCTGCGCAGGTGGCAGAACTTCGTGCGCAGGGAAAGAACCTGTTTATTGTCTCGAATGCGGCCAGTTACGCCAAACAGCATGTGGTGACGAAATTCCGTCGCTTGGGCTTTGATTTTGGCGAACAAGAAATTATTACTAGCCGCGATGCGCTGCTTAACGGCTTACATAATTACCCCGATAATATGCGCTGGGGACTCATAGCTCCACACGACGGGCAAGAAGATTTACACGAGCGCGGCGTAGTCACCATCACTCAAGACGACCCTGATTTTCTAGATTGTGATGGCTTCTTATTCTTATCCAGTCTGTCTTGGGATGACGCGCAACAACAGCATTTTGTCGCTGCGTTGCACGATCGTCCACGCCCCATTTTACTCGGCAACCCCGATTTGATTGCGCCGATGGGTGATCATAGCTCGACAGAGCCCGGGAGTTATGTATTGTGTCTGGAAGATCATTTATTTGACCATGCCAAAGTGTTCGGTAAGCCATTCGCCGAGATTTTTAATATCGTCGCTAAACGCTTAGAGGACCAAGGCAAGCACTTCGATCACGCGCGTACCTTAATGCTTGGTGATACCTTACACACCGACATCCTTGGCGGTAATGCTTATGGGATTGCCACCGCCTTAGTCAGTGGCGAAGGGTTTTTCCGCGGTTTAGATCCGCTGCCTTATATTGAAGAAAGCGGGATTGTGCCGGATTATTTGTTGCCCCGTTTATGAGGAAAATCGCTTTGGCATTTGTTAGTGTATTACTGCTGGTGATACTCACACCGCTGATGGCGTATTGGTGGGTTGGTGCGAGCAGCAGTGCCTACCTTTATGACCGTGTAGAGGATGTGCCAGAGCACGAGGTCGCTGTCATTTTAGGGACCGCCAAAACGCTAGCCGGTGGGCAAATCAATCCCTTTTATAGCGCACGTATTCGTGCGGCCGTCGCGCTTTATCAGGCCGGGAAAAGCGATTATTTTATCGTCAGTGGTGCAAATCACACCGCGTATTACAACGAACCGGCGCAAATGCGTGCTGATTTGATCGCCGCAGGGATTCCGGCTGAGCATATTCAGCCAGACTACGCCGGTTTGCGTACCTTAGATAGCATCCTGCGCGCAGAGCATATTTTTGGCAATACTCGCTATATTATCGTCTCACAAGCATTTCACAACGCGCGAGCGGTATATATTGCGCGGCAAAACGGCCATGATGTGGTCGCTTTTAATGCCGATGATGTTTCTTGGCGATTTGGTTTAAAAACCTATATCCGCGAATTTGGCGCGCGCCTTAAAGCGCTGATTGATTTGCACGTCACGAAGACAAAAGCCAAATATTATGGCGATCCTATTCCTTTTCCACCCACTAAAACATCTGTTGACACGCCAAATGCGTAGCAGCATTGTGAGAGCCCATGAATTTAATTGACCAATATCACACTGTTCTAAAAGAAAAAGGTTACCAGATTGACCCGGCACAATTCGCTGTGATTGATGAAATGCAGCGTATTTACAATGCCATTGAAGCGCTTGATGGGCGTAAAGCCCCGAAACCCGCCGAAAAAAAAGGGCTTTTAGCGCGCTTGTTTTCTAGTGATCAACCAGAAGATACTTGGATTCCTGGCCTGTATTGCTGGGGTGGTGTTGGACGTGGGAAAACGTTTTTAATGGACTTGTTTTACGCGCACCTGCCCACAAACCGTAAACTACGTCGCCATTTTCACCGCTTTATGCTTGAGCTACATGATCAACTAAGCAATGTCGGGCATATTGAAAACCCGATTGAGCGTATTGTCGGGATGATGGGCGAAGATATCGATATTATTTGTTTGGATGAGTTTTTTGTCTCCGATATCACGGATGCGATGTTGTTGAGCAAGGTCTTTAGCGCGATGCGGCAAAATGGCATCACTTTGGTCACCACATCCAATATCCCACCCGATGAACTATATAAAAATGGCTTGCAGCGTGAGCAATTTCTCCCAGCGATAGCCTGGATTCATGACCATCTTCATATACACCATATTGACGATGGCGAGGATCACCGCGATCATTTTATTAAAAAAGCGCATATTTTCCGCACCCCGGATACGCCAGAGCAGCGCGAAGCTTTAGAGGATAATTTGCGGCAAATTTCCGGTGCGATTAGTGAAGAAAAAATGGACAAGTCCGTACGGCATTATTTTCGCGCCGGCAGTCGTGAGATTCCAATTCATTATCGTGATGAGCATGCGATTATCTTTGAGTTTTCGGTGCTTTGTGAGGGCAACTATTCACAAAAAGATTATATCGAGATTGCGCGCCGCTTTCCTTATGTCGGGCTGATTGGGGTGCCGGTAATGGATGAGCTGGCCGAAAATGCCGCACGGCGATTTTTGCTGTTAATCGATGAGTTTTATGATCGTCGCGTGAAGCTGACGCTGACCGCAGAAGCGCCGATGGAAGCCATTTATCAAGGTAAGCGCCTGAGCTTTGAATACCAACGCGTACAAAGTCGTTTGGCCGAAATGCGCAGTCAGGAATATTGGCGTGAAGGGCACCTTCCTTAAACGCCAACTTAAACTGGCAACAGATGCGGCGCGAGGGTGCGTAAATGTTGCCGGTGGTTGCGCCAATCTGGCATCGCTTGATCCATCAGCCCGTAGAACGCTGCGCTGTGGTTGAAGTGTTTTAAATGACATAGCTCATGGATGATCACCTGATCAATACATTCTGGTGGCGCTTTGATCAGATGCTGATTGAGTGTGATATGACCCTTCGCGGCACAATTTCCCCATTGTCTTTTCATACGTCGCACGCGTAATTCTGGTGCTTTATTCACCCAGGGCGTCAGTGGCATGACTGCGTGTAAACGCTCGGCAAAATAGCGTTGCGCCTCATCGCGGTAAAACGCGTTGAGTTGCGCTGCCACCCGTTCGTTATTCGGATTTGGCAGGCGCAGGATGATTACCCGCTCTGAAAACTGGTGTGAGCGGTGAGGTTGTTTGTCAATCACCAGCGGATAAGGAGAGCCTAACAACCAATGTTCGCTGCCGTGATGGTATTGCGGCTTTGCAGCTGCGTGTTTAGCCAATTCACGTTGTTTTGTGACCAGCCAAGCCAGGCGCTCGCCAACAAAACGTTCACGTACGCGCTTGCTCACCTGTGGCGGTGTACTTAAGAGAATCTCACCACAGGGTTTAATAATCAGGCGAAGATTTTTTTGCCGCCGATTACCAATCCGGGTGCGAATGTGGAGCGTTTCACCCTCGTGAATGTAAGTATTTATCGTGCCTTGGCTCATCAAGGATTAGTGCAGTGCTGCCAAAGGATCAAAATACTGCGCGAGAAATGCCTCAAATGAAGGCTCCTCACTTGCTGCTGCCTCGCGCGCTAAAAAGGCCTCACGCGCCTCGGCTGCGGCTTGATCAAGCCGTGTTTGCGCTGCTGGTGAGCAAGGCTCGCTGAGTACTTTATCGTGGGTTTGTGTGAGCGCTTGTGCCCAGTTAATAAACGGCTGGTCTTTTAAATCATGTTGTACCCGTTGCGGTAGGCGCTCGCCTTGCTCTAGTTCGCGCTGTAAGGTGGTAAGCGTTTGTTCGTAGGCATCATCTTTACGCTGCTGATCAAGACGCCTGGCAATCGGGGTCATCGCCTCAAGCAGCTCACGCGTCCAGGCTTTGGCGCAGCGCTCCTGTCCGTGATCGAATAGACGAATGTCGTTAACCCCACAGCAGGCTATGCGCAGACGATTGCTGTTGAGCTCGTTCCAATCAGCATGGGTAAATTCTGCTGCGTCTTCGAGTAGTGCATAAAGCATAAAGATTTCTAAAAAGCGCAATTGCTCGAGCGATACCCCGCAAGGGTCATACGGATTAATATCCAACAAGCGTAGCTCAACATAGCCAATTCCTCGTTCATTGAGTGCATTAGCCGGTAGCTCACCAGTTTTGAGCGGCTCTTTAGGACGCGCTGCGGTGTAATATTCGTTGGCAATTTGCAAGATATGGGTGGAAATTTGCTGATAATTACCGGCGTCGTCTTTGAGACCTAGATATTCAAAATTTGGCGCAGGCGTCATCACGGCGGTGACTAAATCGCGAATATAGTCGTGTAAATCATTAAAGCTCACGGTGAAATTGGCTTTATTTTGATAGCCAAGTTCGCTCATGCGCAGGCTGGTCGCGTTTGCCCAGCCCAGGGTGTGCTCATTAAAGCGGTTTAAGATGCCATGAGCGGGCTGAAAGCTATTGTGCACCGCAGGAGAGGCGCCAAATAAATAACATATCATCCAGCCGTAGCGCTGCAAGTTGCGCAGCATCATCATATAACGTGCATCACGCGCTTTTCGATCGGTAATGCCTAAGGCTTCCCATAATGCCTGCGGTGGCGAATAATTAAAATGCACCCCGGCGATCATCTGCATCGCCATTCCATAGCGGTGGTACAGGCCGATGCGATAGAGGCGTTTTAAGCGTCCGGCGTTGCTTTGCCCAAATTGACCAATTTCAACCGTGCTTAAATCATCCGGCAGAATGCACGGCATGCTCGCCGCCCATAAGCGCTCATTGCCAGTATGTGCGCGGGTGTAGCGGTGTAACTCGAGCAGCTCTTGATAGGCGGCTTCGGCGCTATCGTGAGGGTCGGTGACGAGTTCGAGCAGCGCTTCGGCAAAATCAATCGTAATTTGCGGGTGGGTAAAGCTGTGGCCTAAAGATGGTGGGTGTGGGGTGGTGGCTAAATGAGCCTCGGAATCCACGCGTAGCATTTCACGCTCAATGCCGATAGTGCCGCCATGTAGCGGTAGGTGTTCGATATGAGTCATGGATTGTCCTAATGATAAATGCCGCCATCATAACGCATTTTGCTGTTATGATGCGTTTTTGCCTTGAGGAGGAATGATCATGGCTGATATTGCCATTCTGATGGATGATATCGACGACATTAAAACGTATAAAGACACCACCTTTGCTTTGATGCTTGCCGCACAAGAATTGGGCCATCAAGTGATGATTTTTGGTCAGCGCGATTGGCAGGTGCGTGATGGCGAAGTACAGGCGTATGTACAAAGCGTGGTATTAACCGATGATGTTGATGATTATTACCGCGTACGCAACGAAGAAATGATCGTGCTCAACGAGGTCGATGTGGTGCTGCAGCGCAAAGATCCGCCGTTTAATATGGATTATATCTACGACAGCTATATGCTCGATATCCTCGTGCGCGATGGGGTGCGGGTGGTGAATCCGCCGCAGGCGCTGCGTAACATCAACGAAAAGTTCGTTATCACCCGTCTGCCGCAAGCTACTCCGCCAACGTTGGTGACTAAATCGCGTCGTGAAATTCGCGAATTTGTGCGCGAATTTACCACTGCGGTGGTCAAGCCAATGGACGGTATGGGTGGCGCAGGAATATTCCGTCTTGCCGAGGAAGATACCAACCTCAGTGCAATCCTCGATGCAATCAACCCAGATGGCGAAACCACGCTGATGGTGCAGCAATATTTATCGGAAGTCAGCGCTGGTGATAAGCGTATTTTGATTATCAATGGTGAGGCAGTGGACCATGGTTTGGCGCGACTGCCGGCTAAGGGTGAGTTCCGCGCCAATCTCGCGGCCGGTGGACGCGGTGTGGTACAGGCGCTCAGCGATCGGGATTATTGGTTGGTTGAACAAGTGCGCCCGATTATCAAAGAGCAAGGGTTGTACCTTGTTGGCCTCGATGTGATCGGTGGGTTTATCACGGAAATGAATGTGACCAGCCCAACGTGTCTGCGCGAGATCGAAAACCACACTGGTCAAGAGATCGCTAAGCGCTTTTGGCAAGGATTGGATTTGGGCGAGACTCATTGAGGATTTAGAGAGTCGGGTTTCAAAGGGGGACGTAAATCCAGCTGATAAAAAACGCCAAGAAAATCATAATCAGCCCTGAGTGATTTTCTGGCGCTAAACCCCGAAAGGTTTAAGGTAGACGAGCGCATCCTTGCGCACGGAACCCTTCATATCTTGCTCAATCCATTGTGCAAATGACGTTCGTCCATAAACGATACAAAGAACTCGGGAGTATAGTAAGCAATGAGCATGCCAAACTACCTATCAATTTAATTAAATAAAGTTCATAAAACACACTTTACTGATATCAATTAACTTATTTGGGGATGGATAGGGAAAACTTATTCAAATGAAATAATTGATATATTTATATAATTTTATATATGAGTAGTCAATGGGTTAAATTTTGTGCGCTGTGTACTCATTATGGGCAGTTATCGAGCAATATTAAGCATCATCTCGCCTAACATCATTAAATCTTGTTGCCACATATCACCTGTTTAGCGAGCTTTCGTAGGAGTCTAGGCGCAAGGTGAATCACGCTTGAGTATGCTTTACCCGGGGTTGCCAAAAATTGTCACTTTTTCAATACGTTCAATTCATAAAGAATATGGCTGAGTGATCAGGGGGAAAATCCTTTATGATGTAAGATGTTGCTCGAATAATAAAAAGCATCTTAGCTATAAAATTTGCCTGTCGTGCATCGATTGAACTAACCTGACCATTTTTGTCACTCATCTTTCGTACAGTTCTTTAGCGAGGCTATCAAGACCATTCTCTAGAATGGCCGAACGACAGCCTGAGCAGCGCTAAGGTTAGTTGGCTTACATGCCAGGAAGATCAGGATTAGATAAGCGTTTGGCGAGCGGGCCGATGGTGAGGCCTTGCACGATGATCGAAAAGAGCACAATTGCGTAGGTCATGGTGAGTAAGAGTTCGCGTTCGCCGCCTGCTGGTAGCGAGAGCACGAGAGCGACAGAAATACCGCCGCGCAGACCGGCCCATACTAAAACCTGCCACGAGCGCTCGGGTAAGACCATATCGCGCCGCAAAATGGTCATCACGCTGCTCACGGCGATAAAGCGCGCGAATAGTGCAATTCCAATGCCGAGGGTGGCAGCGAGTAACATATTGCCGTTGACGCTCAAAATCACGATTTCTAAACCGAGCAATACGAACAGTAAAGCGTTTAAGATTTCATCGATCAATTCCCAGAATAGGTCGACGTATTGCTGGGTTTGCGTGCTCATCGCATATTCGCGCCCGTGGTTGCCGAGCATCAACCCTGAGATGACCATGGCCAGTGGGCCTGAGAGATGCCAGTAAGACGCTAAAGAATAGCCGCCGAGTACAAGGGCGAGGGTGATCAACACTTCCTCTTGATAGCTATCGATGCTGCGCATTAGGCGAAATCCTAGCCAGCCAAGCGCAAAACCAAACAGCATACCGCCGCCAGCTTCGACCGTGAATAATTCCAGCGCCTGCCACACACTCGGTAGTTCGCCTAAGCGTAGAATTTCTAATAGCAAGACGAAAAGCACCACGCCGATCCCGTCGTTAAATAACGACTCGCCGGAGATCACGGTTGAGACCGATTGTGGTGCACCAGCGGATTTTAAAATCCCCATCACGGCGATCGGGTCAGTGGGTGAGATGAGCGCACCGAATAAAACGCACCAAATAAAGGCAATCTCAAAGCCTAACCATTGCAGCAGGGCATAGGTGAGGCCAGCGACGATCGCGGTGGAGAGTAACGTGCCGAACACGGCGAGTATGCCAACCCGCCATTTGTGCGCGCGTAGGTCGGTGACTTTTACATGCAGCGCTGCAGCAAAAAGCAACATCGAGAGCATGATATCCATTAGCACATCGGCAAAATCAATATTCGCCAGCAGACGACGCTCATAAACAAGCAGCTCAGCAAAGCCAAGTGAGTTCAAGCCAATCAACAGCAGCGAGATGAGCAAGGCGACGAACATCACCCCGATCGTGGTCGGCAAGCCGATAAAGCGTTTATTGATGTAGGCGAAGCAGGCGGTGATGCATAAGCAAATCACCCCAGTGTAAAAAGCGGTCATAACAATCCATGTGGTGCAGTAAAGGCTAAATTATAGAGAAAATGAGGTGTTGAAGCAGCTAAAGTGTGACAGAATATGTGGCTAATGCGTGTTTGTGACAAATAAAAAATCTTAAGTTGCTGAAAATTAACGACAAAGAAAATGTGGCACATGCAAAGCATTACTCATCTCCGACAGCACAAGCTGTTTTTAAATACGATGTTACTCTCTTAAGGAGAATTTAAATGAAAAAACAAATGCAAAAGGGTTTTACCCTAATCGAACTCATGATTGTGATCGCGATCATTGGTATTTTAGCAGCCATCGCGCTTCCAGCGTATCAAGACTACATTGCTCGCGCACAAGCATCTGAAGCGATGAAAGCAACCACCGGTTTGCAATCTGATATTGGTGTATTTTTAGCGGATCAAGGTAACTTCCCAACAGCATCAGATCTTGTTTCAGGTCAACCTATTTTTGATGCTGCTGCTGAATTAGAGGGTAAATATTTCGGTGCTAGCGGTGTAACAGTAGCAGCGACTACTGGGATGATTACAGTTACCTTTGATGATGGTGCAAATAGTGGTAATACTGTGACATTGACACCAAATCAGAACGCTGCTGGTGGACAAATTGCTAGTTGGACGTGTGCTCCTGGCACGACAAATGGTATCGATGCAAAACGCTTACCATCAAGCTGCCAATAATCCATAAACTCTAGACGGATTAACAAAAAGCCCAGCAACTGCTGGGCTTTTTTACTCAGAGACAAGGATGTTACGATGTCATGCATGAAAGAACAAGGCTTCACCTTGATTGAACTGATGATTGTGATTGCAATTATCGGTATCTTGGCGGCGATTGCCTTACCGGCGTATCAAGATTATGTCGCGCGAGCACAAGCTAGCGAAGCGTTGATCGTTACCAGTGGTTTGCGCAATGATATTGCCGTGTATTGGGGGGAGAACCGTGTATTCCCACCAGCTGGACATGCGCTCGCCAGTAGTGCAACAGCCCTCGATGGTAAATATTTTGATCCAGGTAATATTAGTGTGGGCACCAGTGGTGTGGTGACTGTAGCATTTAATTCAGGTGCGAATGCTGGGAAAACGGTAGTGATGACGCCGGAAGCTAATGCAGGTAATGGACAATTAATTACCTGGCGTTGTAATGGTGGTAGCATTGAAGCGCAGCGTTTACCACAAACTTGCCAATAATCTGCCATAATTTACCATTATCGGTTGTGATCTCGATTATTTCCCTCTATGCTCAGCCCTTAATTGATTATTAAAGGACGATATTTTTGCATCGGATCAAAACAGGGCTGGGCTGCTTTGCGCTACTCTGCGTATTGGTATTCCCGTTTACTTTCACGCATCATGTGGCAATCGTGCCACACTACCTATTATCAGCGTTTTCACTTACCGGAATAACGCTTTTATTGGTGTTAGTGCTTGCCAAAACCAGAGCAGCTTTTCTGCCACCCCGACTTTTTATATTTCTAGCAGCTTCTTTTGCGCTGTTACTGGCCTTAAGCGTCTTTAATGGCACGTTTGCACAATACCGCTATCAGCTGTTGATCTACGCCTTGGCGGTTTTGTGCGCAATATTACTTGGTGCACAAAAAGATACGCTGCAGTTTTCTCACCAGCGTTTGCTTTTTGTGATTGTTGCCGGTGGCGTTTTGGTCAGCCTGCTCAGCTTAGTGATTTTTTATTTTCCAGATTGGGTGGTGGTGCAACGCTTGGCTGGCGTGGTGAGAACACGGATTAGTGGACCGATCGCGCAAGCAAACTTGCTAGCAGTCACCATGTTTGTGGCGATTGGTGCGTTGTTTGAGCTAAGCAGTCAGCGACACATGCGACGAATGTCCGCACTCGTGATTGCCTGGCTATTTGGTTATGTGATGCTCGGTACTCTGTCACGAGGCTTGCTGGTGGGTTTTGTGGGGTATCTGCTGTTAATGGCGCTGTTGAGCACTAAAGCAGAGCGTCGCAATGTGCGCGCTGTGTTTATCGCACTGCTTTTAGGTGCTGCCAGTTTTTGGCTGTTTAATGAGGCGATTATTGAGCTGCTGTCGCGCTTTAATATGGTGCAAACAGTCGATAATCATTATTTGGATCGTGGCAGTGGTGGTATAACTTGGCGGTTTTCTGAATGGCATAAGGCGTGGCTGCTCTTTATGGATCACCCTTGGACAGGTGTCGGCTTTGAGCGTTATGGCGCGTACAGTGTTCTGATGTATGACTATCCATGGGCAGTTACAAACAATACATTCCCAGCGCACAGTCATAATATCTTTTTTCAGCTATTGGCTGAATTTGGCTTGCTCGGTGGGGTGTTTGCGATTATGCTCGCTGGGGTGTTAATGTGGCAGTTGTTGCAGGTTAAAAAATATCGTTGGTTCGTTTACGCACTGTTTATTGCATTTTTGATGAACTCATTGATTGAGTATGTGCTGTGGTATCTGTCGTTCGCGGTCTTTTTCGCTTTTTTATGGGCAGCGTTTGTGCCGCAAAGAGCCGCGGCATTTCGCCTGTCGCATAAACTGCTTTGGCTGGTACCAGTCGTATTCGCATTGCTCGGAGTGATTACTGCACCATTGTATGTTGTGAGTAATCAACATGCCTATTCGCAAACCAACGCCGATAAGTTCTATGAATACACCGCGAACCCAATTTATGGCTATGATTTTTCCTCTGCCTTTTTGGTGTTGTTTAACCTTGATAATCCGTACGTGAGTGAAGAGTTTCTTGAGCTATACCGGAAAGATTTACAGCGTATGTTATTAATACGGCCAACGCCGGATATTCGCTTTAAAGCGATGCAGCTTGCCGTTTTAGAAGGTGATGACGCGGCACTTGCCGAACACTACCAGTTAATGCGTGTGATGGTCAGAAGTAATGATTTTCTGGGTGAACGATATAGCAGTTTTTGTGAGCCAGGCTTTATTGTGTGTGAAGGGGCGTATCGCTATATCGAAAAACACGCTGCTGATCAATAGTTGTAACTAATCAGTACAAGCTTGGCTTTGACGCCACGCGTTTTTTTATCCATAATCACTTTTTGCCTGTAAGGAGTGCGTGATGGGGTATTGGACGGGGAAATCGCTGGTTGCGCTGATTGAGCATCCGCCGGCGGAAGTGTTGGCGCTAGTGGATTTGGCAGCGGCGCTTAAAGCCGATAAGCGCGCAGGTGTCGAACAGCCGCGATTAACTGGTAAAAACGTTGCGCTAATCTTTGAAAAAACCTCAACCCGTACACGTTGTGCCTTTGAAGTGGCGTGTTTTGATCAAGGCGCAAATTGCAGCTATATCGGCCCTGGACGCTCACAGCTTGGTACTAAGGAAAGCGTTGCTGATACCGCACGTGTGCTTGGGCGGTTTTATGACGCGATTGAATACCGTGGCTCATTACAGAGCGTGGTCGATGGCTTAGTGCGCTATGCCGGTGTGCCGGTGTATAACGGTTTGACCGATGATTATCATCCCACCCAAATGCTCGCTGATGTGTTGACCATGCGCGAGCATAGTGATAAACCGCTGGCAGAAGTATCTTTTGCCTATCTTGGTGATGCACGCAACAATATGGGGCATTCTTTGCTACTTACCGGCGCACTGCTGGGGATGGATGTGCGGATTGCCGCACCCAATGCGTTACAACCCGATCAAGCGATTATCGAGCGCGCACAGGCTTTGGCTAAAGAAACTGGCGCACAAGTGATGGTCACTGATGATGCCGAACAAGCCGTTGCGGGCTGTGATTTTATCCATACTGATGTTTGGGTGTCGATGGGTGAGGATAGCAGCGTGTGGCAGGAGCGCACAGAGCTGCTTTTGCCGTATCGCATTGATGCCAGGCTGATGCAGGCCGCGGGTAAACAGGCGAAGTTTATGCATTGCTTGCCAGCCTATCATGACCGCAGTACCTCGTTTGGTGAGCAGTTTTATGAAGACCATGGTCTGGTTGGGATTGAAGTCGCGCATGAGATATTTGAAAGCGAGGCGGCGGTGGTGTTTGATCAGGCAGAAAACCGCATGCATACGATCAAAGCGTTGCTGGTAGCTACCCTTAGCCACACTAATTAGGGCAACACATTACATCAACAAAAATGGCCGGTGAATCATATAGGTTCACCGGCCATTTTTATGCGAATAATGCGAGATACGCTGCTTAGTTTGCGCTGCGTGATAACACGTCTTGGTTGACGCTGATCTTCGCGTTGTCGCGCAGCCACTCAGTAAGCCCAACAGCGAATAAATCTTGACTGGTGCGTTGCCATAGCGAAGTCCACTGATCGAGGTTGTTAATCTCGCCATCAACCGCTGGGGTGTGAACCGCATCAAGATGGCTGATCAGATAATCACCATTCGGGGCGAAAAACGCGTGATCGCGTGCGTTTTGCTGGAAAATCTGCTGCAAGACCGCCTCATCAAGCGCGCTATTTTCATCCGTAAAGCTGAGCCCTTGATAGCTCAGACGTTCGCCTTGATGGGCGCTAATCAGCTCATCAAGCGCTTGCGGATCATCTTTCCACGCTTGTAATACCGCGTTACCGTTATCTTCTAACGCTTCGCGTGCTGCAGCTTGGCGAGCGTCATCGCTCACTTGCGCGTGGATGGTATCGAGCTCAGGGACAGCAGCGGCTTCACGCGCTGTAACAGTGAAAAAGACACTGCGCTGATCGTCAATGGCCACGGGTTGCGCCATTTCTTCAGCTTCTAAAGCGCGTTCGCCAAAGAGTTGCTCGCTCACTTCCGGTTGGCTCATCCAGTCTTGAGGCGGTCGTTCTGCGCTAAACCAATCGCTGTTTTGCACGTTTTGATTGAGCAAGGTGGCGATTTGCGCAAGCGCGGTGCCGTTTTGTGCCGCATCAAAAGCCTGGTTGGTTTGGCTGAGGTAGGTTTCCTCGGCGCGTTTGTTGGCGATCTGCGCGCGTAAAGCGCCGTCACCGAGTGCCTCAGGGGCGTCAATCTTGCTCAGTCCGATAATCATATAGCCATAATCGGTTTCAACCACCGGTGAATAATCACCAATAGCGTCGAGCGCAAATAATGCTTTATCGGCAGCAGGGCTGATGCCTTCGCCGGCTTTGTGTAGGTTTAATTCGCCATATTCACCGCTGATCTCGCCCGCATCAATCGCTTGGGTGAGGCTATCTCGCAGTGTGCCATCGCTGAGTTGTGCGCGTGCATTGTCGGCCTGTTCTTGCTGGTCGAATAACAGGTAGCTTCCGGCGCGACGACTGTCGGTTTTTTGCATCTCGTCTCGCGCTTGGGCGAGTTCTTCGTCGCTGATTGACTGCGGGTCAGCAAAATCATCGACGCTGGTGATGAAGTAATCGATGTTAACCCGGTCTGGGGTGAGATAACTTTGCTGATGATCGTTGTAATAATCGCTGATTTGTTCTTCGCTGAGGGAGGTTTCGCTAACCGCGGCAGCAAGCGGTAAGCGAATCAGCGTCACATCGCGGGTTTGCGCGAAATTGGCTGCAAATTGACGCGCGATTTGCGGGTTATCGATATGGGTTATCGCCATCAACTCACCGTAGCGCCGCGCGGTAAGGTCGTTGCGTAAGCTGTTTTCATACGCGCCCGCGCTGATGCCGCTGCGTTCTAAAAAGGTTTTGTAGCTTGCGTCGTCTGGGAACTGTGCTTTGAGGTCGTTATATAGCGCCTGATCTGGGTAACGATAGCCACTGTTGGCTGCGGTTTGGTTAAACAGCTGTTTATTGATCAACTGGTTGAGTGCGGCGCGTTCAACTGTGGCGAGTTCAGCATCGGGGAATTGAGCGCGCAGATTTTGTGCCGCATTGTTAAATGCGCTGATGCTGATATTCTCACCATTGACCTCGGCAATGCTGGTGCTGCCCTGACCGCCGCTAAAAAGTGGTACACCAAGAAACAGCATGCCTAGGCCGGCAAGCCCCACAAGGATATAAGTGGTGACGCTGGTCTTTTTTTCGCGGATATTATCAAGCATAGCTATCTCATTTACTTAAAAAAGCAATTTTAAGCGAGCGAGCGAGGCAGGGCAAGTGAGGGCTCGGAAATATCCGGGTATCGGCGCGTGGATTTGTTAAGATAGTAGCGTTTTATTATAAAGAGTATCGACATGAGCGAACAAAATGATTTGATGCTGCGCGTGT
The DNA here is from genome assembly GCF_021513215.1 of Suttonella sp. R2A3. Taxonomy (NCBI): domain Bacteria; kingdom Pseudomonadati; phylum Pseudomonadota; class Gammaproteobacteria; order Cardiobacteriales; family Cardiobacteriaceae; genus Suttonella; species Suttonella sp. R2A3. The sequence goes on along the minus strand of NZ_CP090975.1, from coordinate 1,082,970 downwards.
TGCGTGGCGAAAAAGTCTCGCGCACACCGGTGTGGATGATGCGTCAGGCTGGGCGTTATTTGCCAGAATATCGCGCGACCCGTGAGCAGGCTGGCAGTTTCATGGATTTATGCCGTAATGCGGATTTGGCCTGTGAAGTGACTCTGCAGCCGTTGCGCCGTTACGCGCTCGATGCGGCGATTTTATTCTCAGACATTCTCACCATCCCTGATGCGATGGGTTTGGGTTTGGAATTTATTCCCGGTCGCGGGCCGGTATTTGCGAAAACCGTACGCAGCGAGGCCGATGTTGACGGGCTGCCGTTTCCGCAGATGGACGACGAGTTGGCTTATGTGATGAATGCGGTGCGTACGATTCGCAGCGAGCTGAATGGCAAAGTACCGCTGATTGGTTTTAGTGGCAGTCCGTGGACGCTGGCGACTTATATGGTTGAAGGACAATCGAGCCGTGAGTTTGCGCAGGCGAAAACGCTTGCTTATCAGCAACCGGAAGTGATGCATGCCTTACTCGCTAAACTCACCCAATCGGTTACTGATTATTTGAATGCGCAAATTGCCGCTGGTGCGCAGATTGTGATGATCTTTGATACTTGGGGTGGGGCGCTGCCGCACTGGGCGTATCCGCTATTCTCACTCGATTACATGAAAAATATTGTTGCAGGGCTGAACAAAGACAGCGAGGGCAATCGTGTGCCGGCGATGTTGTTCACCAAAGGCGGCGGGCAATGGCTGCACTTAATGAAAGACAGTGGCGCACAAGGTCTGGGCCTGGATTGGACCACCTCACTCGCGAGCGCCAGAAAAATGGTAGGTGAGGATATCGTGCTACAAGGGAATTTAGATCCAGGGATGCTACGCGCCAATCCGGCGACCATTCATAGCGAAGTGCAGCGCGTATTGAGTGATTATGGTATGGGTCACCGCCATATTTTTAATCTCGGCCATGGGATTACCCCTGATATTCCACCAGATCATGTCAGCGCGTTTATCGACGCGGTGCATGAGATAAGTCCGGCTTATCACGAATAAAACGTTAAAACGCGGCCTTTCAGTCGCGTTTTTTATGCTGCAGGATTAGTCGTTAGGAAATGTTTCCTCAATCAGCTGACGGATTGGTTTGGGCAGTCCTTTAGCGAGTGCATACTCAACTGGCAGCCAGTTTTGCTCTGTGTTGGGTGCATTAATACGTACGACCAGCGGCTGAATATGCAGCTGGTAATGGGTAAAGCGGTGGGTGAAGGGGGTAAGCGTTTTTTGTTGATCAGTTTTGCCGAGTGAGCGAGCAAAGGTGTGTGCCGTGTCTAGATCAGCAAATTCTGGAAAGCTCCAGAGATTGCGCCAAATGCCGTGATCAGGGCGGCGATTGAGATGGATGCCGCGCTTGCTATGCGCAAGCAGCATCACGGTATGTTTTTTTGGCAGTGCTTTGCGTGGTTTTTTGCTCGGCAGCGTCTCGGTACAATCATTAAGATAAGCATAGCAATCGCTACGCACCGGACACACAGCACAATCAGGGCGTGAGCGCGTACAGACCAAGCTGCCTAAGTCCATTAGCCCCTGCGTGTAAGGTTTGAGTAAAGCGTCATCAGCCGGTAGTCGTGCTTCAGCGCTAGCCCATAGCTGCTTTAAGGTTGCCGCATTTGAAGAAACACCTTCGATCCCCTCATGGCGCGTAAGAATCCGTTTCACATTGCCATCAAGAATGGCTTCACGCGCACCAAAAGCAAAAACAGCAATCGCTGCTGCGGTTGAGCGACCTACGCCTTTGAGCGATTCAAGCGCTACGCGTTCGCGCGGGAAAGTACCTGCATAGTCGTTAACGACTTGCTGCGCGCTATGGTGTAGGTTGCGTGCGCGACTGTAATAGCCCAAGCCACTCCAGAGCGCAAGCACATCATCAAGCGGTGCTGCAGCAAGGCTGGCGACATCGGGAAAACGCGCGATAAAGCGCGGGAAATAGTCAAGCACGGTGCTGACTTGGGTTTGTTGGAGCATCACTTCCGATAGCCAGATCCGGTAAGGATCGCTGACTTGCCAAGGTAAATGATGGCGACCATGATCGCGCTGCCAGTGGCTTATGCGTTCAGCAAAGGTCGCTTGGGTCATCGTTTAATGATCGCGTTTGGCAATCAGCGCAATTAGCGCCGCAAGATGTGCGCCTTGGTTGGGTAATTGCTTGCAGCGCTCTAGTGCTAGATCAAACTGTTTTGCCGCTTCATCACGACTAGCTTCCAAGCCGAGTAAAGCAGGATAGGTGTTCTTGCCTTGTGCACTATCTTTACCCGCTGTTTTGCCTAATTGTGCGCTATCGACCGTCGCATCGAGGACATCATCGGCGATTTGATAGGCGATGCCGATCGCTTTGCCTATTGCTTCAAGCGCTTGCTTATGCGCGTCATAATCTGGGCTTGGCAGTGCACCAAGGTGTAAACACGCATTCAGTAGATCACCCGTTTTGTGAGTGTGTATGTGTTGGATGGCTGCGAGATCGGGCTTTTGGCCGGTGTGCGCCATATCGAGCATTTGTCCGTAAATCATGCCGCCAGAGGCCTCGCCAAGGCGCCGAATTTGTCGTAGTGCGATAGCGCTCGGGAGCGGCGCGTGCGTAAGCAGGGTAAAAGCAAGCGTGTTTAGCGCATCACCAGCGAGAATGGCAGTCGCTTCATCAAAAGCTTTGTGCAGGCTGGGTTTGCCGCGACGAAGGTCATCATCGTCCATCGCCGGCAGATCGTCATGAGCTAAAGAATAGGCGTGGATAAACTCAACAGCCGCTGCTGCTGGGTCACTGTCACTGTCTGATACTGAAAAATCTGCCGCGCAGGCATAAACCAATGCGGCGCGCAATCGTTTACCGCCACCAAGGGTCGCGTAGCGCATAGCTTCGCTTAGTTGACCGCAATCGTTGGGTACAGCGTGCTCAAGCGCAGCTTCAGCGCGCTGTTGGTAAGCGTTGAGGGCGTTCATTCCTGATCGGCATCAAACGGGCTGAGGGTTTCTTCACCTTGTGCGTTGCGGCTCAAGACGTTGATTTTTTGCTCGGCATGGTTGAGCGCCTGCTGGCACTGACGAACCAGTTTAATGCCTTCTTCGTAGCGTTTTAAGGCTTCTTCTAACGGCAAATCACCAGATTCCATCGCGTTGACGATTTTTTCTAAAGCGCTGAGGTGCGCTTCGTAATTGAGCACAGGGTTGGTGTCGCTCATGATGGGTGTTCCTCTAAAATTTGCATCATACTGTGATAGCGCGCAGCGCTGATCTGCTCTTTATTAACCGCCTCAAGTACCGCACAATCCGGCTCGTGCTGGTGGCTGCAGTTGCTAAAACGGCATTGTCCCACAAATGGCGCAATATCGCGAAAACCACAGATGATATCCTCGCGCGTCAAATGGGTGACCGCGAAACCGCGCACGCCTGGGGTGTCGATGACTGCACCACCTCCAGGTAGGGGATAACGACGTGAATTGGTGGTGGTGTGGCGACCTAGATTGGTAACTTCCGATAGGCTTTGTACCCAGATATCACTGTCTGGAACTAAGGTGCGGATCAGGCTTGATTTACCAACACCTGATTGTCCACAAATCACCGTTTCTTTGTTATCAAGCCATGTTTTGAGCGCGTCAATACCCTCACTCTGATGAACACTCAGTGGGAAAAGGGTGTAATTGAGCTGGTGATAAGCCGCGAGTTCTTGTTGCCAGTCGTTTTGCGCGGCTTCATCAAGTAAATCCAGTTTATTGCACGCAATCGCCACCGAGATTCCAGCTTCGTAGGCGGCGATTAAATAGCGGTCAATTAGTCCAGACTGCCACTGAGGTTTAGCAGCAATGACAACCAATAATTGGGCAACATGGCTCGCGACCGCGCGCGGTTTGCGGCCTTGCCATTTATAAAGCGTTTGCTGGCGTGGGTGAATCGCTTCAATTACCGCATGCGTTGCATCCGTTTTACTGATTCTAACCCGATCATTAACTGCAATATCGCCGAGTGATTTACGCCAATCGGCGGCGAGCAGCGTACCTTGGTCGTCAACAATGGTTTGATAACCCATATGCGCGACGACAATCGCGGCGTGATCATGGTGTTGGTCGCCAAGCTTGCTGTCGTGCTGCTCGGCAATCCGGCGTTGTTGTTGTTTGCTGAGTTTTTTGCTCAAGCAGCGCTACTCCGACTCGAATACGTCGTCAATCGCCTGCTGTTGGGATGCGTTACGTTTGCCATCGTTAAGCCTGCTCCAACGGTGCTGGATCCAGCTATCACGAATCAAGGTGTATTTATCACCAACATCATCGCCCATCGATTGTTCAAGATCTAATAATCTTGCGCGGGTGTTAATGCCGTCCAGGGCAAACGCTGTCCAATTGATTTCATCGCTGTTCACATAATCAAAGGGATCGATCGCTGTTTTATCGACCAAACGACCAAAGGCATCGCGAGGCGTGCTCGGTCCGAGCACAGGAAGCACTAAATACGGCCCGGATTCTACACCGTAGTGGGCGAGCGTACTGGAGAAATCGGCGTGTATTTTATTGTTGCCAAGTGGGGTGGCGACATCAAAAATCCCACCCAAGCCAAAGAAGGTATTATTAATCACCCGCGCGGTTCCCCAAGCGGCTTGGTCAAATTTAAACTGCAACACACTGTTCACCACAGCGCCCATATCGGCGATGTTGCCAAAAAAGTTGCTGACCCCGGTTTGTACCGGGTCGGGCACAACCGCATCATAGCCGGTGGCAATCGGTTTTAAAAGCGCTGTATCGAGCGTTTCATTGAAGCTAAAAATCCCACGATTCATCGGCTCCCATGGGTCATTTGTATAGCCGTCGGGGCCAATCGCGCTCGAACAAGCGGTGAGGACAATCAAGCTACTGCATAGCAGGGTGTGTTTAAGATTAAGCTTCGTCATGATGGGTATCAGGCTGATCTGAGGTATTAATAGTCGAATCGTCCATAATAGCGGATTCTTCGTCGTTGTACAGCTCGCTTTGCAAATAATGCTCCTTGAAATAGCCAAGGAATACATTAATCATCGCCGCAATCGGTAGCGCCAACAAAATCCCCAAAAAGCCAAATAATTGACCGCCAGCGAGCACAGAAAACAAAACCGCGACTGGATGCAGGCCGGTGCGCTCACCGACAAATTTTGGCGTAAGGATAGTTCCTTCAATCATCTGCGCCAGGGTGAAAATAATCACCACGCCCAGCGGATGAACCCAATCCTGGAATTGGATGATCGCCATAAGGCCGGCGATAAGAATCCCGACGATCAAGCCTAAATACGGCACAAAGCTCACTAAACCCGCGAATAGGCCGATAATAATCGCCAAATCGAGTCCGAGTACCGATAAGCCTACGGCATAAAGGACGCCAAGTGCTAACATAACCAGAACTTGTCCGCGTAAAAAACCACCTAAAACGTAATCACAACGGCTTGCTAATTCTTTAACCATGTCTTGCTTTGAGCGTGGGATTAAATCGTTAATTTTAGCGAGCAAAATATCCCAGTCACGCAGTAAGTAAAAAGCCACTACCGGGATCAAGAATAAATAAGTGCCCCAGGTGACGATAAAGTTTGCTGGTTTGGCAAGACCGGCGATTAGTTTTTTGAGAAATGAAGAGGTATCGCCAAGGTTTTCCTTTAGCGCTTTTTGCACACCTTCGAGATTAAACGTTGCTGGATCAATACTTAAGTATTTTTCCATCATCGGGCCAATTTGCTCGCGTGCCCAAGAAAAATAATCAGGAACGTTCTGCGCGAGGCGGCTGACTTGGCTATCGAGTGTCGGGATTAAGACCAGGATAATCAGCGCAATACCAATAAAGAAACTGGCAAAAACGATCGTAACCGCCATCGCTCGGGGTATTTTTCTCGCTTCTAAGCGATCAGCAAGCGGGTCGCCTAAATACGCGATCAATGCCGCCATGAGAAATGGGGTGAGAATCGGGCTGAGTTTAAACAGTAGCCAGCCAATAGCGAATACGACGACCAGCCATAAAAATAGGCGCGAATCTTTCATGAATGAGTCTCTAATACTGAGTTGTTGCTTAAATTAGCGGCGCTACAACATATCGTCTTACCTCAGGCATATTGTGCTATTCGTGCCTGTCATGCGTATCCGCCGTATTATGACTGCTATTGTAACGCGTTTATCGAGCGGTATAACGATTAACCATAATATTTAGGATAAAAATCACTAGACTAATGCTCGCATAACCCAAGGTTAGTGGGTAGAGCGTGCCGTTAAATTGCCCAGAAATAGCATGTGCGAGCGCCACGCCAACAATGGTCATGACCATGCCTACCAATGCTGAAGCCGTCCCGGCAATCTTAAAATGTGGCTCGAGGATTAAGCTGTTTAAGTTAGGCATGGCGATGCCATAGAAGAACATATGCCCCATGAGCAAAGCAACAAATAAAGGCAGTGGCATGATGCCGCCACCTGAAAAAGCACATAACAGCAAGACGACATCGTTGAGCAACATGCCTGTTAGCGCAAAAACCACCATTTTATGCATGCCAACGCGCATCACTAAACGCGAGTTAGTCCATGAGGCAAGAATCATCCCGCTGGCAGTTACCCCAAAGACCACGGGGAACCATTTTCCTAAGCCATACACATCACGTTGGAAAATTTGTTCAGATTGGCTGATATAGACCATCAACATGGTGAAGAGCAGCCCAAGCATCGCAAGATAAATCAGCGTTGGTACATGGGTTAAACACGCGCGAATAGAGGCAAGAATATGCTTTGCGTCAAATCGGCTGCGCTGTTCTGGGGTGATGGTTTCTGGGAGCTCTAGTAGCGTCCAGGTGATCATAATGCTACCCATGATGATGAATAACCAAAATACCGAATGCCACGAGCCTTGTAGCATCACTAGCTGGCCAATTGATGGCGCAAGGATCGGCACAAAGATAAACACCATCATCACAAACGACATAATCCGCGACATTTCGCGCCCGGAGCTCACATCACGCACAATCGTCAGGCTTAAAACGCGCGCTGAAGCCAACCCTGCGCCTTGAGCAAACCGTGCGATCAATAACCCGCTAAAACTGTCGATAAACAGCACAGAAAACGAAGCGAGGATGTAGATACCAACGCCAATACACAGCATGATTTTTCGCCCGTAAATATCGGCGAATATGCCAAATGGTAGTTGGAATAATGCCAAGCCAAGCATGAATGAAAAAATGACTTGCTGGATACGGTTTTCTTCGGCAGCGGATAGACCAAAAGCGTCGGTCATCTGCTCAAAGGCCGGGAGGACAGCGTCGATGCCGAGTGCGGCAAGGCTGATCATTAACGCGATAAAAAGGATAAAGCGTCGGGAGGTAAAGAACGGGTTCATGTTATTTTTCTACGATTAGACTAAGCGAGAACGTTAGCATATTTAAACCGTTTTTTGCTTAAACTATAAGCAATCATTCTCATTAAATCTTTAAAAATAAAGCGCTAGGGTTTTTATCACGGAGTCATTAAGTGCGTATTTGTCTTGAAGTGTTGAGGGTATATGTGGCTGATAAAGAAGGATATTGTGAGTCATTAAGAGTAATGATAATATTCAATACGAATTATTATCAATAATATGTGAGGCAAATAATGTCACAAAATCATGAGGTTAATAAGGGTGCTTCTCGTCAATCGATGAAGGAAGATTCGAGTTATAGTCGAATTTGGCGATGGCATTTTTATGCTGGGGTGTTTGTTGCACCTTTTTTGACTATTTTGGCAGTGACGGGTTTGTGCATGATGATGCTTGCTTATACTAATGGCCGGGATGGCGAGCAAATTAAGGTAGCGGTGCAAGCCAATCCACAGCCAATATCTGCACAAGCTGATGCTGCAGTTGCTTCAATACCAAATGGCACGATCAAACAATATATTGCCCCACGCGCCGATGATAGGGTCGCGGTGTTTCGGGTGGATGGTGCTGAGCGTGCGATGATGGTTGCGGTCGACCCCTACACCGCCGAAGTGGTTAAGGTCTATCCACGCCGCGATGGGCTATATCAGAAAATGGAAGCCTTTCACGGGACGCTGTTCTTAGGGAAATTTGGCGATTATTTGATTGAAACAGCGGCGTCTTTGGCGATTTTAATGATCGCAACCGGCTGGTATTTATGGTGGAAGCGACAGCGGCGTTTGCGTCAGGTGTTTATGCCGAAATTGGGTAAAAAAAGCGGCTGGTGGCGCAGGCTGCATGGTGCAACCGGATCTTGGATTTCGCTAATCTTGCTGTTCTTTTTGATTTCTGGTTTGTCATGGGCTGGTATTTGGGGTGAGAGAATGGTGCAAGCGTGGAGCCAGTTTCCTGCGGGCAAATTTGGTAATCCGCCGATGCCGGTTTCTGCACCAACCCATGGCGATGTGCTCAATGATGGGTTGACGAAAGAAGTTCCTTGGGTGCTTGAGCTGACCCCGATGCCAACATCCGACACCAGCAATACATCGGCTAAAGCTGCGGTGAGCAAAAACCTTGACACATTAGATCAATTTGCGCGCGAGCAAGGCTTTGAGGGGCGTTATCAAATCAATTTCCCTCACGGTGAGATAGGCGTTTGGACGCTAAGTCAGGATTCGATGAGTTATGACAGTAACAACCCGATGGCTGATCGCACCATGCACCTTGATCAATACAGTGGAGAAATCCTCGCCGATATTCGCTTCCAGGATTACAACCTGTTTGGGAAGTTTATGGCAGCCGGTGTTGCGCTACATATGGGGAACTTAGGTTGGTGGAGTGTGCTTGCGAATGCGCTATTTTGCTTAGCTGTGGTGTTTATGTGTGTCAGCGGATTTGTGATGTGGTGGAAGCGTCGACCAAGTAAAGCGGTTGGTTTGGCGCCACCACCTGCGAGAAACTCAACCGTGAGCTGGGGATTGGCTGCTCCGTTACTCGCATTAGCGGTTATTTTTCCAACCGCGATGCTGGTGATTGTCGCGGTGTTTTGCCTCGACTATGTGCTGTTTTCACGCATTAAGCCAGTAGGTGCTTTGGTTAAGTAAATGTATTAACTCACCGCTAGGACGCTGCATCACGATGATGCAGCGTCCGTATTCTCGATACCGTGACTAGATTTGCCAATCAATCGGCACTTTGCCGGCTTGCTCTAACAGATGGTTGGTTGCTCGGAAATGATCACAGCCGATAAAGGCGTTGCCATTTAGTGGTGATGGATGAACGGCGGTGAGAATATGGTGTTTATCTTGATCAATCAGTGCGGCTTTTTGTTTGGCAAAGTTACCCCACAATAAAAAGATAATTCCTTCGCGTTCGCGCGATATTGTCTCAATAACGCGGTCGGTAAAGCGTTGCCAACCGATTTTACTATGACTACCCGCGCGACCTTCGAGCACCGTCAGCGATGCGTTAAGCAGGAGCGCGCCTTGATCAGCCCACGCGCTAAGATCGCCATGTTTTGGTGTGTTAAACCCTTCAATACTGCGCGCGAGCTCTTTGTAAATATTGCGTAGTGAGGGTGGGATGGTCACACCTTCTGGGACAGAAAAAGACAACCCCATCGCTTGCCCGGCGCGATGGTATGGGTCTTGTCCTAAAATAACCACCTTAACCTCTGATAGTGGGGTGCGATCAAAGGCATTAAATATCCATTTACCCGGTGGAAACACGTGCTCACCGCGCGCTTTGGCATCAAGCAGGGCTTGTTTGATGTGGGCAAAATAATCCTGGCTGAATTCGTCATAAAGCGCTTTTTTCCAACTCGCTTCAAGGGTAATTTGCGTGGGGTCAATATGGGCCATAATCGATTGCTCGCGTTTCACTAAATCGCTAGGTTATCATAGGATGAATATCTGGATAGGTGGAGATCATGTATCGATTCTGGTTATGGCTGCGTCAGCCTGAAAACACCCTTTGGGCGATGCCAACCTTGGGCGCGCTATTTGCCACGTTGATTGTGGTGGCCTCTGCGTTGTTGCCGGATTATTTATGGCCGCAAGACATCTCATTGCCCGATATTGAATTGAGCACGATTGAATCGTTGCTTGATGTGCTGGCGAGCTCGATGTTGGCGGTGACCACGTTTTCACTGTCAATCATGGTCTCTGCTTTTGCTTCAGCTGCTGGTGGCGCTACCCCTCGTGCGACACAGTTAGTGATGGCTGATGATAATACGCGTTTGGCTATCGCCAGTTTTATTTCAGCGTTTATTTATTCGGTGATTGCGAAAACGGCGCTCGGTATGGGGTATTACCAGCAAAATGGGCGCTTTTTGTTGTTTATCGCCACGATTCTGGTGCTTTTGTATCTGATCGCTATTTTGATTCGCTGGGTGCATACCTTATCGCAACTCGGGCGCATGAATAACACCATCCATAAGATTGAGCTGCAGTCTGAGAGCACCTTGCGTGCTTATCGCAGTAATCCTTATTTGGGCGCTGGTGCGCGTGAACCAGATGGTGAGCCGGTGTTGTGGCTAACCAATAAAGCAATGGGCTATCTTACCCATATCAATATGTCGTCAATTAACAACTTGGCGGAGAAGGGCGATTTCCGCCTGCATATTGTTGTGCGACCGGGAAAGCTGCTTTATCCCGGTGATTATTTAGCTAAGGTCTATGGGTATTTACCTGAAGATAAAGATGTGCAGGCGTTGCGCGATGGATTTGTGGTGCAGGCGAACCGTAGCTACGATCAAGATCCGCGTTATGGGATGATTGTGCTTGGTGAGGTTGCAGAACGTGCGCTGTCACCTGCGGTTAATGATCCGGGGACGGCGATCAAAGTGATGAATGTATTTGCGCGTTTGTTGATTGCGGTGAAAGGCGATGAGGGAAGCCGGATTGATCCGCCTTATTATCGTTTGAGTATCGTCGAATTTAGCGAAGAAGACTTGTTGATCCAGGCGTTTGATCCATTGCTGCGCGATGGCGCGAGTAATGTCGATATCGCGCAGCGCGCGCAGAAAATTCTCGCTGGCCTGTGGCGTAAAGCGTTGGAATCTCGGGTTCGTGAGGCCGCGCACTGGCAGGCTAAACGGGCGCTGCGTATTCATCACGACTCAGATATGCTTGATGAAGATAAGGCCTATATCGAGGCGCTTTACCATAAATTATTTGTCCTCGAAGAGCATGAAGATTTGCCGCAAATCTGGGATTGAAGAAACCGTCATCGTCAAAAGCTCTGCTTACCGCTATAATCTACACCAACTATGAAATAAAGTGGGGGCTTGGTGAGCGAATTAGAAACTTTTGTCGCCGAAGTGGATTTTAGTGATGCGGCAGCCGATAAAGTGGCTGAATTATTGGTCGAGGAAGAAAACGATCAGCTCAAACTGCGGGTGTTTGTCACCGGCGGCGGTTGCTCGGGCTTTCAGTACGGCTTTACCTTTGATGAGGCGATTCAAGAAGGTGATTCTTTGGCGGAAAAAAATGGCGTAACGCTGCTTATCGACAGCATCAGCTATGCGTATCTGGCGGGTGCGGAGATTGATTACAAAGAAGACCTACAAGGGGCGCAGTTTATTATCCGCAATCCGAACGCGCAGACCACTTGTGGCTGTGGGTCGTCATTCTCACCTTAAGATTTAATCAGCTGTTGCAGCGCTTGCGTGGTGTTGCGGGTGTGTTGGCGAGGATTATGCTGGCTAAGAATCAAGCGATGTAAGGCTTTACTTTGGTGGTGAGCGAGGATGTCACTCACGCGATGTTCGCTCAAAGCCAGCACTAAAGAACGTTCAAAGCCTTGTTCGGCAGCATGAAGCTGCGCTGTGCCGTGATAAAAACTTAATAGATAATGCGTGCTATCCCCATGAACCTCAGGGATTAAACCCAAATGATCGATCAGGCGATACTCAAATAAACGAAAAGCGGCTGCATCAGGCTTGGCAAGGCTCGCAAAATACGCTTCATAAAGCTCAGGTGCTGGGTCTTCATAAGGTAAGTTGGTTAGCAATAATTCATTGAGATAATGGGCGTGTAAGCGGTTTTTTGGCGTAAGGTTCATTCGCCGCGCGATATCGGCTTGCCAGATGTTTGCGAGCTCGCTTTTGCGTCGTCCGTCAATCAGTATTTCGTTGAATAAGGCGAGGTTGTCGGTAAAGCGGTATTGTTTTTGCTTTGGAATGCGTGCGCTGGCGCGAAAGCGGCCTAGGGCGTGGTGGAATAACTCTACTAAATAATGGTTTTCGCGGTAAGGTTGGCGCTTGAGCACCACGACGCGATCTTGATTAAAAGTGATCATCGGCCGAGCTGGTGCGAGAGGAAACTAATGTGTTGTTGATGATTGATAATCATGATTCGTTTACCTATAACTTAGTACGCTATTTTAGCGAATTAGGGCAGACGGTTCGAGTATGCTCTCGTGAGGCGATTAGTGTGGCGGATGTTGTCGCGCTTAACCCAGATTATATCGTGATTTCGCCCGGCCCGTGTAGCCCTAATGAGGCGGGGATGAGTAATACGATTATCCGCCATTTTGCCGGTATCGTGCCAATTTTGGGCGTGTGTTTAGGGCATCAGTGCATTGCTCAAGTCTTTGGCGCAACGATTGAGCGCGTGCCACCAATGCACGGTAAAATCAGCCGTATCCGCCATAACGATCATGGTGTATTTCATGGATTGCCTAATCCACTACACGTAACCCGCTATCATTCTCTAGCGGTTTCTCGGCAAAATTTTCCTGCAGAATTTGACATTACCGCCTGTAGCGATGATGAAAATCAGACGATTATGGGGATTCGCCATAAAAAAATGGCGCTAGAAGGTGTACAATTCCATCCAGAGTCTTTTTTAAGCGAATATGGGCAGCCGATGCTCAAGCAATTTTTGGCGAATAAGGGAAGGTAGGCGACGTGAGTCAGTACGATCAAATAGTTTCTTATATGGTGCAGCATAAAATCTGTACGCCTGAGCAAATTCGCGAATCGCAAGTCAGTGCACAAAAGAAAAAAGCGAACTTTTTGCAACAGCTGATCAGCGATGGTTTGCTCGATGCAAATCGCCTGTCGGAAATTAACCGCGATGTGTATAACTTGCCGCAGGTGATGTTGCGTGAAATGGATATTCGCCGGGAACTGACTGCGCAATTTAAAGAAACTGCGGTGCGTAAACACATGGCGCTGCCGGTCTATCTTAATAGTGGACGGCTGTTTTTAGCCACGTTTGATCCGGCAAACCGCATGATGCTCGATGAGTTTAAGTATCAGGGTAATTTTACGTCTGTCGAGCCAGTGGTGGCGAATATGGACGTGATTGAGGCGCTGATTGAAGAGCATTATGCCGGTGTCGGTGGTATGGATCGGATGTTCGATGATGAAGAACAGGACGTCGATATCGAGGCAATCAGCGATGCTTTGGGCGCGCTTGATGGCGAAGAAGAAGCACCAGTGGTGCGTTTTGTGACCGGTATGCTGCTTGATGCCATCCGCACTGGGGCGTCAGATTTACACTTTGAGCCGTATGAACAAACCTACCGAGTGCGCTTTCGTCGCGATGGGGTGCTGCAAGAAGTTGCTGCGCCGCCGCCGAGTATTGCCAACCGGATTACTGCACGTTTGAAGGTCATGGCGGATTTGGATATCGCCGAAAAACGCGTGCCGCAAGACGGGCGCATTAAGCTGCAAGTTTCTGAAACCAAAGCGATTGATTTTCGTGTCAGCTCGCTGCCAACGCTCTATGGCGAAAAAATCGTTCTGCGTATTCTCGATAGCTCGGCAGCGAAGCTCGATATCGATGTGCTCGGCTTTGAACCGGAGCAAAAACAACACTATCTTGACGCGATCAATAAACCGCAAGGGTTGGTGTTGGTTACCGGGCCTACCGGGTCGGGTAAAACGGTGTCACTCTATACGGGCTTAAATTTACTCAACAAACCCACGGTCAATATTTCAACTGCTGAAGATCCGGTGGAAATCAACTTGCCCGGGATTAATCAGGTCAACGTCAACACCAAAACCGGGTTGGATTTTGCGGCTGCGCTGAAAGCATTTTTGCGTCAGGATCCCGATATCATCATGGTTGGGGAGATTCGTGATATCACCACCGGCGAGATCGCGGTCAAAGCGGCGCAAACCGGGCACTTGGTGCTATCCACGCTGCATACCAATGACGTGCCGCAGACGATTGCGCGCTTGGTTAATATTGGCATTCCTTCGTATAATATTGCCGCCAGCGTCAATTTGATTATGGCGCAGCGTTTGGCGCGGCGTTTATGTTCCTATTGTAAAGTACGCGACCGTAAGCACCATCATGACGAGCTGATTGCGCTCGGTTTCGAGGAAGAAGAGGTCGATGATTTGCGCATCTATACCGCTAAAGGATGTGAGCGGTGCAGTTATCAGGGTTATCGTGGGCGCGCCGGTATTTATCAGGTCGTGCCGATTTCTGATGAATTGGCGGAGCTGATCTTGCATAACGCCTCAGCGAGTGATATTGAAGAGCAGTGTCAGAAAGAAGGCCATTGGGATTTGCGTCAGTCGGCGCTCAATAAAGTTAAGCAGGGGATCACCAGTATTGAAGAAATACTGCGGGTCACCAGCGACTAATAGGAGCCAGCATGGCAAGACAAAAAAAGTGCTTAAAACCTACCTTTGGAGTGGGAAAACCAAGCAAGGCAAGGTGATGAACGGCACAATGGATGCGCAAAATGATGCGATCCTCAAGGCCACACTCAGTAAACAGGGGTTGACGCATGTCAGCGTAAAAGAAAAGCCTAAGCCGATTTATGAAAGTAAGGGGCGGATTAAATCTAAAGACGTGCTCTTCTTTACCCGGCAAATGGCGACGATGTTGCGTGCGGGGATGCCCGCACTGCGCGCGCTTGATTTGGTCGGGCAAAGTATTGAAAAACCGAAAAAAATGCGCGACATGGTGTTTGATATCCATGACCGTATTCAAAACGGCGCCACCTTTGCTGAAGCACTTGCCGCCCACCCAATACAATTTGATAGCCTATACACCAGTTTGGTTGCGGCCGGTGAAGATGCGGGTATGCTAGAAAGTACCATGGACAACATTGCGCTGAACATGGAAAAAGGTGAAGCGACCAAGAAGAAAGTTAAAAAGGCGCTCACTTACCCAGCAATCGTGATGATTTTCGCAGTGGTGGTTACCGCCATCTTGTTGATTAAAGTGGTGCCGGTTTTTGCAGATTTTTTTGAATCTAATGGTGGCGAGTTACCCGCTGTCACACAAATGGTGGTCAGTATTTCTGATTTCATGGTCAATTATGGGGTATATATTTTAGTGGTTTTAGTGGCTTTGGTGGCTGCCTTTATATATGCAAAGAAACGCAATAAACGCCTTCAAGAAGGCGCCAATAAATTTGCGTTTAAAATCCCGATTATTGGTGGGATCTTAAAATGTGGGGCGAATGCGCGCTTTGCACGAACTTTGGCTACGCTGTTTAACGCCGGTGTGCCGATGTTGCGCGGCCTGTCTTCTACAGCCCCCGCCACCGGCAGCCCTATTTATGAGGCAGCAGTTTATGATATTCGTGAAAATGTGCAGAACGGTCAGCAGCTCAGTTTTGCGATGAAAAATACCAACCTGTTTCCAACGATTGCGGTGCAAATGACCGCTATTGGTGAAGAGTCGGGTAATCTCGGGGAAATGCTCGGACGGGTGGCGAATTTTTACGAAGAAGAACTCGACTGGCGTATCGATAACCTGACCTCGATGATTGAGCCGTTTATCATGGCGTTTCTTGCGGTTGTCGTTGGTGGCCTCTTGATCGCGATGTATATGCCAATCTTTAACTTAGGTTCAATGTTTTAATGTTATCCATCGAATTTTTACAAAGCGCACCAGGAATCATCTTAGTCGGTCTGCTCGGCTTGGTGGTTGGAAGCTTCCTAAACGTGGTGATTTATCGTCTGCCGCATATGATGGAACGAGATGAACAAGCTTATGCGCGCGCCGTCGTTGAAGGGGTGGATCCCTCTGAAGTTAAAGAAGGGCGTTTTAATTTGTTTTACCCGCCTTCAGCGTGTCCACATTGTGGGCATGGCATCCGTGCCTGGCAAAATATTCCCATCTTGAGCTATTTGGTGCAACGTGGTCGCTGCACCAGCTGTGGTGAGTCGATTTCATTACGCTATCTAGTGGTTGAGTTGCTGACTATGGTGCTGAGTATATTGGTGGTTTTGCAGTATCCAGAGCCGATGCAGCTCGGTTTCGCTTTGATATTTACATGGACATTGATCGCGTTAGTGTTTATCGACGCTGAAAGCCAATTATTGCCCGATATTCTCACTTTGCCACTGATGTGGCTAGGCATCATCGCCGGGCTTTTAGGGCTATTTGTTTCCTTGGAGGAGAGTGTCATTGGTGCAATGGTCGGCTATATGAGTTTGTGGGTAGTCTATTGGGCGTTTAAGCTCGTGACTGGCCGTGAAGGTATGGGATATGGCGATTTTAAGCTACTGGCTGCGCTGTGTGCGTTTCAAGGCGCGTATATGTTGCCGATTATTCTCTTTATGGCCGCGATTTGTGGGCTGATTTTTGCGCTGATTAGTCGCTTAGGTCGCGGGATACCGATGGCCTTTGGCCCTTATCTTGCCGCAGCCGGCTGGTTGGTGTTTATGTATGGCAACAGCGTTGAAGCGTTGCTTTATGGTTCGTATTAAGCGCGGCCTGCGATGATTGTTGGCTTGACTGGCGGTATTGCGAGCGGCAAAACCTTTTGCAGTGATTATCTGCATAATCAGTATGACGCGGCCGTGGTTGACGCTGATGTGATTGCGCGCGAAGTCGTGCAGCCAGGCTCAGAAGGATTGTCAGCGATTGTTACAGCCTTTGGTGCGCAAGTGTTGAACACCCAAGGTGCGCTTGATCGCGCTAAGCTACGCGCGATGATGCTTGCTGATGATGCGGTTCGTGAAGCGCTGAATACGATCACCCACCCACGCATTCGCACGCTGATGCTTGAGCGTATTGAGCAAAGTGCTGGTGCGCAGCCTTATCAAATATTGAGTGTGCCGCTACTGTTTGAAAACCACTTACACTTGCACTGCCAAGCTGTAGTGGTAATTGATGTCGATGAAGCCACGCAGCTAACGCGTGCGATGGCACGCGATGGCGCAGAAGAATCGGCAATTAGACGGATGCTCGCTGCGCAGCTTTCCCGCTTTGACCGGCTACGCCAGACAAATTTTGTGATTGATAATGGCGGTAGCCGGCAAGCAAGCGAGCAGCAATTAGATCGTTTGCACGATCAATTGCTGCTTTTGGCCAGTTAGTTAGGCTTCTTTCTTACCACCCGCGTTAGGGTTTTCAAGCAAGAATGCGCCAGCGGTTGCGCCCGCCCCACAAATACTGATCAACCCATAACGTTTACCGCTGCGTTTGAGCTCGTGAGACAGGGTGGTCATGATGCGCGCACCGGTGGCCGCAAATGGATGACCTAGGGCAATAGAACCGCCGTAGATATTGAGCTTTTCACGATCCACTTTGCCGATCGCTGGCTCTTTCCAGCCTTCTTCCCAAGCCTTGATGTTGCACAGAACTTGCCCAGCAAAGGCTTCATGGATTTCGAAAATATCGATGTCTTCTAAGGTCAAGTTTTGGCGCTTGAGCAAGCGTGGTACAGTGAGCGCTGGCGCCATCAATAATCCTTCTTCAGGTAGGATGCCTGCAAATTCCATATCTTTAATCACTGCAAGCGGGGTAAATCCATCACGCTCAGCCGCTTCACGCGTCGCGATTAAAGTGCTCGCTGCGCCATCAGTGAGTGGGCTAGACGATCCGGCAGTGATGGTGCCAGAGCCAGACTTGTCAAAAGCCGGGCGTAGTTTGGCTAGTTTTGCTAAGGTGGTGTCAGCACGGATCGTATCGTCGTGATCCAAGCCATCTAAGGCGGCAATTTCATCTTTCAGCGGGCCACGTTGTGTTGCATAAGCGGCATTTTGGTGGCTGTTAAAGGCGATTTCGTCCTGCGCTTCACGGCCAATATGCCATTCTTTGACCATGTCCTCACAGTGCTCACCCATCGACTTGCCGGTTGACGGCTCTTTCACCCCAGGGGCTTTAGGCGCAAAATGGCGCGGGCGTAATTTTAAGAACGTTTTAATCCGCTCACCAGTTGAGCGTGCAAAATTGGCGTTTAGGAAAATGCGTCGCGCGCTGTCAGAAAACATCAGCGCCGGGTTTGACATCGATTCAACCCCACCAATAATCGCGTACTCACGGTCGGTATTTTGTAGCATCCACACGCCATACTCGGCAGCAGAAAGCGCACTGATACAGTTATCATTGAGTGAAACCGCCCGAATAGAGGCCGGTAGTCCGCTTTGTAAAACGACTTCACGCGCTAAATGCGGCACTCGCGGATCAAGCACCACGTGCCCGTAGATTAATGCGCCGAGTTTTTCTGGGTCAATGCCGCTGTCCTTGACCAGCGCTTTAACGCTGTGGGTGGCGAGTTCTAGATTACTGAATTTTTTAAACCGGCCATGCGCACGAACAAATGGCGTGCGACGACCTTCGAGAATGACAATCTCAGTCATATAAAAGATCCCTTTGCGTGAAAAAACAGAATAACTCTATCATATTAAGCCCGATTGCGGTAAGTTTAACCCTTTGCATCTTCATGAGGATCAAACATGCATCAAACCGACGACGTGCGAATTAAGGATATTAAGCAATTGTTACCGCCAGTGGCGTTAATGGAAAAGTTTCCGTTGACCGCGGAGGCTGTTGAAACGACGTATCGAACGCGGCGGAGTATCCATAATATGCTGCGTGATGATGATTCACGGTTGTTGGTGATTGTTGGGCCATGTTCGATTCATGATATTCGTGCAGCACTTGAATACGCTGAGCGCTTGTTACCTTTACGCGAGCAATACCAGGATCAATTAGAGATCGTTATGCGGGTGTATTTTGAAAAGCCACGCACCACGGTTGGCTGGAAAGGGTTGCTCAACGATCCGCATTTAAATGATACCTACGCGATCAACGATGGGCTGCGTATGGCGCGCAAACTGTTGCTCGATTTAAACGAACAAGGTATGCCAGTGGCTGTCGAATACCTCGATATGATCACCCCACAATATATCGCCGATTTGGTGGCTTGGGGTGCGATTGGTGCGCGCACCACAGAAAGTCAGGTGCATCGTCAGTTGGCCTCGGGCTTGTCGTGTCCAGTAGGGTTTAAAAACGGCACCAATGGGAATGTGCAAATTGCGATTGACGCGATTGGTTCGGCGAACGCACCACATTCATTCTTATCGGTCACCAAATTTGGTCATTCGGCGATTGTTGAAACCACTGGCAACGAAGATGCGCACATTATCCTGCGCGGTGGGCGCGAACCTAATTATAGTGCGCAAGATGTTGCAGACGTTGAAGCGCAGCTCGCTAAATCTGGGTTAGCTGAAAAAATCATGATTGATTTCAGCCATGCCAACAGCCTTAAAGATCATCGCAAGCAGAAGAATGTCGCGGAGGATGTGTGTACGCAGATCGAAGCCGGCAACCAATCGATTTTTGGGGTGATGGTAGAAAGCCACTTGGTCGAAGGTAATCAAAAACTGGTTGATGGTAAGGCGGCGACCTATGGGCAAAGTATTACTGATGCCTGTATTGGTTGGGATGAAACTGTGATCATGCTTGAGCGCTTAGCAAAAGCTTCTAAAGCTCGCCAGGACGCCCAGAAATAGCGAGTGTTGCGTTAGTCAGGTTGCTGTTTAACGGGTTATAAACGCTTCCGGGGTGAACTGCGGCAAAATGCGGATCGCGGCGTCTTCACGGCCTGTTTGCCAATGCAGGCGAAATACGGCTGTGTTGTGCACTTGTGAGCCTTGGTGAAAATTCTGGAATAGCTTGAGGTGATGCGCGGTGTGCATTGGGTAGCCGAGTAAGCGCCACATCAGCAAACGAATAAACATCCCATGGGAGAATAAAACGCTGTTATCGCGGCGCTCAGCTAAGGTGTTCAAAAACTTGTTCACCCGCGTGGTAAATTCGTTAAACGTTTCGCCGTCTTCCCCACAACGTGCGTTCAAATCCGCTTTGCGCCAATAGCGCGAAGCGATCGGGCGACGCTGCTCACCAGTCATCCCTTCAACCATGCTATAACCCAGCATGTTGAATTCATTGATTAGGCCATCCTCACGTGCGTCTAAACCTAATTTATCGAGCCAGGGTTGTGCCGTTTGGCGGGTACGGATAAATTCAGAAACGATCACCTCGCTCGGCTCGATTGTTAGCCGTTCCGCGAGTTTGCGTGCTTGTTCGCGACCTTTGGTGGTTAATGGTACAACAGGGTTGGGACGCGATAGCTCGCCGATGTTAGTGGTGCTCTCTGCGTGACGGATGATATAAATCGCCGGCATTAACGGTGTCCTTGTTTGTGATGGATTTCGGTAATTTGTTCATTTAGGGTGAAAAAATACACCACGCCACTGAGGGTTTTGCCGTAATAAAAGCGGTGCGCACCAATAAAGCCAAAAATCCATAAGATATAACTTACAGCTGGGCTGTGTGAGTTTGCTGGGAGGCGGTATTGATAGCTCATCGCTACTCCAGAAAATGTGCATAGACGCATGATGCCATAAATCGCCGTATTGTATTGTGACAAAGCGGTTTGTCGATGGGTGGTCTTAGGTAAATAAAGGAGCAAAGGGAGTACCATTCTTATCATTAAATATAGTTAATCTTTCTTGAAAAAACACAGGCCGACCCGATCTAGGCTCATAGGTTTAACGCCCGGTGCGACCACCGGAATTTTTTTGATTTGAGGAGTATTTTTATGAATCTGCGTCCTTTACATGATCGTGTGATCGTTAAGCGCCAGGAAGAAGAGACTAAAACTGCTGGTGGGATTGTGCTACCAGGCAGTGCAGCAGAAAAACCATCACAAGGTGAGGTGATTGCTGTAGGTAATGGTAAAAAGCTGGATAACGGCGAAGTGCGTCCATTAGACGTTAAAGCTGGGGATAAAATCCTGTTCGGTAAATTCTCTGGCTCAGAAGTTAAGGTCAATGGTGAGGAATACATCATCATGCGCGAAGACGAAATTTTCGCAGTTATTGGTTAAGCGCAACCAACCTCATACAGAATTTTTATTTTAAGGAGTTTAGATTATGTCAGCTAAAGAAGTACGCTTCGGCGAAGAAGCGCGTAAAGAAATGCTCAAGGGCGTTAATGTGCTTGCTAATGCGGTTAAAGTCACTTTAGGTCCTAAAGGGCGTAATGTGGTGCTTGATAAAGCGTTTGGCGCACCAACCGTGACTAAAGACGGCGTTTCAGTGGCTAAAGAGATTGAACTGGAAGATAAGTACCAAAATATGGGCGCACAGATGGTTAAAGAGGTTGCCTCACAAACCAATGATGTCGCTGGTGATGGTACAACCACAGCCACCGTACTCGCGCAAGCGATCGTTACCGAAGGCTTGAAATCAGTGGCAGCGGGCATGAACCCAATGGATCTTAAGCGCGGTATTGATAAAGCGGTTGTTGAAGCGGTTAAAGCGCTGCATGACCTCTCTAAGCCTTGTGAAGATCACAAAGCGATTGCCCAAGTAGGCACCATTTCTGCGAACTCTGATCGCACCGTTGGCGACAAAATCGCTGAAGCGATGGAAAAAGTCGGTAAAGAAGGCGTGATTACCGTTGAAGAAGGTCAAGGCCTTGAAGACTCACTCGAAGTGGTTGAAGGGATGCAGTTTGACCGTGGTTACCTCTCGCCATATTTCATCAACAACCAGCAGAACCAAAACGTTGAGTTAGAGAACCCTTATATCCTTTTGCACGATAAGAAGATCTCTAACATCCGCGATTTATTACCAACCTTGGAAGCGGTTGCTAAATCAGGTCAGCCGTTGTTGATCGTTGCTGAAGACGTTGAAGGTGAAGCGTTGGCGACCCTGGTAATCAACAGCATGCGCGGTATTGTTAAAGTGGCTGCGGTTAAAGCGCCTGGCTTTGGCGACCGTCGTAAAGCGATGCTCGAAGATATCGCTATTTTGACCGGTGGTCAGGTGATTTCTGAAGAAGTTGGCATGAACTTGGAAGGCACCGAGCTCACTCAGTTAGGTAGCGCGAAGCGTGTGGTGATTGGTAAAGAAAACACTACGATCATCGATGGCGCTGGTGAAAAAGCGAACATCGAAGCACGCGTGAGTACCATTCGTGCACAAATCGAAGAATCAACTTCTGACTACGACAAAGAAAAACTGCAAGAACGCGTCGCGAAACTCGCTGGCGGTGTTGCGGTGATTAAAGTGGGTGCAGCCACGGAAGTTGAAATGAAAGAGAAAAAAGCGCGTGTAGAAGACGCGTTACACGCAACCCGTGCGGCGGTTGAAGAAGGGGTTGTTCCTGGTGGTGGTGTTGCCTTGATTCGTGCCGTAATGGCGATTGCTGATCTTGAAGGTGATAACTACGACCAGCAAGTTGGTATTGATATTGCACGCCGTGCGATGGAATATCCATTGCGTACCATCGTGCAGAATGCTGGTGGCGAAGCGGCAGTCGTTGTGGATAAAGTGAAAGCTGGTAGTGGAAACTATGGTTTTGACGCGTCAAAAGGCGAATACGTCGACATGGTTGAAGCCGGCATCATCGATCCAACCAAAGTGGCGCGTAGTGCCCTGCAAAATGCAGCATCTGTGGCTGGTTTGATGATCACCACCGAAGCGATGGTTGCAGAAGTTCCTAAGGAAGAGCATGCAGCGCCTGATATGGGTGGTATGGGTGGTATGGGTGGTATGGGTGGTATGGGTGGCATGGGCATGATGTAATCATGACCCCACCACGCTGACCCCTGTCAGTAAAGCCCCATAAACAGTTTGTTTGTGGGGCTTTTTTTTATATCCGTATTAAACGTTCTTACTGAGTGCTTGTAAACGCGCTATATCGCGCACGGCGCCTTTATCTGCGCTGGTAGCAAGTAAAGCATAGGTTTGTAAGGCAGTGCTGACTTTGCGTTCACGCGGTTCGGCCGGTTGCCAGCCTTTGGCGTCTTGTTCGCTGCGACGGCGGTTAAGCTCCGCGTCATCAACCATGAGATTAATGCTACGCTGTGGGATGTTAATCTCAATACGGTCGCCATTTTCAACCAAACCAATCGCACCACCGGCTGCTGCTTCAGGTGATGCGTGGCCAATCGATAGGCCGGATGTGCCACCAGAAAATCGTCCATCGGTGAGCAGTGCACAAGCTTGACCAAGCCCCATCGATTTAAGATAGCTGGTGGGGTAGAGCATTTCCTGCATGCCTGGTCCGCCACGCGGGCCTTCGTAACGAATAATCACCACATCGCCCGCTTGGACTTCTTTTTTCAAAATACCATTAACCGCAGCGTCTTGGCTTTCGTAAACCCGCGCGGTGCCGCTAAAGACATGGATTGACTCATCAACGCCGGCGGTTTTAACCACACAACCGTCGAGCGCAATGTTGCCAAAGAGCACCGCAAGCCCGCCTTCGCTACCATAAGCATGCGCTATATTGCGGATACAGCCGCGCTCGCGATCTTCGTCCAAGCTCGGGTAGCGACAATCTTGACTGAAAGCCTGTTGGCTCGGGATGCCGGCAGGACCGGCAAGATAAAAATGGCGTATGGCTTCCCCACCGCTCCCATCAATCAAATCATGATGGGTAATCGCTTCTTTGAGTGTACTCGCATGCACTGTTGGCAGGTCACTGAAGAGAATACCTGCGCGGTCTAGCTCGGCTAAGATATTCATAATCCCACCGGCACGGTGCACATCTTCAATATGATACGTTTCGATATTCGGTGCAACCTTACACAGCTGCGGGACTTTGCGCGACAGCGCATCGATATCAGCGAGGGTGTAGTTCACCTTAGCTTCTTGCGCGGCGGCAAGTAAGTGCAAAATGGTATTGGTTGAGCCGCCCATCGCGATATCTAGCGTCATCGCATTTTGAAACGCTTCAAATGAGGCAATGCTGCGTGGTAGCACGCTGTCATCTCCTTCATCATAATAGCGCCGGCAGTTGGCAACGATCTGTCTTGCGGCCTCGAGGAAGAGTTCGCGACGGTCAGCGTGGGTGGCAAGCAGTGTGCCATTACCGGGTAAGGATAGCCCCATTACTTCGGTTAAGCAGTTCATTGAGTTAGCGGTGAACATCCCTGAGCAAGAACCGCAGGTTGGGCAAGCGCTACGCTCGATTTCATCAACGGTTTCATCGCTCACTGTTGGGTCAACAGCCATCACAATCGCATCAACGAGATCAAGTCCATGCTCAGCGAGTTTGGTTTTGCCCGCTTCCATCGGGCCGCCGGAGACAAAAATCGTAGGGATATTCAGGCGCATCGCCGCCATCAACATCCCCGGGGTAATCTTGTCGCAGTTGGAGATACAAATCATCGCATCTGCGCAATGTGCGTTAACCATATATTCCACGCTATCGGCGATGATGTCGCGTGAAGGCAGTGAATACAGCATGCCGTCATGACCCATCGCGATCCCATCATCGACGGCGATGGTGTTAAATTCTTTAGCTACAGCGCCGGCTTTCTCGATTTCGCGCGCAACCATTTGCCCGAGGTCTTTGAGGTGAACGTGACCAGGAACAAACTGGGTAAACGAGTTAACCACCGCCACAATCGGTTTAGCAAAGTCGCTGTCTGTCATCCCGGTTGCGCGCCATAGCGCACGCGCACCAGCCATATTGCGTCCTGATGTGGACGTCTTAGAGCGATAACGATTTTTTTTCATAATAGCCTGATGATGAAAGTTAGACGATTCATTCTAGTAGAACTTGCCTGACATTAACACCACAGACTGTGATTAATAAAACAACGATTTGATGAACAATGATTTGAGAAATCGTTTTGTGTCGCTATGGCTGATTAATGCCTAGCTGCGTTAATCAACAAATAGTACCTTACGCCAGCCTTGATCAATACGGCAGTTGTTGGGTTGACCGGCACAGAAGGCGCGAAGGTTTTTCTGGGTGGTGAGTAGATCAGGATGAATGTTGAGCTTATCAGCAAGCGTTTGGCAACGATCAACCAATTCGTTGTAGCGTTGGCGTTGCTGCGCATTAAGCCGTGGGCTGCGTGGGATGATCGGATACGGTTGCTGATCAATGTTAGCGAGCCCGGCGATTAGTTCATTTTGTCGAGTAAACAACAGGTGTTTGGGTTTGAGGTGTTCGGCGAGGTCTTCGATGTGTTGCGGTGCGCTTTTGGCAATATCAACAATAATGCCATCGTCTAAAATACGCCGCCGCGGTTGGTCGTGTTCACGTGCGAGGTCTTCACGGATTTGGTGCAGCAGCGCGGCAACCGCTGTTTCTCTGCCTTTGAGCTGTGGTGCGCGACGGAGCTTATACCAAGGTTGGCTTAGTTGATGTTGCACAGCGGCGCGTTTTAACGCAGCACATTCTTCTGCCCACCAAGACAATCGCCCGAGTTGGTTGAGTTCAGCGCATAATAAGGGGTAAACACGTGCCAATAACCCAACGTCGTTGGCAGCATAATCGAGCTGTTTATTGTTCAATGGCCGTTTGATCCAGTCGCTGCGCGTGGCGCTTTTATCGACATCGATATCAAGATAATGTTTAACCAGCTCGGCGAAGCTGACGCTTAGATTGGGGTGACACAAGGCAAAACCAATTTGTGTGTCGCGAATTTGCTGCGGTAATGTGCCAGATTCCTGACGGATTAATTCCAGATCTTGGCTGCCACTGTGCATCACAATCGGCGCATTGTGCTGGTTTAAAGCCTGCCAAGGCGGGGTCTGTTCTAAGGGATCACACAAGACAGCGGTCGTTTGGCCGCTCACTTGCCATTGTACTAAGGCAAGCTGCGGATAGTAACTGCGCTCACGAACAAATTCGCTGTCGTAGAACAGCGTGCGCCGATCGGCAAAAGCGTCTTTATTTTCCGACCAACGCCACGCAGTATGCATATTTAACCTTTTTCCTGATACAGCTTCACGCTGTTTTCGATTTCGGTTATCGCTTCAGCTTTATCGCCCCAGCCGTCAATTTTCGCCCATTTGCCTTTTTCTAACGCTTTGTATTGTTCGAAAAAGTGACGAATTTGCTCAAGAGTCAGCGGGGGTAAGTCGTCTAATGATTGGTAGTGCGCGTACATTGGGCAACTTTTTTCCGTAGGCACAGCGAGGAGTTTTGCATCGCCACCTTTTTCATCGGTCATACGCAACACGCCAAGTGCGCGTGCTTCTAAAGAACAGCCTGGCATAACTGCGTGTGGGGTAAGCACCAAAACATCTAATGGATCACCATCGTCACAGAGTGTGTGCGGGATATAGCCATAATTGGCGGGGTAGAACATCGCTGTAGGTAAGAATCGATCAACAGCCAGGGTGCCACTGTCTTTATCAATTTCGTATTTGACCGGCCCAGCATTAGCAGCAATTTCAATGATGGCGTTAAATGTTTCGGGCAGATTATCCCCGGCAGGAATGTCGTTTAGGCTCATGTGTTCTCCTGTGTCCTATAAATAAGCGCGGTTATTCTATACCAATCTGGTGGGGTTATGCAGATAAACGTTTTAAAATCCTAGAAAAACCCCCTTCGTACTTGCTGATGGAAGGTATTTTTTTGATAATGCGCTAATTAGTTAGTGGCAAAAGACGCGATGGACAAGTGTGCTATGTTTTGGAGGGTGCGATGAGCGAACGAGAACCGAGCGATTTACGCCAACCTTTTACCGAGGTGCAGGCGGATTTTATTAACACTTTGCGTGAGCAGTGTCAGAGTTTGATCTTGGTGTGTGGCGAGGGAACGTTGAGCTACGCGCCGTTTATTTTTGTAGCAGGCAGCTACATCATTTTTGTCTCCGAGCTTGCTGCGCATACGCGAGGGTTGCTAGACCATGGTGGTGGGCAAATCATGCTGATTAAAGATGAAAGCACAACCGGCAATATTTATGCACGGCGGCGCTTGATTCAACGGGTGCGCGCTCAAGAAGTTGAGTGTGATAGTGAACAAGGTGCGATGCTGCTTGATGCTTTACAAGCCCGGCATGGCAAAACACTGACGCTGTTACGTAGCTTGCCTGATTTTCATCTTATTCGTCTAACGCCCACCGATGGGCAATTAGTGACTGGGTTTGGCAAAGCGTTTAGCGTACCGATTGGTTAATATTTTGTCTTAAGTTTCAGCGTGTTTCTGGCTATGCCATTTGAGCACTGCCTGACGAAAACGCTGCGCCTGTGGGGTAAGAAATTTACCGCGGCGCTCAATTAAGCTATACGCCCGATGCGGGAAAAAATGCTCAAATGGACGCGCGACAATCGTATCATCATCCATCGCGCACGCCTCACTAAGGATTGCAACCCCTAGACCTTCAGCGACACACCGTTTGGCGACTTCGCTGCTCGAAGCTTCAAGGGCGATGTGATAGCTGATTTCATTTTGCGCAAAGATCACTTGCAGCATCTGCCAGGTATAAGAATGGCGTGGCGGGACAATCAACGGATAGCGCGCTACATCGCGCAAGCTGACATTAACCTTACGGGTTAAGCGGTGATCAATAGGCAGCACCAACATAGTTGGAAAATCATAGATTTCTGTTTGTCGCAGACGGGTGTCTTCTTCCATCAAACTGCCGATGGCAAAATCAACTTCATCGTTGAGTAATAGGTCGGGGATATTGCTGGCAATCGTTGCGCTTAAGGACAATAAAATGCCGGGGTGGCGTTTTTTAAAAAAAGCCGCAATTTCCGGCATAAAGTTGAGCAAAACCGCCTCACTCGCAGCCACACGCACCTCGCCATCGTCGATATTACCAATCGCATCAGCAAATGAATCGGGGATGTTTTGCAGGCCATCAAGCAGCGGCACAACCAAATCATAAAATATTTTGCCGGCCGGAGTGAGGATCACTTGGGGGCGTTTACGCTCAAATAACACGCAATCGTATTCTTTTTCTAAGCGTGAAATCGCCATAGATATGGCAGGTTGAGACAGGCCCAACAGATTGGCTGCGCGAGAGAAACTGTGTTCTTCGGCGGCAATGCGGAAGATACATAACGGTTTGAATAAATCTCTTTTAAGTTCCATGCTAATAGATTATCTACACTGTATCAGCTCAGCTTATACATAAATGCGGATGGAAACAATCTTTTGCTATGTAGCGGGCTGGCGACGGCGTTTTTGTCTGTAGTATTGCTTTGATGTCTTTAGGATAAAATGGCATGATGTTTAATAGATAACGAATCTATTTATTCAGGGAAAAAATATGAAGAGCATTAATAAAGTGGTGGTGTTTTTATTGCTGCTGTGTTTTACGGGCGCGGCATTAGCAGATGATACATTTAATACGACTAAAATCAGCGCTGAAGCTGGAAATGCTGAGGCACAGTTTAATCTTGGTGAGATGTATTTTTATGGACAAGGCGTCGCGCAAGATAATGAAGCAGCGGTGAATTGGTATCGAAAAGCGGCAACGCAGGGGTATGCTGAAGCACAAACTAAGCTTGGCGAAATGTATAAATTCGGATTCGGCATCGCGCAAGATGATGAAGCGGCAGTGAATTGGTATCGCAAAGCGGCAGAACAGGGGAATGCTGAGGCACAAACTCTTCTTGGTGTTATGTATGCTCTGGGAAGAAGTGTTGTGCAAGATGATGAAGCGGCGGTGGTTTGGTTTAGAAAAGCGGCGGAGCAGGGATATGCTGAAGCGCAAACAAAACTTGGTGAAATGTATGAACTTGGATTCGGAGTTGTGCAAAATCATGAAGAAGCGGTGTATTGGTATCGCAAAGCGGCGGAGCAGGGGGATATCAATACACAATTAGGGCTCGGTTCGAAGTATGAACTTGGATTCGGCGTTACGCAAGATTATGGAGAAGCGGTGTATTGGTATCGTCAAGGGGCTGAGCAGGGAAATGCTTTGGCACAAATCTATCTTGGTGTCATGTATGAGGAGGGAAAAGGTGTTGCGCAAGATGACGTAGCAGCGGTGGGATGGTTTAGAAAAGCGGCTGAACAGGGGTTTCCTTTGGCGCAAACCAAACTTGGTGTCATGTATGCGGAGGGAAGAGGTGTTGCGCAAGATGATGAAGCAGCGGTGTATTGGTATCGAAAAGCGGCTGCTCAAGGGTATGCTGAAGCTCGTCGTATGCTTGACTCGCTAGGCGAAAAGTAATCCACCTATAGTGTACACAGAGCATAGAAAACCGCCACCTTTGAACAGAACTCCATAAGTTGGATGTAACTGATGGGGTTTTTATACGATTTTTCTTCGCTATGTCGCTGGTTAGTGACTATGTTTGATTTGAACACAGCAGTTCGGCGACGCGTTTGCTATAGGCATTATCGTACCAGTTCAGCGATTCAAGTGAAGTGCCTTCTGGTGGGGTGTTGGCTTGGCGCTCACTTTGGCAGTCAAAGATAATCGACAAACTGTGTGCGCTCATACGGCGTTCAAAAAAATACAAACGTGCCTGCACCAGATTTGGGTGATCGGTAACCGGTGTTTGGCTCGTGGTATCTAAGGTGACGAATTTGAGCACTGGTGGGCGCCAAGTCGACCATGGTTTGTACCATGAAGGCTGGGCGACTTTTGCCACCACTTTACTTTCTTCTGGTAGTAGTGATTGGGTGTGCGAAAACCAGGTATATTCGCTATAAATTTGAAAAGTGAGCATCCCTATGCCGGCAGCGGCAGGAATAAATGCTTTCGATAGTCCTTTGAATAAAAAGCGTAAGCCAATCACAATGCCGGCGCCGCCAACACCGGCGATCAATGTCGCAATCAGTTCCCAAATCATGCGTTCGGGCCGCCTTGATTAAAATCGTCTTCGGCAGTTTGCTCAGGTGATTGCTCGGGTTCAGCGGTCTTTTTTGCGCCGGTGATAAAGGATGAACATGATGATTAACACCACCAAGCCGATCTTGCCACCAATACGATCCATCAAAGGGATTTTTGCTTGGTCGTTATCCCAGGAAGTATCTAGGTCAAGTTCTTTAGCAATCCCTAATAAATCCGTTTTACTAATATCTAAGTATTCTTCATCTGTTCCAAGATAGCCACAATAGCGCTCATTATAATTCCACAAAGGGATGAAAAAAATATGCGCTTGTCGGTAGCAATACCCAACATCGACATATTCGCCAGATGCCAGCTGGAGCTCGAATGTATCGGGCCAATCAGCCACTTGAACGATTTTATCCGCTGTACCGTAAATCGCGTGTGCAGAAAGGCTATACGTACTCAAGAAAATAATCAGTAGGGTGGCAAGGCGCTTCATAACATTCCTTTAATGATCGCTGAAGGTCTTAGTGTATCAGCATCGTGGATTTGATGGCGAACTTATGTTTGTAGCCAAAATGTGACGGGTCCGTCGTTGACCAGACTGACTTGCATATTCGCGCCGAATTCACCGGTGGATACGTGTTCATAGAGCGATTGGGTATGCGCACAAAAGCGGGCAAAAAATGCTTCGGCTTCCTGAGGTGGCATCGCAGGATCAAAGCCAGGACGGTTGCCTTTTTGGGTGTTCGCTGCGAGGGTGAACTGCGAGACCAGCAGCAATTCGCCACCACTTTGCACAATATTGAGGTTCATTTTGTCCTCATGATCGGCAAACAGACGATAGCTGAGTAGTTTGTTGGCTAATTTTTCGGCGTTGGCCCAAGTGTCGGTTTTTTCGATACCGATGAGGGCGAGCATACCGTGTTCTATCTCGCTGACGGTGCGGTTTTCCACATGAATAGCCGCTTGGTTGACGCGTTGGATCAGGGCAATCATAGAATCCTCTTGCTAATTGTTGCGCCTCATTATGGCATAATGCGCATAATATTCTGGATAAGGAATTCTGTTATGTCGTTCGTTGGTCGTCATGTGTTATCGATTGACCCTTTTAGTCGTGCGGATTTAGAAGCGCTACGCGCCTTAGCTACTCGTCTTGAACCAGTAGCGCAACGCAAAGTGCGTTGCCATGCGCTTGAAGGGGCGGTACTTGCGAATTTGTTTTTTGAGGCGAGTACGCGTACGCGTATGAGTTTTCACACCGCTTTTTCGCGCTTAGGTGGTAGCGTGTGTGACACGACCGGCTTTACCTTTTCCTCAATTTCTAAAGGGGAGTCGCTCGCCGATACTGCGCGGGTGATTGCCGGGTATGCTGACGCGATTGTTATGCGTCATCCCGAGCAGGGTTCAGTGGCGCAATTTGCCGAGCATATTCAAGTACCGGTGATTAATGCTGGTGATGGCGCGGGCGAACATCCGAGCCAAGCGTTGCTTGATTACTACACCATCAGCGCTGAATTTGATCGTTTGGGCAAAACCATCGATGGTATGACGATTGCCATGGTTGGCGATTTAAAACACGGACGCACGATCCACTCTTTGAGCAAATTGCTCGCGTTGTTTGAGCGCATAACCTTTCATTTTATCGCCCCGCATGCCCTGCGCGCCCCCGATGCATTGGTGGAAATGTTACGCGAGAAGGGCCATACCGTGACTATCTTTGATAGCGTAGGTGCGGGAATTGCTGATGCTGATGTGCTTTATGCCACCCGTATTCAGAAAGAACGCTTTGGCACAGAAGAAGCGCCAGAAGGGTATAGTGAGCAATTTCGCATTAATCGTCAAACCATTGATCGCTACGCACCTAGCGATGTGGTGATCATGCATCCATTACCACGCGATAGTCGTGAAGGGGCGTTTGATTTAGCGACCGATCTTGATAGCGCACCACAGCTGGCTATTTTCCGCCAAACCGATCACGGCGTGACCATGCGGATGGCTATTTTTGCTGCGGTACTCGGTGTGGCGGATAATATCGAGCAGTATTTCAGCGAACAACGCGGCTTCCGTCCGACGCGCTATAGCGAGCTGGACGCGCCTTTTTACACATTGAATAAGGATTAAACCATGAAAATGATAACCGCGATTATTAAGCCATTTAAACTCGATGACGTGCGCGAAGCGCTTGCCGATGTTGGTGTACAAGGGGTGACGGTGAGTGAAGTTAAAGGTTTTGGCCGACAAAAAGGGCATACCGAGCTTTATCGTGGCGCGGAATATGTGGTGGATTTTTTGCCGAAGCTTAAATTGGAGATCGCAGTTGGCGATGGGCAGGCCGATGAGGTGGTGCGTGCGATTCAACAGGCGGCACATTCCGGGAAAATCGGCGATGGAAAAATTTTCGTCAGTCCGCTTGAGCAAGTCGTGCGCATTCGTACCGGTGAATTGGACGATGAAGCCATTTAACGCGTGACACCGGCGATTGATTTATGTCGCGCGCAAGGCGTGACGATAACCATTCATGAATTTACCCATGACCCGAGTAACCGCCATTTTGGCGAAGAAGCGGCTAGTGCGCTCGGTGTTGATGCCGCGCAAGTATTCAAAACGTTGATGGTTAGCGCTGGAGCACAGCAGTTTGCGCTCGCCATTGTGCCGGTGAGTGGTTCGTTGGATTTGAAAAAAATGGCCAGCGCGATGGGTGTTAAAAAAATCAGCCTGGCTGAGGCAAAAACAGCGCAATCTCGCAGCGGCTACTTATTAGGCGGTATGAGTCCACTCGCGCATAAACGCCCTTGTGCACTCTATCTTGATCAGCAGGCCAAGAATTACCACACCATCTTTGTCAGCGGCGGTCGGCGTGGTCTGGATATTGAACTCACCCCACAAGATTTACTCACTTTGAGCGAAGGTGTGTGGGCTGATATTGCTCAATAGGGTATCTTGTTAGTTTTATCCTCTAGTCTTCCAAGGGGATTTTTGCCATAAATACAGCATATAAATATTGCTAATTGTTTAATTTTTTGCCATAATTTCGCACTTTTTGGCGGTTTTAAGTGCTGGTCGTTAGGCGCGTTTGTGCGCAACGATTGGTTAAGAAGGGAGATAATCGATGACAATGAATCATAAACATAGCCACTCACAGTGGAGTAGTCGCCTAGGCTTTGTCTTAGCAGCGGTTGGCTCTGCTGTTGGCCTGGGCAATATTTGGAAATTCCCTATATGATTGGTGAAGGCGGTGGCTCAGCGTTTGTCTTCACCTATTTACTGTGTTTGGCGTTGGTCGGCTTTCCGATCTTGGTTGCCGAATGGTTGATCGGCCGTCGCGGACAAACCAACCCGATTGCGGCGATGAAAAAAGCGGCCGAAGAGAATTTACAACCAAAGATATGGTTTTTGGTCGGCGCGAGTGGTGTGATAGCTGCGTTCCTGATCTTATCCTTTTATAGTGTGATCGGTGGTTGGGCACTCAACTATATTCTTCAGTCAGGTACAGGTACTTTTAATGGCATCAGTGGGGAAACTGCTGGTGATCTGTTTGCTAACTTGCTGGCTAACCCTGCCGAAATGCTGATTTGGCATACGGTTTTTATGATTATGACCGTAGCCATTGTTGCTTTAGGGGTGGCCAGTGGCTTGGAGCGTGCTGCCAAATTACTGATGCCGTTGCTGGGTATTTGCCTGTTTGTGTTGGTGGGCTATGGCTTTACCAACGGCGGGATGAGCCAAACCATCGACTACCTCTTCTCGCCTGACTGGAGCAAAATCAATCAGAAAGTGGTGCTTGATGCGATGGGACAGGCGTTTTTCACGCTTTCTTTGGGGATGGGGGTTATGCTGAGCTATGGCTCATATTTAGGCAAAGAAGTGAACCTGTTACGCACCGCTGGCGTTGTGATTGTGATGGATACTGTAATTGCCATCGCTGCCGGGTTGGCGATTTTCCCAATTGTTTTTGCTAATGGTCTAGAGACTAATCAAGGACCCAGTCTAATCTTCATCACTTTGCCAATTGCCTTTGGCCAAATCAGTGGCGGGGTC
Source organism: Suttonella sp. R2A3 (assembly GCF_021513215.1). Taxonomy (NCBI): domain Bacteria; kingdom Pseudomonadati; phylum Pseudomonadota; class Gammaproteobacteria; order Cardiobacteriales; family Cardiobacteriaceae; genus Suttonella; species Suttonella sp. R2A3. The sequence goes on along the minus strand of NZ_CP090975.1, from coordinate 1,049,272 downwards.
ATTTTAGGCGCGCTCTTTTTCTTATTACTGACCTTTGCGGCGATCACTTCAGCGATGTCACTGATGGAACCAGTGGTTGAATTTTTAGAGGAAAAAACGATCCTTAATCGTGCGATGAGTACGTTAACCTCTGGGGTGGCGATCTGGGCACTGGGTGTGGCGGCGTTGTTGTCACAGAACCGTTGGGCCGATATTAAACTATTCGATTTGGATATCTTTGATTTCTTGGAAAAATTCACCTCGAATATCATGCTGCCACTCACCGGCCTCGCAACGATTATTTTCTTAGGCTGGTTTATGCGTCAGCAAAGCATCAAACAGGAGTTGAATTTAAACGGCTTTTGGTGGGCGCTTTGGCAGCTAGTGGTGAAAGTGATTGCGCCATTGTCTGTGGTGTTAGTTTTCGCCGGTCAAATTGGCATACTCGATCAAGTTTGGCAATGGCTCGCTGGACCCGTTCAATAATCTGTTCATTATCTGTAAAAAGGGGTGATGTTGATCACCCTTTTTTATTTATTTAGCACACCTAGGTCGTATAAAGCGTTGGCGATGCCGTGTTCTTCGACTGTACCAGTGATGTAGTTCGCAGCTGCTTTCACAGGATCACGCGCATCGCCCATTGCCACTCCAAAGCCCACCGTTTGCATCATTTCAATATCATTAAAACCATCACCAAAAGCCATCGTGCGTTCTAAAGGGATATTCATCGCGGCGCAGACATCGCGTATGCCGCGCGCTTTAGCGCCATTGGTATTGAGTACATCGGTACAGTACTGATGCCAGCGTATCAGGTCGAGGTTTGGCGCAATCGCTTCATCATCTACCAACGCTTGAGTCTCTGCTTCGTCGGTAAACAACAACATTTGATAAATCGGGTTGTTTAGCGCGTAATCTGGGTCAATATGCTGACCGCTAATGCCGTCTAACACCGCGTCGATACGTGAATGATCTGTAGATAGCGCTACTGCATCAGGCGCAATCGCGGCATAAGCAAAATCGCGCTTACGCAGTAGTGTGATCAATCGCTCAACCATGGCAGGATCAAGCGGATGATGCGATAGGGTGACGCGCTCGCCGTCGTCAAAACGACAGTTATATTGGCCGTTAATGCTAATCAACGTATCCATAATCCCGCTGGTAAACAGGTGATTAATGTGCGGTGGTAAAATAACTTGTGCACGACCAGTGGCGATCGCAGTATGAATCCCGCGCTCATGTAAGGCTTTAATCGCATCAACGGCAGATTCGGGCATATACTGCGTTTTTTTACGGTGCAGGGTTTCGTCGATATCGAAAAAAACAATTTCAGGCGTCAGTGGTTTCATAATGCCCTAGGCTCAAAAACCTCAGTATATCGCAGGTAATGACCTATGAAAGCGGGATGACAGCCTGTTCATGGTTAAAGGTTCAGTGAGATTAACGCGCTGCACGAATTATGCTATAAATCCGGCAGCGCAGGGTTTACTAATAATACGAATGGCGTTTTATACGGCTTCTATCGCCATAGCAATCCCTTGTCCAACGCCAACACACATCGTAATCAAGGCCTTTTGGCCTGGTTTACCACTGATGTCGTGTAGGGCACTCCCTGCAAGGCGTGCTCCAGAAGCACCAAGTGGGTGGCCAAGCGCGATTGCGCCACCATTAGAAGTGGAGATCCCCAAATTTTTGCTGTGATTAACGCCACTGCCCTTGAACCATAGTACCTCCAATAGGATTTAGTCCTATCTGATAGGCAAGATCGGCAGGGCGGGTGATATCCCATAATGCCAAATCAGCATCGCAGCCTATTTCTATTTTCCCTTTTTTGTCCAGACCTAAGGCTTGTGCTGCATAAACCGTTGCACCTGCCAACACTTCCTCAGGCGTAAGATAAAATAGTGTACAGCCCATATTCATTGCTAGTAATAAAGAGGTGAGTGGTGAGGTGCCTGGGTTGCAATCTGTTGAAATTGCTATCGGAACTTTATGCTTACGTAGCGCACCAATTGGTGGCAGCTTGGTATCACGCAGGGTATAAAAAGCACCTGGTAAGAGCACGGCAACTGTGCCGCTATTTGCCATTTTTTTGATGTCATTTTCAGTTAAGTGCTCAAGGTGGTCGCTTGATAGTCCTTGATATTCTGCGACTAAAGCACTAGCACCTATGTTCGATAGTTGTTCGGAATGTAGTTTTATTGGTAGAGAAAGTGATTGTGCTACATCGAAGACTCGCTTAATTTGCTTACTACTGAAAGCGATATTTTCACAAAAACCATCGACCGCATCAACCAAGCCTTCATTATGCAAAATAGGCAACCACTGGCAGACTTGTTCAATATAGTCGTTGGCACGTTCTTTGTATTCAAGAGGTATGGCATGGGCCGCTAAATATGTTGTACTGACATGGATGTTGTGCTTACGGCCAAGTGCACGGGCAACTTTTAGCATTTTTCTTTCAGTATCAATATCTAATCCGTAACCAGATTTAATTTCGATACTGGTTACGCCTTCTTGAATGAGTGCAAGTAGGCGTTTCTCACTTTGATGAAATAGTGCTTCAAAGTCAGCTTCTCGAGTGGCACTGACCGTTGCAATAATGCCACCGCCTTGTGCGGCAATATGTTGATAGCTGGCGCCATGCAGTCTCGCTTCAAATTCATTGCTGCGGTTGCCCCCATAAACAATATGGGTATGACAATCTATGAGCCCGGGTGTTACCCAGTTGCCATCAGCGTCTGTGATTTGATTATTATTATAATGAGAGAGGTACGGTGCGATGTGCTGGTGTGTGCCAATCCATGCAATTTTACCGTCTTTGATGCCCACAGCAGCATTTTCCATCTGACCGTAAGGTGTAACGGGTACTGCTGTGTTACCTGCTATGGATGAGTTATTATTTTCACTATCTGCATGGGTGCTCGCATGAATGTTAAAGCCATAATGTGCTGAAAATGTTGCGAGGTGTGCGTTGATGATGATGTGATCAAAAGATGTAATATGGGAGTCGTCAAGTACCTGGGTACCAGAGTTTTTCATCGTAAGCTCCTGCTTAATATCAGTAGTCAGATAAGCATGTAAATTTATTATACAGTCAATAAGTGCTGCTCAATAACAGTTGCTAGTAGGCGGGCGGCCACTTTACAACTGCGTCCATCAATATCAAAGGTTGGGTTGATTTCTGCAATATCAACTACCTTTACTTTATTTGATGCCATAATAAGTTTGATAGCGCGTTCAACGAAACTAAGCTCAATGCCGTACGCTGCTGGTGCACTGACGCCAGGAACGACACTGGCAGGTAAACAGTCCATATCAATGGTTAAGTAGAGCGCATCAACTTTGTTAATAAAGGTTTCTATTTGAGTTGCAATATTTTCCCAGGTTTTATTTGTGCAATCTTCGTCACTGATCATTTCTATGCCTAACTGGCTAGCTCGATCAAAGAGAGCCACAGTGTTGGAAAATCGGCTGACACCGATGCAACAATAATTAAATGACTGATTCTCGCCTTTGAGATGTTCGGCAATTTGGCGAAATGGGGTACCAGAGGTTGCAACATCAGATTGGCGAATATCTAGGTGAGCATCAAAATTAATGATCCCGATAGTGGGCATTGTATTGATATTATTATCGGTATTGCAGGTGCTATTGGTAGGATTGGTTTTTGCTGCTAACAGCGCTTGCCATAACCCCAGAAAACTACCATAAGCAATGGCATGCCCACCGCCAAGTCCAATAGGTAGACTGCCTTGCTGAATAGTATGGCTCACTTTATCAGCATATAGTTTTTGCGCCTGTTCGAGAGCATGTTCAGCAAAACCATTATTATCTTCACAGTGAATGTCACCGATATCGCCTAGTAGGGTTTGCAATGTATCATCAAAGCGTTGCTGTAGATTCGCAGTAACGGGCAGCGTTGCAAATGCCTGACGAATCAGAGGAGGTGCGGCTTTGGCGCCCACACGCCCTTGATTACGTTTAACGCCCTGATCACAAGCAAAGCCAATCAGCCCAATATGTTGCTGTTGATAAGGTTGTGCCAGCTGATACCAGTAACAGGCGCGAGCTGTCTCAAAATGCTCTGTGCGGCCTGTCCATCGACCCATATCAGCAGCGCTGTGGTGAACAGTCATTGTGGTCATCATTGAATCCTTTTCGTTATTATGGTTTTAATCAATAATTGCTTATTTAGATAGATACCAATCACTACGCAATGACTGCCAGTGTTTGGTAAGAGCCCCATTTAATACCAATTGTTTGGCTGTTTCAATATCAGAAGCGAGGTAGCGATCTTTGTCATAAAAAGCCACTTGTTCGCGCAATTTCTGATGTGCTGTTGCTAATGCTTCTGAGGTTTTTAAGCCACGATGAAAATCAATACCTTGCCCCGCCGCTAATAGCTCAATCCCGATAATGGTAGCAGTGTTGTGCGCCATTTCATATAACCGGCGCGCGCTGTAGGTTGCCATCGATACATGATCTTCTTGGTTAGCAGAGGTTGGAATACTATCAACGCTGCCTGGATGTGCGATAGATTTATTTTCTGAGGCCAGTGCTGCTGCAGTCACATGTGCAATCATAAATCCAGAGTTGACGCCTGCATTGTCAACAAGGAAGGGCGGTAATCCGCCTGACAAGGTTGCATCAATCAGTAATGACACACGGCGTTCAGACATCGAGCCAATCTCAGCAATCGCTAAAGCAAGCATATCAGCAGCAAAGGCCACCGGCTCCGCATGGAAGTTTCCACCAGAGATAGCAACCGGGCCATCATCGTTGTTAAAAATCAGTGGGTTGTCGGTTACGGCATTGGATTCAATTAATAACGTATTGCCTGCTTGATTGATGATGTCAAGACAAGCACCCATAACCTGTGGTTGGCAACGTAAGCAATAAGGATCTTGCACTCTATCATCTTGCTCGTTATTGTGAGAATCTCGAATAGCACTGCCACCTATTAGTTGGCGATGAGCTTTGGCAATTTCAATTTGCCCATGATGACCGCGCACTTCATGAATTCGCGCATCAAATGGTGCGTCCGAACCTTTGGCGGCATCAATTGACATAGAACCAACGATAGTAGCTGTTTCAAGTAAATCGCGTGATAAGAAATAGCCACGTAATGCCAATGCCGTAGAAACTTGAGTGCCATTGATCAACGCTAAACCTTCTTTGGCTGCTAGGGTAATGGGCTCAAGACCACATTGTGCTAGCGCCTCAGAAGCAGGGACTTTTTGACCAGCAACAAAAACATGGCCTTCGCCCATCATTGCCAGTGTCATATGCGATAAAGGAGCAAGATCTCCTGAAGCGCCCACTGAGCCTTTGGCAGGGATATGGGGCGTAATTTGATTGTTAATTAGACCGAGTAAACTATCGACCACCACACGGCGCACACCAGATACACCTTGAGCGAGGCTGGCTACTTTCATGGCCATGATTAAGCGTACGACATTCTCTGGTAACGCCTCACCTGTGCCGACAGCGTGAGAAATGATAAGGTTACGCTGAAGTAACTCAAGCTGGTCATCGCTAATACGGGTCTTTGCTAATAAACCAAAACCGGTGTTAATGCCATAAGCGCTCTTATCGTGCCCAATAATGGTGCGGACGTTCTCATGAGAAGCATCTATCGCCTCATAAGCGCTGGAAGACAAGGTCAGATTAACTGGATGATTGTAAATATCGCGCAACATCTCAAAGCTTAGTTGGCGAGGTTGCAGGGTAAGTTTTTTGATAGAAGTAATGTTATTGTTAGTCATCGTGGTATTTGTTAATTATTCATTCCTGGAAACAATGTATCGATATTTTAATTGGTTTAGGTTCTAGCTAATCCAATTAAAGTACATGGCCAAATGACCAAAAGCGGCTGCGAGAATGATACTGAATACTACTCGTTCAAACCATACGATGACCATTTTTCCAACAGAAACAGGAATTTGTGTTGCTAACACACAAGGGATCATGGCAGAAAAGAATAACACACTACTAATAGAAATGACTCCCGCAACAAAGCGCGTTAATACATCTGCTTCGTTTAGTAATAAGGCAGGCAAGAACATTTCAGCTAGACCTGCTGACATGCCTTTGGCAGCAACAAGAGGTTCTGATAACCCACTTAACCATGTAAACGGATAAAGTAACAAACCCAAAGCGTCAAATACAGGTGTATATTTAGCTAATAAAAGACCAGTCAATCCGACTGCAATAATTGAAGGTATAATTGCAGCTGTCATGATCAGCCCATCTTGGAAGTTAGACCATAAAATTTTTTTAAAGTTACTAGCTTGGCGTGAAGTAGATAAACCCGCCTCAAAAGCTGCCGCTAATCTTCTGCCACGTAAATTATTAAGAGCCACACGTTCAGCGTTATCATCAAAAAGGCTGATAGGAGGAATACGGGCAGTGATGGCAGTGACAATGAAAGTGATTACTAGCGTGGACCAGAAGAAGATATTCCAAAACTCCATCAAGTTTAAAGTCTTAGCCACAATAATCATAAATGCTGCCGATACTGTGGAAAATCCAGTCGCAATGATAATCGCTTCGCGTGCCGAATACTGTTTTTGTAGGTAGACTCGATTGGTGATAAGGAGCCCGATAGAGTAGCTACCAACAAAGGAAGCTACCGCATCAATTGCTGATGAACCAGGCGTTTTCCAAATTGGTCTCATGATTGGTTGCATTAGCACACCAACCATCTCAAGTAAGCCAAATCCTACCAAAAATGCCAAAATTAATGCGCCAATCGGTACAATCATCCCGACAGGTAATGCCAATTTCTCAAATAAAAATGGCATCATATCCTTTTCCATTATAAAGCCTGGCGCAATACCGGTTATGTACATGACAGCTAAAATTAAACCGATCACTTTAAAAATAGTCAAAATCTTTTGAGTGAGGTTTTTTTGCCAAGAACCATCCATAAATGGTTTGATTGCACCAAATATCATTAATAAGAACAATAAAGTGACAGAAAGATTATGTTGCTGTTTAACTAAATAGCTTGCAGCGTGATCAAAAAAAATTGTTCGTTTTCCGCCAATAGTGAATGGTACAAAAAACATCACTAACCCAAACGTACTAAACGCAATAAGCTGAATGAATGCTATTGGTTTAGACAGTAGTTTTTTTGATGAGGCCTCTATTGTTCTATCATTAGGATTTGTTGTTTTTTGTTCAATCATTGTGTTTCTCTTAATCAAATGTTATTGGTGCATGGGATAAGTTATTTAATCATTGGTAGGTTGAGACCATATTCTTTGGCAGTTTTAATGGCTAGTTCATAGCCCGCATCAGCATGACGCATCACACCTGAGCCACAGTCGTTGACTAATACTCTTGCTAGACGTTTAGCTGCTGCATCAGTTCCATCGGCAACGATAACCATGCCAGAGTGTTGTGAATAGCCCATTCCTACACCACCACCGTGATGCAATGAGACCCAAGTCGCGCCACCTGCTACGTTGAGCATGCCATTGAGTAATGCCCAATCGGATACAGCATCAGTACCATCTTTCATGCTTTCTGTTTCGCGGTTCGGGCTGGCGACAGAGCCTGTATCTAAGTGATCGCGACCAATAACAATAGGGCCTTTTAATTCGCCGTTTTTAACCATTTCATTAAATGCGAGACCAGCTTTGTCGCGTTCACCCAGACCCAACCAGCAAATGCGTGCTGGAAGCCCTTGGAAATGAATTCGCTCTTTTGCCATATCAAGCCATCGATGAACGTGGTTATTTTCAGGGAACAGTTCTTTGATTTTTTGATCTGTTCTATAAATATCTTCAGGATCACCAGATAATGCAACCCAACGAAACGGCCCTTTACCTTGGCAAAATAGTGGACGGACGTAAGCAGGAACAAACCCCGGGAAGTTAAAAGCCTCTTTTACTCCTTCATCAAAAGCCACCTGACGGATGTTATTACCATAATCTGTTGCTGGAATGCCCATATTTTGTAGGTCCAACATGGCGCGCACGTGAATAGCGCAAGAGGCTGCAGCTGCTTTGGTTAGGGTATTATGCTGTGTGGGGTCTTCTTGTGCTGCTTTCCATTCGTCTACAGTCCAGTTTTTTGGCAAATACCCATTTATTAAATCGTGAGCAGAGGTTTGGTCTGTGACTAGATCAGGCTTTATTTCACCAGCTTTCGCACGCTTTACTATCTCAGGTAGAATCTCAGCAGCATTACCTAATAGAGCGATAGAAATAGCCTCGCCCGCAGCGGTATGCTGCTTAATCAGTTCATAAGCATGATCAAGATTATCTGCTTGTTTGTCTACATAACCAGTACGTAGGCGAAAATCGATACTTGACTGTTGACATTCAATATTTAAGGAGGTTGCGCCAGCGAAGGTTGCAGCTAATGGTTGTGCACCACCCATGCCACCGAGTCCTGCGGTTAAAATCCATCGCCCACTCCAATCGCCATTATAATGTTGGCGACCAGCTTCGGCGAAGGTCTCATAAGTGCCTTGAACAATGCCTTGGGTGCCAATGTAAATCCAGCTACCTGCGGTCATTTGTCCATACATAAATAAATCTTTACGATCTAAGTCGTTAAAATGTTCCCAAGTGGCCCAGCGTGGTACGAGGTTGGAGTTAGCAATCAATACACGAGGTGCATCTTCGTGGGTTTGGAAAATACCAACAGGTTTGCCTGATTGTATAAGTAGTGTTTCATCTTTTTCTAGATCTTTGAGTGAGGCTAGGATTTGATCGTAGCTTTCCCAATTGCGTGCGGCACGGCCGATACCACCATAAACAACCAGGCTTTTAGGATTTTCAGCAACATCGGGATGTAGGTTGTTTTGAATCATACGATAAGGTGCTTCTGTCAGCCAAGTTTTGCAGTTTAATTTGCTACCAGTTGGTGCCGCAATGTTGCGATTTTCATCACGACGAGTAAACGTATTATTCTTGCTGATGCACCCAGTGTTTATTTCATTAGTAGTATTCATGACCAGTTCCTGATAAAGATAAATATAGTTTTTCTAAATAATTGTATTAGCCAGGCTAATAAGTTGCGCATACAAATTATCATGATTATTTTTTTATGCAAGTGTTTTTTTGATACTTGTTAGGGCGTTATTAATTTGGGGATAAATAGCGGTAAAGAAGAGTTTTGCTAGCGAGGTTGCTATATTTAAGAAAAACACTAGGTGTAATAATAAGATGGCTAGCGGAGATTAAAAAAGCGGTGTTCACTTAACGCGAACACCGCTTTTCTCTTGTTAGCTGACGACTAAATTAACCAATTTACCCGGAACGACAATCCCTTTGCGCAAGGTGGTGTTTTCTGTGTGTTTGGCTACCCCTGGGGCTGCTTGTGCGGCAGCAATAATCGATGCTTGGTCGGCATCAGCGGCAACACTTACTTCGCCACGACGCTTGCCATTGACTTGCACGACTAAGGTAATCTGGTCCTGCTGAAGTGCTGCTTCGTCAACTTCGGGTAGGCGGGCATCAAGGATGCTCGTGCCGTAACCGAGGTCTTGCCAGAGCTGCTGAGTGATATGCGGCACAATCGGCGCGAGAATCAGTAATAAGATACGTACACCTTCATTGCGTAAGCCGTTTTGTGCCTCACCTGGCTCGATATCGCCTAACAGGTTGAGTAGCTTCATCGCCGCAGAAACCACGGTATTGAACTGGCTGCGTTGGTAGTCAAAACGCGCCGAGCGCAGCTGTTCATGAATGTCGTGGCGGATTTTCTGGTGCGTGTCATCAAGGGCTGCAGGATCATAAGCATCGCTGTTGCCAAGGTGTTCACGGAACGTATGACAGAAGCTCCACAGGCGGCGCAAGAAGCGATGTGCGCCTTCTACCCCATGGTCTGACCACTCTAAAGAAGAATCTGGTGGAGAGGCGAACATGGTGTAGAGTCGTGCGGTGTCGGCGCCATAACGTTCGACTAAATGGGCGGGATCAATGCCGTTATTCTTTGATTTGGACATTTTTTCCATGCCACCGTAGACCACTGGCTCACCATCAGCGAGTAGTGTACCGCCAATAATTCGGCCTTTATCGTCGGTTTCAGGGTTGATCTCGTCAGGGTTGAACCATTGCTTGCGTCCGTTATCATCGCGATACCACGTTTGCGCGAGCACCATCCCTTGGGTAAGTAGGCGCTTAAACGGTTCGTCGATCTCTAGTAAACCTTCATCACGCAGCAATTTGGTGAAAAAGCGTGCATAAAGTAAGTGCAAGATAGCGTGTTCGATACCGCCGATGTATTGATCGACCGGCAACCAATAATTGGCTTCAGCGTCGAGCATTTGTTTGCTGTTGCCTGCGCAGCAATAGCGCGCAAAATACCAGCTGGATTCAACGAAGGTATCCATGGTGTCGGTTTCACGTCGAGCGGGTGTGCCATCAATAGGGCAATTCGCTTGGGTGAAACTGTCTAATTTAGACAGCGGGTTGCCGCTGCCATCAGGAATCAGGTTTTCTGGCAAACGCACCGGCAGGTCTTTATCGGCCACCGGGATATCGCCATGGGCGTCGCTGTGGATAATCGGAATCGGACAACCCCAATAGCGCTGGCGCGAAATACCCCAATCGCGTAGGCGGTATTGGATAGTGGTTTTACCAAGATCACGTTCGCCTAAATACACGCCAATTGCATCAAAGGCGGCATCGAAATCCATGCCATCAAATACCCCTGAATCGATCAGCGTGCCGTGGTCTGTGCTTGGTAATGCTTCATCACTGGCAATAACTTGCTTGATGGGTAAGTGGTACTGCTTGGCAAAGTCATAATCGCGCTCATCGTGCGCAGGGACCGCCATCACCGCACCTTCACCATAATCCATCAACACATAGTTCGCGACCCACACAGGAATCTCTTGATCACTGATTGGGTGGCGAACGTAGGCACCACTAAACATGCCTTTTTTAGCTTGTTTGGCTCGCTCAGCCTCCGAAACGCCACCTTCACGACGACATTCATCGATAAAGGTTTGCAGCTCAGGGTTGTTTTTTGCCATCTGTGTGGCAAGCGGGTGTTCGGCGGCAACCGCGCAATATGTTGCGCCCATTAAGGTATCCGGACGGGTGGTGAACACGGTGAGCTTCCCTTCGCCCTGTGCGTATGGGAAGATGATTTCCATACCGCGCGATTTACCAATCCAGTTGCGCTGCATTGTTTTGACTTGTTCAGGCCAACCGTCGAGCTGGTCTAAATCGTCTAATAATTCATCAGCGTAGGCGGTAATGTTGAAGTAATACATCGGGATTTCACGACGCTCGACCGGTGCGCCACTGCGCCAGCCTTTACCATCGACCACCTGCTCGTTAGCGAGTACGGTATGCTCGATTGGGTCCCAGTTTACGGTACCGTTTTTACGATAAATGATCCCTTTTTCGTACAGGCGGGTGAATAACCACTGTTCCCAACGGTAGTATTCAGGGTCACATGTCGCTAATTCACGTGACCAATCAAAGGCAAAGCCGAGGCGGTTAAGCTGGCCACGCATATCAGCGATGTTGCTGTAGGTCCACTCGGCAGGGGCTACCTGACGGTCGATCGCAGCATTTTCTGCCGGCAGACCAAAAGCGTCCCAGCCCATCGGTTGTAAGACATTTTTACCGAGCATGCGTTGATAACGGCTGATGACATCGCCGATGGTGTAGTTACGGACATGCCCCATATGCAGCTTGCCCGATGGATAAGGGAACATCGACAAGCAATAGAATTTTTCCCGATTATCGTCCGGTTGCGCTTTAAATGCGTCTTTTTTAACCCAGTGCTGCTGGATTTCAGGTTCAATCAAATGAGCTTGATAGTGCTCTTGCATCGTTTTTGCCATAGCGGAAATGAGTGATATAAAAGAAACCGAGCATCATAGCATAGAGCGCCAGTACTGCGAACACGATCTGATTGCCAAATTGCGCATAAGGCGTTAGCCCGGTATAAGGTTGAACGGCTTCAGAAAGTACGGCGGGCTGAAAACGTGGTAGGCGTGCGCGAATAGCGCCTTGGGTATTGATGACTGCGGTAATCCCATCGTTGGTGGCGCGAGCGATTTCACGTCCCATTTCTTGGGCGCGCATTTGGTTCATCTGCAGGTGCTGATCAGCAGCGATCGAATCCTTGAACCAACTGTCATTACTCACATTGATTAGATATTGTGCTTGTGGCAACGCTTGGCGTATATCACGCCCAAACGCCGCTTCAAAACAAATCGACACCCCAGCAGGAATACCGTTAGTGGTGATTGGGGTTTGTTTGGCATCGCCACGGGTGAAATCGCTATAAGGGATGTCGACAAAGTCGTCAAAAAACGCAAAAACGGGGCGTAGCGGTAAGTATTCACCAAAAGGCAACAAGTGATGTTTGTAAAAGCGGCCTTCGCCACTGCCGAGGGTGATCACCGCATTATAATAGATGCGTTCGGCAAGGTCCCCAGAAGGGATGCCTGTGACTAAGGTTTGCCCTGTACGCATAAACTGCTCATCGAGTTGCGCGAGTGTGGTGTCTTGTAAATCACTTTCCATAAAAGCGATCGCGGTTTCTGGCCAGACGATCACTGCTTCATCGCGGGGTGCGCTCAGCTCGATATACTGTTCTAGGTTAGCCCATTGATGTTCAGGATCGAATTTCTGGCTTTGTGCCACATTGCCTTGCACTAGCGCTACTGACAATGGTGTACCTGTTGGGGTGGTAAACTCGAGTAGCCGGGTGGCCAGTGCAATCCCAATCAGTGCAAGCGCAAAAATAGCTGGGGCTAAACGGTGTTTAAACCAGGCATAGGCGATCAAACTCACGATCAAAACCAGTACAAAACCGATACTAAATACACCACCGAGCGGTGCCAGGCCGTTGAAGATTCCTTGTGTTTGCGTGTAGCCAATACTCAACCAGGGAAAACCGCTTAAAAAATATGCGCGTCCCAATTCACTTATGCTCCACAAAAGCGGTATTAATAGGGCGCGAAATGCGCTGGTTCGCGCGCTCAGCTTACCAAGCAGCCAACCGCAAAGCATCGGAAAACACGCCATGACGGTAACTAACAGGATATTAGCAGCGATCGCAAAATATAGCGGTGCATCGCCAAACGCATAGAGGCTGATATACACCCAATGTAGGCCAAAGCCAAAATAGCCCAGGCCAAAGACAAAACCAAGCCGCCCTGGATGATGGGTGTAAGGGCTTAACCAAAGCCAAGACAGGCCAAGCATAAGTGGTATCGCTAACCAACCGTAGGTAAAAGGTGCAAACGCCAATGGCAGTAGACTGCCTAAGATAACGGCGATCAAATAGAATAAAAAAGGTGTGCGGTTAGAACGGATCACAGCATTTATCAATACAAAGGGGTAAGCACATAATGTACCACAGTGCAACTTCCAGGGTATGATGAGAAAGGGATGTTTTAGGCATAAAAAAACCCGCCAAATGGCGGGTTTTGTGTTGGTTTAGCGACAGATTAGGCGCTTAATACCACACGTACGAGGACTTGCGCAGCAATATCACCATAAAGCTGTAAGTCGATTTCGTATTCGCCCAGCTCACGGATGGTGCCATTAGGCATCAAGATTTCTTGACGCTCAAGCTCTAGGCCTTGCTGTTCAGCAGCGTCAGCAATTTGCTGGGTGCCAACTGAACCAAACAATTTACCCTCATCACCAGCTTTTGAGAAGATGGTGAGGACTTTACCGTTTAACGATTCAGCACGGGTTTGTGAGGCAGCTAAACGCTCAGCTTGCTGGCGCTCAAGTTCCGCACGACGTGCTTCAAATTGTTCGATATTACTTTTGGTTGCTTCAGTAGCTTTCCCTTGAGGGATCAGGTAGTTACGCGCGTAGCCGGATTTAACCGACACTTTATCGCCCAACTCACCCAAGCCAACCACGCGATCGAGTAAGATAATATTCATGGTTTGCCTCCTTAATGTTGGTCAGAGTATGGCAGCAAAGCGAGGAAACGTGCGCGTTTAACCGCTGTTGCTAACTGACGCTGATAATAGGCGTTTGTGCCGGTGATGCGTGCAGGGACGATCTTGCCGACTTCAGTGGTGTATGATTTTAATGTATCGAGATCTTTGTAATCGATTTCTTTCACGCCTTCGGCTGTGAAACGACAGGTTCTACGACGGGCCATGATGAACTCCTTATTTCTTGTTGCTTTCTTGCATCATCGCAGAAGCATCAGTGATAGCTTCTTCACGACGGATGGTGAGGTGACGCAATACCGCGTCGTTGAAACGGAAGTTGCTTTCCAATTCAGCTAAGGTGTCGCCGTTACATTCGATGTTCATCAAAATGTAGTGTGCTTTAACCAGTTTTTGGATTGGGTAAGCCAACACACGGCGGCCCCAATCTTCAAAACGGTGGATTTGGCCATCATTGCCTTCGATCAGACTACGATAGCGCTCAACCATCGCATTGACCTGCTCGCTTTGGTCCGGATGAACCAAAAATACAATTTCATAATGTCGCATAATGTGCTCCTTATGGATGAAAAACAGCCATTACGCATTTTGGTAATGGCAAGGAGTTGCCGATATTCGGCAAGGCGGCGCATTCTAGCAATTTATTCCCATTGATTCAAGAGGGATATTTGCCGCTGACCACGTTTAACGAGCAATGTCACCTTTTAGCGCTACACCAGTAATAACTGTGCCTGCATGGCATTCAAAGTTTTCTTGGCTGCTATAAGGCTGCTTTTTATAGAAGCTAATCAGATTGGTTACTTTTGTACCACCCATATCATATGCGCGTTCTTGGAATTGTTTGACCGCAGAGAGGAACGCCCAAATACAGGCTTCACGGTCGGTTTTGTTAGCACTGTTGGTTTTTTTATTACTCACTAAGCCCGATTTAATGGCATTTCCAGCCCCGCGAGCGAAATATAGCTTAATATTTGGATCGAGGACTTCTTTGGCTTGTGGTGAATTGAGTGCTTCATCGATTGAGATATAATGCGTGGTGTTACGCGCGCAACCCGCACTCAACAACAATACCGCCAAAATGGCGACGATTTTACGGCTCTTATTCATGAAATGGCTCCTGATTAAACGATAAAACTAAATGAATTTTAATACGCCTGTGTTGACATCTCAAGCTTTATCCTCACTCACATTACATTTTGCAGGAAGTGGTTTACAACATGCTCCTCTGCTTGACCGGGGAAATAGGCGCTGCATTGAGCATGAGAGCAGTCTGTTGCTTAAACAGCGTTATCAGAATATGCCTTTTTCTTTGAGCCATAAACATGGTCTGTGTGTGTTGGCGAGTGCGACACCACACAAGCCCGGCGTGGACCTTGAATGGATTAAGGCGCGCGATGTTCGTGATCTTAGTGCTGTATTTGCAAGTGATGTGGAGCAACAATGGTTGGCGCAACAACAAGACGACTTACTGGCCTTTTATCGTCTGTGGACACTCAAAGAGGCGCTGATTAAGGCATTTGATTTGGATTTTCCCGGGGGATTAACACAGGTCGGTTTTGCAGATATTCAAGGACAGAGATTGTTGTCGCCAGTGTCTTGTGCTTATTTTAGCGCACAAATAAGCACGCATTTTATGGTGAGTATCGTACAGCCGCACGCCAGTGCTTTGTCCATTCGTGTGATCGGTACCACGCATCGCGATTGGCGGCATATGCTGAGTAATTGTCCTTATAATTTTATACACGCTTAAAAATCAATGAGGTGTTGATCCCACCAAAAGCAAAGTTATTATTCATCACGTATGTGGTGTCTAATGAACGTGCTTCGCCGATGATGTAATCAAGCGCACCGCAGCGTGGATCCACCTGGTTAAGGTTGAGGGTTGGCATAAAGGACTGATCGTGCATCATCGCAATCGCAAACCATGATTCCAAGGCTCCACAGGCACCTAAGGTGTGTCCTAAATAGCTTTTTTGTGAGCTGAATGTGACACGATCGCCAAATACCGCGTGAGTGGCTTGTGTTTCGGCAATATCGCCTTGTTCGGTGGCGGTACCATGACCATCAACATACCCAATTTCCTGTGGTGATAGGGCGGCGTCGTTTATGGCTATTTCCATACAGCGCTGCATAGTATCGCGCTCCGGGCGTGTTACATGTGTGCCATCGCCATTGGTAGCAAAGCCAACGATTTCAGCATAAATCCGTGCGCCACGTGCCAACGCATGATCGTAATTCTCCAGCACCATCATGCCCGCGCCTTCGCCGATCACCAGACCATCGCGCGCAGCGTCGTAAGGAGCTGGTGTGGTTTTTGGGGCGTCATTTTTAATGCTCGTGGCATAAAGAGAATCAAAAACATAGGCTTCAGAAGGGCATAGCTCTTCACCACCACCAGCAAGCATCATATCAATGGAGCCATGGCGGATTGCCTCGTAAGAGTAGCCAATCGCCTGAGAGCCGCTCGCACAAGCGCAGGAGGTGGGGATGACACGTCCTTTGAGGCCGAAAAAAATCGCTACATTGGCCGCGATGGTATGAGGCATCATCCGGATGTAGGTATTGGCATTAACACCTTCGGATTGCCCTTCCATAAGTAGTTTTGCCATTTGACAAATATCGTGTGTTGATCCGGTTGATGAACCGGCGGCAACCCCCATTTGACCCGTTGTAATACAGGGGTCATTAAGCAGTCCGGCATCTGCCAATGCGCGCTCTGCCGCATCAACGGAGAATTGCGAGACGCGCCCTAGGCTGCGTAATTGCTTGCGTTGCCAATGAGAAGGGACTTGGTAGTCGGTAATGGGCGCCGCTAAGCGTGTATTGAGCGCCTGGTATTGCGCCCAGCTATCCATATGTTGCACGGCATTTTCATAAGTCAGCATGCGTTGGCGAATGCTTGCCCAATCATGTCCAAAGGCGGTGACGCCACCGATACCGGTAATAACTACTCTGTTCAACATAATCCTCCATTGACTGCTAAGACTTGGCGCGTGATATATTGTGCCTGCTCGTCCATGAGAAAACGGACTGCATGGGCGACTTCTTCTGGGGTGCCCATTCGCTGCATAGGGATCATTGCCAGCATCTGCTCGAGCGGCAAATCTTCATGAGCCATATCTGTATCGATTAATCCCGGGGCCACACAATTTACGGTAATACGGCGTTTGGCTAATTCAATTGCCAAGGCCTTTGCCGCACCAATCAAACCGGCTTTAGAGGCGCTGTAATTGACTTGTCCACGGTTGCCGACCAACCCTGATACTGAGGCCATACACACAATACGCCCAGGCTGACGACGGCGAATCATCGGCATGATGATCGGATGTAACACATTGTAAAAGCCATCTAAGTTGGTATGGATAACTTCATCCCAGTCGTTATCGCTTAATGCGGGGAAGGCGTTGTCGTGTGTCACGCCTGCATTAAGTACCACGCCATAATAAGCCTCATGTGTGTCAATATCTGCCAATAAGACAGCTTTGCTCGTCTCTCGATCTGCCACATCAAACTGCAGTATTCGTGCTTGCACACCACAGGTTTTAATTTGTGAGAGCGTTTCTTCTGCGGCAGATATATTGTTACGACAGTGTAGGACAATGTCATAACCAGCTTGGGCAAGGTTGAGGGCAATGGCTCGACCAATACCGCGACTGGACCCTGTCACTAAGACTGTTTTATCCATGGTTGATTCCTTGCGGCGGACTAAATACATTCAATGCAGCTTCGGCCAATAACGCATTATCTGTGGTGTTAAGCAATCGACAATCATAGACACCAAAGCCGCGTTCGTCTTTAAGCGATTCTTGCACACTTACACGTAAGCAAGCTGGTGCAAATATTGCATCCACTGCCAATAACAGGCGTCGAGAACCCAACAAAAATCCCAGGCGAATGTCTTCTCCAGCCGCTTTGGCGTGACAGCCTGCTAACGCGGCGATTCCTTGTGCCATAATCTCAACAAATGCCCAGTTAGGCAGCATTCCATCGTGGACAAAAACATGTTCCGGGGTGATATGGGCAATGGCGTGTAAAGAGGTTTCATCAAATGTTTCAACATGGTCGATAAGTGCCATTTTTCCGCTATGCGGTAATAATTCATGTGCGGATTGAATGGGTCTGTTTAGCATACTTCCCCCAAAATTAACGCGGTATTATTGCCGCCAAAAGCAAATGAGGTGCTCATGCCTACACGTCTTCCCGATGGCCAATGGCTTTGTTCATCACTAAGGCGGATGGGTAAGTCAGATGGGGCATCTGCCGTAGTCATTCTTTGGCTGGGTAGGCGCCCTTGCGGATTAAGCTGTCGGTCAATCACCATCCATAAAATCGCCGCCTCAAGCGCACCTGCGGCACCTAATGTGTGTCCGGTAAGTGGTTTGGTCGAGGTCACCGGAATATCTTGGCCTAAGCAACGTTCAATGGCGGCGGCTTCCATGTCATCGTTCAGTCGCGTACCGGTGCCATGCGCGTTGAGCCAACCCACGGTGGATACGTCAATTTGTGCTTTTTCAAGCGCTTGGCGCATCGCCAGCTCGGCACCTTTTCCCTCAGGGTGTGGTGAAGACATATGCCATGCGTCACTACTGGCGCCGTAGCCACATAATGCCACTGCTGAGGGTTCACGACTCATCACAAAAACAGCCGCCGCTTCACCGATATTGATGCCGTCACGTGTTGACGCAAACGGGCGCGCGATTCCTTGAGAAAGGACTTCCAACGAAGCAAAGCCGTTAATGGTGAGCATGGATAGTGTATCTACGCCACCGCAGATAACCGCATCACACATATTGGCACGCAGCAATCGTGCGGCGCTTATCAGTGCTCTTGCACCAGAGGTACATGCGGTAGAAATACCGTAGCAGGCATTATTGTGTAAGCCATAGTGTTGCGCGATAAGATCTGCTGGTGCGCACAGCATTTGATGTGCTTGCGAAAATTGCACCTCAGACCAAGGTTCTCCTGCGAGATAGCGCCGATAAGCGGGAATGTTTTCATCGCTACCCGTGGTTGATGTGCCCATCACTACGGCAATACGATCAGCACCATAACGCGCTATAGCGTGCTGAATGTGTGAATCAATCTGCCATAGAGCTTGGCACAGTAATGCGTTGTTACGACTACGTAACTGCTCTGGTATGGTTTCCGGCCAAGGATGATATGATTCTTGATATTGTCCTACCCATAATGTGCGATCAGCCAGCCATTGATTGCTTTCGCACAAGGTATCGCTTGCTTGCGCGTTCATCAGTGCGTGAAGATGCGCGGCTAAGCCGTGACCTAATGCACTCGCAACCCCGGGGGGTGTAAGAAACAGTTATTCATCCGAGAGGCCTTTCAATACAAATGAACGCCCATCTGCCAATAATAGATATTGTGTGCCTGTTTCAGGATGGCGACGCACGCTAAACCAGCGTTTATTATCGAAATAATAGATACGTTCATGGCCTTGCTGTTCTTCACGCAAAGTGGAAAAAACCGTCTGTTTATTCAATGCCATCAATACACTAAACAGCTCTCTTGTCGCTCGATCAGGGGTAAAAAACCATCATTTTGCCAACGTCCGTTAAGATAAATTTGCCGTGTGCGTGGTGCGCCCAGTGCGTCTAATAATAACCAGCGCCATTGATTTTGCACGCCTCGTTCAGAAACCACAATAAATTGTGTAGGATTACTCGTCTCATCTAGTGCACGCAAATGATACTGGCGAACCTCACCAGGTGGCGGCAGTATCTCAGGCTGTGGCATTGATTGGCAGGCATAAAGTCCTCCTAATACCAGCCAATACCACCAACGCACGGTTATTCGATGTTGTTGCATAATTCTGCCAAAGCGTGCAAACGCCGTTCTGCTTTATCCACATAGGGATTGTTCTTATCCCAGGCATAACCGGCCAGGATAGAACAAATCATGGACCGTACTGTGGGATTGTCCGGATTGCTATAGATAACATCTTGAAAAGAACCATCGTACCAACCCATCACGTAAGTTTTAAACGTATCTATGCCAATCATTAATGGCTCGGCGAAATCGCGCTGCCAATCAACAGATTGTCCTTGTTGTTGGCGTAAAAACGTTTGTGCGGCTAATTGTGCGCCGACCATGGCAACCGTTAATCCAGAAGAAAAAACCGGATCAAGAAACGCCGAAGCATTGCCTAGCAGGGCGAAATGTTTGCCGTACATGGTGTTAACGTCTGCAGAATATTGACTCAAACGCTGTGTCTTCATGCCAATATCCCATTCGGCATCGGGTAATAATTGTGCCAAACGCGGCACTTCCAAGCAGCTTTCTCTCAGCCATGCGTGATCGTCTTTCGCGTGATAATCATCCAGTGGCGCGACCATGCCAATGGAGGACGTTCCATCGGCAAACGGAATGAGCCATGACCATCTATCGCGATGTTCGGGGTGTGTTGAGATGAGGATTTTTTCGCGGTCATAATCTGTGGCGTTGATGTGGTCGCGAATATGGGTGAAAATCGCAATGCGTGGACGCAGGGTCGAGGGTTTCTCCAAATCGAGTAATCGTGCTAAAACGCGGCCATAGCCGCTGGCATCAAACACAAAGCGTGCACGCACATGATAAGACGCACCATCAGGGTCATCAACGTGTAACCTCGCCATATCATCCTCTTCATGATAGGCGGTGACGCTATGACCAAAGCGTGCGGTAACCCCTTGTTTTATTGCCTCTTCAAGCAACGCCTGATCGAATATGGCGCGTTTGACTTGGAAGGTTTCGGCTGGACCTTCGCTGAATTTATCATGGAAATCAAACTCAGTATTATGCTCACGCCAAGTAAATGCCGCGCCAATTTTTTTTGAAATGGAGGGACATGATTAAATGCTGCTGAAAGTCCAGCGGACTCAATGATCGGCATACATGCAGGTAAAAGGCTCTCCCCAATCACAAAGCGAGGAAAATGCGTTTTTTCCAACAACAAAACCTTTTGCCCTGAACGCTGTAATAGTGCACTACATACTGCGCCAGAAGGACCACCGCCAATCACAATTGCATCATAATCCATGAGTATTCCTTTTATCGATAAGTATGGGGAGCCAACTGCTCAATAACACACTAAAGCCCACGCCGAGTGCCACAGTCAAACCAAATGTGGCTACTGCTGGCGTGGTGCTCAGTGACAATAGCCCGAATGTAAGTACGGTTGTTGCTGCCGCTATCAATACACCAGCTATTTTACCTAAAGTCCAAGTCTGTGCACATAATATAAATACGGCATAGTCTCCGCCTAGTGCTGCGACAATAAGCAAAGCGCACACGGCAAATACGCTCACCGGCAATCCAAGCCAGCCAAGGCTGGCTACTGTGCATAAGCTGGCTAATACTGGGATGGCAATAACCCATAACGCGCGGCGCCAATCCAACATCGCCATCAACATCAACCAGGCAGCCAGATAAGATGCCACTTTGAGCCATAGCGCACGATCACGCACCAAAGCAAATCCTTGGGATAATTCATGACGTGGATAAATCAGCGCTACGCCTTCTGGTAATGACTGATTCATTAATACGTTGATATCTGTCCCATCAAGTAAGCGGATAATCGCATAAACACCAGCTTCATTTTGTCCGTATAAATCGCGCCATGGATTGAGCAGCGGCGAAGCCAGATAGTCCTGGAGCGACCAAATCGGTTGCGTTGATAATTGTTGGGTATATTGTTGCAATGTTTCTGCTGCTACACCGATATTCAATAGTGGTTGCCAAAGTGGCTGTTCGTCTGCGAAACGCCGTAGTGTTGCTTTACGTTGGGCTTGAGCTGAGGTATTGAGTACGATATCGCCGAGCGCCCAATAGCGGGTTGGTACGCCAAGAGCTTGCTGCGCGTCAAGCCATTGGCGTGCTTGTTTCTCACGTATGAGTAACTGTTCGTCAGTGGCGGCTTGTACTAATAAAAAAGCGCCGGAATCCTGCCCACTGATTTGCTGCAAACGCTGCGCATCCGCGAGTGTTTCGGCACGAGGGCTAATCCAGTTACGAATATCTTCATGCCAGTTACCACGCATTAATCCGCTGATGATGAATGCTGTTAATACAATCATGATCAAAGGCTTAGGTAGAGCTAACGGCATGCGCAGTAGGTGTAAAGTCCGTTGAATTACGCGTTGTAATAATGGCGATGGCTGTAGCGATAGATTGTGCAATGCATTAGGGAGTATATGGCGGCTGATGACCCAGGCACATAGTAGTGCTGCCATCGAAAATACAGCCAGTTGACGCAATAAAGGCAGGCCACTGAATAACAAGGCAATATAACCCAATAACGTGACCGCTAAACTCAGCAAAAACGGCTGTTGCAGTATTTTGAGGGATCGATGGGGTGACCAGTCGGCGTCGCAACGTCCGGCAATCAACCAATGCAAAGGCAAATCAAGTACCAGGCCAATCAAACTCGTTCCTAACACCAGGGTGAGGACATGAATTTGCGAAAACACCAATAATACTGCTGCCACGCCGGATAGCAGCGACACAAACACCAATATGGTTAGCGATAGTACAGTGCGGCCACCGAGTAGTCCACCCAGCAAGACAATAATCAAACTGATGCTGGTCAGCGACATCCACATACTCTCAAATTGTGCGCTACGTTGTCCCTCAGCATTAAAAATAGCACGACCAACAAAAGCAACTGCCCCATCATTTTTGTTAGCATTCGCGCGAGTATCCGCCAGCAAGGTTAATAACCGTTGTGAGGTGTGTGAAAGCGATGCTGGATCAGCCAGGGTGGCGCGTACTAAAACCCCTGACGCACCGTCTGCGTCAAACCAGAGCATTTGATCATCGCTATGCCAGCTTAAGGCATCAGGCAAAGGGGGTTGTGGTGTATAGCGAGAGAAGCCCAGCCAATCTTGTTCCAGCGGGAGTAGTCCGGTGGGTGCGCTTGGGGTCAATAACTCACCCACGCGCTGTTCAATATATTGCCTTGGATGGGAGGTTAACATCTGCCATTGTTTCTGAGAAGGTAAGCGCCATTGCCATTTGAGCATTTCATCGCGCACCTGATCAAGGCGAATGTCTTGTTTTAGCAAGACATCACTAAACAGACCGCTATCGCGCCATTGTTGTGCTAAGGAAATGCTCATTTGGCGAGTGAATGCCTCCTCTGGTGAGGTGATGAACATGATGATTTGCTGGTCTTGGCGACGTTGTGTGGCATCAATGGCCTCGCTTTGTCCAGCAACGTGTGGACGCACTTTGGGCAGTAAAGTATCCATTTCCGTGGACAGTATGGCTTGTGGGCTGTGAGAAGTTCGCCAGATGACGCACAACAAGATGAAAACAGCGGCAATAACCCACCAATAAATGGTGTGCTTTTTACTCCAAGGCATCACTAATAAAACGTGCTTGTTCTGGTGGGAGAGGCTGTAGAGAGAATCGTATGGTATTCACATCGCCTTGTGTTTCTCTAAGGGTCACACTTGTCAGTATTTGCCCACCTTGTAGAACGATATCGGTAAAAATATTGCGCATTATCGCGCTGTTTGGCGTGAGCGTTAGTGTCCATGCTTGTTGATTTCCTGTGGCTTCAAGGTCAAACCATTGCGTTAATGCCGACCACTCTCCGCGCAATAAATGCATCATCAAGGCCGTTTGTTCTCGCCCCAATGCCTGTTGTGGTTGGATTAACCAGGATTGTGTATCGTTTTGCCATTGCCCCCATTGCTCATTATAAATACGTGTGCGCACATCAAAAGGTTTCTGTAACCACCACAGCAGCCCGTTTTTGTTAAGGGAAAATATCCCCTCGCTTTCAATGCTCAAGCCGCTCAAGTGTAACTGTCGGGTTTGCGTAAAATGACCGCTGATAGATGGCTGATGCAATTGCTGGGCGATATCTTCCGCGGTGATTGCTTGTGCAATAAGGCAGAAAAACCACAGTACAAACACACTCAAGCGTCTTTTCATGATTCTCTACCCATGCGTGCTCTGATTTTCTGTTGCCATGATGGCGGGGTTTGAAATTGCGTTTCTTGATCGGCAATACGTACCGCTATTTGCATGGTCATGCCTTTGGTTAACACCTCACCGCTGTCGCGATCGGTGATGCGATAATCCAATTTAAGGCAGCTTTCATATTCTCGTAGAGAGACCCAAACCCGTAAATGCTGTCCGAATGTGGCTGGTCGGATATATTTAATGTGTAATTGAGCAACCGGCCAAGCAAAGCCATCTGTGTGCATTTGCACATAATCGTAGTCAATCCATTCCAGCCACGCACACCGTGCTTGCTCGAAATACTTAACATAATGACCATGCCAAGCAATATTCATGCTGTCGACATCATAGAACGGTACGCGACAGTCGTAGGCAAATTCAATCAGCGATGGCTCAGACATTATCCCCCCAAAAGTCATAAAAATTAAACCATTGCAACGGCGTACGCGCACACGCTTGTGCCAACCGTTCACTGTAGCGCGCCACCCATGTTTTGATGACCTGCTCGCGTGTGCTGCGCGACCAGTGGATGCGTTCGGCAAATGCCTCTAATTGTAAATGATAACGCCCATGTTGGCGTGTACAGAACAATACATTTACGCGCACATCCAGCAATCCGGCCAATAACCAAGGGCCTTGAGCAAATAGTGACTCGTCGCCTAGAAATGGTACTGAAACCGTTTTGTCTCCTTTGACCGGAACACGATCTGCAGCAATTGCCAACCATTCGCCACGCGCTAACCGCGCCTGCAAATCAAACATCGTTGCCGCGTCGAGCGTGCTGATTTCAAACAGGCGTATTTTATCGGCACCAACACGATTTAATGCTTGATTAAACAGTACAGCATGGCGGTGATAGACTAAGACATTGAGCTTAAAATGACGATGATGACTGGCTAAAGCGCGGCACACATCATTATTACCCAAATGTGCGCAAATAAGTAATTCTCCACGCTGATGCGGGTTATTCATTCGCGCATACAGGTTGTCAGGGTCTTCAACCGATAAATCGGCGTAGACAATGCGTTGTTGCCATACCGCAAACTGATCACTGATGGCTTGTGCAAACGCGGCGAATTGTCGCCAAACCGAGCGGGGTGGTAAGTGAAGGTCGGGGAAGTGGTGCGATAAACGCCGTTGATAGGCGGTAATATGTCGTCGGGCCGAGGGTGCGCTTAGGTAATAATAAAATGCGATGAGATGAATAAAAGGTTTGAGTAACCACAACGGCAATGTACGCGCCATCCAGGCGCTAATTAAGAGTACAAAGCGATTGCCGCGTTCTTTTTGTGTCGCCCAATGCTGTTGATGCTTTAGCGCCATATGCGCCGCCATAATCCGATGAAAAATAAACGGGTATGCATCCAGCTGATTAACGCATTATCTCGCCAGAGTCGGAAATGTGATACCCCTTCAGGTTGATAAGATACACGACTATCTATCCACACCATTTCCACGCCTTGCCAATGTAAACGCACAAGGATTTCTGTATCGAAGTCCATACGTTTGCCTATATATTTATTCTGAATCAGCGCTATGGCTGATGCCAGCGGATACACACGAAAACCACACATGCCATCATAAATATGACGTGAACCGGTGTTCACCCAAATCCAGAAATTAGTGATTTTTCGTCCATAAAGACGAGATTTCGGCGCGTCTTCGTTGTAGATAGGGCGTGCGCAAATTAGTGCCTGTGGTGCTGTTTCTGCGGCTTTGATTAACCGCGGAACATCATCCAAATGATGTTGACCATCTGCATCAACTTGTAGCGCATGACTATAGCCTTGAGCGTTTGCCCAGATCAGTCCATCGCAAACAGCTGCGCCTTTGCCACCGTTTATTTCACGCCACAATACCGAAACCCCTTTTTGTGTGGCTAGATTGGTTAGCGTTTCTTGCGACACTGCTCCCGAACCATCATCGACAATCAAACAATGCAGCCCATAGTCACGCAGCTTCGCCACGACATCACTAATCGTACTGTGATGACGATAGTGCGGAATTAGGGCAACGGTTCTTGGCGTGCTCATGTTCGTATCCCAAAAACCAAACGTCCCGAGGCGTATTTTTGTTGCGATGTTCTATCATGATAGACAAACGAGACTTTATCACGAGCATGATCATGTGCGATGCTTAGACATATCTCAGCAGCAGGGCGCAGCATTTCTTGATATTTAAGGTTTTCTACGCTCAATAGCGATGATGGTAGTGTGAAATAGTGTTGCGCATGTTCCAGTGCCCAATGTAATTGTACGACCCCAGGTACAATCGGAAAACGATCAAAATGGCCATTAAAATAGAATAAATCCAGTGGTATGGTGGCGTGTAATGTGATTTCGTACGGCTGTTGCTGTTGTTGATGTTGATGCTCATACCATTCGGGTGCACGGATGGGTTGATTAAATCGATGTTCAACGATTTTTTGGCTTAGCTTTCCCTGAGCGTCGCGCGGCAAAGTCAGATCGAAGCGCCAATATCTTGGTATGACCACGCGGTCATGGGTCTGACTCACTCGTTGACGTAACTTGGTGATTAATGCGTTACGTCCATGCTCGCAGAGTGCTTGAACCCCGTCAGTATTCAGTGCCACCCATGCTGCGATATGTTGGTGGCCTTGGGGGACAAAGCAATGGACATCATCAACGAAAGAATCGGCTGATATGTCGTTATTCAGTGCGACGAGTGAAACCCGTTTATCCGCTAATTTAATCACGGCGTCGGCGCGTCCGTGCAAGTGCCAGCCATGAGCTGTTTCGTACGCGAGGTCAGCGGTTGTAAATGTTTCTGCGCACCACGGTGAACGCACCACCAGTCGCTGTTGTGGATTAAGGTGTATCTCCACTTTGGGAAAAGCCCGCCAATCTGTGTGTCGTCGCCAGGCAATTACCCCGGTTTCCGTAGAACCATAAACGTCAAGAATTGGCGAAGACAGCCGTGCATTAATCTTTTCGCGGACAGCATCAGACAACAATCCACCTGCCGAAGTAATGGTTTCGATGCGCTCATCAAGTGTATCGAGTACCTGGCTGCGACTGAGCGCACTCAGCATGGTTGGGCTGCTGATGCATTGTACGCGCTCATAGCGTGCTAAAGCCCTGATAACATCTTCTGGAAAACGGCATAATTGTTGGTCAATCGTCATGCCATGACGTAGTGGGTAACAGACCCTAAACGTTAAACCATATAGATGCCGCACAGAGACACTGCCAATTTGCACGGCAGTGGTCGGCGTTAGTTCGGTGCTGATAGCATCCACTTCAGCAAATATGCTGCTTAATTGCCGGGTGATTGCTTTAGGATGACCGCTTGATCCGGAGGTGTGTAGCGTTAATGTGATATCGTGACAATGTGTTGGCAAATCAACGTGTTTGCTTGCTGACCAGTCGGGAGAGAGCGTTGGCAGTGTGGTTTGATTATTTAGGGTTAAATCTGCCAAACGAATATCTGCACCACGACTTGCGTGTTGTGCGGCGTTATCGCTACCATTAGCTGCCCACACCATATTGATGCCAGAAAATGTGCATGCCAGCACAGCCCAGGCGGTAATAAGCGCATCATCGCTATCAATAAAAGCTAATGTGTGGCCTTGTAGCTGTGATGCACTTAATTGCGCCGTTGCTATCAATTGTGCATAGGTGTACGGGGCACAAAATAAACGACCTTCTAAATCCGGTACTTGAGGTAAAAAAATCATCAATTGATGGTTTGTTGAAGCACTCATTGTTCTTGCTTATGTTCTGACGATGTTGCTGTGTGTTGGTTGCAGTGCTGCTGCCAAAATGGTCGAAATAACCATTCTCCAATAAATAATATTCCCATGAGTATATAAGCAATGACGCCGGTGTAAAGTGTCCACCATGAGGGGCGATTAAGCCACATTAACACAATAATCATTAGTCCATTGCATACAAAAAATGCACACCACATTTGTGTGATGCGACGTGTATAGCGCACAGCAGCTGCTGGTAAATCTGCTTCTTTAATTCGTGCCAAACGCTCAATGACACTCGGTGGGTGGCATAATGAAGCGGCAAAAATGACCAACATTGCTGTGTTGACCAATAAAGGATAAGCCATCATCAGCAAGGGTGTATCTAGCGCAGCAATCAAAGCAAAAAATAACGCACCGGTCCAGGCAACAAGACGCCAGAACATTATTTGTGCAAACCATCCACGTGCGGCACACACCAGCAGCATCAGTATGGACAATAAGCGCAAATAGCCATGCTGTTGGCCAAAATACCATAAAAAAGGGTAGCTGAGTGTGAGTGCGGCAATTAATGCGCCCAGCAGTTTACGCATCCGTTTGCGTTTGTGCCTGCTTATTCATCACTGCATTGATTACATCGTCAATTGTTCGTACGCTACGGAAGTCATCAGCCACCAATTTATGACCGGTTTGTCGTTTAATATAATCAATCAAATCAATCGCATCGATGCTGTCGATTTCTAAATCATTGTAGAGATGGGCATCGCCGACAATGTGTTCAGGTTCGATTTCAAACAATGATTGCATTGCTTCACGCATCAGCGCCAGAATCTGTGCTCGGTCCAATGGTTGCTGCTTATCCATCATGCTGTTCCTTCTTGATGAATCCACTGAGCTAACGCATTTATGCTGTAAAAATGTGCGCGTAATTCCGTAGATTCGTTATCCATTTTGATGCCATAACGTTTTTGCACCGCGAGACCCAACTCAAGCGCATCCACTGAATCCAAACCTAAGCCGCTATCATCAAATAAAGCCGCATCGTTTTCGATATCTTCTTGATTAACATCCTCTAAGCCGAGTTTGTCAATAATCATTTCTTTTAATTCGTTTTTTAGTGCGTCTAACATTGGCTTTCTCTCTGGAAGTAGTCTATTAATTCACGGTTTAACAGGCGCGCGGCAATTGGTAATGGAGAGTTTTGCAGGTAAGTTTGTGGATCAATGTCCTCACCGACAATAATCTCGTATTCGTAGCGCGTTGGTGGAATATAATACCACGGTTGGTGCTTCATTAAACCTCTAGGGCGCATACGAATCACCACTGGGGTGATGACTTTGGCACCATGTAGCCCGATCGATACCGCACCGCGATTAAAATCAATCACTCCATCGGCACCGGTACGCGATCCTTCAGGGAAAATCATTAATGATTGTCCTGTGCGCAATACCTCGGTTGCTTGTTCAAAGGTCTCCATGCTTTCATCGTTGGGAATGAATCCACACAGCTCAATGGCTTTGTGTAAAACAGGGTTAGTCATTAATTTATGTTTGACGATACAATTACTGCTTGGCGACAGTGATAGTAGGAAAACGACATCAAGCAGTGAAGGATGATTGGCAAGAATGAGTTGCCCTTCTTTGCCGAGTCGTTCACCACCATGCACACGATAGTTGAGTACACCACCGAAGCGCATGATGTGTAAAAAACGTTTCCATACCCAGGCAACAATCGCTCTGGCGCGCATCGTCCGTGCTAGTCCCGGCGACTCATGACGCAAAATCCACGGTAAAAGCACACGCAGTACTAAACCAGCCAAACCAAAAAAGCCGTAACCAAATGCGGTATAAAAACTGCGCCATAAAAAAGGCCAGTCGACTGCCTATTCGAGCGACTAATTTACTCATGATGTTGCCAATGCCAAGTGTTGTACTGATAGTCGTGCTGCCAAGCGCGATTTTGGCGCAGCACATGTTTTATCCAATTCAGGCTTTGCCAGTATCGTGGTGGTGCGCCTGGATCTGCTGAAGCTACCTGGTGAATTTGCCACTGATGCCCGAGGCGTAGATGCATCGCCAGGGCAAAGGGAAATGGTGCACGTCGTGCATTGACATCGTATTCGGGTTTAAGCGGGTCCTCGCTGATAAGCAACAATACATCCTTTGCACCGTCAAGAAGCATGCTCATTGCCTCAATAATTCCGGTTTCTAAGCATTGTTCTGAAGCGCATAATGCGCTAATTTCCTGGTGATTGTGCTGTAGTATCGACCATTGACCGGGTAATGCGTTATGAACTGATAAACCAAAAGCCATCGGCGATACAGAGCTTTCACCCAATAGTTCTAACCACATGGCAAAACTACGGTTTACTTCACCATCATGTGATACATACACCAGCGGATAAGCGGCATGTGCGGAGGTTAGCGGCCATAAGGCGGCCAACATCATCCGAGCCTGTGCAGACAAACGCCGGCGTTTGTTTGGCGGGATAAAGCTTAAATCGGGTTTGCTTATCGGTAAGTCGGTGTGGTTTAGTTTGCCTTCGGCCCATAACTGCCACTGCGATTGTGTGAGCAATCTATCGCTTACTGCGCACCAATTAACGATATCAAAGTGTAGGTTCAAACAAACGTTCCATATTAAATAAAATTAATTCTATCGATTGCGACCATGACTTGCAAAGAAAACATTTAATGATCGTATCATCACACGCGTTGTTTGATATACGCTTTTAGGGCGTCGAGATCATTATCGAGCACATCGACATGGCGCGGCGCGTCTTCTATATTGGCAAACCGTGCTGGGCGAGGCGGCGCTTCACCGACTGCTTCGATAACCGTATCGGTGAATTTGACCGGCAGCGCGGTTTCTAAACAGATCATTGGATGGGTTGTTATTATATTCGCGCGGTGTTGTTGTGCCACAAACACACCATCAGCGGTATGTGGGTCGATCAGTCGATCGTAACGCGCATAAGTTTCACGGATGGTGGTCAAACGCTGTGCATGTGTGGAGCGACCAGAGGCGAAATCAGAAGTTTGTACTGCTTGCCAAAAGGGCGTTCCGCGCAAATCGATCTCGCCTTGACGCTCGAGCGCTTGCCACCACTGCGCCACTTGTGCGCCATTGTTGCCGCTAATAAGATACAAATAGCGCTCAAAGTTCGACGCTTTGCCGATATCCATTGATGGACTGGAGGTTTTCGCCACATCAGCGGATGGGCGAATGCGGTACACACCGTGGGTGAAAAATTCATGTAACACGTCGTTTTCGTTAGTCGCAACCAGTAGTTTGCCGAGCGGCAGCCCCATTTGTTTGGCGAGATAACCGGCAAAGATATTGCCAAAATTACCCGATGGGACGCAGACATCAACCGGCTCACCAATAGCGATATCTAGCGCCAAATACGCTTTGAAATAATACACTGCTTGTGCCAACACGCGCGCCCAGTTAATCGAGTTAACCGCACCGATATGGTGTTCACGCTTAAACGCGGCATCGGCGTTAACCGCTTTGACTAAGTCCTGGCAGTCGTCAAACACACCGCGCAGGGCGATGTTGTGAATATTGGCTTCATCAATGCTAAACATTTGCGCCTGTTGAAACGCACTCATGCGTCCATGAGGGGAAAGCATGAAGACACGTACATTATCTTTGCCAATCATCGCATATTCTGCCGCCGAACCGGTATCACCAGAAGTGGCGCCGAGAATATTAATCGTCTGTTTGCGTTGCTCGAGCACATATTCAAAGGCGTGACCCAAAAACTGCATCGCCATGTCTTTAAAGGCCAGTGACGGACCATTGGAAAGCTCAAGTAAATACAGTTCGTCTTCACCTAAGCGGGTGAGCGGGGCGATATCTGCGCTGTGAAAGACGTCTTCACGATAGGTTTTATGCACGATGGCGCGTAAATCCTCAGCTGGGATGTCGCTGATATAGGGCCGCATGACTTCATAGGCTAAATCCGCATACGATAGTGTGCGCCAATGTGCTAAATCCTCGTGGGAAATTTGAACAATGCGCTCTGGCATCGCCAAACCGCCATCCGGCGCTAAGCCAGATAATAAAACATCGCAAAACTGTCCCAGTGACGCGCCGCCGCGAGTCGAAACGTAATTCATGGTGTCATCCTTAAGCGTCATTGGTTATAAGGTGTTGATAGTGAGGGTAGAAGCGCTCTTGATTATTCATCAGGCACATCGCCTTCTTCGAGGAAAATCCAGCGTTGCACCAGCTCATCAAGGTCGTTTTGCGCAAATTGTAGCGTTTCATAAGTGCGCGATTGCGTCTCGTGATCTTGTTGATGAAAAGCGGGGTCGGCTATTTTTGTGTTTAATCGCTCCACTTCAGCTTCAGCTGCGCTAATAAGCTCAGGCAGTTGCTCAAGTTCGCGCTGGTATTTATAGCTGAGTTTTGGCGTTTTTTTCTTCATGGTGTTGTTTGCTGGCGCTGAGGTTTTTGCCGCTGTTTTCTTAAGAGTATTGTCTGCTGCTTCATTGATTGGTGCAAGTTGTTCGACGCGCCCACCTTGGCGTAACCAATCGTCAAAACCACCCGGCACATGCTCTATTATTCCCTTGGCTTGGTTAAATACCCAAGAACGCGTCACTACTTCATCGAGAAAATGGCGGTCGTGGCTCACCAAAAGCACAGTGCCTGTGTAGGTATCAAGTACCTCTTCAAGCAGCTCTAAGGTTTCGATATCCAAATCGTTGGTTGGTTCGTCGAGCACCAAAACATTGACTGGTTGTGCGAATAATTTAGCCAGCAACAGGCGAGCGCGTTCCCCGCCTGAAAGCGCGGAAACCGGCGTTTGCCAGCGCTGTGGAGAAAAAAGAAAATCTTGTAAATAGCTAGCAATGTGTTTACGTTGGCCGTTGATCTCGACGTAATCTTTACCTTGACCAAGGTTCTCGCGTAGGGTTTGTGTTTCATCCAGTGCGTCGCGTAATTGATCAAAATAGGCGACGCTGAGTTTTGTGCCATGGGTGACCGTGCCTTGTTGCGGGGTGAGTTTACCGAGTAACACATTAAGTAGGGTGGTTTTGCCGACACCATTGGCACCAATTACGCCAATTTTTTCACCACGCTCGATGATGTCGTTAAAATCATGAATGATATCTACGCCTTGTTCGTGGGTGAAATGAACGTCTTCGGCAACGATCACTTGTTTGCCCGAGCGTTCACCGCTGTCTAAGCGCAGTTTAGCCTGACCTTGCTGTTTGATGCGTGTGGCACGCTCTGCGCGCATCGCTTTCAGCGCGCGGACACGTCCTTCGTTGCGTGTGCGGCGGGCTTTAATGCCTTGACGAATCCAAACTTCTTCCTCGGCAAGTTTCTTATCAAATTTGGCGTTCGCTTCAGCTTCGGCGTGCAAGAGTTCTTCACGGGTGCGTAAGAAACGTTCGTAAGTTCCGACCACATCGGTTAAACGGCCGCGATCCAGATGCCAAATGCGTGTTGCAGTCTGGTGCATGAATGCTCGGTCGTGGGTGACAAAAATGACGGCACCAGTAAATTGCTTAATCGTTTGCTCGAGCCACGCAATCGCGGCCAGGTCGAGGTGGTTGGTGGGTTCGTCGAGGAGTAGAACATCCGGACGCGCGACCAGTACGCGTGCCAGCCAGGCGCGACGTCGCCAGCCACCGGATAAATCAGCCATTGCCGTTGTGCCGTCTAGCTCAAATTGGGTTAGGATGGCATCGATTCGACTGTCGATTTGCCAGCCATCAGCAGCGTTTATTTGCGCTTCCAGCTGCTCCATCTCCGCAGCATGCGCGACAGAAAAATCGTCTAATAACGCCTGATAAGCCAATAATTGTTCGTTAATATCCGCTAAACCACCAGCAACGACTTCGCGCACGGTGCTGTCATCCGCGTTAGGCGGGTCTTGCGGTAAATAGGCAATCCGCACGCCATCGCGGATGGTTAGTTGACCATCGTCAGGCGTCTGTTCACCGCGCAACACATTCAGCAAGGTCGATTTTCCTTCACCGTTACGGCCTAACAGCGCAATGCGTTCACCGGCTTTAACGCTAAACGATACGTGATCTAACAGCGGTTGTAGGCCAAAAGCGAGGGTTAGCTCCTGTGCGATGAGTAAGCTCATGCTGCCTCTTCCTCTAATAACCCCTGCGCGCTTAATAAAGAAAGGGTTTGTTTGACCACGAGCTCTGCGTGCTCACCAATCGTGGTGGTATTTTGCGGGTCGACTTCTTGAGGCGGGGTGACGTGACCATTTTGCCAAGCATTACTGAGCGCTTCAATTAAAGCGTTGCGGTCGTGTGTGCCATCAAGAAGTTGCATGACCGCTTCATGCGACGGACTAACGACCAATTCTTGATGCCAGCGGTTACTTAAACCAAAGCAACCTGGGTGTGCGGCACGTGCGGCAACCATTTCTGCCAAAATAGGATGCAGCTTCGGTTTATCGGTGAGTCGAATATTTTCGATATGCAGCGCTGAAGCACGAACCATCACCGTTTGATTGGCGACCAGCAGCAGAATCATTCTCATCGTATCCTGGCGTTGCTCTGAGGGCGCGCTTTCAACGATATCACCAGCCAGCACATTGGATAATCCCGCTTGGTTCAATTGCCCGCAGACCAAGCGGCTGATCGCATTGTCTTTAACCTGGACAGCTGGATTTTGTAACGATTGCCACACTGGGGCTTCTTCAGTTGGTGGGCGAAAGCCGCCTTGAAGATACATGCTGAGCAAAGCATCATTTTTAAGCCCTGAATTCACATCATGGAAGGGCGTATTGCTCTGATGCGTGAGTAGCGTTTGCCGGGTGTTTTGATAATTGAGAAAATCCTGATATTGCTGCTTGGCGAGCACATCACCAGCGCACTCTTGCTCAAGCATGGCAGCAAGGTCATCATCGGTGGCTGGTGCTAAAATCGATTCGTATTGTGCTTCACCAATAAACGCTAAGTCGGCTTCTTGGGCCTGGGCCATAAATTCATGGAAATACACGGGATGATTTTTTTCGCGATGAAATCGAGATGCGCTTTTTGCGGCTCTAAACTCAATATTTCCTGATTATAGAGGGCAAGAACCGGCTTTAACGGGTGGTTTTCTTGAATGTGTTGTTGTAAAAGCGCTAGGAAGTTGTGCGCCCGCGCTAAGTCGTCCTGGGCGTTGCCCTCAGCGGGTTGCTCTAAACGATACTCAATCATATCGGCATAGCCTTCTAATAACTTCCAGCCAGGGTAGGTGCTATAGGTGATATAGGCCACGCCACGCTCGCTTAACGCCGATTTAGTGAGCTTAAACAATGCGTGACGCTCATCCTCATCAAGGTAGCTGAACACATCGTGACAGATTAAGTAGTCGACGCTGGCTTGTTTGGGTGCGAGTTTAGCGATGTCTTGGCAGATAAAACGCACATTTTTAAGCGCCAATTTCTCAGCGACTTCTTTAGCCAGCGCTATCGCTTCTTCGTCACGGTCAATCGCGATAATACGCATATTGGGGTTGAAGGCAGCGAGCATCAGCGCATGCGTGCCATAACCGCAGCCGATATCCAACACATGAGCGTGTTCTGCTGGCGCTGCGTCGAGACCAAACCAGCGCGCAAGCGCACGCAAATAGTCGGGATGCGCGCGTGATAACGGCTTTGAACGGGTTAATAATTTGGTATCAGACATGCAATCACTCCAGCAAACTTTACCCACACAGTGTAGCGGATTTTAACGTGGTTTGTCGGTTTCTCAGCTAGAGGATTATGGCAATTGTGGTCGTAAAGATGAACGCGTTGAACAGTTGATTGAAATGGAGAAAATTATTGGTTAAAGGCATGCTTTTACTTTAACGCTTTGTTAAAATGTCGAGCCAATCACGATAATAATTTTTTAAAATTAAACTCAGGGTAGATATAAATGGCATTGCCAAGAACATTTATTGAATGGGATGATCGCTTCTCGATTAAGGTTGAAGATATTGATTACCAGCATCAAGAGCTGGTTAATATTATGAACCGCCTCTATCAGGCGATTGTTGATCGTACGGCACAATCAGAAGGGCCAAAAATTCTTGATGATCTAAAAATCTATACCATTGCGCATTTTAGTGTGGAAGAAAGCTTAATGCGTATTTTTGGGTATGAAGATTATGAAGTGCATAAGGAACAGCACAGACAGCTCGTCGAAGAATTACAAGAAGTGATGCTGCGTGTGGAAGCGGGTGAACACCACATTAACAGCGATTTGTTGATTTATTTGCGTAAATGGTTGGTTAACCACATCATGCATACTGATGTTAAGTTGGGTCGGTTTCTTATCGAGCAAGGGATTGGTAAAAACAAACCTTGGTACAAACGGATATTTTCTTAAATCCTGACGGTAAAAAGGCAACGCGGTCGCGTTACCTTTTTTATTTCAGGTTTTGCTTAATAGTATTCGCCGTGACGGTAGTCCCAGCTTGGGAAAATGTCTGATAAATGCATCATGATTTTATCGACATCCAACCCTTTGCGAATTAGCACTGGCGCTGGTGAGATCGAGCGCTCACCATGTTGTTCGGGGATTAATTTGCCGTTTTTATCAACCATGGAAACCATCACCCCTTGCTCATAACGGGTATCAATCGTTTTATCGGGCTGAATCGAGGCGACATAATCATCGGCTTCGATGATTAAATCAACGTGTGAGGCGATGCGCTCACCAATCCCTTCAACTAAGCCACGATTTCCTTTACCTGATGGGTTGGCAGAGCTGGCAAACACGCATTGTTTTTCTTGTTCCCAGCGGTGGGCGGCGATTTGCTCACCCGGTGTACCGAAGCGGATAACAAAACAGCTGGTGCCGCGTTTGTCCATCATCAACTCTTCACGGCCATCTTGAACCAGATTGGCTTTGGCATTTTCGCGCCACGGTAGGATACAGCCGAGTAAGATGTCCTCATCCCAATGACGTTGGTACAGCTCATCGATTTCCGGGGTCATTTGCGCGAGTTCACGCAGTTGTTCCATGCTGCCGCAAAGAACCACCCCTGGCTTGTTACGGTTACGCTCTTTAGCGTCGAATTTACGTTCTAGGCCTTTGCGGTCGGTGGTGATGATGATGTAACCAACTTTGGTTGGACAAACCAATAACCCACCTTCTTGTGAGAATACGTCAATCGCCTCTTGAGGAAGTTGTTTTTGCCAATGAATTTGTGGGGGCATAGGATCTCCTTGTAGTAAAACCGTTAATCAGAAAATAATGCAGCCACGACTGCCGCAAGCGTCATGGTAAATAATAGCCATTTTAGGGTGCGCGTGCTCACACTAATCGCGATTTTAACGCCAATGACCGCACCAAGCATATTACCTGCAGCAAGGATCAGTCCGGCTATCCACCAAACTTGACCTTGCCAAATAAAGATAATCAGCGCGACAAAGGTAAAAAATAGTGTGCACACCACTTTCAGTGCATTGGCGCTAACCAGATTGTAGCGTAGAGAGCCGGCAAGTGCAGTAATCAATACAAAACCAACGCCCGCTTGAACAAACCCACCATAAACGCCGGCTAAAAACAGCCAATACCAAGCACTTGGTGTGTCACGCATCGCGTTTGGTGGAGTGTCGGGGGAAGGCATGACAATGCTGGGTCTAAAGAGCATTAAAGCGGCCATCGCGAGCATAGTTAGCAGTAAGGTGGGTTTTAGAATGCTATTTGGTGCGAAGGCTGCAAGTAGTGCGCCGACTAACGATCCGATCAAAGTAGGTAGTAAAATCAGCGGTAAATCACCTAAGGGCATGCGTCCTGCGCGATGGAATTGACGAATGCCAACTACCGATTGCAAAAATACCCCTACGCGGTTTGTGCCATTAGCGACATCGGGTGGGACACCCATGATCATCAGCGCGGGTAAAATCAGATTCGACCCGCCACCGGCCATCATATTGATGATGCCTGCAGCAACCCCGAGGGTGGCCAGTAAGCTGTAGTCAAACCAATCCAATTTTCAACCTCACTGGCTTTTGACGTAGGCTTTTAGTAGTGTGTCGACGCCTTGACGCTGTAGGCGCTTTTGAATCGTTTGTGCGTAGGCTTTTTCCTGGTAAGGCCCAACCTGGACTAAATAGAATTGCCCACTTTGTACGATGGTTACCGGATAATCGCGCAAAATCATCCGCGCGCGCATGCGATCAGCCTGTTCTTTTTCACGAAAAGCACCAACCTGAACGCGAAAATAATTCCCTTCCATGTCGGTGATGACATTCGTTTCTTCGGTTTTGCGCTCAATTTCTGCATCGACTTCAGCGCGGCGGTGGGCGAGCTCCTGATAAAAATCATAACGGGCGTCGTTGTTTTGATCTGTGTTCTTAGGTTGTTCTGGTGGGGGTTGCTGCCGCGTGGTCGGTGGGGTGGCTGGTCTGTTCGGTTTGGGCTCACCATCCATCGCCTGTATAAAGCGATACACAATCAGCACTAAAACCACCACAATAAAGGCCATCAAGATCATACCAATGATGCGTGCGCCTAATTGGTTCATGCCACCGGTTTTTTTCTTTTTGCCCGACTCACATCCGCTCCAAGGCATCAACGCCAATAATTGCCAGACCATTACGTAACACCTGTTGTGTTGCCTGGGTGAGCAACAAACGAGCAGCACGTAATGCCTCATCATCGTGTAATACTTTATGACCAGCATCGTAAAACTGATGCCATGCGCTGGCAAGGTCTTTCAGATAATTCACCACACCGTGTGCGGTGTATTGAATACCAGCATGTGCAACCACCTCTGGAAAGCGCGCTAATTCACGGATGATTGCGCGTTCGGCTTCTGTGCTTAACAGTCGACGGTGGGGCAAAGCGGCTTCAGCTGAAAATTCGATGTGTTCTTCTTGAGCGCGAGCGAGCATACGACAAGTCCGCGCATGAGCGTATTGCACATAATAAAACGGGTTGTCTTTGCTATGTGACATCGCCAAATCTAAATCGAAATCCAGATGCTGTTCGGGTTTGCGCATCGCGTAGAAAAAGCGCGCAGCATCGTTACCGACGGTGTCGCGGAGCTCGCGCAGGGTGACAAATTGCCCTGAGCGTGTCGACATCTGCATTTTTTCGCCACCACGATAGAGCACAGCAAATTGCACCAAAGCAATCGTTAATTTACTGGGCTCAAGGCCAAGCGCAGCAAGAGAAGCTCGCACGCGCGCCATATACCCATGGTGGTCGGCGCCAAAGATATCGATCATCTGATCGTAGCCACGCTCATATTTATCAAGATGGTAGGCAATATCAGAGGCAAAATAGGTAGGTGCGCCATTATCGCGCTGTACCACGCGGTCTTTTTCATCGCCAAATTCGGTAGCGCAGAACCATGTGGCACCTTCATCTTCGTATAAAAAGCCTTCTTTATCTAAATACGTGAGCGTTTTTTTAACCAAATCGTGCTCAAACAGCGAACGCTCGCTATACCAGCGGTCAAAATGGACGCCAAACTCTGCCAGATCGTCGCGGATATCATCGAGTACGAGGTTGAGTGCAATATCAAACACTGCGCGGTATTGATCGGCGCCCAAAAGCGCTTTCATATCAGCAATCGCTTGGTCAATCCATTGATCACGCGTACCGTTATCGGCTTCTTCTTGGCTCCAGGCGCGTGGCGCTTCGCTGAGCCACTGATCAGTCGTGTGCACTAAAGATGTATTGAAGCGTTGCTGTACAGAAGCAGCTAAATCGCGCACATATTCACCTTGATAAAGCCCTGACGGCAGGGCTTCTGCCGCATCGTTGGCCTCAAGATAACGCCAATAGACGCTCAGTGCCAAAATATCCATTTGCCGGCCGGCGTCGTTCACATAGTATTCGCAGTCAACCTCATGGCCGTTAGCGCGCAACACATTAGCAAGCGTTGCCCCATAGGCTGCTCCTCGACCGTGCCCGACGTGTAGCGGCCCGGTTGGGTTGGCGGAAACAAACTCGATAAGCACCTTTTGCGGACTATCAGGCTGATGGTGTCCAAAGAGATCACCTTTATGGACAATCTCGCTCAAAACGGCTGTTTCGCTGTCGCGTGACAGGCGGATGTTGATGAATCCCGGTCCGGCCACTTCCATGCCGGCAACGCATTCCATCAGTGGCACCGTTACCACGATTAAGTCCGCTAATTCACGTGGTTTCATCGAAAAAGCTTTGGCGGATTTTAAAGCGATATTACTTTGGAAATCACCATGTTCGGGATTGTTTGTGCGGCTAACCTCTATCTCTTTGGGTAGCGCGGATTCATTGATTTCATGTAAGCCTGCGAGGCTTAATAGCGCCAATGACAAGCCTTGTTCAATCTCTTGTTTCAAAATACTGCTCTTAAGTTATTCGTGCAAAACGTATTATTTTATCGTGTTTTGCCTGATAAAACTATATATCAGTAGGCGATGCGTAGAAAAGATTTCCCTAAATTTATTCAGGTTTTGCTCTGTTGTTAGGATTTAACTAGAGACGGTGATCGATCGTGAGATCGATGAACAAAATGCGGCTGACTTTTTACGAATTAAGGGTGTTCTTCTACCGTTTCTGTGTATAATCAGATAACATTTTTATTATATGAAAATGTAGCAATTGCCCGTAAGTGGTGATGAGTCAATAAAAAATCAATCATGAGGTTGTTATGTCTGTAGATACGAGAGAAAAGCTGTCGCTGACGACGGTTGTCTTGCACTGGATTGTTGGGGTAGGCGTGATAGTGGCGATGATCGTAGGTTTTGTTATGGCTAAAAACGAGCTGTATGCGATTTATCCCATTCATAAATCGGTGGGCGCTTTATTGTTTATCTTCATTTTATGGCGCGTGGTTTGGCGGATTAAGCAAGGCCCGCTCACTCATGTTGGCCAATACAGCCAAATAGAGAACATCTTAGCGAAAATTGTCGTGCTCGTGATGTTGCTCGGCACCGTATTATTCCCCTTATCTGGGATGATCATGTCTTATTTTGGCGGTAGCGGGTTGAGCTTCTTTGGCTTAGAACTCGTCGCGGCTAATATCGGTGCCGATGGTAAACGTGAGGCGCTCAATGGTGGTATTGCGAGTTTCGCGCGCAGTGTGCACGGTTGGTTGCTACCAATTATGGCGATCGCAATCATCTTGCATATTATTGGTGCGTATAAACACCACTTTGTCGATAAAGACGGTACGATGAAGCGTATCCTGGGTAAACGCGTTGCCTAATAATTAGAGCGCTTGAATATGCTCAATGAGTAAATTCAGGCGCTCATCTCCGTAAAACCGGCTGACTTGTAGCGCGTAAATGACGCGCACCCGTGTGCCGTAAGCATAATCGGCTTGATTAAAAAACCAGACCGCTGTGAGGGTGCGTCCGCTTTGCGGCTCGCGCAAACTCAGACGTGAGTGGTTGCTGCCTAAAATGCGGCATTCCAGCACATCAAAAGTGTTACAAAAGGTCGGTTGTGGCAGCTCTGCCCCCCACGGTTCGAGCTGGTTGAGGTAATTTGCCCAATCTACCTGCATCAAAGACGGATCCAGCGCCCCGTCAATATAACAATAAGGCTGAGGGTGTTCGCCGATCGTTGATGCAAAAGCTTGATTGAGTGCGGTAGTCAACGCGCTGAATTGGCTGCGTTTTACTGAAAGTCCGGCAGCCATTGCGTGTCCGCCGTATTGCAACGCTTCTGCTGGGAGCTGTGCTGCCGCGATATCGAGGAGTGCCTTAATATCAACCCCTTCGACCGAACGCAAGGAAGCTTTCAGCCACTCAGGATCTTGTGCGTCGGTGGCAATGAGCGCGGGTTTGTTGAGGCGCGATTTAAGGCGTCCGGCAACAATACCGATTACGCCTTCATGCCAGTCTTGGTGATGAACGCACACCACCGCTTGCTGACGGTCGGCTAAATAAAGCGCTTGCTGGAGCATTTCGCTTTCAACCGCCTTGCGCTGACGGTTTGCTATGTCAAAGGCATTAGCGAATTCGTGTGCGGTCTGCCAGTCATCGCTAAGCAATAAGGCGACGCCATCACGCATATCCCCCATGCGTCCAGCAGCGTTTAGCCGTGGTGCGATGGCGAAGGCGATATCTTGTGCGCTGATGTGCGTGGTATCGATATTACCAATCGCGCATAGCGCTAAAATGCCGGCGTTACCTTGGCGGCTGCGGATGCGTTGTAAGCCAGCATGGACGAGAATACGGTTGGTCTGGGTCAGAGGAACGACATCGGCAATCGTGCCGAGCGCTACCAGATCAAGGTAATCGGTTAATACCACGCGTTTATCCCAGTCGCCACGGGTTAATAAAGCGCGACGCAATGCTAATAAAAGATAAAACGCCACGCCAACGCCGCACAGGTTGGGTGCGTTGAAGGTATTGTCAGTACGTTGTGGGTTAATTACCGCACACGCATTGGGCAGGGTCTCGCTCGGCAAATGATGGTCAGTAATTAACACATCAATATCTTTTTCGCGTGCGTAATCAACGGCTGCGTGACTTTGGATGCCATTATCCACGGTAATGATTAAATCAGGGCGTTTATTGAGTGCGTCGATGCCTGCAATGCTTAACCCATAGCCGTGGATGCGTCGATCGGGTAAAAACCAATCCACTTTAGCGTGTAAGCGACGTAATACGCGCACCATTAATGCAGTGGCTGTTGTGCCATCGACATCATAATCACCGTAGATCAGGATATTTTCTCGGTAGTCGAGCGCTTCGATGATGCGCGTCACACCCGCATCGATATCGCACAAGCCTTGAGGCGGGGCTAGGGCGGCCAGCGATTTATCGTAAGCCTCTGCATCATCTAGGCGGCTGGCATAAATTTGGCGCACCAACGGATGCCACGCCTGTGGCAACGCGTTGGGGTCAATGCGCTGAGGACGGTCTTTAAGCAGCATGCCTATCGCTTATTCAATATCTTCGACACGAATGCGCTTAATCGCGTGGCGTAAGCAATCGAGCTGGGCAATCGCTGCGATCGCGTGATCCATTTGCGCTTCCTCAACCGCTTCAGTTAAGAAAATCAGCGGTACAGTATCATCGTGCTTTAAGGCATTTTTTTGAATCATTGAGCGGATGGAAATATCGTGTTCGGCTAAAATGCGCGTCACATCCGCAAGTACACCGCTGCGGTCTTCGACATCAAGGTGTAAGTAATACGCGCTGAAAAATTGCGCCGGTGGGAGCACGGGCAGTTCTTCATCGCTGTAGAGCTGATGAAAGCCAAATTCTGCTAAGCGGTCTTCTTGAGCG
This sequence comes from Suttonella sp. R2A3, assembly GCF_021513215.1. Lineage (NCBI taxonomy): Bacteria > Pseudomonadati > Pseudomonadota > Gammaproteobacteria > Cardiobacteriales > Cardiobacteriaceae > Suttonella > Suttonella sp. R2A3. The sequence continues at coordinate 1,006,531 of NZ_CP090975.1, read as the reverse complement.
AGGTTGAGCTCTCGAACCACGTCGATTAAATCGGCAATAACGGCAGAAGCGGTAGGGTGCTTACCCGCGCCTGGGCCATAATGCAGGCTGTTGCCGATCGCATTACCTTTAACCTGCACCGCGTTCATCACGCCATTAACGCTCGAGAGCAGGGCGTGTTTAGGAATGAGCGTTGGGTGCACGCGAATCTCCACCCCATCTTTGCGTCGTACAGCGAGGCCTAAATGCTTGATTGCATAGCCCAGCTCATCAGCAATTTCGATATCGAGCGGTGTGATATGTGAAATACCTTCGATATAGGTTTTATCAAATTGCAAGGGGATGCCAAACGCAATCGAGGCAAGAATAGTGATTTTGTGCGCCGCATCAATCCCTTCAACATCATAGGTTGGGTCGGCTTCAGCGTAACCTAGCGCTTGTGCTTCGGTAAGCACATCATAAAATTCACGGCCTTTTTCAGACATTTCGCTGAGAATGAAATTGCCGGTGCCGTTGATGATACCCGCGACTTCGCTGATCGCGTTGCCACTCATCCCTTCGCGGAGCACTTTGATAATCGGGATACCACCAGCAACAGCCGCTTCGTAGGCGAGCTCCAAGCCTTTTTTCGCGTGAACGGGCGAACAGCGCTTGGCCGTGTTTGGCAATCAACGCTTTATTTGCGGTGATCACGTGTTTACCATGATCAAGCGCGGCCTCGATGAATTCTTTGGCTGGATGTTCGCCACCAGCAAGTTCGATGAGTATGTCGATTTTCGGGTCGGTAGCGACAGCCATGCCGTCGGTGAGACAGGTGAATGGTAAATGTTCGGTATCGGTGCCTTGCCATGAGCGCTTGGCAACAGCTACAACGCTGAGGCGGTAACCACAGCGACGCTCAATTTCTGCCGCATTTTCTTCTAAGACCTCGACCACGCCTTGCCCGACGGTGCCATAACCAATCAACCCGATGGCAATATCCTTCACTGCCCAACCCCTTTTAAACTTAATTTCAATACAATAAACCAGTATATAGCGCTTATCGTGTGCACAGCAAATCCGCTGTCTGTCTCGTCTAAGGATAAACACATTCACAGTTCATTAACAATCGTTTATAATTTAGAAGATTTTATTTAGGAACCTGCCATGACCCGCGTATCTTTTAAAGAAATTCTCGTTGGCATACAAATGCTCTTTGTCGCTTTTGGTGCTTTGGTGCTTGTACCGCTGTTAACCGGTATCAGCCCATCAGTGGCGTTGCTTTCTGCCGGTATTGGCACGCTATTTTTTCAATGGTTTACCGGTTTTAGCGTGCCAATTTTTCTTGGCTCATCGTTTGCTTTTATCGCGCCATTAACCATTGCGATTGACCAATGGGGGCTCGCAGCGACTCAAGGCGGGATTCTAGCGGTCGCTGCCGTTTATTTGGTGCTCGCGCTGTTGATTCGGGTACTGGGTGTTGGCTTTATTCAGCGTGTATTCCCGCCGATTGTGGTCGCGCCAGTAATTATGGTGATTGGTTTGTCGTTGGCGCCGGTGGCGGCGAATATGGCGATGGGCTTGACTGGCGATGGCAGCGTTGAGCTGGTGAGTAAAGCGCCGGCGATGATTACCGCGTTTATCGCGTTGCTGGCGACGATTATTGTCGCACTTTATACCAAAGGCCTGACGCGTATGTTGGCCGTTTTTGCCGGGATTGTTGCTGGGTATGTTGCTGCTTTTGCCCTTGGAATTACCGATTTTAGCGCCGTGCAACAGGCGAAATGGTTTGCCGCACCGCCAGTGACGCTGCCAAGCTTTCACTTTGAGGCGATGCTATTTCTGATCCCGATTGCGATTGCGCCAGCGATTGAGCACATTGGTGATGTGGCGGTGATTAGTGAAGTTTGTGAGAAAGACTTTTTCAAAAAACCTGGCTTGCACCGCACGATGGCCGGTGATGGGGTGGCTATTGCGATTGCCAGTATGCTCGGTGGGCCGCCGGTCACTACCTATTCAGAAGTCACAGGTGCGGTGTCGATAACTGGTGCGAAACAGGCGCGGATTATGATTTATGCCGCATTTACCGCGATTATTCTTGCCTTCTCCGGTAAATTAGCCGCTTTTTTAAGCAATATGCCAACCCCAATCATGGGTGGGATTATGATGCTGTTATTCGGCACAATCGCCGCGATGGGCGCGCGTTCTTTGCTTGATTCGCGCACAGATTTGAGCAGCGAGCGCAGCGTCATCATTATTGCGGTAACTTTGGTTATCGGCCTTGGCAATGTTGTCATCCAGCTTGGTCCAATTAATTTACAAGGTATTGGTTTATCGGCGATTTGTGCGATCGTGCTTAATCTGATTTTACCGCATCGCCAAAAAAGCGCTTAAGCCTTCTCTAAGGGGTTTATGATAGAGTAGCGGTTTTATCATAAGCATCCTTGGAGCACGCATGAGCGTCGATATGTACACCCAAGCCGAAGCATGGCTTGCACAAGATCCTGATCCCGAAACACGCGCTGAACTTTCTGCGCTACTTGAAGCAGCGCGCTCTGGGGAGGTTAGCGCGCAGCGCGATCTTAAAGCACATTTTACAGGGCGTTTGGCGTTTGGTACTGCGGGTTTGCGTGGGCCAGTGCAAGCTGGTCCGCAAGGGATGAATCGGGTATTGGTTGCGCAAACCGCACGTGGTTTGGCTGATTATTTATTGGCCAATATGAGCCAGCCGAGTGTGGTGATTGGTTATGACGCACGCCATAAATCCGATGTATTCGCGCGTGATACCGCTGAAATCATGCAAGCTGCTGGGGTTAAAGCGATGCTCTTACCTGAACAAGGGCCAACACCGGTATTGGCATTTGCCGTTCGTCATCTTGATGCCAGTGCGGGTGTGATGGTGACCGCGAGTCACAACCCACCACAAGATAACGGCTATAAAGTCTATTTGGGTGGTGACGATGGTGGCGCGCAAATCGTGCCACCAGCTGATCAAGCGATTGCTGAGGCGATTGATGCGGTGGCGGCGTCGCAGTGCGTCAATACCCTACCGCGCAGTGACGATTATCAAAAACTCGATGATCAAGTCATCGAGGCCTATATTGCGCAAACCGCCGCACTACGCAGCGCACCGCTTGCCCCGATTAATTATGTCTACACTGCGATGCATGGCGTGGGTTGCGACACATTTTTACGAACCTTAGAGACAGCTGGCCTGGCGAAACCAACCTTGGTCAGCGAGCAGTGTCGCCCTGATGGTCGTTTTCCTACGGTAGAATTTCCTAATCCGGAAGAGCCGGGTGCGCTCGATTTGGCGATTGCGCAGGCGAAACAAGAGGGCGCTGAGTGCATCATTGCCCACGATCCTGATGCCGATCGTTTAGCAGTAGCTGTGGCTGATGAACACGGCGTGTGGGCAAGTTTGCACGGCAATGAAATCGGTCGATTGCTCGGGCTTGCGATTGCTCAACGCGCCCAGAAAACAGGGCAACACGGCGCATTGGCGTGTTCGCTGGTATCAAGCCCCGCGTTGGGCAAGATTGCCGCACACTATGGCCTGGATTTTCATGAAACACTGACCGGGTTTAAATGGATTGGGCGTATTACGCACTTGTTATTCGGCTACGAAGAAGCGCTCGGTTATCTGGTGGATCCGAAGAAAGTGCATGATAAAGACGGGATTTCTGCGGCGATCGTCTTTTTGGATCTGCTGCTGGAATTGAAAGCGCAAGGTAGAAGGCTTGCTGATTTTCGCCACGAATGTGACCAGCTTATTGGTGCGTACGCCAGCGGGCAAGTCTCTATTCGGGTTGATCAACTGACCAAGATTGGCGAACTGATGCGTGGTTTTCGCAGCGCTCCACCACAAAAAATTGCTGATTATGCGGTAGAAGAATTTATCGATCACCAGCAAACCGATCGTCGCAGTAATATTCTGGTTTTTCATTTGGATAACGGTGCACGCGTGATCATTCGCCCATCAGGTACAGAGCCGAAGGTCAAAATCTATTCAGATGCCAAAGGGGAGACACAGGCCGAGGCGAGAGCAGTTATTGAGCAGCTCAGCAAAGCGATGCAGTCTTTACTTGCCAATTAAAGCCGTTGAAACTACCTAGGCCTAGATTATTTGCTGCACATAGGTGCTGATTGCATTGAGCAGCAGTTGTACAGAAATACTGAGCAAAATCATCCCCATCAGGCGTTCGATTGCTTTTAAGCCGCGGTTGCCCAGAAAGCGATAAAAATACGAACCGCTGATGAGGATGACGCTCGCTGCTGCCCAGGCAGCTAACACAGCAATCAGCCAGCGCTGCATGTGTTGTGGGTCGCCTTCGACCAATAAAATCAGCATTGCGAGTAACGATGGGCCGGCAAAGAGCGGCATCGCAAGCGGCACGATGAGTGGTTCGCTATCATCGTCATCATCGCCCATAACCCCGCCACGCGAGGGGAAAATCATCCGCATCGCGATAATAAACAGTACCAGGCCACCAGCAATCGCCAGCGCTTCACGCGATAAATTGAGCACGCGTAAAATGCTCGGGCCGCTGTAGAGGAAAAAGAGCATGATGATGAGTGCAATCAGCGACTCGCGGGCAACAATGCGCTGGCGACGTTCACGCGGTACATGGCTGAGCACACTCATCCAAATTGGCAGGTTGCCAAAAGGGTCCATAATCAAAAATAGCGTGACTGCTGTCGCCCAAACTTCCATAGGTTTCCTTATGCTCTATCAATTCCCCAAAGGGGTGCGTATGATGGTCGGTTATCGTCGCGAATATATTCTCGCACAACCTTAACCTTGCGCAAGTTTTGTTTATGAACCACAAACCGGCATTATTTATTATCGGCATTATATTACTCGCGGCCAACCTGCGTGCGCCTATTGTTGCTTTTGGTCCATTGGTCGAAGAAATTATTCAAGCAACCGGCAGTAGCGCGACTGTTATGGGCGTGATTGGTACGCTGCCTGTACTGACGTTTGCGGCGTGTTCGTCTTTTGCTGCTAAACTGGCGCGCCGTTTTGGCTTAGAAAATGTCCTGCTTTTTGGACTGGTGTTGATTGGTGTGGGTGGTTTTGTGCGCTCGATGCGCGCCGATAGCCTGATGATTATGGTCGGCACAGTGATTCTGTGTGCAGGGATTGCAATGGGCAATGTGTTACTCGCTGCAGTGATTAAACGTGATCAGCCCAACCATATCGAGCGAATGACCGCGCTGCAAATGTTTTCCTTTAGTATTCTTTCAGCGATTGCTTCGGCGTTCGCGGTTCCATTGGCTAAAACGCTTGGCTGGCAGTTTGCTTTGGGTATTTGGAGTGTGTGTAGTATTCCAGCTTTTGTTGTTTGGTGGCGTATGCGGCGCAGACGTGGGCCACATACGGCGGCAGTGGTTAATCCAAGCGAGGCGACATTTAATATCTGGCGCAGTGTGCTTGCGTGGAAAATCAGTGCGTATACTGGGCTGCAGTCGATGCTGTTTTACTCGATGGTGACCTGGCTTGCGACGATCGTTGCAGCGCGTGGGTTTAGCGAAACCGAAGCCGGGTTGTATAACACCTTATTTCAGTTAATCGCGCTGCCGACGGTGGTATTTATTACCCCGCTTGCTGAGCGTTATCCGCATATGCACCATTTGCTGATTGCTGCCGGTAGCATGATGTTTATAGGGCTACTAGGCGTGTGGTATATGCCAGTTGAGTGGTTATGGCTGTGCGTGATCGTTTTAGGGATTGGCGCTTGTGCGAGCTTTACCTTTTGTTTGATGCTTTTTGCCCTGCGTGGGCAAAACGCCGTTCAATCAGCGGCACTTTCCGGGATGGGGCAAACCGTTGGTTATATGATCGCTGCATTTGGTCCATTTACCGTCGGTTGGCTGCTGGAAAGTAGCGGTGGCTGGACATTGCCTATTTACGGATTGTTGGCGGTGACGATCATTCTAATGAGTACCGGGTGGTTTGCTGGACAGAGGGGCAGGCTTAATCCTTAGTTTGCAAAAAATACGTAACGATTCGAGACGTATCGATAATCAGTATGCAGGTGGGTGGTGGTTTTGGGGTAAATATCTTGAGATTATCTGATTATCTAACAAGATAGCTATGAATGGCTATCGTGAAATAACTATTCATAGCTAAATATTAACCCCAGAAAAGGAAGTAATAATTAAAAAGTTTTATTAAAATTCAATTTAATCGTTCTTCCAGGCGCTGGCACCATGGTGCGGTTATATTGGTCGAGATAATATTCATCGGTCAGGTTGGTGGCGGTTAATTCCGTGCTCCAGTCCTTGCCTTTATATTGGATATAAGCATCGGTAATGGTGGCAGAGCTCCAGAATAGTGGACTGTTAAAGTTTGAGCGGAACTCGGTGTTATGACGAGGTTTGGAGTGATGATTGATACGTGCGCCAATGGTGAGTTTTTCATCAAATAACCGTGTACCCAGTCCTAATCCCCATGTGTATTTAGGTGGAACAGTATTTTGTAAATAACCATTAGGGAAGCCGCCATCAGCACAGTCACCATGTAAATCGGTTATCGCCCAATCGATACCGCGGTTCAATGCTGCAGATTTCGCATCACATACTTGGTTTTTAAGCGCATAAGAACCAGACAAATCAGCGAAAAACTTACCGCTATCGTAGCGAGCCTGTAGTTCGATGCCGCTGTTGATTTGTTTGTCCATATTGGTGAAATTAAAGCTTTCATCACGCTCAAATACATTTTTGATGGTGTTGTGGTACCAACTCAGTTTGACATCGGCGTAGCGTGCGTTAGGTAAGAAAGGGGTGATTTCTTGCACAATACCAATTTCGTAGTTGGTGCTGCGTTCGGATTTCAGCTGCTGGATATCATATTTGGTACTAGTGGTAAAACCACTAAACCCCCACGTGCTCTCGAATAAGCTTGGATGGCGTACAGCTTGAGCCATGCGTGCATAAACACGGGTGCTGTCGCTGAGCCATACGGCGCCGGATAACATAGGTGCCCAGCCGCTATTGTGCCATTTTTTAGGATCGTTGAACGAAGCAAACGTATCCACACCCTCTTTTTTCATTCTTGCTATATGATCATCGAAAGCGTTGTAATAATTAAAGCGTAAACCGGCGCTGAGTTCTGCCCAATTGGTCGGTCGCCAGTCAAATTTGGCGTTAGCTTCAACATAATGGCGTGTCCCTTCACGTGGGTGCGTGCGAACATAAGCATTCGTTATTCTGATATTCTGTCCGGAACCAGCCCCACCACCCATGGCTTTAGCGAATTCTTCAGCCGCTGTGTTATAACCATTGAGTCGCCCTCCGCTCCACCAGTTATCATCAGAACGTAAGCGTTCGTATTGGTAGCTGGCGCCAACGGTTAAATCGAGACGTTTATTTAACTGGAATTTATTACTCAGATTTAGCCCAAGGCGGGTTTCTTTTGAATTTGTGATGGAGGTTCCTGTTTGAGTTGTATTGATCAGTTTGATTTGGTCCTCGTAACTGAGGTATTTATCCAATGCGGCTTTTTGTTCCGCGGAAAGCATCCCAGCGCCATTTTTTTGTAGCCACTTAAAATATGCCCATTGCCCTTTACATCCTGCTATTAACTGCGGATTATTTTCTATCGTTGCAGGTGGGAAATTCTCACAAAAAGGATTGAGATATTTGCGTCGTGGCTCGTAAATGCCTGCGGGAATGGTATAAGCTGTGCGTGGTTCTGAACCCGATGTATTGGTATTTAGGTCGTTATAGGTTCCCCATAACTTAGCGTTGAGGTCGATGAGCGGGTTTTCTGGCTTCCAACGCCATTCCAATGTGCTGGCAGATGTTTTAGCATCACCTAAGGTCCATTGGGGTAGTTTTCCTTCATGGCGAAGATTGCTGCCTATATAATAATCTAAACGAGTAGGTAAAATATCGCCAAATTTAGAAGTGCTATGCCGTAGGCCTAATTGAAAAACATGATCATTATTAGGTCGCCATGTTGCTTTGCCTAAGTAGGAAGTAGTATCACTTGATGTGTTAAATATTTCAGCTTCAGGGCCGAATATATTGGCTAACTTAGAGGTTGTGTTATAAGCGCTAACATCTATAGCGTTAGGCTTATCAGAATAGTATGCTTGCCAACCATTTTTGCCAGCGAAATAGTTTCCTCGCTGGCGTTTGACAACAGCACCCATAAGATCAAAATTTTCCCAGCGTTTGGCTGCCGCAATACGGAAAGCATAATCGTCACCAAATTTATTTTTACCATTCGCATTAGGATACTTTAGTACTTCCGGGTCAATGTGGCCAAAAAATAAGCCATAGTTTACGGGTTTGTGGTTGGTTCCATTTGCTGCGTTATATTTACTCAGTTCCTCTTGGGTCATTTTAAATAGGTCATTACCCGGGATGTCATAAATATTTTGTCCGGCGACTAAATTGGGTAGGCGGGGCTTGACTGAATTATTGCTGCCTTCAACCATCACATTGACTGCAAAATCCTTCCCCTCGGGGATGATGTCGTCGGCATCAATCGTGTTAATGACCACAGCGCCGCCCACAGAACTATTAACGCCACGGGTAAGCGAAGGGCCTTTTTCAACTTGCAAACCGCCGATGAGCATGGGGTCAATGTAGTTACGGTTGTTGGCGCCGTTATAGCCGCGCCAAACAGTGACAGCCTGTTCCCCGCCATCGATAATAACAGGTACACGTCCCTCGCCTTGAACGCCACGAACATTAGGATCAATCGCACCACCATTACGTGCATCACCACTAGAAACGCCGACCATACCATTAAAGATATCTGCCGGGGTGGTGCCTTTAAAGCGCTGCACTTCTTCAAACCCGGCGTAGGTGGTGGAGATGTCCAAGGCATAGACATCGTTATAGCCTTTCGCATCCCTCACTGCGCCGCGGTTGTTGTCGCCAGCGCCTAAAACCATAATGTCATCTAAGTTAGATACTTTACGTGAAGGTTGATCCTGATCAGATGCGGTGATTTTTTTGGCGTATCATTGGTCTGTGCGAGAGCAGGTATAGACGACAGGGCGAGAGAAATGGCAAGAACAAGCATGGTCGGCTTATTCTTGCAGCAATCACAAGAAGACATAGCTATACTCCAAAGATAAACAAAAATTAAAGTTGGGCATCCTAACCTAATTTATTTTTAATAGGAATCATTATTATTATAGTTTATTGTTTTATAAATATTTCTTAGGTGTTTTCTGTAATGACAAAAATATATTGGGTTGTTCAATATTGATAATTCGTTAATTGTATCGGTTTGTTATCGGTGTCATTTGCACTAAGCATGAGTTAGTTATGCCATGAAAGATAATTTTAATAGGATAGGTTTTTAATGCAGATAACGGTATAATGCGCGGCACTAGCGGGCGTAGCTCAATGGTAGAGCAGAAGCTTCCCAAGCTTACGACGAGGGTTCGATTCCCTTCGCCCGCTCCAGTTTGCTTATTTCAATAGCCTGAATCAGCTAAAATACTGTGCTTTGTTTTTTTTGATAAAAAAGCACAAGAATTGCTGACAAAATTCAAATTTAGGCTATAATTATCCTAATGCGGTTTGGTGTTGTGAACGTTTAGCGTGTCTCGGCCTGTTTCCGCTAGACGTATTTGCCTACCAGCAAATCGCTGTCGTAATTCATTGCGTTGAGTTCCGAGAGTTGTAGTTTTTTCAACGCAAGAACCATAGGTATCGTTATGACCAATATTTATGTAGGGAACCTTTCCTACCAAACAGATGAAAATGAATTGCGCAATATCTTTTCCGCTCATGGTGAAGTAAGCAGTGCCAATATCATCACTGACCGCGATAGCGGGCGTTCTAAAGGCTTCGGCTTTGTTGAAATGCCTGATGCTGAAGCCGCTAAAAAAGCGATTGAAGCGGTTAATGGTGCAGAGCTTGGTGGACGCAATTTGCGCGTTAATGAAGCACGTCCTAAAGAAGACCGTCCACGTCGTAGCTTCAACCGCGATAAGCGCTGGTAAGCACTTTATCTGGATTCAAGCGGTAAATGGCCTCGGCTGTTTACCGCTTTTTTATTGGAATGGGTTAACGCACGCCACTCCAGCAAATGTGTGGCGGATGTCGGCTTCGTCCTTAGCAAGGTAAAGTAGCTTAACGTTTGGCCCAGCGTCGATGGTTAAATAAACCGGTAAACCATCTGCGCGCGCTTTTTGTACTGCGGCGATCGTTGCCAGCGTTTCAGGCAGGAAATAGGTCAGGCTCGGACGTGCCGCAAGCATCGTGGCGTGCATCGCTAATGCATTGGCTTCAGCCGTTGCACCTAGCTCATGAAAATCCTGATTAACAATCGCTTGATGGATTTGCGCCTTATCGCGTTCAGCTTGGGCTGGCCAGACGCTAAATAATGGACTGGTTTCGGCGGTATGGGTCATGCCATCACGTGAAGTGGTGTGTTTTTCTGCGTGGCTTAAGGCTAATAAGCCGACACGTAAATCACGCCAATTACTGGCAATCGGTTGCGCGATAGAATCGCTGCCGTCAGTTTGTTCGCCTTTATCCCACTGAACAAATCCATGCCAAAGCGAACGACTCGCGCTGCCACTACCAATTCGTGCCATCGCGGAGAGGGTGGTTTGTGCTAAATCAAGGTTAAATAGATCATTGATCGCTAAGGTGAGCGCGGCAAACCCGGAAGCGGAAGAGGCCAGGCCAGCAGCGGTTGGAATGGTGTTGTGGGTCTCGATGGTCAGCGGCAGCGGTTGGCTGCGGCGAAATAAATCGATAAAAGCAATGACTTTTTGCGCAAATGGTGTGTCTAGTGAGAGCGACTTGCCGTTAAGCGATACGCTGTCTTTATCAGCAGGTTTGAGGGTGGTGCGTGTGCCCAAGGTGCCTAAAGAAATCGACAAGCTACCGTTAGTCGGTAAATTCAGCTCATAATCGCGTTTACCCCAATATTTCGCCAATGCAATATTGCTCGGTGCAAAGGCTTCGCCGCATGAATTTGGCTGTAAGGTGTTAGGCAGGTGGGCATTAAAAAATTGCGCTTTACGCTCGTTCATTAATCATCAATCCTTGGTTAGCAATCGGTGTAGCAGTGAAGTGTGCTGGGGCGGTCTCGCTGAGAGCAACCACGCAGTCGCCGAGCCCACTACCGCTGATTTTAGCGACGTGGCAGTCGGGGTGCTGTCGTGCTTTATCAATGATGGTGCCTAGGGTCGAGTCGCTAACCCCTAGCTCGACCATCAAGCTTTGGTAGTGATTAAGCGCGGCGTAGTAGGCCGGCCAGTCTGCATCGTTTGCTGCTTTAATCGCTGTGTCGGTGCACTCACCCATCTGTTCGTATAGACTCTCGTATTTATCAGGATCGTCTGCCATACACGCAGCGATATGCGCAAGCACTTCGGCGGTGGGCGTTTTATAGCCTGCGTAGCGTAAAAATACGTCACACGGTGGTGTGGGTAAGGCGGTGATTTCGGTTTGGGGTAAATACCGATAGCTGATTAGGCCACCATACAAGCTGGCTGCACAATCAGCACCGCTACCGCGACCTTGCAAACTGCGAATGATGGTAAGGGCTTGTTCGTGTATTAGCAAGGGCGTTTCCGGGTTTGCGGTATGGCGTGCTAAGGCGCCGAGGGTGGCGATAGTCACCGCAGCCGAGCTACCCAAACCTAAGGTAGGGTCAATCTCGCTGTCAATCTGGATATTCACACCGCCGCTGTGTGGGTATCGCTCTATGCAGGCAAGCACAAAGCGTAGGCGCGGATCAGGTTTGAGGTGATCACAGGGCGCTTCGTATTGTCCTAATGCGCTGTCAATGCGCACGCAGTTATCTTCGTTGGCGCTAAGCGTTACATGAATGCGTTGCTCGATCGCGCAGACGATCGCTTGATGTCCATACACCACAGCGTGTTCGCCGCTGAGCATGATGGAGCCGGGAGCTGAGCTTTGAATCATAGAGGTTGTGCTAAATCTTTCTCGAGGAGGGCTTTGATTTCGCCAGATACTTTACCAGATTCAACAGCTTTAGCGAGGTTGTCGCGAAAGACTTGTTGGTAGCGATTGCTAGTGATAATCAACGAAAAAACCCACAACCGATCATCTTCAACCCAAGCCAAGTCGGTTGACGATGCTGGTAGCTCAGTGTAACCAATATCACCCATCTCTCGCAACATTAAGCCTTCTGGTAGTCGCGTCACTTCTCCGCCATAGCCGGTACCGAGTAAATAATTGGTCTGATTATGGCGGTAGATATCAAGCGATTTTGTGATTGATGCGTGTAAAAACGACCGATCTTGGAGGGCCATCACAACATCGTCATTATATTGTTGTTCAAATAAACGAAATTGATGGTCGCGCGTGGCGTGCTTGCGTAGATAACGACTGACAAGCATGAATAGATAATTGCTTCGATAAGCAGTTTCTTTGTCAGAGTAAAAAGCCTGAATTCTTTGAATGATGTCTTGTTCATCTATGGTGATATAAATTGAAAATTCATTCCAAAATGCGTTAGTTGTTGGTTTATCGGTGACGAGTTCAATCATTCGCCATCCAGGCATATCAAGGGCAATGCCGCGATATAATTGTCGCGCAGGATCTTCAAGGATGTGAATTTCTTCATCACTAAACTGCTGCTCAAGTTGCGCCAGGTTTGATTGCCCCACTTGCAAACCAAAGGGTTGTGTGAAGCTTGAGCCCAATGGGCTATTAGCCAACAAAACCAGTGGAAATAGCCAACCTAAAAGTATGGCTATGGCTTTATATATTATGCGGCTTTTCATGATCATCTTTGTAATGCCTCGTCTAACATAGCTTTTTCTGCATCAGTTAAATCACCCGAGGCGGCATATTTGGCAAGCAGGTCATCGAATAATTGTTGGTACGTGTCGCTGGAAATAACCAACATGACATACCGCGAAGGTTGATCATTTAACCAAGCAAGCTTCGGTCGTGTGGCGACCTCAGCGTAGTGTATATCACCATAATCTTTTAAGGTGATTTGCTGAGGGATCTCTGATAGTTCGCCCCCATAACCCTGATAAAGCAAGAAGTTTATGTGTTCATGGCGATAAACTGCAACTGATTGCGGGATTTCTGCGGACAGACTGCCGTAGTTTTTATTGTGAACGATAATATTATTATGATAGCTCTCTTCAGCTAGGCGGTATTGCTTGTCTGGTGTTCCCTTTTCTTGTAGCGCTTGATCTATTTTCTCATATAGCACTTTGGCTTCTTGGTTTGTTTCCAATCTAAAGCTGAGAGCAAGGCTTTGGATAATGCCTTGTTCATCCACCGACAGGTTAAGAAATACGTTGTCTGCGTTGATTTCGTTAGCGGTAAACTGACTAAGAAATTTCTGGTGTTGTTGCCAACCTGGGACATCTAAAGTGATTGCGCGATAATATATCTTCGCCGGATCCTTGACGAAATCAAAGCTACCGTGAGTGTCTTCAATGGTCTTTTTAGCTTCCTGTAGCGTGCTAAAACCAACCTCCAAGCCAAAAGGGTTCGTGATGGACCAATCGTTGTCGTGTTCGGCAAGTAGTGTGGCTGGCATCAATCCAAAGCATAATGCAACGATGAACTTGTGCATGTGGGCTCCTTTTCACTATGGGTGGTATTAATCATTAAGGTTTTGCAGTAATTTGTTGAATGTCACTTGTGCTATTTCGTTAAGTTTACCGGATGCGGCAACCCGCTGAACGTTATCGGCAAAGGGTTGTTGGAAAGCATCGCTGCTGATGACGAGTCCAATCATATACGCTGGGTCATCTTTGAAAGGTAAGGGCGCTGGTGCTGCAAATTCTGCGTAGTACAGCTCACCATAATCTTGTAAAGCAATGTGCTCTGGGAGCGCTTTTTCACTGTCTAAATAACCGTAATATTTTTTAACCAGCAATAAGCTCAAGTGATTCTGGTGATAAGCAGCGAGAGATTCTGTGATATAGGCTTCAGCCAGTGGCGGTGCTTCATCATAAGCAGTTGGGCTACGCACACCGTCCGGACTCGAATAATCGATCCTTGGCCATGGGTCATAGATAATATAATTGGTTAAATAGTATGCTTCATACAAGCTTTTTGGCTGGTCTAAGGTGGCTTGTTGCTTGAGTCGCTGATTGAGTTGTTGATAGAGTTCATTGGCTTGGCTGCTTGTTTCGCTATGAAAGGCCAAAGCTATCTGCCCGATGGCACCTTGATCATCGATCCAGAAGCTAATAGAGCCAGCTTTATTAAGTAAACTGTCTTCTGAGGGCGGGATCAAGTTACTATAGATATTCCACCCCGGCATAGCCACATAAACACCATGGAAAAAAGGTTGCGCCGGTTCTTCAGAGAACCAGATTTTCTGATAGTTAAAACGTTGTTGTACATCTTGGAGTGTACTGCTACCGATGCTGATACCAAAAGGCTCTGTTATCGACCATGACCCTTCATTCTCGGCAAGTAGCGCACTCGGTATTAACCAGCAAAAAAATAACGCAATCGTTCTCATCATAGTACTTTAAGGGTTTGTGTTCTAAGTTTATTTACCTAACGCCTCATCTAACATGACTTTTTCTGCATCGATTAAATCACCCGAGGTGGCATATTTGGCAAGCAGGTCATCGAATAATTGTTGGTACGTGTCGCTGGAAATGATCAACATGACATACCACGAAGGCTGATCACTTACCCAGGCAAGCTTTGGTCTTGTAGCGAACTCAGCGTAGCGTTGCATATCACCATAATCTTTTAAGGTGATTTGCTGAGGTATCTCGGATAAATCGTCTCCATAACCCTGATAAAGCAAGAAATTTGTGTGCTCATGGCGATAAACCACTACTGCTTGAGTGATTTCTGCGTATGACGGGTATAAAAAGTCGTCGCTTTGGTCGTCAATGATAAAATTATGTTGGTAATTCTCCTCAGCTAGGCGGAATTGCTTGTCTGGTGTTGCCTTTTGTTGTAGTGCTTGATCTATTTTCTCGTATAGCGCTCTGGCTTCTTGGTTTGTTTCCAATGTAAAGCTGATATTAAGGCTTTGGATAATGCCCTGTTCATCCACCAACAGATCAAGAAATACGGTATCTGAGTAGATTCCGTCATCGGCAAACCGACCAAGAGATCTTTGATGTTTTTGCCAACCTGGGATGTCTAAAGTGATTGCGCGATAGTATAGCTGCGCCGGATCCTCGATAACATCAAAGGTATCATGTCCGTCTTCAACGGTTTGTTCGGCCTGTTGTAGCGTGCTGTGGCCGACTTCCAGGCCATAAGGTCGTGTGATATCTCCGCTTGGTTTTTCTTGGGCCAATAATAGCCCTGAGACCAAAGCCGATAATGCGAGTGTGATAAACTTAGTCATTAGAGCTCCTGTGTCATTGCGCCTGTTAAATCGATCAACCCTCAATATCTTGCGGACTACAGACTAACTAAGGCTTACTGGTTGCGGCTCTTTGCAAATCCTCATCGAGCATGGCTTTAGCCTTTGGGGTTAGCGTATCTAATGTGCGCGCGCGCACGAGGTTGCCATAGAAATACTGTTGATACGCGTCGCTGGTTATGTCTAGCGAGACAGACCAAGATGGGTTGAAATCATCAATCCAAGTGAGCTCGGGAAGGGTGGTAAGTTCTGTATAAGGCAATTGATCATCGCCATATTCTTGAAGCGTTATGCCTTCTGGTAACGTTTCTATATCACCACCATAGCCTTTATAGAGCAAAAAGTTCGTGTGTTGATTGCTGCGATAAGTATCGATAGCTTGGGTGATCTCTGCATAATACGACTCGGTTGCCTGATCATAGATGATAAAGCTCGTGCCATATTCTGTGGCAAATAAGCTACCTTGAGAATCAAGCTCCGCCTGCTGTTTAATGGTGTGGCTCAATAACACATACATTCGGTTGGCCTGATGATCATCTATAGGATCAAAATAAAGCGCCATTCTTTGAATAATGCCCTGTTCGTCAACCCAGAGGCGGAGGGTTGAAGCCATGCTCAATAGGGCTTTTTTTCCTGATTGATCAAAGTCTATAGCATATCCAGCTTGAGCTAAGTTGATGCCATAACCTGATTGGTCAAGGCTAATATCATAGGTTGTCCATCCTGGCATTTCTATGCTGATGGCACGATAGAATTGCACAGAAGGGTCTTCGCCCAGCCAATATTCAAACTGACTAAATGCTTTTTCGGCTTCTTGCCAGGTCGTTTGCCCAACGGTTAAGCCAAAAGGTGCGCTGAGATCATCATTCGCTGGTTCAGCGGCAAAGAGTGACAATGCGTAGAGTCCGCATAGTAGACACAACATCCGTTTGATCATATTCATTCCTTGATCGAGCATAACGCAGCGCCTTGTGTGCTAACGTGTAGAGGTCCCCATTGATAAGGCAGGCCATTCAATAGCTTAGGGATGGCCTCGCTATCGTGGTGGTGTATCAAGATAATACCACCACTTTCGCCACGATGCGCGCCGGCGCCACTGATTTTTGCGCTGCCACCGTTTGCTTCAACCTGGGCGATCAATTGCTGAGCACGTTCAGGAACCACACCAATATGCGCCAGTAGCCGGGCATTTTCTTTTAATGCCTCATCAGGGTTTTTGTGGGTAAGCAGGGCCTCCCGTAGCGCTTCGCTACAGGTCGTAAAGGCCTGCCATAGCGCACTATCTTGCCCATGTTGCGCTCGCACATGCACTACACATTCACCAGTGCTGACTTCAGGGTAGCCCTGTAATAACCAATACCAATAGCCATTATCCTCAAGTGAGGTATCAAGTGGTTGCGCCTCACCTTCATTGAGTATTTGCACGCCGCCATAAGTCACTGCCGCTGCATCAATAGCGCTGCCTTTGCCATGTTGCAAGCGTTCGCAAAACCGCACGCGCTCGAAGCGCTCGTGCGCGCTCATTGGTCGCTCGAGTAAGTGTTCATAAAGCACTAACGTCGCGGCAATCGCTGCTGCAGAAGATCCCATACCAGCACCGAGTGGCAAATCGGATTCGCTGGAAAGTCGTCCAGGCATGGGTAAGTGATGAGTGCTGGTGCGTCCTGGGAGGGGAAGATGTTGAAACAGTGAGGCGAGCGTGTACATCACTAAATCATCAGGGCGATTGAGGATGTGTTGTACCGGACGCTCACCACGACTGAATTGCTCAAAGCGTTCATCAAGCTTGTTTTTAAAATGATGAAGCGCGTGTAGTGGATAGATTGGCCCACGTGGCAGCCCTTTAAACAGGGTACGAATGCCTTTTGTGCGATGAAGCGGGGTAAAGCGAACTGTGGTATAGCAGCTGAGCGCTGCGACTATTGCTGGCGCGCCGTACACCACACTATGCTCACCGCTGAGAATGATTTTTCCAGGTGCGCGGGCGCAGTAGTTCATCACTTAGCAGCGTGTGTAGCGGCGCTGATGCTGATCAATACCGCTCAGCCGGAATGTGCCGCGATTGTGCTCTGGCATGGCCACGCTGCTGCCATCGATCGGGTCAGGTTGGTGCCAATATTCACGATAGGTATCGTAATCCAGCGCGTCACGTTCACTGATTAAGCATTGGTGGCGCTCTTTAAAGCGTGTGGATTGATACTCAGGCGCCACCACACCACTAAAAAACTCAGCAACACAGCCAGAACCGTAGCTAAATAACGCAATGGCTTTGCCGGCGAGATCATCACGATTATCAAGCAACGAGATGAGGCTTAAATAGAGTGAGGCAGTGTAACTGTTGCCAATCACACGGTTATAGATCATCCCGCTATCGGTATCTTCGGCTTGCGCTTGATGATCGTTAAACTTCGCGAGGTGTTGGTGGGCCTTAATACCCATTTTCGAAAAGGGCAGGTGATAGCAGTAATGGACAAAATCGCTATATTCACGTCCACCGTGGCTTTGGTAATCGGTCCAAGCGTGTTCCAGTGCGCGTAAGTACATTTGCGTGGAAAACTTACCGTCCACCAGCGCGGTTTTGCGGTAATTGGGTCGCCAAAAATCCATCACATCTTCGCAATAGGTACCGCTGGCGGTATCTAAAATGAGCGTGCGCGGGTTCGCGCTGACCAACATCGCCACTGCACCGCTGCCTTGGGTAGCTTCGGCGGGTGAGTCGAGGTCGTAGCGCGAAATATCGCTGGCAATCACCAACACTTTACGGTCTGGGTGACGTGCAACATGCCCGCAGGCCATTTGTAAGGCGGCCGTGGCGCTGTAGCAGGCCTGTTTGAGTTCGACCGCACGGCAGTTTGCAGGCAGTCCTAACAACTGATGGACATACACCGCGGCGGCCTTAGACTGGTCGATACCGGTTTCTGTGGCGAGCATTACAGTGTCAATTTTGCTGGTATCGGTGTGCTCAAGCAAAGGCAGTGCCGCGTTTGCTGCCAAAGTCACAATATCCTCGTCGTGTGGTGGGATCGCCATCTGCTCTTGACCAATTCCACGATGAAACTTATTGACATCAATACCTTGTCGCTCAGCCAATGTGGCCAGGTCGAGATAATATTGGGGAATGTAAAAACTGAGTTGGTCAATGCCGATGGCTAAGGTCATGATGCGTCTCGTGAATGTAATAAATGGGTTTGATGGCGTAAGGCATCTGTGTGCGTACAGCCGAGTAAAAATAATGCGGTGCGGTATTCGCGTGCCAAGCGTTCGATGGCTTCAATCACCGCAGCGGTAGAATGAAGCGCTGGTTTGAGCAGTGGCGCGGCAATGCCGCAGACGTGTGCACCGAGCGCTACCGCTTTGGCGATGTCGATGCCGTTGCGGATGCCGCCGCTGGCAATCAAGGTAACATCAGGGTGTGCAGCGTGTGCTAAATTGAGCGCTTCAACGGTGGTGAGTCCCCAATCTTGGAAGACTAAACCGATATCATCGTGTGGGTCACTGCGACGGTGATGTTCAATGCGGCTCCATGAGGTGCCGCCACGACCTGCAACGTCAAAATAGCGCACACCGGCTTGCTTGCCTAGCGCAATATCGTCCGGTGAGAGGCCGCAACCGACTTCTTTCAGCAGTACCGGCACATCTAAAGCACCAGTGAGCGCGGCAATCTTGCGGTCTAAAGCGCGAAAATTGGTATCACCTTCTGGCTGTACCGCTTCTTGTAACGGGTTCAGGTGTAAATACAGGCCATCGGCTTTAAGGGCATCAACTGCTTGTTGGGCTTCATCAATACCAAAACCAGTGTTGAGTTGAACAGCGCCTAAATTGGCGAGCAACACGGTGTTGGGCGCGTAACGGCGTACATCAAAGCTTGTGGAGGTTTCAGGGTGGCTTAACATGATGCGTTGTGAGCCGACTGCCATCGCCACACCACACGCCTCTGCCGCTTCAGCAAGATGCTGATTGACCTTGCGAATGGTTTCCCCGTCGCCACCGGTCATCGAAGAAATCAGTAGTGGGAAGTGTAAAGTTTTGCCTAAAAAATCGACGCGCGTATCAACGTCATCGAGTGCACATTGTGGCAGCGCACGATGGGTGAATTGCAGACGATCAAAGCCGCTGGCGTGGCGTTCTATCTCTGCATCGCGAGCAAGCGCGGCGATGTGTTCACGTTTGCGCGCCGCAATACTCATCCGTGGCGCTCCATAGCGATGTGTGAACGCATCAGCTCCCCGGGATTAGTTTGTGCAGCGAGTAAAGATAATTCACCACAAAGGACAGTGGCGGCGCAAATGGCGGCTAAACGACGGGCATTCGCGCCGGGTTCGCGTGCTTCACGACAGCCAAGCTCAGTTAAGTGATCTTCAACGATTTCTAACCCCTGTCCTTTGCCATTACCGACTGTGCCAACAATCAGGTTGGGTAGGGTGCAGGAAAAATAGAGCGCGTCGTCGCGAATCTCAGTGTGCACAATTCCTTGTGAGCCTTCAATGATATTGGCGGCATCTTGTCCAGTGGCAAGATAAAACGCGAGCAACATATTGGCAAAATGGGCGTTCGCGCTGCGTAAACTGCCGGCGATATTGCTACCAATATGATTTTTGCGCGTGTTGAGTGTCAGCATCTTTTCAGGCGTGGTGCGTAAGCGTTTTTCGCATATCTCACGGGGAATCGTGATTTCAGCAACCACATTTTTACCACGACCCAAAATACCATTGACCGCACTGGCTTTTTTATCAATGCAGTAATTACCGGAAATCGAGCCGTAGCCTAGCTCAGGGTGGCGCTCAAGAATCAGCGCAATTAAGGCATCGGCAGCCTTGGTGACCATATTGTGTCCTGAGGCATCGCCGGTGGCGCACTCAAAGCGCAGGAATAATAGGTTGCCAACGATCTGGCTGTGCATATCGAGTAGACGCGCAAAACGGCTGGTTTCTGCAACCGCCTCAGTATATAAAGCCTGATTGCCTTGGATCGCTTGTAAAGCGTCGTAGGCTTCTTGTGCGTTAGCCGCTTCAAGGACAATCGAACGGGTCATACGTTCATCAACCACTGTGGCGCGAATGCCGCCACAAAGACGTGATATTTTTGCGCCACGACCAGTGGATGGCCAGAGTGGGGTTTCGTAAGTCGCAAGCGGTACGCGTACTTCGTCGTTAATCGCGTTACCAATTATATGAATAGGACCGACCCATTGAGTGGGAATAGGCGTTTGATGCGGTGTGGGCATGGGCGTGCGTGTTTACATTTAAAGGGTTAATTATAACATTGTTGACCATGGCGAGTAAGGGTGAGCTAAGTGGATCTTTATAGTGTTTTATGTCGTTTAAAAATGGGTTATTTTTTCGATTAAACAAACGATTGTTAAGTTTTTTTTGAATTAATATAGCTCAGCTTATTGTCTCGATTGAGAGTGTGTTATGATTATGAATTTGGCGTGTATGACGCCTGCAACCATCAGGATTGAAGCAATGAACGACGACCAGAAAAAAGCGCTTGATGCGGTGCTTAAGCAGCTTGATAAGCAATATGGCAAAGGCACGGTGATGCGTTTGGGTGACCAGCCGGCGCAAACCAATATTCCAGCAGTTTCGACTGGCTCGCTGGGTTTGGATATTGCTTTGGGGATTGGTGGGTTGCCGTTAGGGCGCATTGTCGAGATCTACGGCCCAGAATCTTCGGGTAAAACTACGCTTACCCTACAAGTGATCGCTGAAGCGCAAAAACAAGGCGGAACCGCAGCGTTTATTGACGCCGAGCACGCGCTTGATCCGATTTATGCGAAAAAGCTTGGCGTGGATACTGAAAACCTCTATATCACTCAGCCCGATACTGGTGAGCAAGCGTTGGAGATTACCGATGCTTTGGTGCGCTCTGGCGCGTTTTCTGTGATTGTCGTTGACTCGGTTGCCGCGCTGACCCCGAAAGCGGAAATTGAAGGGGAAATGGGTGATTCGCACATGGGCCTGCAAGCGCGCTTGATGAGCCAGGCGTTGCGTAAGTTGACCGCTAATATTAAACGCGCCAATACTTTGGTGATTTTCATTAACCAAATCCGGATGAAAATTGGCGTGATGTTTGGTTCACCTGAAACGACTACCGGTGGTAATGCCTTAAAATTCTATTCTTCAGTGCGTATGGATATTCGTCGCATTGGTGCGGTTAAAGATGGCGATGAGATATTAGGTAACCAGACGCGAGTTAAAGTGGTGAAAAATAAAGTGTCACCACCATTTAAACAGGCAGAATTTGAGATCCTCTATGGCGAAGGCATTTCGCGCAGTGGCGAGATTATTCAGCTTGGCGTCGATCATGGCTTGATTGATAAATCAGGCGCTTGGTATAGCTACCAAGGTGATAAAATTGGTCAAGGTAAAGAAAAGGTTCGCGCGTTTTTAAACGAACATCCTGATGTCGCCAATAATATCGAGGCGCAATTGCGCGAAAAACTGATTGGCTCAGATCAGGTGAGCGACCTACCGGAAACCACGCCACTTAGCGATGACTGACGATTCTCAGCAAGCGATTGAGCGAAAAATGCTCACCGCCCTCGCACGACGTGAGTATGGCTATCAAGAACTGCTCGATAAATTCAGCAGTCAATTTGAGCCGGATGAGGTGCGTGAGGTGCTCGATCGCCTAACCGAGGATAACTGGCAAAGCGATGAACGCTACGCTCAAAGCTATACCCGCAGTGCGGTAGCACGAGGCAAAGGGGCGCTGTTTATTCGCCAAAGTTTGCGCCAAAACGGGGTTGACGAGCAATGGATCAATGCCGCTTTAGATGAATACGATTTCTATGATTTAGCGCGACAGGCGTTCGCGAAAAAATACGCCAAACCGCCGCAGGAGGCAAAAGCGCTGGCAAAATGTCAGCGTTTTTTGGCCGGGCGCGGCTTTTCTTTCGACCAGATTAACCATGCCATTCACCATGACGACTAAACCGATAACCACCACAGCCGACATCCGTCGTACATTTATTGAATTTTTTGCTGACCGTGGCCATAAAGCGGTGCACTCTGCTTCGCTAGTGCCAGGCAATGATCCAACCTTGCTCTTTACCAACGCCGGGATGGTGCCCTTTAAAGATGTCTTTACTGGACTCGAGGTGCGAGATTACCAACGTGCGGTTTCTGCGCAGCGTTGCGTGCGTGCAGGCGGCAAACACAATGATTTAGAAAATGTTGGTTATACCGCGCGCCACCATACTTTTTTCGAGATGATGGGTAATTTCAGCTTTGGGGATTACTTCAAAGCTGAGGCAATTCGCTACGCTTGGGACTTGATTACTAAGGTCTATGGCCTGCCCGAGGAGAAACTTTGGGTGACGGTTTATGCTGATGACGATGAGGCATTTAACATTTGGCGTGACGATATTGGCGTGCCGGTCGAACGGATTGTGCGTATTGGCGATAAGTCAGGCAAGGCGCGCTATGAGTCGGATAATTTCTGGGCAATGGGTGATACTGGACCTTGCGGGCCGTGCTCGGAAATTTTCTACGATCATGGGCCGGACGTCTGGGGCGGGCCACCGGGCTCACCAGATGAAGACGGTGATCGCTATATTGAGATTTGGAATCTGGTCTTCATGCAATTTGAGCGCGACATTAGCGGGACAATGAAGCCGCTGCCTAAGCCTTCGATTGATACCGGCATGGGCTTAGAACGCATGGCAGCGGTGATGCAACACGTGCATTCGAACTATGAGATTGATATCTTTCAAGCGCTGATCTCAGCGGCAGCACAAGCCACTGGCTACGATGATAAAACGCATAACTCGCTGAAAGTGATCGCCGATCATATTCGCTCGACGGTATTTTTGATGGTTGATGGGGTTTTGCCAGGCAAAGAAGGGCGCGATTATGTGCTGCGCCGGATCATGCGCCGCGCAATTCGCCACGGACATAAACTCGGACAAAAGCAGCCATTTTTCCATCAGCTGGTGCGCACGGTTGTCTCAGAAATGGGCGAAGCGTATCCAGAAATCATCAAGGCAGAACAACGGATTACCCAGGCGGTGTTGCGCGAAGAAGAACGCTTTGCACGCACGCTTGATGATGGCATGGGTGTGTTGGAAAAAGCGCTTGAAGGGCTTTCTGGTGAAACGATTGATGGTGAGACCGTTTTTAAACTTTATGATACCTACGGTTTCCCGGTCGATCTAACCGCGGATATTGCGCGTGAACGTGGCCTGGCGCTCGATATGGCGGGTTATGAGCAGGCGATGCAAGTCCAACGAGAAACCGCGAAAGCGGCTGGTAAATTTAAAGCCGGCAAAGCACTTGCGACACACGGTAAAACCGCGTTTGCCGGTTATGATGAAACACATCTTGACGCACAGGTACAGCAAATTTTTGTTGATGACGAAGAGGCGCCAGCGCTTAATGAAGGCCAGCAAGGGGTTGTGGTACTTAATAGCACCCCATTTTATGGTGAGTCTGGTGGTCAGGTGGGCGATATCGGCGTATTACGCTGCGCCGAAGGTGATTTTTGTGTTGAAGATACACAAAAACAAGGCGATACCTATCTCCATTATGGCTATATGCAACAAGGCAGCTTGAGTTGTGGTGCGCAGGTGGGCGCTGAAATTGATGCCACGCGCCGCACAGCGATTAAACGCCACCATTCAGCCACCCACTTATTACACAAAGCACTGCGTGAGGTGCTGGGTGATCATGTGCAGCAAAAAGGGTCGTTGGTTAATGAGCGTGTGACGCGTTTTGATTTTGCCCACGATGGTATCGTTAGCGCGGAACAGTTACACGAGATTGAACAGCGGATCAATACGCAAGTTCTTTATGATGTGCCGGTGACGATCGAGGAACTCTCGATCGATGAGGCGAAAGCTAAAGGCGCGATGGCGCTGTTTGGTGAAAAATACGGCGATGTGGTGCGTGTGATCAGTATGGGCGAGGATAATTATTCGATCGAGCTGTGCGGTGGGACGCATGTCGCGCGCACCGGTGAAATCGGGATGGTTAAAATTATCAGTCAAAGTTCGGTGTCAGCGGGTGTGCGGCGTATTGAGGCGACTGCCGGCTTAGTGACACTCAAGCAAATGCAAGACGATGAAGCGTTGACGATGCAAGCATCAGCGGCGTTAAAAACCGATCCAGCACATTTACCGGAACGCATCGAACAACTTCAGCAACAGCTGAAAGTGCTAGAAAAAGAAACCCAGCAGCTCAAACGTCAACTGGCCTCAGGCGGCAGTAGCGCGGAAATTGACGTGCAAGAAGCCGCAGGTTGGCGCTATATTGCGCTACAGCGTGACGGGTTGGATAATGCAACGTTGCGTGATAGCGCAGATCAGCTGCGTGACAAGCATCAAGTAGATTTGGTGGTGCTTGGTAGCGCAGAAGAGGAAACCGCGCGTCTGGTGGCGAGTGTGGCAAAGAATGCTCAAGGCTTACACGCAGGGCAATTGATTAAAACACTGGCGACCTATATTGATGGCAAGGGCGGTGGACGTCCTGATTTTGCGCAGGCCGGTGGTAAAAATCCCGCAGCATTATCGGATGCCTTAGCAGCAGTTGCTGATGTGCTTAAGCAAGAAGGATAGACAATGGCGTTAATCGTACATAAATATGGCGGTACTTCGATGGGCTCGGTTGAGCGTATTGAAAACGTTGCTGAGCGTTTGGTGAAAGCACGCAAAGCAGGTAATGATATTGTGGTGGTGGTTTCAGCGATGAGTGGCGAAACCAACCGCTTACTGGGTCTCGCTAAAGATATTAGCGAACGCCCAACCCCGCGTGAACTTGATGTGTTGCTCTCCAGTGGGGAGCAAGCCTCCATGTCATTGCTGGCGATGGCGCTTAATAAACGTGGCTATCCGGCGGTGTCTTATACCGGGACGCAGGTGGCGATTCATACTGATCGTGCTTATACCAAAGCACGCATTACCCACATTGACCATGAAAAGATTCGTAATGATTTATCTTTAGGGCGTGTGGTGGTGGTTGCGGGCTTCCAAGGTGTTGATCCTGATGGTAATATTACTACCCTTGGTCGGGGTGGCTCGGATACCACAGCAGTCGCTTTAGCGGCAGCATTAAAAGCCGATGAATGTCAGATTTACACCGATGTGGATGGGGTGTATACCACCGATCCACGCGTCGAGCGTCGAGCACGCAAGCTGGATCGGATTACCTTTGAAGAAATGCTGGAAATGGCGAGTTTAGGCTCTAAAGTTTTGCAAATTCGTGCGGTAGAATTTGCCGGTAAATATCAAGTCCCCCTGAGGGTACTGTCTTCTTTTGAAGAAGGCGAGGGAACACTAATTAGTTTAGAAGAGGAGAATGCAGTGGAATCAGCGATTGTGCGTGGTATTGCTTTTAGCCGCGACGAGGCACAAATCAATGTGGTTGATGTGCCAGATGAGCCGGGCATTGCGTATAAAATTTTAGGGCCAGTTGGTGATGCAAATATTAACGTCGATATGATCATTCAAAATATCGGCGAGCGTGGTAAGACCGACTTTACCTTCACCGTCCCGCGTGCGGATTATGACGCCACGGTAGAGGTGCTCCAAGAACATCTTTCTGATGTCGAAGGGGTAAAGATCGAAGGATCGAATATTGCGAAAGTATCGGTGGTTGGCGTGGGTATGCGCTCACATACTGCTGTCGCGAGCACAATGTTCGCAGCGCTTGCTAAGGAAGGAGTCAATATTCGCATGATCAGTACCTCGGAGATTAAAATCTCTGTGGGGATTGATGGAAAATATTTAGAGCTTGCAGTTCGCGCGCTGCACAGCGCATTTAAACTGGATGAACCACCGGTTGAAGAAAGCAGTTTTGCATAACAAAGGATCGAATAATAAATTGAGTTTTATAACGCAAGGCGTATAATCGCACGCCTTTTCGAAAAATAATATTGCCAGAAGGTAGGAGAAATAGGGAACATGTTAATACTCACTCGACGTATTGGCGAATCAATCATCATCGAAGATGATATTAAGGTGACTGTTATAGCCGTTAAAGGGAATCAGATTCGCTTAGGCATTACAGCACCAGAAGAAGTTAGCGTTCACCGGGAAGAAGTATATAAACGCTTACAGGAAGAAGAGAAAAACAAATAATTGTCGTAAAGTAAGGGACTTATTTGTTTTTTTTATCCTGCTACTTTACCTTGAGCATTATCTTGCGTAATATACGCCCCTTCATACGGAGAGGTGGCCGAGTGGCTGAAGGCGCTCCCCTGCTAAGGGAGTATAGGGTTTATAGCCCTATCGAGGGTTCGAATCCCTCTCTCTCCGCCAGATTTAAAAACCACCGCAAGGTGGTTTTTTTTGGTTTATCACCTAAAAAGCCCATTTCTTAAGCTAAGTCTTTTTAACCCAATAATAAAAAAACCCGCCGAAGCGGGTTTTTTTAGGCTGCGTGGTTTTATACCAAACGATGCAGGAAGTACATATGTTTGTGGTATTGGTTCAAGACGTCGTTAATTATGCCGTCTTCGCTCCAACCCATAATGTCATAGTCTTGCCCACCTTCGTTGAGGTGTATCTCTGCCCGCGCGTAGTTATGACCAACAAGTTCGTCGTCTAAGCCAGGCGCGGTCAGCTCAGCAAGTTTAACCTCATAAACGAAGTCATGTGCTTCGCCATGAACGACATGCAGGCGAATATTATCGTTACTGAGCTCTTCGACATTGGCTTCAAGCTGTGTACTCTCGCGAATCTCATCACGTACAGAATGCAGTGCAGACAGGGCAGTGTCACCAATAAATTGAGCGACTTTTTCCTTACTTGGAAAGTCCATAATATTGTGTAAGCGATTTTGCCAACCTTTAGCCGAGCTCCCTTGCGGCATATGGTTATCAAAGCGCAGGGCGTCTTGCTTGTGTAAGTCCACTCTCAGAACCTTGATCAACCCATACATCGATAATAGTAAGATGATGGTGAACGGCAGGGCGCTGGCAATAGCCATCGTTTGTAAAGCACTAAGGCCTCCGGCAGTCTGTAGTAAGACAATCGCGACAACCCCTTCACTAAATGCCCAGAATATACGCATCCAGACCGGATTGTTGTCTGAGCCGTTACACGCCAGGATATCGATCACTAATGAACCAGAGTCTGATGAGGTGACAAAGAATACGACCACCATAATCATCGCTAGAATGGTTGTGACGCTGGATAATGGGAAAGACTCTAAGAACGAAAACAGCGCGATAGAAACATCGTTTGACACCATATCAGCAAGTGCCTGGTTGCCTTGTTCGGTGATCATTTCAATCGCAGAGTTGCCAAATACGGTCATCCAGACTAAGGTAAAGCCGGTTGGGATTAACAGGACACCAGTGATGAATTCACGAATGGTGCGTCCGCGCGATACGCGGGCGATAAACATCCCGACAAATGGTGACCACGCAATCCACCAACCCCAATAGAACAATGTCCAACCACCAATGCTCCAATCGGTTTTGTTATAGGCATAGAGGTTGAACGTTTTTTGCACAATACCCGACATATAATCACCAAGGTTCTGGGTCAGCGCTTGGAATAAATAAACCGTAGGGCCAGCAATCAAGACAAAGATCATCAAGAGTCCAGCCATACCCAGGTTAATTTCAGAAAGGATTTTGATCCCTTTATCCAAACCGCTTACTACTGAGATCGTGGCGAACAAGGTGATGGCAATAATTAAGATCGCCTGAGTATTTTCGTTAATCGGAATCGCCGGGAAAATGTGGTGTAGACCGGCATTCACCTGTGAAACGCCAAGACCTAGAGAAGTGGCTACCCCAAAAAGCGTACCGATAATCGCGAAGATATCAACGAAATCCCCAATACGGCCATAGATACGGTCGCCAATTAGTGGATAAAGCGCAGAACGCAAACTTAGCGGTAGCCCGTGACGATAAGAAAATACGGCTAAGATTAGAGCGACAATCGCATAAATAGACCATGCATGTAAGCCCCAGTGGAAAAAGGTGATGTTCATCGCTTCACGAGCAGCCGCTAGAGTACCTGGTTCGGCGGTTGGTGGGGTCAGCATGTGCATCACAGGCTCGGCAACACCATAAAACATCAGGCCAATCCCCATACCGGCTGAAAACAGCATCGCAAACCAGGTCATGCGGCTGTAATCCGGGGTGGCATGGTCCGGACCGAGTTTGATATCCCCAAAACGCGAAAAGCCTAAATAAACAATGGTGATCAGGATAATCGCGACGGATAAGATGTAAAACCACCCACCAAAATCAATAATATGGCTTTGAATGTTACCAAAAAGGGTGCCAGCAGCTTCAGGCTGGAAAAAGGCGTATAGGGTGATCCCAAGGATGATAAATGCAGAGCCAATAAATACAACCGGATTGAACCCCGGCTTATATTGGGCTTTAAGTTGATTCATAAATGAAGATTCCTATTTTTTAATAAATGGCGGGCAACCTTAACAAATATTCAATAATAGGTGCAAGCGATAGTCTCAAAAGAGACAGCCATTTTTTTACAAAAAATGCTTTATTATGAAAATACTATACATTCAAGTGCTGTTGCAGCACTGGTTGATAAGTGCGAATAAGCGGTTAAATAGAGCTGGGAATAAAAAGAATCGGCATATCTTCGCTGGTTATTGACGCGATAGTATGCGCATCAATCATCTCATCAAGTATGCTGACGCATTTGCCACAGGCGGTACCAGCGCCTAATTGATTCATTAATGCCACACGGTTATTCGCCCCATCAGCAATACTTTTGGTGATGGTTTTATCGTTGATTTTGTGGCAGATACAAATATACATGATGCCAAATAATAAGGATTTACATTTACGGTTTAATGTAGCGTAAATGTCTGCCGTTAGCAAGTCAGTTTGCAGGTGGTTGATAAGAAACTTAGTAAGGCGTGAATTAATTACGGTTGCGGATTGTGCTGGGTGGGTGCATGTGAAACAATACCGCTATGGATAATAATCAAGTAGAAGAAAATATTTTTGACGCTTTTGGCTACCGTTTTAACGTCGGTATTATCATTGTCAATGAGCACGGGCAAGCGCTTTGGGGCAAACGTCGTGGGCAAAATGCCTGGCAGTTCCCTCAAGGTGGGGTAAATGCTGGTGAGTCAAGTGAACAGGCAATGTTGCGTGAATTGTTTGAAGAAACCGGCTTGTCTGCCGAGCAAGTGACTCTGCTCGCGAGCACCAAAACTTGGTTGAAATACCGTTTGCCGTCGCGTTTTCGCCGCCGTCGTCGTCAGGGGATGGTGCAATGCATTGGGCAAAAACAAAAATGGTATTTGTTGCAGTTGGTCTGCGGTGAACACGACATCAATTTAAGCGCTTGTACGACCCCGGAGTTTGATGATTGGTGTTGGATTGATTACTGGAGCTCAGCCAGGCAAGTGGTGAACTTTAAACGTAAAGTTTATCAACAAGCCTTAGACGAGCTCGCTGAACATGTACCCAATCTCGCGCCACGACCCGCAGCAGAAAAATCGACGCATAAACGCCGTAAGAGCCATTACCTTCGTAAGGCATCGCACCGCAATAAGCACGACAACTAAGCCGATTTAGGCCATCAATCTGCGACACGCTTAAAGAAAAGAATAATAAATCAAACACAAGTCGTTTTTGTGTTAAAACGCACCCTCTGACACCTTGCAATCCTGCTATTAATAAAAGACAATATAAAAATTACATCTAAAAAGATATAGCTCTAAAGATGTAATATTTGGTTGCTTGGTGCAACAAAACTCAATGAATAATGAAATGGAGGGTCTGGTGTACAGAGATTCTATTAATTTTGCTAAGCGGGAGCTGGCGGTTAGGGCAATTTCCATCACCATGGGTTTTGTCTTTTTTATTGCGGGTTGGCGTCGTTTTTATAATATGCCGGCCAAACATGATATCGAGAGTGCCGCGCACTTAGCGAACAAATTGGTTGCAGCTGCACCAGGTTCACCCATTGAGGGGATTATCCACTGGATTATGTACCAACCCTCGCTACTGTCTTTATCAACTTATCTCTTTTCAACGGCTGAGCTTGTGGTGGGTTTATGCTTAATGATTGGTTTGTTTACTCGTTTAGCAGCAATCGGCTCGATGGGCTTACAAATCGTGCTGATGGTCATCTTTGGCTGGATGGGTTATGAGTGTTTGGATGAATGGACGATGGCAGCAACCGGTTTTGCCATTTCCGTAGCCATTTTCTTAATCGGCAGCGGCAGCTATTCACTCGATTCATTGATGGATAAAGACATCCTCGCACGTTGGGCAACGCCTAAAGTAAGCGGTGTTCTGGTTGTGTTAGCAACGGTGATTACGATTGGTTTTTACAGCTTCTATTTCGGGATTTTCCATTTCGAGAAAAGAACCAGTACCCACAACTACAGTATCGTTGCTGAGGTTGTCGAAGGGCAAAGCGATGTGCGCACGCTTTATGTCAAAGCTGGTGGTTCTTCTACCGCAAGCTACGTTAAAGGTATTACCTTTACGTTGCCTGATGGCAGCATTGTTGAGCAGTCACCAGAAGAGATTGAAGTGGTGAGACAGCATTTCCTGCCTTGGTCAAAATCTGGCAAAGTGGTTGATGGGGTGTTGAAGCTTCGTTTGGGTTCGAAAACCGATATTCGAATCCCAGCTGGGGCAACTTCTGCAGTGATTGATCTTATCGATAACAAAGACCAGGAATTAACGTTCACTGAATAAGCTGAGCATTATTAGCAAGCATAGATAAAGCGACGCTAAATAGACCGCCTCTTGTGAACTCAAGCAACAAGAGGCGTTTTTTTTGTGGCGATGTAATAGATGAGGGATTAGCCGGTGTTGCGCAGACCAGCAGCAAGTGCATTAATCGAGCGGATCAGCGGATCATTAATCGCGGCTTCTTCATCAGCTTGATTGTGCGCTTGCGCGTCGCGAGAGCGCCCGAGTAATTCAATTTGAATCAGGTTAATTGGATCAAGGTAGGCGTCTCGCCAATGTAGTGATTGGGCGAGTGCAGGCTGGTGCGAGAGCAGGCTGTCTTGCTCGAGCAAGGTGTTGAGTCCTAGCAGGGTACGCGCGTGTTCGGTTTCAATAGCCCCCATCACTTTTCCCCGCAGGTTCTCATCCTTACACAATTCGCTGTAATCACGCGCGGTGGCGAGCTGGGTTTTGGTAAACGCCATTTCGATATTGCTGATAAAAGCGGCAAAAAATGGCCATTGCTCGCGCATTTCAAACAGTAGCGCCTGATCTTCTTCTTTAACACTGGTCAGCGCGCTACCTACGCCATACCAAGCGGTCATCATAAAGCGCGCCAGCGACCAACCAAAGACCCAGGGAATCGCACGAATGGTTTGTTTGGTGGGGTTGCCTTTTTTACGGTGCGCTGGGCGTGAACCAATATTGAGCAAACTGATTTCTTTAACCGGCGTGGCTTGGGCAAAAAAGTCATAAAACCCTTCGCAGTGATCGGTGAGCTCGCGATAGCGTTGCTCCCCAGTCTCAGCAAGCTGGGCCATCATCGTTTCATAGGCGGCTAAATTTGGTGGGTTTTGCGTAAATTGGGTGGCGCTGGCCTTCAGGGCGCCAGTAATACCCATGGTTAGTTCAAATACAGCCGTATCTGAGTTGGCGTATTTAGCATAAAGCACCTCACCCTGCTCGGTAAATTTGATTTCGCCTTGCAGGGTGCCCGGAGGTTGTGCCGCGATTGCTTGGTGGGTTGAACCACCACCTCGGCTGACTGAGCCGCCACGACCGTGGAATAAGCGGGTGTGTAAGCCAAACTGCTTAGCAATCTGGGTGATGTTCTGTTGTGCACGGTAGAGCTGCCAGGTTGAGGTGAGGATGCCGCCATCTTTCGATGAATCTGAATAGCCGAGCATGATTTCTTGAATATTGGCGGCATTTTCTAGTAATGAACGATAATAGCTATGCTCAAATAAGCGAGGCAAAATATGGTCAATATTTTTTAAATCTTCAATGGTTTCAAATAATGGTGCGATCGGCAGTGCGGCAAAAGGGTTACCTTCAGCGTCGTTACCGGATAGTCCGGCAAAACGCATCAGAAAGAGCACTTCCAGAATATGGCTCGCGCGGTTGGTCATCGAAATGATGTAGCTGCCA
Source organism: Suttonella sp. R2A3 (assembly GCF_021513215.1). Lineage (NCBI taxonomy): Bacteria > Pseudomonadati > Pseudomonadota > Gammaproteobacteria > Cardiobacteriales > Cardiobacteriaceae > Suttonella > Suttonella sp. R2A3. The sequence goes on along the minus strand of NZ_CP090975.1, from coordinate 974,208 downwards.
AAGGTATCTTTACCCACCAATTGGCGTAAGTCGGCAATCGTACGCATAAGTTGCAACTGTTCTTGGGTGCTTTCAGAAAGTTCATTGCTGTAGATCAGCGGTGCACCCGATTGTTCGATCAGTTTACTAAGCTCGCGCATGCGCCCTTGTTCATCGAGTGCATCATAGTCCGGTAAATTTGGGCAATGGGCAAAGATATCGGCAATAACTGCGCTGTGGTGTGCGGATTCCTGGCGGATGTCTAACGCCGCGAGATGGAAACCACAGGTTTTAGCGAGTCGCAACAGGTCGAGGATATCGCCATCGGCTTGAGTGCTGTCGTGCTTGGCTAGGGCCTGACGGATGAGGCGTAGATCATTGAGAAAATGCTCAGGGTCGCGGTAAGCAAAACGCTCGGACTGACGGTTTGTACCGCCACTGAGAATAAAATGCAGGGTGTGATCGATTTTGCTGCGCATTAATTCGAGTAGACGTCGATACGGTTCGTTTTGATAATCATCCGGGTTATAGGTAAAAACCTCTGCATCTAGCTCGCGTTCTTGTTTAATGCGGGCGGTAATTGCTGGGTCTATGCAGACAATGGTGTCGCTATAGACTAGGCTCTGGCGTAATTTCTTCAGGCGTTTTTTATAATGAGTGAGAATCGTGCGTGCATGCATGTGCACGGCTTGTATGGTCGTTTCGTGGGTGACAAACGGATTGCCGTCACGGTCACCACCAATCCATGAACCAAAGCGTAAAAAAGCCGGAACGCCTTCACCGCTTAGCTCAGGGTAGGCCATGTCGCGAGCCCGTTGGAAATTGCGATAAATTTGCGGAATTGCGCGAAATAAACTCGATTTAAAATAATGCAGTCCGTTATTAATTTCATCGTAGACCAATGGTTTGCGCGTACGCACTTCATCCGATGACCACAGCATGTCGATAGCTGTGCTGATGTCTTCAAGGATCGCTTGGCGTGTCGGGCTGTCATTGGGATGACGATCGAGGCGCTCAAGCTGGCGATACACTTTTTGCAACAGGTTCATGGTGGTGCGTCGTCGCGCCTCAGTTGGGTGAGCGGTAAATACAGGGATAAAGCGTAATTGCTCAATCAAACTGCGTACTTGCTTGGCGCTGATATTGCTTTCTTTACATTGCAAAAAGGTTTTGCGGAACGACCCTTCCCAATAGGTGTCTTGTTGCTCGCGGTGTACCTCGCGCTCTTGACGTTGTCGGTCTTCATCAGCGAGGTTGGCGAGCGAAAAATACAGACTAAATCCGCGAATAATATCGCGTAGCATGCGGTTATCTAAACTGGCGATCAGCTCGATTAACTCTCGACGCTGGCTCTCATCAGGGTTGGTGCGCTCGACAATGAATCCTTTGCGTAAGGTTTCAATCGTCTCTAAGGTATGTTCTCCTTCCTGGCGACTGATGGCGTGGCCTAACATTGCGCCTAATAAGCGAATACGTTCGCGCAGGTCGTCATAGCTGGTGGTCATCGCGGCTCCCTATAGCAAAGTTTGCTAAATCATAGCACGTGTATGATTTTTGCTGCGCAAAATTGCCCGCTGCTAATGAGGGTAGGCGGTAATTCTGTTAAAATGACGCGGTTCTTAACCACCGTATTGGAAATTATAATGAGTAAATCATTCAAGGAAGAAGCGCTACGCTTTCACCGCTATCCCACCGCAGGTAAGATTTCAGTCGTACCTACTAAAACACTTGATAACCAACGGGATTTGTCGTTGGCCTACTCGCCTGGTGTGGCGTATGCCTGCGAGGCGATTGTTGATGACCCTCTGCAAGCGGATTATCTAACCTCTCGTGGTAACTTGGTCGCGGTGATCTCGAATGGTACTGCAGTGCTCGGTTTGGGTAATATCGGTGCCTTAGCCGGCAAACCGGTTATGGAAGGCAAGGGCGTGTTGTTCAAAAAATTTGCCGGGATTGATGTATTTGATATCGAGATTAACGAAACCGATGCGGATAAATTTATTGAAACCGTTGCCTCACTAGAGCCTACTTTTGGTGGGATTAACCTTGAGGATATTAAAGCACCAGAATGTTTTGAGATTGAACGCCGACTGCGCGAACGGATGAACATTCCGGTGTTTCATGATGACCAACACGGCACAGCGATTATTGCGGCCGCTGCGTTGATCAATGCCTTGCGTATCCAGAAGAAAAATATAGAGGAAGTGCGCGTGGTGGCTTCAGGTGCTGGTGCTGCCGGGATGGCCTGCTTGGATATGTTTATCGAGATGGGTGTTGCCCGTGAGCATATTATCGTTTGTGATTCAAAAGGCCCAATTTATGAAGGGCGCGAAGGTCGCTTGGATGGACGTAAAGCCGAGTTTGTTGCGCAAACCGATGCACGTTCGTTGGCTGATGCCATGGTGGGCGCGGATGTCTTTTTAGGGGTGTCACAAGCCGGCGTACTCAGTGGCGATATGGTGCGCTCAATGGCTGAGAAACCTTTGATTTTGGCGCTGGCTAACCCAAACCCGGAAATTATGCCGGATGAAGTGCATGCGGTGCGTGACGATGCGATTGTGGCAACCGGGCGTTCGGATTTTCCGAACCAGGTCAATAACGTGTTGTGTTTCCCATATCTATTCCGTGGTGCGCTGGATGTTGGAGCGAGTGAAATTAATGAAGCGATGAAAATCGCTGCGGTTTATGCCTTGGCGGACCTTGCGAAATCGCCGGCCGGTGAAGAAGTTATTGCTGCTTATGGTGGCCAGCGTTTGGTTTATGGCAAGGAATATGTCATTCCTAAACCATTTGATCCGCGTTTGATTGCGACCTTACCCGTTGCCGTTGCTAAAGCGGCGATGGAAAGCGGTGTGGCGAAGCGCCCAATCGAGGATTTATCGGCGTATGCTGATCGCTTGGCGGTATTGTTTAACCGTAGCGGGTTTGTCATGAAGCCGATCATCGATCAGGCGAAAGCCAATCCACTGAAAGTGGTATTTGCTGAAGGTGAGGAATTACGCGTGTTGCGCGCGGTCTTCGCCTGTGTGCAAGAAGGGATTTGTAAACCGATTGTGATTGGCCGCCGTGAGACGATCAAAAAGCGTTTGACAGAAAACAATATGATGCTTGATTTTGATAACGATATTGAGCTGATTGAGCCGATGAATAACCCGTATTACGAGGCGTGCTGGAAAGGCTATCACAAGCTGCGTGGTCGTGATGGGGTGAGCTCTTATGCCGCGCGGATTCATTTAAATACGCGCCCAACCGTGCTCGCCGCGATGCTGGTTAAGCTCGGTTATGCGGATACGATGATTTGTGGTTCAACTGGACGTTTTGATCGTCATTTGCGCCGCGTTAACGGCATTTTTGGTACCATTGAAGGTATGAACGAACCAGCAGCGATGGAGATGATGGTGACCAGTAAGGGAACGATCTTTATCACTGATACCCACGTACATAAGCAACCTAACGCCCAAGACATTAAAGAAATCACCTTGCAGGCCTCAGAAACCGTTGAACGCTTAGGGATTACCCCGCGTGTGGCGCTGGTTTCGCATTCTAATTTTGGTTCGAGTAACGATCCGAGCGCGCGTGTGATGCGTGATGCATTGCCACTCATTCGTGAAGCAGCGCCAGATTTAGAGGTGGAAGGCGAAATGCACGCCGATACCGCACTCGCTGAAGAAGTGCGTAATGTGTTGTTGCCACCAGATGGGGTGAAAGGAACAGCGAATGTATTGGTGATGCCAACCATCGAAGCAGCTAATATCAGTTACAACCTGATGAAAGTGGTTTCTGATGGGAGTGTGATTGGGCCGATTATGATGGGGCTACGTCGTCCGGTGGAAATTCTCACGATCAGTGCGACCACCCGACGCATCATCAACATGGCTGCGATCGCGGTGGTGGAAACCCAGCATTATTACGCGCGTGTCAAAGAACACATTCAAGAAGGTGACCTTGATTAATGAGTGAACTCGCATTAACCCGATTAGCGGACTACCAACCACCAGACTTTACCACTCTATCGCATGTCTTGCGGGTGGTACTTGATGATGGTGAAGCGGAAATCCATCACCAACAGCGCTTTGTCCGTCAAGGCGCTAGCAATGCTGCATTGGTACTCGATGGTGAAGCGCTCACGGTGCAATCTTTAGCGATCGATGGCGTGGCGCTGGAAAGTACTGCTTGGCAGTATGATGGTAAGCAACTCATCATTACCGATGTACCGGATGCATTTGCGCTCAAGAGCGTGGTGCACGTTGACGCCGATGGTAATAAAGAGCTCTCGGGTTTGTACCGTTCGAACGGGATTTATTGTACACAGTGCGAGGCACAAGGCTTTCGTCGTATTTCCTTCGCGCTTGATCGCCCGGATGTATTGGCAACCTATGACGTGCGCATTGAGGCTGATCAAGCACGTTGTCCGGTGCTGTTGTCAAATGGCGATCTCATTGACCAAGGGATGCTGGATAACGGCCGCCATTATGCGCACTGGCATGATCCACACCCAAAGCCGAGTTATTTATTCGCTGTGGTGGCTGGTGATTTGGCCGAAGCGCAGCGTAGTGTGACGACCCCTCACGGTAATGAATTGGATTTGTGCATCTATACCGAAGCGGCGTTTATTGAGCAAACCGACTTTGCGATGGATTCGCTGGTTCATGCGATTGAGTGGGATGAAACGCGCTTTGATCTTGATTATGATTTAACGCGCTTTAATATCGTCGCGATCAGCGATTTCAATATGGGGGCGATGGAAAACAAAAGCCTCAATGTGTTTAATACCCGTTTTGTACTTGGCGATACCGCAACGGCAACCGACCAGGATTTTCAGGGTATTGAATCGGTAATTGGCCATGAATATTTCCATAATTGGACGGGTAATCGTATTACCTGTCGTGATTGGTTTCAGTTAAGCCTGAAAGAAGGGTTAACGGTATTTCGTGATCAAGAATTCTCAGCCGATCGTGGTGAGGCTGCGTTAGAGCGTATTGCCAATGTTAATATGCTGCGTCGCGTGCAATTTGCTGAAGATGCTGGCCCGTTAGCGCATCCTGTTCAGCCGCAAGCCTACGCGGCGATCGATAATTTCTACACCGCAACCGTCTATGAAAAAGGTGCGGAAATTATTCGCATGTATCATACGATTATTGGTGAAGAGGCTTTCCAGGCCGGTATGCGCCTGTATGTGCAGCGTCATGATGGACAGGCTGTACGCATTGAAGACTTTGCGGCGTGTATGAGCGAGGCGTCAGGTTTTCCGTTTGATGGGGATTTTTTCCGTTGGTACACCCATCAAGGCACCCCGCGTGTTGTGTTTTCTAGCCATTATGATGAAGCCTCGCGGTGCCTAACTTTACGCGCTGAGCAGCAGACTGAGAAGGTTAAACCGCAGGCGGCATTGGTAATCCCTGTCGTGTTCTCCTTGCTTAATAAAGCCGGTGAGGTGTATCGGTTTAGTGATGAGGCGGCCAGTGATTTATGGGTTTTAGAAGAGGCCGTAGAAGAGCGGGTGATTCATGATATCGATGGTGAGTGGTTGCCGGTTTGGTTGCATGGCTTTAGTGCGCCTATCTATTACGACTATGGTTATCAGCACGCTGATCTAGCGCATATTGTTGCCCATGCGGACGATGGGTTTGCGCGAGTTGAAGCGATGCAGACACTCTATCGTCGCTTATTTAATGCCGCTTATCAGCAAGATGAGGCGACCTATCAAACCCTCATTAGCGCAACCAGCGCTGTAATGGGTAATGCGCTTGCAAGCGATGCGCGTAGCGCGGGTGAAAAAGCGCTGTTACTCAGCATTCCAGCGACTGCATCGCTCATCAATGCGTTAGCCACCCCATGGGATATGGATGCGGTGCTTGGTGCGGAAATACGCCTGCGTCACGATTTAAGCTCAATGCTAGCTGAACAAGCCGACGCATACTTACAACAAGACGATACATCGACTGATAGCGCCTATAGTGCGGCCGATGCGCAGATTCGTCAGTTGCGTGCGGTGTTATTGGCGCATTTGGCTGAAGCTGATAGCGGGCAGTGGCGCGCACGCTTTACTGGCGCTTATGAACAGGCGCGTAATATGAGTGAACGCATGGCCGCTTTGCATGCGCTTAATGTTCGTCATGATGCGGCACGCGAGGCGGCTTTAGCAGATTTTGCTGAGCGCTTTGCCGATTATCCGTTAGTGCTGGATAAATACTACGCGTTACAGGCATCCGCTAAAGATGAAGGCGCTTTAGCGAGAATTAATGCACTGAGTGAGCGTGAAGGTTTTGTTATCAGCAACCCGAATCGGTTCCGCGCGCTAGTTGGCGCATTTGCGCAGAATTTAACCTTGTTCCACGCGCCAGACGGCAGTGGTTATCGCTTTGTGATCGGGCAAATTCGTCGCATTGTCACCCTGAACCCACAGCTTGCCGCGCGTATGCTCAATACTTTTGCGGTGGCGGCGCAGCTTGACAGTTCACGACAAGGTTTAATGACGGGTGAGCTTAACAGCTTGCTTGAGGTTGACGGGATTAGCACCGATGTGCGAGAAGTGATTGAGCGGATTTTGGGTGGATTGTAGATGAGTACATTGCGGCCACATTGGTTGCCTGGGCAGGCGGAATATCCCGACAGTGCAGCACGCGAGCTTATTGAGCGCGCGTATGATGTGGCGGCAACGCTTAATGGCGCGCTTGATGAGCATACACAATGGCTCATTGGTTCGCTCTATGATTTACGCAGTGATGCGACGTTGATTGCCGCTGGGTTGCTGGTCAGGCCATGGCGGGGGAAATTAATCGATGGGCAGCGTATTGACGACGAAGTTGATCCCAATGTCACTGGCCTGTTACGCGCCCTTGATGATTTGGCGCTCATTGACGCCTTACATGAGCAGGAAAATAACGATTTAGAACAACTGCGTAAAATGCTGTTGGCGATGGCCAGCGATATGCGTGCTGTGGTGTTAAAACTTGCCTTGCAGACTGTGGCGATGCGCCGCGCGAATGAATATTTGCCACTAGAACAACAACGACTGGCGCTACAAACCCGCGACTTATTCGCCCCACTTGCCAACCGACTTGGTATCGCACAGCTCAAATGGGAATTAGAAGACCGCGCGCTGCGTATTCTAGAGCCTGATATTTATCAAGAATTGGCGCGCTCATTAGAAGAGCGGCGTGTGGATCGCGAACGCTATATTACCCGCATTATTGCCGTGCTTGAGCAAAACATGCAGGAAGCTGGCGTGACGGTCAATAAGATCTATGGCCGAGTGAAGCATATCAATAGTATTTATCTGAAAATGAAGCGCAAAAATTTGCGCTTTGAGCAGGTCAATGATGTGCGTGCGGTGCGTGTGGAAGTGGAAAGCGAAGAAGATTGTTATCAAGTATTGAGTATCGTCAACGACTTATGGCAACCGATTCCTGAAGAATTTGATGATTATATCGCCCATCCTAAAGCCAACGGTTATCAATCGTTACACTGCTCATTAGTCGGCCCAGAAGGTCGGGTACTTGAGGTGCAAATCCGTACCACCAAAATGCACGATCATGCCGAGCTTGGTGTGGCTGCGCACTGGATTTATAAGGAAAAAGGAGCGCGCCATTCGCGCCAGTTTGAACAACAGATTGAATGGCTGCGCCGTATGCTCGATGGTAGTGGCGACCGTGCGCGTGGTGATGTGGTCTTCGATCAGTTCAAAAATGAAGCTTTTCGCGATCGTGTGTATGCGCTATCGCCACAAGGCAAAGTGATTGATTTGCCCGAAGGGGCAACCCCGCTGGATTTTGCCTACCATATCCATACCAATCTCGGCCATCGTTGCCGAGGAGCAAAACTCAACGGACAGATTGTTCCGCTGACAACCGCGATTAAAAACGGTGATACAGTAGAAATTCTTACCCAAAAAGCGCTAAACCCGAGCCGTGATTGGCTTAATGATCATCTGGGTTATTTACAAAGTGGGCGCGCTAAGGCCAAAGTACGCAGCTATTTCAAAAAGTTGGAAAAAGAAAGCAGTGTGCTCGCTGGTCAAGAGATGTTTGATCGTGAATGTCGGCGTTTGAGCTTGACCGCGATGCCTGAGGATATACAGCAATTGGCGCGGCATTTTAATGTGCATAGCGTCCAAGATTTATTTGCGCGGATTGGTTTTGGCGAGGTGGGGGTGCTCACGGTCGTTCACGAGCTTGCTGAACGTTTAGCACTTAAACAGCAACCGGAAAAACCAAGTTTAGGAGAGCGTTTAGCGCGTATTCCGCTCAAGGCCTCACGCAAACAAAAAAGCAGCAGTATTGAAGTGAGTGGGGTTGACGATTTAATGGTCAACTTTGCCAGTTGCTGCCAGCCGTTACCTCCGGTTGAGATTACCGGGTTCATTACCCAAGGGCGCGGGATTAATATCCATCGTAGCAGCTGTCAGAACTTACAGCATCTGACCAATGCGCATCCTGAGCGGATTATTGATGTGCATTGGCAAGAAGATGCCGGTGGGGTGTATTCGCTCGATTTGGCGGTTGAGGCATTCGACCGGCCGCATTTGTTGCGTGATATCAGCCAGATTCTAGCTAATGAGAAAGTGACGATTATTGACGTAGAGATGGAAGAAGATGGTCGTCAGCGCTTGAAAGGCACATTTACCCTGGAAATTGCCGATATGCGACAGCTATCACGGGTGATTGACCGCATTGCGCAAGTCAAAAATGTGAATAGTGTTCACCGAGTGAAGCGATAACGAGGGTTATTAGCTGAAGAACTTAATCAATGGGTTATCAGGATTTAGCGCAATCGGTAAATAGACAATCAGTAGATAAAGGGCGAAAAAATTCACCACCACGCTCAGCCAAAAAAAGATGATGAAGCGTTTTTTCTTGGTTTTATGGTAAAGGAGTTGCCGGGCAATAAGTGCACCAGGCCAACCGCCCAATAATGCTGCTACGTGTAAGCTGGCCTCAGGAATACGTTGTGTTTGGGTAATCGCTGCTTTTTTGTCCAGTGCGTAAAGCATAAAAGTCAGCACACTGATTACCGCGGAAGTGAGCGCGAGTGTGGTTGATAACACAGCCAATACGCCGAGGAAGAATAAGGCGATGAACCCAAAAACCAGCAATTCGCCACAGCGTAAATGCGGACTGCGGTGGTGGTCGATAATGTAATGCGCATCCCAATCGAGTTTGTCCGCATCTTTAGCAAAGACCACACGTTTGGCACTGTAACGGCCATCGTTTTGTTGTGCGATAAAACACACCTGATCGCCTTTTTTGGGACGATGATGGTGGTATGGAAGATTAGAAATATGAAAAAAAATCCCTTTTTTGACGCCATCCTGGTGAATAAAACCATAGCCTTTAGCGTCATTCCAATGCTGGATATAGCCAGATAACGGGGTGTCGAGAGGGAGTTTTTGATTCGAGTTATGCATCGTTGTATTTATTGATCTTGGCATAAAACTATCATGGTGTTAACGCCTTGTGATGTCACGATTGCTGCTGCGCACGCAGCAGGAGATATTGGCGTAACGTCAGCCAAAAAGAGCCTGCCTCGGCGCCTTTATTGATTCGGTCAAGTTTGGCGCTTAAATGCAGCATATTCACTAAAAGCCCGCGGGAAAAATGCCTTGCGGCTTCGCGGTAATGCCCTTTTTTTGATAAAAAATGCGGTATTGTTTAAATATCGACTCATGGTCTTTGGGGATGGCGTTCTTGAGCTGCAGCATTACCGTACAGTCCCTGTGCAGGCTCCAGGTAATGAGTACCGCTTCGTTATTGCGCTCAGCTTCGAGTCGACAGGCGATATGATACGCTTCCAGCCAGTTCTGCATGATCAAAGCATCGCTGAGTGCAAACGCGCCAAATTGAGACATATCCGCGAGTAAGTCTACAAGCAGCTCTGCGCTGATGATGTCTTTGTGTTGCGGGTGGATGGCTAGACGATCGATGGCTTGCTGTCCGGCAAGCAGGTTGCCTTGGCTATAGTCCATTAAGCGGACATAGGCAGATTCTGTTAAGTGTAGCTTGGCATGATGTAGGCGTTGTTCGATTTGTTTGGCAAACGCTTTAGGGAAAAGGGTTTGTGATTGAATAACCAAGTTGTCTTTGGTAAATAGGTTTTTCACCCATGCCTTGCTTTCAGGTTTTTCAAGATCCGGTGCGTAAATGATTAGCCGGGTGTGCTTAAATTGATGTCCACTAAGCGCACTGAGGGCGTCGGCGGCTTTTTTATTCAGATTTTTGTCTTCAATAACTAATTCGATCAGCCGCTTCGGTGAAAACAATGAGGGCGTATCGATTTCATTGCCGAGTTGTTGCCAGTTAAAGCCGCTACCGCTATCAAGACGTTGGCGTTCGCTAAAACCATCATCCTTTGCGCGCTGTTTGGCTGCATGTAGGGCTTCTAAATTAAGCAGCGGTTCAGCGCCATAAATTAAGGTGATCGGCGGGCACTCGACGTTTTGAAAATACGCGGGCGCCTGCTCTGCTTTGATGTTCACGGTTTACCTACAGCGCTGATAAAGCGCAGTAATTTATCGGCGTTTTCGCGCATCAGGCGAATATGTGCCTCGCGCTCTTCTTCGCTGTTTCCTAAATAGGTGTTACTCGCGTACTCGATAGAAGTTTGTGAGCTGATACGACGGGTGCCAAGTACAACGCCATCGCGGCTGATCGTGGCAACAAAACCATCATTAAGCTCAATTTCTCGGGTGCGGTCGGTATTATTACCCATAGCCTTTTCAATGCGCCGGTTATCGATGTCGCTGATCACCACAGTAAGCGCATCGTTGCCTTGCTTAAGTAGCGTGATTTTCTGGGCATCAATATAATCGCGTAACACCAGCGCTAAATCGCCACGGTTATCAGGGGTTACCAGATAGAGTGTATCCGGGGTATAACTTAAGGCGCCTTGTGTCCCTTTGAGGTGGAAACCACAGGCAGACAGTAGCACAACAGCGCTCAACAAAAAGGCGGTACGTAATGAGGGCATGGTCCATCCGTTTGCGGGTTCAAGGATGCTCTATTGTAACGCAAAGCACTAATTTAATGCCACCAAAGGCATGGTGTAACCGACACCGTTCACTCATTTAAACGCGTTAACCGCGGCGCACATTTTGGTGTTCACGGCTCCGCAATTGCTGCATGTCGTTGAGATAAGTTTGAATCAGTTTCGATTCGTAGAGTGTACCAAGATAGATCGGGCGCTCAGGGCTTTCTAAGATCGGGATATGTGTGCCGTCAAACTGTCCCATAAGCTCCACAGCTTCCCATAATGAGCTGTGACGATATAGGTGTTGCCCATTGTCTTCAACAAATTCACGAATCGGCTGATCGCTATTATCGCTTTCGCGTAAGGCTGCGCGGATATTGAGCAAGGTGATGCGCCCTAGATAGATGCCCTCATCATCAATAACATAGGTGCTCACCAAGCGTTTTTCTAATACTAAAGTTTCAGCGTCTTTTAAGGACGTGTCGGCAGAGATGGTGATTTTACTTTGATCGACCAAGCCCATGATCTGCTGGCGTTTGAGGTAAATCATGTCGCGGCCGACTTCCATATTAATCCCACGTGCGCGCAACTGTGCGTCAAAGAATGAACTCACACCAAGCAAACGATAACCGATGATATTAGCAATCACTACTCCAAGCATGACGGCAGAGGTGACACTAAAATCACCAGTAAACTCTAAACAAATCAAAATCATTGAAATCGGTGCGCCAACAATCGCACTGGCCATCGTCGCCATGGTAGCAATCACAAGCATGCCGTTGTCTTGAAAAGCCACTGGGAAATAGAGCACGCTGATTTTTGAGATGATCGCGCCAAGGACAGCGCCAAAAAATAGTGCTGGACTGAATATCCCACCCGGTACGCCAAGGCCAAGCGTACAGGTCGTAATGAGTAATTTAACCACCAATACGGTGACTAAGAGCGACAGGGCAATATCGTGATAATTGGTGACGCTGTGGAGAAAATAGCTACTGATCCCCATCACTTCAGGGACAAAATACCCAGTGATCGCCATGAGGACGGCCGCGAGCATGATCCGTTTTCCGATACCAATTTTCCGGCGATTGATATAAAGCTGCATGCTGATCACGGCTTTAATAAACAGCGTGCCAATCAAACCGGCGATGATCGCGCTGAGAATGACGGACAAATGCACCAATGGATTCTCAATTGTAAAATCAGAGGTGCTTAAAAACGTGGGAATGTTAAACACTTCGGTGGCAAAAATATGGCTGATCACCGCGCTGATTGTCACAGGGGCGACCGCACGTACCGAGAAAAAACGAAATATCACTTCATGGGCAAAGACTACCGCTGCGATTGGCGTATGAAAAATAGCAGCAATCGCTGCAGCCACCCCGGCACCAATGCATACATGCATATAGTGGCGTTTGAAGAGTTTAAATGTATAAGAGAAATAGCCTAAGGCTGCGCCAAGCTGCACAATCGGTCCGTGTTGCCCCACGGAATAGCCGCTACCAAGCGCGAGCATTGACGCGCAAACTGAATAGAGCGATGCCGGTAAATTAAAATTGGTTTGGTCGATATGAATGCTTTCAATCACATCAGCCTGGCTGTGTTGACGGCGCTCAGGAATACGATAGAGCAAAAAAATCAGTATGGGCGCGCACAATAGTGGTGCTGCTGCGCGAATCCAGGCAACATTGATATCCAAGGCACTGGCCAGTAAATTGCTTTGCCAGCCTGAGCTCAGCAGATGGATAATCTTGTAAAAAATGCTGGTCAGCATGGCCACTAAGATGCCCACGACGATCGGCATAAAATAACTAAAAAAAATGCGTATCAAGCGATTCATATAGACTAATGATAGAATAAAAATGCTAGAATGTCGTTATCAATATGTTCAATGAACACAGGTGTCAGTGATGACATATTGGTTTTTTTATCTCTTAACTTCAAGGAGTTTATGATGCGTAAGTTAGCAGTAGCGATTTTATTGGCCAGTGGTTTAGCACAAGCGGCTGATGTGAGTGTGAGTGATTGTGTGATTCAAGAAGTATTGCCGACCAAAATGATGACCGGTGCGTTCGTCACATTTAATAACGAATCAGATAAAGATATCGCGCTGGTTAGCGCAGAAATTCCTTCTATCAGCGATAAAATTGAGCTCCATGAAATGGCCGTAGTAGACGGTGTGATGAAGATGCAAGAAATCAAACAATATGATCTGACTCCGGGTGAGCACCAATTTAAAAAGGGTGGTTATCATGTGATGATCATGGGCATTAAAGAAGCGCCAGAAGTGGGTAGCGAACATGAAATGACCTTCAATTTTGCTGATGGTGAGAGCGTCAGCTGCCAGGCACCGGTTTATAGCATCGATCAAGTGATGGAACATTTCGGTATGGACGGAAAAGAAGGCGGCATGAGCCATGATATGAAAGGCATGGACATGAAAGAAGGCGAGATGAGCCATGACATGAAGGATATGGAAAAAGCTGCTGAAAGCACTGAACATGCTCACTAATGCTTAACCTTGCATGAAGCATAAACAGAAAAAAACAACGCTGCTTATCGCAGCGTTGTTTGGTTTTATCGCGCTAGCCGCTGCGTGGTTTTTTTTGCGGGATGTCACTCCAGATCAAGTGATGAGCGAGTTATTTGATCTTAACGCCCCGACGCGGTTTGCTTTTGTGAGTGAAGCAGAGGAAAAAACGGTTACCGTGGTCGATGTGATTCAAGGCCAGAGTATCGGTCAGTTAGCGCTCGATGCGACGCCAGATTTTTGGGCGTTAAGTGCAGCTAGTGGACAATTAATCTATGCGCCTCAGGGGAGTAAGCAAGTCTATTTTTATGACACCACGACCCACGAATCGCAACAGCAAACGCTCGATATGGCCGTTGAACATTGGCAGTATCATGACGGTGACAGACGGCTTTTTTATGCCGATCAACAATCGGTTGCGGTGCTCGATATGGTCGATAAGCGCATAGAGCGCATCCCAGAGCCGCTAAATGATATTAAGACGATTTTTTATGACGGGTTTGCGCAGGTCTTATGGGTGCTGGATAAAGGTTCGCCATCGCTGGTTGCCTGGTCGATGGATGACAATCTACAAACAGCGTACCCACTGCCTGAAGATTGGCAGGATTTTTCGCCGTTAGCCATAACCCCGGATGGGCGTTATTTGATTTTCGCCGCAGCCAATCAACAGGGTATTTATCAAGCTGTGTTTTGGTCATTATCTGAGCGACAAGTAGCAGCGACTGTAGGTCAATGGACTTCGCCAATTCTGCAACCCTATGTTGATAGTAATGGGCGTTATGCCTGGCTATTTTCTGAAGAAGGCAAAGGGCTGCGTGTCGCTGTGGATGATTTGAGCGATGTGGTGGATGTGCCACAAACTGGGCAATCGTTATCGGTTGTGGCGAGCGGTTGGCTTGATCAACGGCTATTACTTGCCGGTAAAAGCTTAGATTTACAAAGCAGCAAAGATTTTCAGACCATCGATCAGCAAACATTACCTGGTACCGTACAAACGGTGTTTATTACTGCTGATAGCAAAACGGCGCTATTAACCGTACATGGTGAGGCGGCGTTATACGCCTATGGGTTGCGTGATGGGACGCTCAAGCGCTTGGAGCTGCCGTATATTGACGCTGCAGATAAGGTGATCATGGGGGCGAGTAATACCTTATGCCATTAGCGTCATGTTTTTCTGGTGAGTGAGGCACTGATAGCTGCTGGTAGAGCGCTTGATCTAACATCATACACATAAGCCATCGAAGTGCTCGATGGTTTTTTGATAGCTTAATGGCACGCGAAAATGGTTAAAATAGAGCGGTTTTACTAAGTTGGTTTGATTAGGTGGATTGATGCAAACATCTCTTTACGAGGCTATTTGGCGCACGCTGACCGATAATGAGGTTAATCGGAAGCTAAAAGATGCCTATAAATTACACTATGCGTATCGCGATGGTTTGTTGCACCGTGAGGCAACGGAAGTCCGATCTTTACCTGATGCAGGACGACCAGCGAAACCAGCGTTGGTGTTGCCAAGAGACGTTCCACGCCGGCGCTTAGATACCAATGAAGGGGTATGCGCGATGTTGCACGCGATTGCGCATATTGAGTTTAATGCGATTAACCTAGCGCTCGATGCCGCATATCGTTTTCAGAATATGCCGGATGCGTATTATCACGACTGGCTGTTGGTCGCCAAAGAAGAGGCGTATCATTTTAGTTTGATTGTGGAGCGATTAGAAGCGCTTGGTAGTTACTACGGGGCTTTTCCTGCCCATGATGGCTTGTGGCAGGCGTGTGTGGATACGGAATATGATGTGATGGTGCGCATGGCGCTGGTGCCACGGGTGATGGAAGCGCGCGGTTTGGATGTCACCCCGGGGATTCAACGCAAATTGCGCCAGCATGGTGAGACACGGAGCGCAGATTTACTGGATGTGATCTATCGTGATGAGCACGGACATGTTGCGATTGGCTCGAAATGGTTTAAATATTGTTGTGCCGAACGCGGTTTAGATTATCGCGAAACTTTTGCTGATTTATTAAGCAATTACCTTAAAACACGGATTCGAGGGCCGTTTAACCTCGAAGCACGCTTGCAGGCAGGGTTTGATGATTTAGAGATGGCGATGCTTGAGGAAATCAGCCAATCCTGACAGCGGGTTTAATCTACAGTATTATACATTGAGACAGAGGCTTGTGATGCGACTGTTGGGTTCTGTGGTTTTGAGCCAGGGCTGAAACAGAGGCAGGTTGTTACATTGAGCGAACGGATTTAGATAGTAAAGGATTGTTGGAGGAAGCGTTCATGCGTTGGAAACAGGGGAGAAGAAGCGGTCGGGTGAGTGATCGACGCGGCAAAGGTGCTGCGGTGGGCGGCATCGGGTTAACCGGGATTATTATTGTACTGGTTGGCTGGTTTATGGGCGTTGATCCGCGCATGATGCTTGGTCTGGTCGATGCAGGAAGTTCCATGCTCGGCGGCTCATCAAGCACAACCGACAAACCGCCGGCTGAAGACGATGAAATTGCGCAATTTATTTCGGTGGTCTTTGCGTCGAATCAAGATGTCTGGGATAAGCAATTGGCCCGCTATGGTGAGCGTTATCAGCAAGCATCAGCAGTGATTTTTGATGGGAATGTGCAAACAGCCTGTGGCATTAACAGTCAAGCGGTTGGGCCTTTTTATTGTCCTGGCGATAAAACCGTCTATTTGCCGCCAAGCTTTATTAACGATTTGCGACGCTTAGGTGGCGCAGGCGATTTCGCCTTTGCCTATGTGATCGCGCACGAAGTGGGGCATCATGTGCAGAATTTACTGCAAACCTTGCCACAAGCGCATCAAGCGATGCGTGGGCGGAGTAAAAGTGAGGCAAACGCCATTTCGGTTGCGCTCGAATTACAGGCCGATTGCTATGCCGGTATTTGGGCGAATCATGTTGAGCGTACCAGCGATATTCAGCTTGAAGCGGGCGATTTACAAGAAGGGTTGCGCGCCGCTGCTGCGGTTGGTGATGACAGCATCATGCAGGATGCCGGACGATCGGTTCATCCGGAATCATTCACCCACGGTAGTGCTGAACAGCGCCAATATTGGTTGAATCAAGGGATTCGTTATGGTTCGATTGAGCGCTGCGATACCTTTAGTCAGCTTTAATCGATCTCACTAAGTTTGATTGATGACAAGAAGGCACCATTGATGGTGCCTTTTTTATACGTATCTCAATAAGACCGAATTAATCGACGAAGGTTAGCCAGCCGTGTGGATCAGGCCGGAGGCCATACTGCACATCCATAATCGCGCGACGGAGCTTGAGTGCGTGTTCCTGGCTTTGAACCTCGATCGTTTCATCGCCGATGAGGAACGCAGTCACTGGGGCAATCACCGCTGCTGTCCCGGTGAGCGCAGCTTCAGCCCCGTTGTTAATCGCTTCGCGTAAATCATCGACGCTGAGTGAGGTTTCGTGCGCTTGATAACCCAAATCCTGGGCGATTTGCAAGGTAGTGCGGCGGGTAACCCCATGAAGGAATTCATCGCTGAGTGATTTCGTAATTAAGGTATTGTCTTGGATTAGGATAAAGTTTGACGCGCCGGTTTCTTGCACATCACCATTCGGGCAGAACAACACCTGTTGTACGTCTTTTTCTTTTTTAGCGATCATTTGCCAATAAAGGGCGGAGGCGTAGTTGCCACCGCTCTTCACACTACCCATATGTGGTGCGCAGCGCTGGTGTTCGGTTTCAACCAACAGTTTTAGTGGTGTGCCTGGAGTGAAATAATCACCAACCGGAGAAGCAAGTACGTAGAGCATTGCGGTGTCTGAAGCAACCGCGGCTTTACCGATGTTTGGATCAATCCCGATTAAGGTTGGGCGTAAATAGAGTGACCCTGGCGCGTCAGGAATCATATCCCTACAACGACGCACCAGATCAATAATCATCTCGCGCAGCAATGACGCATCAGGAGCGGGTAGATAGAGGCGTTCCGCACTTTTCTGTATGCGCTCAATGTGTGCATCGAGGCGAAAAAATCGCCATCCGTCCATCACCATGACGAAACGCTTTTAGCCCTTCAAAGCACGTGCTGCCGTAATGTAAAACGTGCGCTGCTGGATGTAAGTTTAATGAATCACTGCCTTGCCATGAGACCGCCTGCCAGCCTGATTGATACACAGAAACCGGCATCTGTTCATAAAAAACGCTGCCAAACACGGCGGGAATCGGACGTGGCATAATGAATTCCTTACATAAAGCTAAAGCGGAGATTATAGCGCGCAGGTTTTACCTTGCCTAGGCGTGTTTTTTGCGAATTAATCAGCTATTTCTGGTCTGATGCTCACATATTAGGCTGTAGTTAACTCATATTAAAGATAGAGAGCCATTTAGCTCTTATCCAAACGGTAGCCGATGCCGCGGATGGTGCTAATTGGCAGTTCGTAATCAATGCCCTCAAAGGCTTTACGTAAACGCCGGACCGCGACATCCACCACGCGATCACCAACTTCCGCAAAATCGCCCCAGACTTTGTGAATAAGCTGTTCACGTTCGTGTACTTTGCCCGGTTGACTGATAAACACTTTCAATAGCTGAAACTCGCGACGATGCAAGGTAACCGTTTGTCCTTGGCAAGTGACTTCGTGGGTTTCGCTATTAACCACAATCCCTTTCCATTCGATGACATCGCTGCTTTCGTCGCTGTTCGCACGACGCAGCAGAGCGTTAATTCGTGCGGTTAATTCAGCAATCGAAAACGGTTTGGTTAGATAATCATCAGCGCCGCTGTCGAGGCCTTTAATCACATCTTGTTCAGAGGAGCGTGCGGTGAGCATGATGATTGGGATATTCGCAGTTTCGCTACGCTTGCGGAGTTGCTGCAGCAAGCTGACGCCGTTGCCGTCAGGGAGCATCCAATCAAGAATAATTAAATCTGGAGTGTGTTCGGAGAGTTGGTGTTGTGCGGTTTGTAAGCTTTTGGCTTCACTGAAGCTAAAACCTTCGTGCTGCAGGGCAAAGGTGATCAATTGGCGAATGCCACTTTCGTCTTCGACGATCAAAATCTCTTTAGTCTGGCTCATGTTTTTTGATGAATAGCTGTTGGCGATAATGACGCAGCTCATCGATAGAATCTTTGATATCGGCGAGCGCTGTATGGGTACTTTGTTTTTGGTACATCGCATCCGGATACCAACGCTTGGCAAGCTCTTTAAGCGTGGATACATCAAGGTTGCGATAGTGGAAAAAAGCTTCTAAATCCGGCATGAGTCGCGCCATAAAACGGCGATCCTGGCAGATACTGTTGCCACACATCGGCGACTGTCGTTTGGGCACATATTGCCGGACAAACTCAAGCGTAGCCTGTTCGGCCTCAGCGTATGAAATAGCGCTGGCTTTTACCCGATCCACTAACCCCGATTTGCCATGATAATGGGTGTTCCATTCATCCAGGTTGTCGATAATCTGATCCGGTTGATGAATGGCGAGCACCGGGCCTTCAGCAAGTATATTGAGTTCCGCATCGGTGATGATGGTCGCGATTTCAATAATTTCGTGGGTTTGGCTATCCAAACCGGTCATTTCAAGATCAATCCAAATCAGGTTATTTTTATGAGCAAGCATGGGTACATTTTATTCAACATTGCCGCAATTCTAACAGAAACTTAGCCAAAAGCCCGATTTTTGCTAACAACAATACTTCACCACGTGGTAGTCCTTTAAAAGGAATGTTATTCAAATAAATCTGGCTAGATAGCAGCTTTATGAATTAGACCAAAAAAGCATGTAGCAAATTTCATCCCTAGAAAAATTGGTTTTTTCGAGAGTAGAAGCGTAAAATATCCATAAACTTTATATAGTAAAGTTGTTAATTTAACAAAGACAAGGTTGCACTATGTTATATCTGGAATTTTTGCTCTTACTGGTATTTTTATATATTGGTAGTCGTTATGGTGGTATCGGTTTAGGGGTTGTATCGGGAATTGGCTTACTGGTAGAAGTGCTAGTTTTACGGATGCCGCCAACCAGTCCTCCTGTTAACGTTATGTTGATTATCTTGGCAGTGGTAACTTGTGCGTCAATTCTAGAAGCAGCAGGTGGTTTAAAGTATATGTTACAAGTGGCGGAACGTATTCTAAGGCGTAGCCCAAAACGTGTGACATTATTAGGCCCTACTGTGACCTATATTATGACATTAATGCTTGGTACAGGTCATGCAGTATACTCAGTAATGCCAATTATTGGCGATGTGGCTTTAAAAAACGGTATCCGTCCAGAACGGCCAATGGCTGCTGCATCTGTTGCTTCACAATTGGCAATTACAGGCAGCCCTATTTCAGCGGCAGTAGTTTATTATCTGAGTCAGATTGTCCAACTTCCAGGACATGAGAATATTACATTACTTGGAATTATTTCTGTAACCATTCCAGCTACTTTTATCGGAACAATGGTGCTGTCGTTTTATAGTATGCGCCGTGGTAAGGAGCTGCAAGATGATCCTGAGTATCAACGTCGTATGAGTGATCCGGTGTGGCGTGAGCGCATCGAAAATACGACAAATACATCTTTAGATGAAACGTTACCATCCTCAGCACGTAATTCAGTGTTGTTATTCTTACTGGCATTAATTTGTATTGTGATTGTAGCGATGGTGCCTAGTATTCGCACTATCGGAGGAGAGAAGATATCTATGACGCCAATTATTCAAATGATGATGTTGGCGTTTGGTGGTATTATCCTGCTCGCTACGAAAACCGAAGTGCAAAAAGTTCCAACTGGTGTGGTTTTTAAATCAGGGATGGTTGCTGCTATTGCCATTTTTGGGATTGCATGGATGAGTGATACCTATTTTAAATATGCGTTGCCATCGTTTGAGCAAGGTATTACACAAATGGTGCAAAGCTATCCATGGACGTTTGCTTTGGCATTGTTCATAGTTTCTGTGGTGGTTAACTCACAGGCCGCAACCGCTCGAATGATGTTGCCGGTCGGGTTAGCGATGGGTTTACCAGTACCATTATTGATAGGGTTGATGCCTGCTACTTATGGCTATTTCTTTATTCCTAATTATCCTTCGGATATTGCGACAGTTAATTTTGATGTGACTGGAACAACAAAAATCGGCAAATATTATTTCAACCATAGTTTCATGGTTCCAGGGCTAATAGGTGTAGTTGTTGCATGTGTTGTTGGTGTGTTGCTGGCTACTTTTTTTATTTGATATACAAGATGTGGAGCATCTTATAAGGGGTTAAATATGGCGATTAAGCCACTTCCTTCGTTGATTGCGATAGGCATTGCCTTAGCGATCTGGTTTGTGATTCCTGTGCCCAATGGGGTTGATCCGAATGCCTGGCATTTGTTGGCGATTTTTATTGCCACGATCGCGGCGATTATTGGTAAAGCCTTACCGATCGGCGCACTGGCTATTTTGGCTATGGCTGTGGTGGCGATTACAGGGGTGACCAACGATAGCCCAAGTGGCGCAATTAAAGACGCACTGTCGAGTTTTTCCAGTCCGTTGATTTGGTTGATTGGCCTTTCGATCATGATTTCACGTGGCTTGATTAAAACAGGTCTAGGTGCACGGATTGCGTATTACTTTATTTCCTTATTTGGTAGGAAAACGTTAGGAATTGGTTATTCACTCGCCTTTTCTGAGCTGGTCATAGCGCCGATTACCCCCTCGAATACTGCGCGTGGTGGTGGGATTATTCATCCGATCATGCGCTCGATTGCGAGCAGTTTTCATTCAACGCCTGAAGAGGGAACGAGCGGCAAAATTGGTCGTTATCTAGCGCTGGTGAATTACAACACCAACCCGATTACCTCAGGGATGTTTATCACCGCCACTGCGCCGAATCCGTTGGTGGTGAAATTTGTTGCTGAGGCGACAGGTTCACAAATCGAGCTAACCTGGACCACTTGGGCATTGGCTATGTTGCTACCGGGTTTGGCGTGTTTGCTGGTCATGCCGTTAGTGATTTATTGGTTAAGTCCACCTGAGGTTAAATCCACCCCGGATGCGACCAAGTTTGCCCGTGAGCGCTTAAAAGAGCTTGGTGCGATTAAGCGTGATGAATGGATTATGCTCGGTGTGTTTGCCTTATTATTATTGTTTTGGGCAGATATTCCGGCGTTAGTGTTCGGTGAAGGGGCTAAGTTGCATTCAGCGACCACGGCGTTACTTGGTTTGTCATTGTTACTGATCACCGGTGTGCTGAGTTGGGATGATGTACTAAAAGAGCGCTCTGCCTGGGATACGATTGTCTGGTTTAGCGCATTGATTATGATGGCGAGCTTTCTCAATAAACTGGGCTTGATTGGCTGGTTTGCCGATAGTATTCAATCCGGGATTGCCACAATGGGCGTTAATTGGATCGTGGCAGCGGCTATTCTCACGTTAGTGTTTCTGTATTCGCATTACTTTTTTGCCAGTACTACCGCGCATATTACCGCGATGTTTGCGGCATTTTATGCGGCGGGGTTGAGTCTTGGTGCGCCGCCGATGCTGTTTGCGTTGATTATGGCCGCAGCGGGTAACTTGATGATGAGCTTGACCCACTACGCAACAGGTACTGCACCGGTTATTTTTAACTCTGGTTATGTGTCGCTTGGACGTTGGTGGAGCATTGGTTTTGTCATGAGTGTGATCAACCTGGCGTTGTGGATCGGGGTTGGTCTCTTATGGTGGAAATTATTAGGCTATTATTGATAGGTGATCAGATTAAAAAAAGCGCGGAATACCGCGCTTTTTTTAATCACCGAATGCTTAGTGTCGGAAATGCCTCATGCCGGTAAAGATCATCGCGATGCCGTGTTCGTTAGCCGCAGCAATCACTTCTTCATCACGCATTGAGCCACCAGGCTGGATGATCGCTTTTACGCCAGCCTCAGCAGCAGCATCAATCCCATCTCTGAACGGGAAAAAGGCGTCGCTTGCCAGTACGCTATCATGAGCATCTAACCCTTCATCGCGAGCCTTGCGTGCAGCAATGAGTGAAGAATAGACGCGGCTGGTTTGTCCGGCGCCAATGCCAATCGTTGCTCCGTCTTTAGCAAGCACAATAGCGTTTGATTTAACCGATTTAACAATCCGCCAGGCAAAGAGTAGATCGTTGAGTTCTTGATGACTGGGTTCGCGTTTACTGACAACTTTCAGGTCTTCCCGACACACATTACCGTTATCCCAGTCTTGCACTAAGATCCCACCGTGTACGCTGGTAATCTGCCATTCATCTTCTTCGTGACCACTACTGGAAATTTCTAAAACCCGGATGTTGGCTTTTTGTTCGAAGACTTCCAGCGCGTCTTTGCTGTAAGCTGGTGCCAAGATCACTTCCACAAACTGGCGGCTAAGAATTTCTTGTGCAGTCCGTTCATCGACCCCGCGGTTAAACGCGATGATGCCACCAAAGGCTGAGGTGGGATCGCAGCGGTGTGCCAGATCATAAGCTTCCATCACATTTTCACCCGTAGCTGCCCCACACGGATTAGCGTGCTTAACAATCACACAAGCGGCTTCTTCATCAAAGCGCAAAACGGCAGAAAGGGCTGCGTCTGCATCAGCAATATTATTGTAAGACAACGCCTTACCTTGATGCTGGACGGCGGTGGCAAGGCTGCTGCCGATTGGCGATAGTGATTTATAAAAGGCTGCATTTTGGTGCGGGTTTTCACCATAACGCAGCGTTTCAACCAGGGCATAGTTGCGTTGTAATTGCTTTGGAAAAGCTTGCTCTGTGGTTTGAATGCCAAAGGCTTGGTTAAGGTATTGTGCAATCGCCTGATCGTATCCGGCGGTATGCGCGAAGGCTTTGGCAGCGAGCTCTCGACGTAATTTGAGATTTAAGTGTCCATTTTCTACTGCGCTAATCACATTAGGATAATCGGTTGGGTCCACCACAATACCAACGTGTGCGTGATTTTTCGCTGCAGCGCGTACCATCGTTGGGCCACCGATATCAATTTGTTCAATCGCCTCTTCAAGGGTTACATCGGGTTTGGCAATCGTTTCTCGGAAGGGGTATAGGTTAACCACCACCAAATCAATCGCGCTGATGTCATGTTCTGCCATCACACTGTCATCCTCACCGCGTCGTGCGAGGATGCCGCCATGAATATTCGGATGTAGCGTTTTTACCCGTCCCCCCATAATTTCTGGAAAGCCGGTATGATCGCTGACGTCAGTGACAGCGATACCGGCGTCGCGTAACGCTTTTGCTGTGCCGCCGGTGGATAATAAGGTTACACCCGCTGCGCTTAAGCGTTTTGCGAAATCGATTAAGCCACTTTTATCAGCAACGCTGAGTAAGGCTGTTTTTGGGGTGATAGCGTGCGTATTCATTGAAACTCCAAGCAGTGCTTCTCATTTTTTAACGTAAACTGCGCATTATACGTAACTTACCCTCATTATTATATAATCGCGTGAAAAACGGCGACAGGGTGGAGTCGCTTTGTTAAAATAATCGATTATCTTGAGTGAGAGTTAGGACACCGGTATGCGCTGGATTGTAGCAGGAATATTGAGTTTGCCCACAGCGGCGCTGGCGTTGCAATGTGCGGTTGATCCTTTAGCGCAATATACCGAACTCGGTGGTGATCCAACCCAGCGAAAAGTCAATATAGAAGCTGATACTTCAAGTGGTAACTACGATCAGGTGCAATTTGCTGGTGATGTGGCATTAAGGCAGGGCGATAAGCATTTATTTGCACCAAAACTTGATTATGATGGTGCCACGTCAATGGTTTTTACCGAAGATAAAACGACTTTCGGTTCACCAGAAGCAGCGATGATTGGCACAAGCGCGCAGTATGATCTGACCAATGAAGTGATTACGGTGGACCAGGCGCAATATTATTTACGTGGCTCGGCGATAAACTCTTTGGGCGAGGCTAAAGAGGTGCGAATTAATCGTGCTACCAATATCAACGAATTTGACGAAGTGAGTTGGACGACTTGTGAACGCACTGATCCGATGTGGTCGCTTAAAGCCAATAGTTTGACCATCGATAAAAATATTAACCGCGCAACCGCTTGGCACTCAACGCTACAAATTAAAGGCACCCCTATTTTTTATTTGCCGTATTTCTCTTTTCCAACCGATGATCAGCGAGCTACGGGTTTGTTGGCACCATCGCTGAATACGTCTGAAGACCGTGGTATCGAATTACAAATTCCTTTTTATTGGAATATCGCTCCGAACCAAGATGCGACGTTTACTTTGCGTCCGATGACTAAACGTGGCGTGATGCTCGATGCCGAGTACCGTTTTTTAACTGAACGTCAGCAAGGTAAGCTTTATGGTAGCTATTTACCGAACGATCGGGATGCGGATGGAGAAAACCGCTGGGCAATAAAAGGCAATTATCAGTATCGGTTTAACCCAGATTGGGTATTAAACGCGCAATATCAAGACGTATCAGACTTGGAATATATCCATCATTTTGATAATGATTTATCGATCTATGATGATTGGTATCTTGAACGTTATGCACGGGTTGACGGTCGTACTGACTGGGGGCGCTGGATGTGGCGTTCACAGGATTATGAACGAGTCAGTAACCGCGTATCAGCAAGTAGTATACCCTATTCACGCCTACCACAAATAACCTATACCAACAGTTGGCGCGATGACAATTGGCGCTATACGCTGGATGCAGAATTGGTCCGGTTTTATAAGGATAAGCTTGGCGGTGCGTGGCGTGGGACGATCGATGGATCGGTGGCTTATCGTTGGGACGCGATCTATGGTTATTTAGAACCAAAGCTGAGCCTTAATGCACGGCACTATAATTTTAGTGGCCGCCACGACAGTTTGCACGATGAGAAAGCTACCTCGTTTGTTTTGCCGACGTTTAGTTTAGATGGCAAACTGATTTTTGAGCGTAATCTATCGCTTTTTGGTGAGGGCTGGGTACAAACCTTAGAGCCACGATTGTTCTATCTCTACACGCCGTATCAAGATCAATCTGAAGTCCCTAATTTTGACAGTGCTAACCGTTCGTTGAGCTGGGGATGGCTTTTTGCGCGTAATCGCTTTACCGGCGGGGATCGTATCGGCGATAACCACCAGCTCACTACCGCACTGACCACGCGCTTTTTAAGCGATGAAGACGGACAGGAAAAATTGCGGCTTTCGGTAGGGCAAGTGCAGTATTTTCGTGACCGCCGCGTGCCACTGACGGGCAATAATCTTGACGATCGAGGGCGTTCTGATTTGGTCAGTGAAGGGGTGTATCAAATAGACCGACATTGGCGCCTGCGTGGGCAATCGTTTTGGAATATCGATAAGCATAGCAATCAGCGTAGTGTTTTAGATTTAAGCTATAATCTCGATGCTGATCGCTTTTTCGGCTTAAGTCATCGCTACAAGCGTGATGATTATGATCAAATTTCGCTCTATGGTGTCTGGCGGTTTGATCCACAGTGGCGCGCATTTTTGCGTCAGGATTATTCATTGCGCCACGACCAATCGTTTAATACCTTATTGGGGATTGAATACAACGACTGCTGTTGGGCATGGCGTTTGCTTGGCCAACGTTATCGCGATGAACCAGATTCGAAAGAAGCGCGGAATGCGTTATACTTGGAATTTGTTTTGAAAGGGTTGGGTAATATGGGTAACCGTTCAGGAGCCCTATTGCGTGACGAAATCAATGGCTTCAGGCCATTAGCTGAGGAGAGATCATTCTAATGCGACATTTGCTTATTTCGCTGGTATGTGTGTTATCGGCAGCGACCGGTTGGGCGCTGGATTTTGGTCCGGCAGGTGAGACAAATCTCAAAGGATTAGATGAGATTGCTGTGGTCATCAACGAAGAAACCATAACCCGCCGCCAACTTGCAAAAGAACTCGCGGTTGAGCGCCGCATGCTGCCCAAAGGGATTAATTTACCGGAAGGTGAGATTAATGAACAACTCACCGAACGGGTGATTATGAATCATTTGCTCAAACAAATGGAGCAGCGTGGCGATTTTTCTGCGAGCACTGAAGAAATTGATCGAGCGGTCGCGATGGTTGCGCAACAAAATGGGCTTGATAAAGCGCAGCTATTACGGCGAGTACGACGCGATACTGGATTGGATGAAGCCGCTTTTCGCGCACAAATGGCTTCAAATATTGTGCAAGACAAACTCAAACAGGCGTTGATTGGCCGCAATATCAATATCTCTCCTGCAACCATTGAGACACAAATCGCCCAAATTACCCGTTTAAATGAAACCACTTTGTATTTACAAGATTTATTATTGCCGATTCCCGAAGGCAGTGCGGATGAACGCGGGCCGGCGGTTAAAGAAACCATACGTCAGGTCTCTGAAGCTTTGAATGAACACAATGATGATTTGGCGCAGGTGGCTCAGGTTGTTCCTAAAGCAAAGTTTGTTGATTTGGGTGCGGTCAATATAGCGCAAGTGCCACCACGCTTTGCTGAGGCGGTCAGTAGGTTATCGAGTGGTGAGGTACTCTCTACTCCGGTGGTTGACCAAGATGGCATGCACTTTTTGAAAGTGCGCGCTAAACAAAGTCAATCAGGTCAGGCGGTTGTAGATCAAGCTAATGTGGCGCATATTTTATTGCGTGCTCAGGGTAAAGAAGATTTTATCGCCCAACAGCGGATTGCTGAGCAATTGGTTAGCCAATTGCAGCAAGGTGCGGATTTTGCCGAAGTGGCGCGTCGCTATTCGCAAGATCCTACCTCAGCCGTACGTGGTGGTGAGTTAGGTTGGGTTGGTGCTGATGAGATGGTGCCGGAGTTTGCCCAGGCGATGCTTCAAGTACCATTAGGTGAGATCACGGCCCCTGTACAAACGCCTTATGGCTGGCATATTTTAAAAGTGAACGATCGCCGACAGGTCGATCGCAGCGATGATGTGTTGCGCGCGCGCATTCGCGAAAGTCTCTACAATAAATATTTAGAAGACGCTTGGCAGCAGCGCTTAATTCAGCTGCGTCAGCAAGCGTATGTCGAGATCCGTTAACAAGCAGATTTTAATTACCAGCGGTGAGCCGGCAGGTATTGGACCGGATTTGTGCCTGCTTGCCGCCGCGCAAAATGCGTTACAAGATGCGGTGGTGATTGGTTGCCCAATATTATTTGCTGAGCGCGCAGCCCAGTTGGGTATTGATGTGGCTCAAGCCATATACCCACAGCGCGCAGCCCTCACAATTCTACCGCTACCCACGCGAGCGTCTGTTACTGCTGGCGAGCTTAATCCTGCTAATGCGGCATACGTTCTTAATATGTTGCGTTCGGCAGCAACACGCGTCAGCGAAGGTGAGTTTGCGGCGTTAATGACCGCGCCAATCCATAAAGGGGTGATTAACGACAGCGGGGTAACCTTTAGCGGACATACCGAATTCTTTCAAGCACTCGCTGAGGTTGATAAAGTGGTGATGATGCTTGCCTGCGCGGATTTACGTGTAGCACTGGTGACCACCCATTTACCGCTTCGCGATGTCGTGGATGCGATTACTGCAGAAGCTATTCGTGACACAGTGCGAATTACTGAGCAGGCATTGCGCGATCACTTCGCGTTGCCTAAGCCGCGCATCGCGGTATGTGGGCTTAACCCTCATGCCGGAGAACAAGGTCATTTGGGCGACGAAGAACTGCGTGTGATTACGCCAACCCTTAATGCACTGCGCAAACAAGGCTTAGACATCACAGGTCCGCTACCGGCGGATACGCTCTTTGTCCCACGCTATAGCGACCAATACGATGCGATCATCGCGATGTATCATGATCAAGGATTGCCGGTGCTTAAAGCCCGTGGTTTTGGCCAGGCGGTGAATATCACGCTCGGCCTGCCTTATATCCGTACCTCGGTCGATCATGGTACTGCTTTGGATTTAGCTGGAAGTGGTCAGATTGATACTGGTAGCTTTCTTGCCGCCCTCGAATTAGCACAAACCCTAAACACAGATAAGGATAAATGTCATGGCTGAAGTGCGTGCCGCAAAACATCTGGGTCAGCATTTCTTAGTAGATGAGCGAGTGATCGATCAATTAGTTAGCGCGATTGATCCACGTGCCGGTGAATCACTCGTTGAAATTGGCCCAGGATTAGGCGCGCTGACGTTACCTTTGCTGCGCGAAAGTGGCGCAATGAGTGCGATTGAATTTGATCGAAGGGTACTTGAACCCTTACAAATTAAAGCAGATCGTATCGGTCAGCTGAACCTGATCAATGCAGATATTTTACAGGTAGATTTTACCTCTCTTGGTTTGGCTTCACCCCTAAAAGTGGTTGGTAATTTACCGTATAACTTATCTTCACCGATCATTTTTCACTGCCTTGCACAACGCAACTTGATTAGCGATATGGTCTTTATGTTGCAAAAAGAAGTGGTCGAGCGCGTGTGTGCCGAACCGGGTAGTAAAGCCTATGGGCGTTTGAGTATTATGGTGCAGCTGTATTGCGCGTGTGAGGCGCTGTTTGATATTGCCCCAGATGCGTTTGATCCGCCACCAAAAGTCGATTCTGCGGTTGTACGGCTAACCCCACTGGCCGAGCCAGCTTGGCATGTTGAGGATTTTGCACGATTTGACGAGCTGGTGCGTGCGGCGTTCACCCAGCGGCGTAAAATGGTACGTAAATCGTTGCAGCAATACTTTAGTGCAGAGGATTTCGCCGTGCTCGGTATTGATCCGACGGCGCGTCCGGAAACGTTATCCGGTGAGGCATTTGCGCGGTTGGCGGACTATCGGAGGACATCATGAAAGATACCTTGGTTATCATTACCGGTCACAGTCGAGGCTTAGGCGCGGCGTTAGCTCACACCTGGCTTGAACGTGGTGCTGCTGTGTGTGGGATTGCTCGTCATGGTAACCCTGAATTGCATGGAAAATATGGCGAAAAGTTACGCGAGGTCACCCTGAATCTGGCCGATGAACAAGCGCTGATTGCCTGGTTAGCGAGCGCCGAATGGGAAGAATTATGCGCCAGCTATCGCACGATTTGGTTGTTTAATAACGCAGGCACCGTGCAGCCTTCATGCATTCTTGGTGAGCAAGACACGCAGCAGATTGCTTTAGCGGTCGCGCTTAATGTCACAGCGCCTTTATTGCTCGCCAACGCAGTAGCCGCACGACAAGCTAAGGGCAATAGCACCCGCATCGTGCATATTTCCAGTGGTGCAGCCAATAAAGCCTATCCTGGCTGGTCGGTTTATGGCGCGAGTAAAGCAGCGCTCGATCAGCACGCACGTAACGCCTCGATAGAACGCAGTGGTGCTAAGGTCGTAAGTATTGCGCCAGGTGTTGTCGATACCGCGATGCAGGCAGAGCTGCGCGAAAGTGAGGATTTTCCGATACGTCACCGTTTTGTTGATCTCTATACTGATAAAGAATTGCAATCGGCTGATGAAACGGCACAACAAATCGTTGATTATGCGCTGAGTCATGCGTTTGCCAAACAAGCGGTGATTGATATTCGCGCGCTTAGTTAATCGTGATAATGCCCTTGGTTTGTGAAGGTCGATTAGAACAATAACAAACGATAATTTATGCTATGCTGGTCGGTGAACCCCTTCGTTGAGGATCGCTGAATGCACGCTCTATCGCTAACCCAGCCACCGTTTGATTTATTGAGCGCCTCACAACGTGAGCGATTGCAGCGCAGCGCAGAAGTGGTTTATCTCACTAAAGACGAAACGCTTGATGAAAGCTTGCGTGGCGATGTTTTTGTGGTGATCAAAGGCAGTATCGAGCAACGTCGTGGAGATGACTTTCATGCTCAAGCCTACCCAGATGACTGGTTTACCACCAGCAACGCGGATTTACGCATTCTAGCGAGCGAAAACAGCTTGCTTTATCGACTGGCACAAACGGCTATTCTTGACGTTTGTGCAGAGAATGATGGCTTTGCTGCGTTGTTTTCTGATCGCTTACAAGAGCGTCGGCTTGCCAGTCAGAAATCGCGCCAAGAAACGCAAACGCTGATGTTTAAAAAAGTGCGCGATTGCTATTTACGCGAACCACAGTTTATTCATGCTTCAGCAAGTATTTTAGAAGCCACACGTGCATTACGCGCGAACAGTAGTGGGCATATTTTGGTGCATCAGCACAAACGGGTGGGTATGTTTTCCAGTACGAATCTATGCGATGCAGTGATCGCTGGCGTGGATGTGCGGCAAACTGAAGTGGAACAATTCACCCACTTTAAGCTGGTAACGATTCATCAGGATAAAGAGCTTAGCGAAGCACTGCAGATGATGGTGTCAAACCGTATTCGTCGCCTGCCCGTGCTCGATGATGAGGGAAAGATTATTGGTGTGTTGGGGCAAATCGATCTATTGAGCTTCTTTACCAACCACTCGCATTTAATCGCGCTCGATATTGAGCAGGCCAAAGACCTTGACGCGCTCGATAAGGCCGCAGATAAAATTGGTGAATACATCCGCTCGCAATACGAGAATGGGGTGAAAACGAGCGTGATCAGCTCGATGGTGCAAACGCTTAACCTGCAAGTCTTTACCCGCCTGTGGCACTTGCTTGCGCCTAAAGAAATTATTGAAAATACCTGCCTGTTTGTGATGGGCTCAGAAGGGCGAGGCGAACAAATTTTACGCACCGACCAAGATAATGGATTGATTCTCGCTGACGGGTTTAGCGATCCACGTCTTGATGAGGTGGCAGAACAATTCAACGCAGCGTTAGCGAAGATGGGGTATCCGCTGTGTGATGGCCATATTATGCTCAATAACCCACTGTAGCGTCAGTCGCTGAGCGATTTTAAACGCACCGCCTCGCGCTGGTTGGATTTAGAGAATATGGAAGCGATGATGCATCTATCTACCTTTTTAGATGCGCGTGCGGTGTGTGGTAAAACCGAACTGTTAGATGAACTCAATGCACATGTGCACGCTGAGCGACAACATGCGCCAACCGGACTGATCAACCATTTCGCTAAAGCGGCGTTGCAATTTGGCGATAGCCAATCGTGGTGGCAAAAGTTTTTACCTGGTGGTGAAAGTAATACGCTCAATATGAAAAAAGCCGGTATTTTCCCGATCGTGCATGGGGTGCGTGCAATGGCGTTTGAATTAGGAGTGAGCGCCACGAGTACCAGAGAGCGCTTACACGCGTTAGTCCAAGCGAACGTGATGGACGCCTCACGCGCGCAAAATCTCACCGAAGCGTTAGATTTCTTTATGGCACAACGCTTAAAAACGGCGCTGGAAGCGAGCAGCAAAGGCGAGCGAAAGAGCGTCAATCCGATGACGATGAGTGCGCTCGAGCGAGATGTACTCAAAGAATGTTTAAATATCGTCAAAGAATTTAAAGCCTCGCTGAGTAATCGCTATCATCTGGGGATGTTTTGATGTTCGCTGCATGGGGGCGTCGCAAAAAGATCGAGCAAGCGGGTTTTCATCAATTACTTGGCAAGGCGAAAGATGATGAATTTGTCTGTATCGATTGCGAGATGACTGGCTTAGATAAACGACAAGACGCGCTGTTAAGCATTGCCGCGATTCATATCAACGGTAAGCGGATATTGAGTGGTAGCGCGCGACAGTGGGTCTGTAAACCACCAGCGATGCCGACGGCAGAAACTATCCGAATCCATGGTCTGCGCCCCGAAGATGTGGCTAACGGGATTAGCTACGCTGAGCTATTCGCTGAATTCTTGCCGTTTATTGGCGCGCGTACGATCGTTGGCTATCATATTGGCCTAGATAAAGGGTTTCTCGATCAGCAATGCCAGAAAACCTTAGGTTTTAGCTTGCCGAATCGCACCCTTGATATCGGCCATTTATTCGTCAAACGCCAGCAACGGCGCAGCGGCAATGAACACGTTGATAAACGCTTTGCCACCATCATGCACGAACTCGCCATTCCCACACTCAGCGCCCACGATGCCTATCACGATGCGCTAATGACCGCGATGGCATTTATGGTGTTGCGTTAGGTGTTTAGGTGTGCTGCTTAGCGTAAGCGAGTGCCGCATTGATGGCGGCTCGAGCTTGTGGACTGTTTTGCCAACATGAGCTTTGGGTGATGACGCTTCCTTGGTATAGGATGCTATCAACATCTGCCTGCGCTAATGACTCAAGGCTATCGAAGCCCATCATCTCCAGGCGTTTAACCACCGTTTCACCAATGCCTTTAATCCCAAGCAACTGTTTACGTTCTTGGGGATTAAATCGAGTCATTTATGCGAGTGATTTGCTGAGTTTATCGAGTGTGGCGTTGATAAACTTGTAGCTGTCTTCAGCGCCAAATTGCTTGGCAAGTTCGATCGCCTCATTAATACTCACACTCGAGTGAATATCCGGGCAGTGTTGTAGCTCATAGCCACCAATCCATAAAATGGCGCGCTCAGTCGGGTCAAGCATCTTGGGTTGACGACTCATAAAAGCTGCGTAGCTTTCTTCTAAGACTTCATATTGTGTGCTGATGTATTCGTAAGCGGCGTCAAAATAGAGTGCGTCAATATCGCCGTTTCGTGGGTCGATCAGACGGTTGTGGTAGGTTTCTTTCGCATCACCACCGCTGATCTGCCATTGATACAGGGTTTGTACCAATAGGCGGCGGGCGCGTGAGCGTTGTTCAATGGCTTGGCGTTTTAAATTTGGCGGATTACTCATGCTCTTCTCAATCAATTTGACGTAATAAACTGACCATCTCAATCGCAGCGAGTGCGGCGTCAGCGCCTTTATTACCGGCTTTTGTGCCAGCGCGCTCCAGCGCTTGTTCAATACTGTTGGTGGTTAGTACGCCGTTAATCACAGGGATGTCGTGCTTGAGCGCCACTTGGCTTAAGCCTTTAGACGACTCGTTAACCACGACCTCAAAATGCGCGGTTGCCCCACGGATCACTGCGCCTAGGGCAATGATCGCGTCATAACGCTTACTCGCAGCAAGGCGTTGCGCGGCAATCGGCAGTTCGTGCGCGCCTGGTACATAAATGATATCAATCTGTTCAGCGCTCACGCCATGACGAATAAGCGCATCAATCGCGCCGCCTTCGAGTTTGCTGACGATCAGCTCGTTAAAACGGGCACAGATAATGGCGTAGCGCGCATTAGCATCGCTAAATTGGCCTTCGATACGTTTGGGTTGTTGGCTCATGAATCGTTCCTAAAATCAGTGTGGGGTCAGGTATTCGCTAACTTCTAAATGATAGCCGGAAATACCGGTGAATTTATATGGTGTCGACAGCAGGCGCATTTTACCGACGCCTTGATCGGCCAGAATTTGTGCGCCGATCCCATAGGTTCGTAAATCTTGTTCGGCGGCGCGTTTGGGCGGTGCCTCATGGTGGGCAAAAGCATGCATTCTTTTTAAAATATCGTGTTTGCTTTGCCCCTCGTCAAGCACGACAATAATCCCGCTGTCTTCTTTGGCGAGATATTGTAGCGCATCATCGATCGAAAAGGTGCGTTCGCTGAGTTCCGCTTGGAATAAATCGCTAAACATATTTTGCACATGCACGCGCACAAACGTCGGAACTTCCGGGTTAATCGATCCTTTGATCAGAGCATAATGCAGGCTTTGATCAATTGTGCTTTGATAAGTTACCAGCGTAAATATGCCGTGCGCGGTGGGTAGCTCACATTGTCCAATCGCCGCGACTGTTTGCTCGCGCGCTAGTCGGTACTCGATTAAATCGGCAATCGTGCCGATTTTTAAGCCGTGTTCATTGGCAAACAGCTCTAAATCGCCACGTCGTGCCATCGTGCCATCGTCTTTTAAGATTTCGACAATGACTGCCGCGGGTTCACATTCGGCTAAACGCGCAAAGTCGCAACCGGCTTCGGTGTGTCCGGCGCGGGTGAGTACGCCGCCTTCGCGGGCCACGATGGGAAAGATATGTCCAGGTTGGACTAAATCATTGGGATGGGCGGTTGGGCTGACCGCTGCTTGGATGGTACGCGCGCGATCGTGTGCGGAAATGCCGGTAGTCACACCCTCAGCGGCTTCAATTGATACGGTAAAATTGGTCGTAAACGCTGAGGCGTTGTTGGTTGCCTGTGGCCAAAGCTTTAGTTGGTCGTTGCGCGCTTGGGTGATCGTTAAACACACCAAGCCACGGCCGTAACGCGCCATAAAGTTAATCGCCTCAGGCGTGATGTGTTCAGCAAGCATCATCAAATCGCCTTCGTTCTCGCGATCCTCATCGTCCATGATAATCACCATTTTGCCGGCTTTAAGGTCGGCGATGATCGCTTCTGTGGGATGAATTGCCATAGTGGTTCCTTAATAGCCTAAGGCGCGCAGGCGCTCAAGGCTTAATGTTGGTGTGGATTCTTTATCTTGTAATAACCGCTCAATATAGCGTGCGAGCAGATCAACTTCGAGATTAACCGCAGTGTTGATCTGGTAATCATCAATAATCGTGCGCGCCAAAGTGTGTGGGACAATATTGACGCTAAATGTATGTTCTGTGACATTGTTCACCGTCAGGCTGACCCCGTCGATAGTTATGGAGCCTTTAGCGGCGATGTAGCGACTGAGTGCGTCAGGCGCGCGGAAGGTTAAGCGTTCGCTGCGCGCATCTTGCTTGCGACTGAGTAGTTCGCCAACACCATCGACATGCCCGCTCACTAAATGTCCACCTAAGGGAGTGGACAGGGTGAGCGCGCTTTCGAGGTTCACACGATCGCCTAGAGCTAAAGCGCCGAGGGTGGTGTGGGTTAAGGTTTCCACCGAAACATCGGCACTAAATGTATGGGTATCTAACGCAACAGCAGTTAAACACACGCCGTTGACTGCGATGCTATCGCCTAAGTTGCAAGCGCTAAAATCAAAGTCAGGGGCGGTGATGGTCAGGGTTTGATCTTCGCCGTGTGGTTGGCGGTCGCTAAGCTGGCCGGTGCAAGCAATAATCCCGGTAAACATGGCTTAAAATCCTATGGTTTTGCGGTGAGGGTGAAACGCCAGTCCTCGCCAATGCGCACCCCTTCGCTGATTTGCAGCGCCATTTTAGCAGATAGCGATGTGGGTGGGGTAATCGGCATCATGCCACGAGAACCCTCACCAAGAAACGTTGGTGCGAAATACAGCACGATTTCTTGAAATAACCGCTGTTCGGTAAACGCTGCCGCCAGTCCCGCGCCTGCTTCCACCCAAACGCTATTGATCTGTCGCCTGCCGAGCTCATCAAGCAGCGCAGATAAATCAACTTTCCCTTGTGCGTTTGCTGGCAGGCGCAAGATTTCAGCATGTTCTGGATAAGATTTATGCGCAGCCTTGTCGGTGGTCGCCAAAATAACTGGCGTACCATCATCGAAAATCGCGGCATCAATCGGGGTGCGTAATTGGCTATCGATGACGATTTTTAACGGTTGATTACTGGCTAGTTCGGTCGGGTAGCGCGCGTTTAGGCGTGCGTTATCGTCGATCACACTGCCGCAACCGGCAATAATCGCATCGCTTCGTAAGCGCCAGTAATGCGAATCCAAAAGTGATTCAGCGCTGCTGATCCATTGACTTTCGCCTGAAGGAAGTGCTGTTTTGCCATCAAGAGAGGCGGCGATTTTTACGCGTACATAGGGGCGTTTTTCTTTGTAGCGATGAAAAAAACCTCGGTTGATGGCGAGTGCTTCATCAGCAAGTACACCCACTGTGACGGTAATCCCAGCATCTTCGAGTAGTGAGATGCCCTTGCCGTGCACTTGAGGGTTCGGATCGATACAGGCGATCACGACGCGCTTAACGCCTGAAGCAATCAGGGCGTCGGTACACGGTGGGGTGCGGCCATGATGCGCGCAAGGCTCTAGCGTGACGTATGCTGTTGCGTCTTTGGCGGCAACGCCCGCTTGTTTGAGCGCGTGGACTTCAGCGTGTGCCTCACCAGTGCGTTCATGAAAACCTTCACCGATGATTCGGTTATTTTTGACCAGCACACAGCCAACTGCCGGATTGGGTGCGGCAGAAAAAATGCCCCGTTTCGCCAGCGCAATGGCGCGGCGCATATAATCGACGTCGTTGTCCATTAGTCGTTGCTGAGTTCGTCGATGGTTTTTTGAAAGGCGGCGACATCAGCAAAGCTGAGATACACCGAGGCAAAACGAATGTAGGCAACATGGTCGATGGCTTTCAAACCATCCATCACCCATTGCCCGATGCGTTTGGACGGGATCTCACGCTCGCTATAGTGACGCATACGTTGCTCGATGGTATCAATGAGGTTATTGACCGTATCAATACTCACCGAGCGCTTTTCGACCGCACGTAACAAACCGCGCCGCAATTTTTCTGAATCGTATTGTTCGCGTGTACCGTCTTGTTTAACCACTAAAGGCAGGGAAACTTCGGCTTCTTCGTAGGTGGTAAAGCGTTCGCCACAATCAGGATTCAAACATTCACGACGGCGGCGCACACGTGCACCATCATGCACTAAACGGCTATCAATGACTTTGGTTTCGCTATAACCACAAACCGGACAATACACCGATCTACCTTAAGACTGTTGATAGACCGGGAACTTCGCGCACAATTTACTAACTTTCTCGCGCACGTTAAGGATCACTTCCTCGTTGTCAATGTCATCGAGAATATCGCACATCCAGGTGGCAACTTGTTTGGCTTCGCTTTGTTTGAAGCCACGCGTGGTGATCGCCGGGGTACCGATACGAATGCCGCTGGTGACAAATGGTGATTGCGGATCGTTAGGTACACTGTTTTTATTCACCGTAATGTGTGCGCGACCTAAAGCGGCATCAGCAGCTTTGCCGGTGAGTTCCTTTTTGATCAAGCTAATCAGTAACAGGTGGTTCTTTGTGCCGCCCGAAACGACATCATACCCACGGGCCATAAACACTTTAGCCATCGCTTTAGCGTTATCCAGCACTTGTTCTTGATATTGCTGGAAGCTAGGATCAAGCGCTTCTTGGAAGGCAACCGCTTTAGCTGCGATCACATGCATCAAAGGACCGCCTTGGATGCCAGGGAAGATCGCTGAATTGAGTTTTTTCTCAATATCCGGGTTGGCTTTAGCCAAAATAATCCCACCACGAGGGCCACGAAGGGTTTTGTGCGTGGTTGAGGTTACGACATCAGCGTGAGGAATAGGGTTAGGATAAACGCCTGCGGCTACGAGTCCGGCAAAATGCGCCATATCAACGAGTAAATACGCACCAACGCTGTCGGCGATCTCACGGAAACGCTCAAAATCGAGTAATTGTGAGTAGGCAGAATAGCCAGCGATAATCATTTTTGGCTGGTGTTTTTCAGCCATTTGCTGCACATGATCGTAATCAATCAAGCCTGTTTTGCCGTCGATGCCGTAGTGGACGGCGTTATACGTGCGGCCTGAAAAGTTTACCGGCGAGCCGTGGGTAAGGTGACCACCGTGCGCTAAATCCATACCCAGTACGGTATCACCCGCTTCGAGCAGCGCAAGGAATACCGCTGCATTGGCTTGTGAACCGGAGTGCGGCTGAACGTTGGCGTAATCGGCGCCAAATAAGGTTTTGACGCGTTCAATGGCGAGTTTCTCTACTTTATCGACGTGCTCACAGCCACCGTAATAACGTTTTTCTGGGTAGCCTTCAGCGTATTTATTGGTTAAATAGCTGCCTTGGGCTTGCATCACCCGAGGGCTTGTGTAGTTTTCAGAGGCAATCAGTTCAATATGGTTTTCTTGGCGCTTTTCTTCAGCAGCAATCGCCGCTGCTAATTCGTCATCAAAGCCAGCGATGGTCATATCAGTGGAAAACATAAAAAATCCGTGGACAGTTATAAAGTTAGGCGGCATATCTTACTGCGTTCCGCTGGGCAGAGCAATTGGATTGTAAGAAATTATTGATACGAGGTTCTGAATGGAACTATGGGTTATTCATTAAAGAATTGTTTTCACCCGTCCCTTAAACCTACAAACTATTTTTCAACCTACGCCCTAAAATAAGCATGGTGTTTCTTTAGAAATAATTTGTGCATTCATATAACTACGTGATAGTTCGATTGCTAATACATAATCTGGGTTAAAACAAACGCTGGAAAGTGAGCATAAACTGATCTTGATCATAGCTATATAACCAATCAACATTGCTGTTTAAGCGCGTACGTTGCCAAGATAGTTTAGGTGAGAAACCACCTATTTGCCATTGTGGCGCGCTAATGGCGGCGTTAAACGTCCATTTTCGCTCATGCCGAGTTTGTTCAAGAAGGGCGTTGTAGGCATTGTAATCAATCTCGTAGAATGCACCACCTAAACTGGCCATAAAGCCTTGTGCAAAAAGCTTGTCAACGCTAAGGCGGATGCCTTTTTGTTGATAGCTGTTAACCGCTTGATCTGTGTCACGACGCAGATAATCGAAACCAATATGACTACGCCAACCCTCAGGCCAAGCTGTGCTAAACGTGACATGGATATTGTTATCAGTGCTGTTGTTTTGTTGATAATCAGCATGTGTGTAACGAATAGTTTTGTGCTCGGCATACATATCCCATGCCATTGTATTGTTGGGTTGAATTCGCCATTGTGCGGCGACCCCCACACCATTGAACTGTTGATGATTGGCTTCTCTATGCCCTATCCATATTGGACCAAATGAGAAATGTTGTGTTGCATTGGCAAATTGATAGCCGGCACCTAATTGAATGGTGGTTTTGTTATAGGTAAGATAATTAGGGATTTGTTGACCATAAATCAAACCGCGACCGTAGAGGCCGTGATGTCCTCTTAAAGGCCAGTATTTGCTCAGGGTGCCTTCATAGCCTAGTCCACTGGTAGCAATGGCAGCCGGTGTGGATCGTTCAACAAGGCATACTTTCTGATAGGAAAATAAGCATTGGTTTGTTTCACTGCTTTGGTTAATATTATTATCTGTGATCAGACCTAAAGAAACGCTTCCCTGCCAACGCTCACGCATACCTAATGCTTGCTGGTAAAGATTGATGTTGTTGCGTACCGTGGGTGGTAATAGCTGGGCATTCAATACACCAAATGCTTGCTGCGCCTCACGATTTTGTTGATCATTAAATAATAATTTAGCTAAATCTAGGCGTGCACGGATAAAGTCTGGTGCTTGATCTAAGGTTTGACGATATCCTTGCTCGGCAGCACGGGTTCGACCTTCTAAGCGAGCAAGACTGGCTTGTGCGTAAAGCCAAAGAGGATCATTGTGGTAGAAACGGTTCGAGTGTTCATTGAGGAATTGGCGTAAAGGTACGGACTGACCTTGGTTAATGGTATCAAACAGAGTAACAATTAACGGATCAACGCCGCTAGGGTTTTGTACTGTACTCTGTGTATTATTGGCGGCAATAGTTGCCAGCAAAGTGGTTTGTTCTTGATTGCGCAGTTGTATGCTTTCTTGCCATAGACGTTGTGCGATCACAGATTCTTCGCCATAGCTGATACCAGTATTCAACACGGTTGTGAGCAACAGCAGTATGCGTGTGATGGTGGCGGTCATAATGAGTATAGGTTATGTTTGATACAATCAAGACGGCTGATATCCATAGAGATACCAGCCATCTATTGCTTACAGTGCAATTAGTTTATTGTTTCTTACCACCAAAAGCAGTATCTAAATTTTTGTTGCTGGCAAAGGTGGCAATGCCAGCTAATTGTGCCGCATTATTACCAAAGAAATGGCCTTCTGTCCCCCCTGGTGTGCTACCAACACTAACCCCACCAGCAAATGAGGCATTATTGCTGTCGATATTTACGTTGTTGCCAAAGTTAATGTCACCAACATTGCCGCTGAGTTTATTGGTGGCAAAGTTAGCGGTTAATGTGCCCGTCATCATGCCATTGTGCTGGTACTGACGAATGCCTTTGACATTGTAAGTAGCACTACCACTGGTAGGCATATTGCTGGTTTTGTCTTTACCCACATACCATACCTGACGATCTGGGGCGTTTAATTCGCCGTTTTGGCTCCATTCTCCAAAATACACTTCGGCTCCAGAAATACTCACGCGTGAGTAATCGTGGGTGCCAATATTTTGAGCATGACTGGCAGGTAAAAAAGGTGTGTTATCATCAAGATGAGTAACGCCGTTCCAATCTGGCCAAGCAATAAATTGCATGCCTAAAAGACTAACATATTTACGATCATTGGGATTGGGAGACATCTTATTGACCATGATCCCTGGGCTGCCTTCAGGGCCAATATGGCCATTAGGATCATCATTGCTATAGTTCGTGCCACCAACTTGAATATAGTTTACGTTGTTGCTTGGCGTACTCTGAGCACCAGCTAATTCCGCCTGAGCACTGTAACTCACACTCAAAGCAAGCACAGATAAAGTCAGTTTAGTTAATTTCTGCATAATATAAACCCCTAAAAACAAATGACAATGATTATTATTAACAATAATCATTGTCATTTTATTTGTCGATGGTTTAAAAATCAATAGTTAGAACGTTTTGCTGAATGTCAACTTAATCGTTCTACCTGGTGCGGGGTTACGGGTACGACTCTGTGGATCGAGAAAGTAGCGATCAGTCAGGTTTGTGCCCGTTAGTTCAACGCTGGTTGTGTCATCAAACTGATAATTGAGGTACGCATCAACCGTTGTCACTTTGTCCCAATATAATGGATTGTTGTAATTTGCTAAAAATTCACGATTCTTATTAGGTTTGCTGTGATGCAAAATGCGTGTACCGATGGTTAAATCGTTATCCACAAAACGTCCACCCAAGCCTAATGAAATGGTGTATTTAGGGGGGACGGTATTTTGCAAATAACCATAAGGATAACCGCCATGGACGCATCCTCCACTGAATTCTTGATAACTAGCAAGAATGGCAGCTGTTTTTTGGTCACACACTTCATTTTTAATTGAGCGTGAGATGCCTAAATCGCCGAAAAAGTGCCCACTATCATAACGTGCCTGCAATTCTGCGCCACTAAGGGTCTGTTTTTCCATGTTACGGAAGCGGAAACGAGTATCCCGATCAATTATATTCTTGGTGATGTTATGGTAATACGCTATTTTGATATCAGCATATTGCGCACTAGGGAAGAACTGCCGTAAATCATGTACATAGCCTAATTCAAAACTGGTGGTGCGTTCTGGTTTAAGCGGCGTGGTATTCATCACTGCATCTCCCCAACCGCCTTCTTTTTGACTACTTGAAGTAAGTGTCGGAATAGCAGAAAAACCAATAGTACTTTCAAACATGCTTGGAAAACGTGCTTTTTGTGCAATCCGTCCGTAAAGACGCGAGTAATCGCTAAAAAATAACGTACCAGAAAGCATTGGCGACCATGCTGATCCTGACCACGTTTCCGGCCAAGGATAATTACGGTAGCCTTTATTATCTTCGCTTTTCATGCGCTGCAGGTGATCGTCGAACGCGCGATAATAACCAAAATTTACTCCAGCGCTGAGTTCCGCCCAATCATTAGGTCGGTAGTCTAGTTTGGCGTTAACGTTTAACTCCTGACGATGCCCCTCACGCGGGTGAGCGCGGAAATTCCACATGCTACTAACAAGTGGTGCTGGTGAAGATCCAATAGCATTTGCGTCCATAAATTCTTGTGTTCTGCCGTACCACCAATTATCTGAAGAGCGCAGCTTTTCATACTGGTAATTCGTCCCTAAAGTTAAATCAACTTTAGGATTTAAATTCATTTTATTGCTGATTGACAGACCAAGGCGGGTATTAGTGGCATTAGTTTGCGAAGAGCGATAGGTTTTATTGATTTTGGGGATCATATCAGGAAAATCACGAAATGCAGCGCAATAAGGTGATGGATAGTAAGGATGACCTGGAACACAAATTTGTTTTAATTGAGCAAAAAAGAAAGTCTCAGCCATGGTTTCCCGAGGCCAACCACCAGAAGTATGGGTGTCGGTGACGGTTCTGGTCAACCATAGATTGGAATTTAAATCAATATATGGGTTAGCTGGTCGCCAACGCCACTCTACATTAGCTGCCATACTATGTAATTTCGACTGCGGCCATTGCGGTAGTTTATGTGCTCCCACACCATAAAGTTTTGCATTAACCACTGAATTTAGGAATGCATCTAAACGCGAAGGTAGAATTTCACCATAGCGGCTGACCGTGTTGCGTAAGCCTAATTGCAACGCGTGCTCATCATTGGGGTGCCAGTTAACTTTGGCCAGCGCAGATGTAGTGGTGGCAGAGGTGTTGAACACTTCATCACCGGGGTGATAAATCCTTGCCATTTTTGCCGTGTTATCCTCTTTTACACTGAAACGAGATTCGTTACTTGAATATAATTCGCTGCCTTTGCTGCCCGCAAAATAATTGCCACGATTCCGATGGACTAGCGCGGCCATTACATCGACGCTTTCCCAACGTTTGCCGATAGCAATACGATACGCCATATCTTGACCAAATTTGTTGCGCCCACCATTATGCGGCGTTTTAATAACATCAGGGTCAATTAGAGGGAAAAAGAGTGGATTTGGTCGAGCAGAATTTGGGTACAAAGGTTTAAATTCATCGCTCAACACATCAACACCTTCGGCGAGTGCTGGAAGGCGTGGCTTCACCGTATTATTACTGCCCTCAAAACGAAAATTAAGGGCAAAATTTTCACCTTCGGGCACAATATCATCAATATCGATGGTATTAATCACCACTGCACCACCCACTGAGCCGTTAACCCCACGCGTCATAGAAGGGCCTTTCTCAACTTGCAAACCGCCGATCAGCATGGGATCAAGGTAATTGCGGTTATTGGCACCGTTGTAACCGCGCCAGACAGTAAGCGCTTGCTCGGTGCCATCGATAATTACTGGCACACGACCTTGTCCCTGAACGCCACGCACATTTGGGTCAATCGCGCCACTATTACGCATATCCCCACTTTGCACACCAATCATGCCGCGAAATATTTCTGCTGGTGCTGAACCTTTGAAGCGTTGTACCTCTTCGAATCCTGCGTAAGTGGTGGAAATATCAAGTGCATAAACGTCTTCATAGCCTTTGGAATCGCGCGCGGCGCCTCCTCTGGTATCGTTAGCACCCAATACAACAATATCATCTAAACTTAATATCTTGCGTGTGGTTTGTTCATCATTAACATCCCGTACACCTGCTTGTTTATCAACGTCTTGTGCCAGAGCGGGTAGCACAGATAACGCCATTGAGGTGGCGAGTACAAGCGCTGTTAGTTTGTTGGTGAAGTGATGCAGGAAATACATATAGCTCTCCAAAAATAGACAAAATGTAATGTTGCGAATATTAATGCATATTTTTGGTAATGGGAAGCGTTATCATTATGATTGGAGGGTTCAACCCTGAAGTGCAACGATTCATATTAACGAGTTGAGAAGTAAGATGTGCTGTGTTGCACTTCGCCTTCAATTCCTACATATCGGAACGTCATTAAACACTACACGCATCTTACTCAGAAAAAAAGATACAAATACCAGCCTTATTGCAAGCCAATATCTCTTTAAGTGATATCGCCAAAATCCTTGGCTGTCATAAATCTACTGTGAGTAGAGAGATTAAGCGTAACCGAGGCCAACGTGGTTATCGCCCAAAACAGGCACATAGATTAGCGACTGAGTGTAAAGCCATAAATAGCCCTGCAATAAATGACTTTGGCTGGCACTATGTTGACTATTTACTGCATCGTCAATATTCGCCTGAACAAATCACAGGTAGGCTTAAGCTTTTAGGCTGGGATGATGTGCCAAGCCATGAAACTATCTACCAATATATCTACGCTGATAAACAATCAGGTGGTGAGCTATACAAGCACCTGCGCTGTCAAAAGACCTACCGAAAACGCGCTTTACAAGGTCAAGATAGGCGGGGGCAAATAGTAAATCGTCGAGATATTACTGAACGTCCTGATATCATAGAAGAGTGTACACGCATCGGAGACTATGAAGGTGGCACAGTGGTTGGTAAAGGGCATCAAGGCGTTTTACTTACCTTAGTGGATAGAACCACCAGAGAAACCAAAATCAAAGCCCTGTCTAACCGTAAAGCACAGTTAGTGGCTGATACCTGTATTGATATGCTCAAAGGTGAACAAACACTCAGTACCACATTCGATAACAGTAAAGAATTTGCAAAGCATGACATCATTGCAGATACCCTAGACACAGATATCTACTTCTTTGGTTGCGTTGTACTTCGATGTTGAATCTACCTCTTTGCATATTAATACTGAATTTCTACCGGATCCAAACTGCGCCACAGATACCATGTCGCTACGCTGCACCAT
Organism: Suttonella sp. R2A3; assembly: GCF_021513215.1. Taxonomy (NCBI): domain Bacteria; kingdom Pseudomonadati; phylum Pseudomonadota; class Gammaproteobacteria; order Cardiobacteriales; family Cardiobacteriaceae; genus Suttonella; species Suttonella sp. R2A3. The sequence goes on along the minus strand of NZ_CP090975.1, from coordinate 929,643 downwards.
GGATCAAAGCGTTTTTGATAGAGATCGCGCGCTTGTGCAGGGGTTAGACGTGCGCCATGATAATGTTTTTCCAGGGCACGAAGCAGACCTAAATCAGCGACTGGAAACACATTGGGGCGTAATAACGTGAACATTAAAAACATCTCAGCACTCCAGCGCCCAATACCGTGAATAGCAGAAAGTTCGCTGATGATCTCACTATCGCTAAGCGCGCTGAAATAATCATCATGGATGTCATTGTCTAAAAAATACGTACACACCGCATGCATATAATCAGCTTTCTGGCGCGAAAGCCCTAAGCTGCGCAAGGTGTCACGATCAATTTGCGCTACGTGTTGTGGATTGAGCGCAGTTGTATCGTTTAATCGCGCCCAAATCGCATCAGCGGCTTTGACCGAAATTTGCTGACCAACAATCGCGCGCAATAAGGTGACAAACGGTCGCCCACGGCTTTGCATGCAGCTATCAGGGTAGCGCGATATTAATTCAGCCATTGTGGCGTCGCGTTTGCTGAGTGCGTCGGTGGCTTGTTGCCAGTAACTTGGTGTCATAAGCGCTCCAAATTCAACTGGCATTCATCATGAAGCGCCTGCTCGCTGATGACAAGTGAAATCTCTAAAACCACACGTCAAACGTTCCTCTATAATGGGTCATTCGCGAGTGAGGGGATTGTATGACACAGTTTGATGACAGATTGGCGATCTGGCAGGCGGCGTTTGTCGATGAGCAACCCGTTTGGGCGCAAGATGAAGCGATTAAGCGTACGGTACGCGCCAGTGATTATGTGGCGCGTCAGCTGCAGCGTTATCCGGCAGTCTACGAACTCATCGCAGGCGCCCACCATTGGGCGGATTATGATTTTAGCGCGGCTTGGCAAAGCTGGTGGGCTGACTATGATGACGATGAAGCGGCATTGATGCGCGCGCTGCGTCAATTCAAACACGCGCACCAGAGCGCACTAGTGCATGCTGTGGTCAACCAGCAATTGCCACAAAGTGATTTTTTAAACGCCATTTCTGCGCTTGCGGCAACCCTCACCGAAGCAGCGCTTGATTTTCAACACCAATGCTTGGTCGCGCGCTATGGTGAGCCGCGTGATAGTGAAGGCGACCCGTTTACCCTCAGCGTGTTGGCGATGGGTAAGTTTGGCGGTGGTGAACTCAATTTTTCCTCAGACATTGATTTAATATTTGCTTTTCGCACTGCCGGGGAAACCGATGGTGGTGAGCGGGGGAAACCGATTGAGCACGAGCAATTTTTCCGCAAACTCGCGCAAAAAACGATCTATCTGTTAGACAGCGTCACTGAAGACGGCATGGTCTATCGCGTGGATATGCGTTTGCGTCCGTTCGGGCAAAGTGGGCCGTTGGCGTTGTCTTATGACGCGATAGAGCAATATTATTTATTGCATGGTCGTGATTGGGAGCGTTACGCGATGATGAAGGCACGACCGGTGGCTGGTGATATCGCCGGTGGGGCGCAGCTTTTGAATAATTTGCGTCCGTTTATGTATCGTCGCTATTTAGACTACGCCGCGTTACGCGCGATTAGCGATATGAAAGCCGAGATTAACCGCCACATTCGCGATGAAGGCCTTGAGCGGCATATCAAATTGGGCAAAGGGGGAATTCGTGAAGCGGAATTTAGCGTGCAAGCCATGCAACTCGTTTATGGCGGCCAATACCCACGTCTGCAACAGACCCATTTTTTAGCCGTCCTAGAGGATTTAGTCAGCTTGGATCTTTGGGGCAGTGAGGAAGCATCAGCGCTACGCAAAGCCTATCTGTTCCTGCGTGAAGTAGAAAATGCCCTGCAGTTTGATCACGAGCAGCAAACCCATCAATTGCCGGATAATGAAAGCGCATGGCGACGCTTGGTGCTGGCGGTAGGTGCTGAAGATGTGGCACATTTGCAAGTGAGGCTTGAAGAAGCGCGTATGGTGGTTCATCAGCAGTTCAAAGGGATTTTTGCTGAAGATGAGCACGAGGCGAACGTTGATGATGTGCTGCAAGGGATTGATTGGCGAGAACCCGATGAAGAACGTGTGCGCACGTGGTTAGCTGATCATGGTGTGCGGGCTGAACAATCGGTAAAAATGTTTGTCGCACTCGAAGATCTCGGTGAGCGCCTACCTTGGCAGCGCCTGCCGAAAAGAACGCTTAGCGATTTAGACAGGCTATTACCGCAAATTGTGGCGCTCGCCAGTGCGCCATCACGGCAAAAAGGCTTAAGTGGGGTGCTTGATTTGGTGCTCGCGGTGAGTGGTCGTGGGGTGTATATCGACCTGCTTAGCGACCAATCACGCTTGATCGAGCATTTATTGGATATTGCGGCGAATTCGGCGTGGTTGATGCGCTTTATTTGTGAGCATCCGTTGGTGCTCGATGATGTGCTCAGTGAGCGTCCGGCGGTTTCTGATCCTAAGCAGCTGGCCGATGATCTCGCAGCGCGTTTGGAAAACAGCGACGATGATGAGCAGTGGCTGCATGCGTTGCGTGATTTCAAGCATGCGCAATTATTTAAGGTTGCGTGGGCTGACGTTCATGGTCGCCTGTCGCTGATGGAAGTGAGCGATTATTTGAGTTTGATTGCCACGCTGGTGTTAGAGAGCGCCTACCAGCGGGCACATCAAACGATGGTTGCGCGCTATGGCGAACCACGCGGGCTAAACGGTGAACAAGCGGCTTTCGCGATTATCGGTTATGGGAAACTCGGCGGTTTGGAATTGGGCTATGGCTCGGATTTGGATTTGTTGTTTCTCTATGATCAACACGGTAGTGGCGGGGTGAGTGATGGTGAGAAAAGCATCAGCAATGAGCAGTTTTTTAGCCGGCTAGTACAGCGCTTAAATAATTATCTGTCTGCACCATCAGCAAGTGGGGTGCTTTATGAAGTCGATACACGGCTGCGCCCAGGCGGTAAATCGGGTTTACTGGTTTCAAGTATCCAGGCGTTTGCGCAGTATCAAAACGAGCAAGCCTGGACGTGGGAGCATCAGGCGCTCACCAGAACCCGCTTTATTTGTGGGGATCAAGTGCTAAATGAAGCCTTTGCCAAGGTACGTCATGACACGCTGACGCGTCAGCGTGATGAAGGTTTGCGTGAAGAAGTGGTCAAAATGCGTCAGAAAATGCGTGACAATCACAGTCAGGAAGCCGGTATTTTTCATCTTAAACAATCACCGGGTGGTTTGATTGATATTGAATTTATTGTGCAATATCTGTTACTTAAACACGCCCATCAAGAACCGGTCATTGCGCGGATGAGTGACAATATTCGTCAGCTAGCCGCGCTTGAAGCGACTGGAATTATTCCGTCAACCACCGCGATGACCCTGCGCGATGCTTACCGTACGCTGCGCGGCGAAGCGCACCGTCAGTATTTAAACGACAGCAACAGCGCGGTTGATGAGAATGACTGGGTGGCGATCCGTCAGCGTGTCAGCGATGTGTGGCAGGCGGTGATGTGCGATTAAAGCACAAATCCGCAAAATTACGTTAAAATAAGCCATTTTTTGAACAGTGAAAGGAACAGGTTTATGCAATGGCAATCGTTGGTTATTGATATTCCCAATTACCCTAAACCAGGGGTGACATTTAAAGATATTACGCCGTTGCTGGCCGATGGAGCAGGCTTCCAATCGGCTATTGAAGAATTGGCGGTTTTTTGTGAGCGCGATGATTTGCGCCCCAATGCTTTGGCGTGTCCTGAAGCGCGTGGCTTTATTTTTGCTTCTGCCTTAGCGCAGCGTTTAGGGATTGGCTTTATTCCGCTACGTAAACCTGGCAAGCTACCGCGTAAAACGGCTAAGCTGACCTACGATCTCGAATACGGCAGCGATACGCTAGAAGTTCACGCCGAAGACATCAAACCCGATATGCGGATTATGATGGTCGATGATGTGTTGGCCACAGGCGGCACAATGGCGGCGTGTATTGCGCTGTTGCGTGAATTAGGCGCTGAGGTGATCGGAGCCGCATTTTTGTTGGAAATTCCAGAATTAAACGGGCGGGAAAAATTAGGCGAACTACCGACCTTAAGTTTAATTAACGAGTAAATGGGATTTTAGTAAGGTTTGTGGATTTTGCTTTACTTGCCTTAAGATTGTCCCTAGAATCAATCACAACAGTTATGACATTGGGAGATTATGATGAATACGATGAATAACCAAACGGTTCAGACCGCTTCTGGTGATAGTATCATTGCGCGTAATAAGGTATTGCGTCAGACTTATATCTTGCTCGGTGCGAATGTGCTCTTTAGCGCTGTATGTGCTTTTGTGGGTATGCAAATGGGTATCGGGCAAATTCCTTGGTTTGTTGCGATGATCGCTTTAATTGGCCTGTCCATGGGGATTAGTGCTAACCGTAACAGCGGCTTGGGCATTGTTCTGCTCTTCGCGTTAACTGGTTTCTTAGGGGTTTATACCTCGAACATCCTTAGCATGTTCTTTTCAATGGGCGCAGGTAGCGTCGTTGTGAAGGCTTTAGTCGGCACTGGCATTATTTTCTTTGGCCTATCGGCTTATGTGTTAACCACAGGTAAGAACTTTACCTTCCTAGGTGGCTTCTTATTTGTTGGCGTGATGGTGGCGTTACTGGCTGGTATCGGCGCGATGGTGTTTGGTATGACCGCATTAAGTCTGGTTGTTTCAGGCGCATTCCTGCTGATTTTCTCAGGCTATGTGCTCTATGACACCAGCAATATCGTCCACGGCCATGAAACGAACTATATCGTGGCTACGCTGAATTTGTTTATGAATATCTTCAACATTTTCTTAAGCTTGTTGAATTTAATCGGTGCATTCAGCGGCGACTAACACAACAGCGTTTTACCGACCGGGCGGTTTGATGCCGTCCGGTTTTTAATTATGACTGAGCATGATGAATTAATTGCCTGCCCATACTGTGACAGCTTATACCAACGGACGCCGCTTGCCAGCGGGCAGAAACTCACATGCACCACTTGCCATAGTACGATTGATCGCGGCTTAGCCGACTTTCGTAAAGCGTTTATTTTTGCGCTTAGCGCGATCTTATTATTCATTCTTGCCCACAGTTCTCCGTTTATCACCATCACCCTCGGTGGCGATAGCAACACTATCTCGATTCTTTCAGCGATCGGTACACTATTTGAAAACCGCTTGCCCATCCTTGCGGTGATTGTCTTTTTCCTGATTATCGTCACACCACTTTGGTATTTACTCGGTGTGCTTTGGGTGGTGATTAGTTTTCGCTATCGATTGTTCCCTCGTCTCTCACGGCATTTCTTGCATTGGATGGTCAATTTATCGCCTTGGAATATGCTAGAAGTGTATTTGGTCGCTGTGGTGGTGACGCTGGTCAAAATCATGCAGATTGCCGAGGTTGAATTTAATGCTGGGTTTTGGGCATTTTGTGGCTTGATGATCGCCTCGATTATGACCACTGCGTATTTTCATTTAAGCGATGAGGTATTTAAAGCGTATGACCCATCGCCATAATCTGACGCTTGAAACCGCACGCAATCAAGGTTTGTGTCACTGCCTGAAGTGTGGGGTAGTGCTAGAGGATGTGTTGGAGGCTGATAATTGCTCACGTTGCCGCGCAGCGCTCTATAGTCGCAAACCGCGTTCACTACAGAAAACATGGGTGTATTTGATCACCGCTATTTTGTTGTTTTTCCCGGCAAACTTATTGCCGATCACCTACACAAACAGCTTGGGTCAGCCGACACAAGTCGATACTATTTTAAGCAGTATCTTGTTTTTATGGCATCATGGGTCGTATGTAGTGGCGGCGATTATTTTCTTAGCCAGTATTGTCACGCCTTTTTTCAAAATCGCCGTATTGTTATACTTACTCACCCACCAGTCGCCGCGAAAAGCGCCTGTTCTACAAACCAAGCTGTATAAATTTATTCATTTTGTGGGCAGATGGTCGATGATTGATGTGTTTGTGGTGGCGCTGTTAGGCGCTTTGGTGCAAGGCAATTTTGCAACCATTACCCCTGGGACAGGGATTTTTGCCTTCGCTGCGGTAGTGATGTTAACCATGTTTGCCACCGAGCATTTTGATACCCGCCTACTTTGGGATAATTATCGAGAACATTTATGCAAGAAGCAGAAGTAAAATACAGTAACATTTCCTTTTTGTGGCTGATTCCACTAGCCGCTTTGGCGCTCGTGTTATGGATGGCGTATCAGCATATTGTCTCTACAGGGCCAACAATCACCATCACCTTTGAAACAGGCGAGGGGATCATCGAGGGCAAAACAAAAATTCTCTATAAAGATCTTGATGTTGGCACAGTCACGAGTGTGGCGTTTTCAGAGGATTTAAGTGAAGTCATTGTCGAGGCGCAAATGATCGCCAATGCCTCACCGCTACTCACTACCAACAGTCAGTTCTGGGTGGTTCGTCCGAAAATTTCTGCGGCAGGGGTGAGTGGACTGTCCACGCTGATCTCTGGTAGCTATATCGCGGTTGATCCGGGCAATGGTGAGCAGCGCGAATACGCTTTTACTGGTCCAGAAGAGCCGCCGATGGTGCAGTCTTTTGAGCAGGGCTTGCGCCTGAAGCTTGAAGCAAATAACGCCAGTGGAATCAATATCGGGAGCCCGATTTATTATCGCGGGATTAAAGTTGGCCAGGTCGGGCGAATTAAATATCAAGAAGATACCGATCGGGTGTCGATTGATGTATTTATTCGTGAGCCTTATGACGAGCTGATCAGTATCAATACTAAATTCTGGAATATCAGCGGGGTTAGCTTCGATGTAGGGCTCAATGGTGCGATGGTTGAGATGGATTCGATCGAGACGCTGCTGCTTGGTGGAATCACCTTTAGTACCCCTACCGGATTTAATACCAAGCTGGGGCAGGTCAGTGATAATACGGTTTTTACCCTATATAAATCTGAAAGCCAAACCATTCAGTCGCCATCGTATGATAAATATTATTATGTCTTGTATTTTGAAGACAGCATCCGTGGCTTAGAGACAGGTGCACCGGTTGCCTTTAACGGGATTAATGTCGGGCAAGTAATTGATATTCGTTTGATTTACGACGATAAGATCAAAAAAGCGGCGATTCCTGTGTTGATTGAGTTAGAACCGCAGCGTATTGATGTGGTCAACCGTGGTGATGATACGCCGGAGAATATTATCGCCTCATTGGTGGCGCAAGGGCTGCAAGCCTCGATGGAAACCGATAGTCTGCTTACGGGCGCAAAATTTATCAAACTCGCCATTTATCCTAACGATATTCGTGACTTTGCTAAAGATGACTACAGTGCGTATGAGGTAATGCCATCGCGAAGCACCGGTTTTGCGCGGATAACCGATGGGGTTAATGAAATCATCGACAAAGTGAAAAATTTGCCGTTTGACGAATTGCTTAGTGACGCTAAAGAAACCGTTAATGGGGTGAATAACATCGTCAGTTCGGTAGAGATGGCCAATTTAGGCCGCACTATTACAGACACCCTTAGCGGGTTTAACCAAACCATGCGCAGTATACGTACGGTTGGCGATAATGCAGCGGTGACTTTGGACGGACTCAATCAGCAGCTCAATCAAGTGATCGGTCAATTTGAGGATACCCTGTACGGTATCAGCCCAGAATCGTCGTTATACTATACGCTGCAAGAAACCCTCGATGCGTTGCAAAAAACCGCACGTTCTGTTGATCGAATTGCCAACAAGCTTAATGATAAACCCAACGCGCTACTTTTTGGGGATTAATATGACACGTTTAGCCGGAATATTTTTTAGTGTGGTGCTGCTTGGTGGTTGTGCGTCTGTACCTACGCAATATCATTTACTGCGTGCGCAAAGCGAGCCTGCTGCGCAGGTGATGGCCAATGAGCAATCGATTTATGCCTTACGTCATCTTGATCTGCCAAACTATTTGAGCGATACAATCATCGCCTATTGGCAAGCCGATCACCAACTTACGCTTGAAAAAGATCACCGTTGGGCAGAACCATTAAGCGATAATGTGCGAGATGTCTTGTCGCAGCAAATTCAAGATATCAGTGGAAAAGCTGCTTTTTATCAATATCCTCTAGCCTATAATATTCGCCCGGATGTGATTATTGATGTGCAGATCAAAGAACTGATTGCTGATACTGCCGAGCGTGATCTCAAAATACGCGCGGACTGGCAGATATCAAATGCTGGCGAGCGTAACCCGATGAGTTACCGCTTTAATCAGCGTTATCCGCTCGAGAGTGGTGACATCAACGCCATTGTTGCGGCACATCAAAAGGCGCTGCTTGCGCTCAGTCAAGCGATTGCGGAAGCCCTCTAACCCATAAAGTTCAGTTAATTCTTAAAGGCTGCTGGCGGCTGCCTTTCATAGGTGTAACATTCAATAAGAATAATTACTGTTACAGTATGTTACTGGTTTTGGTAATAAAGACGATAACAACCTATACCAAACGCCTACCCAAGATACTCTCATCAAAATCAGCCAAGTAGGCTATGAGTTTTGTAATGAAACAAACGGTCATAATAAATAGTAGTGTCTTGGCATGGTTAATGCTTTATATCAAAAAGTAAATATTGATGAGAGTAACTTATCGTTCATGTCTGTTTTGCTAAGGGAATTGCGAAGCATGAAAATCATAAGGTGAAGCGTGAAAACGCCAACTCAAAGCAAAAAAGATTTAAAGTAATATTTATAACAGATTGAATGGTATGAATAAAATAATCACATTAAACATTAATAGGGGTAAGAATACTCTAGAAACCTTGCAAATCAACACTGCAGGCAGCGAAGCCGTACGCATTGCTGCACAAAACGGCGTCAACTACGAACTCATCGACGCCGCCACCCAATTTGCTCCGGAAAACCTTACCGTACTCCGTCAAGGTGATGACCTGCTGATTGCCTTTGAGGGCTCACTCATTAATGAGCCAGATCTGATCATTGAAGACTATTACCAGCAATCCAAAGACAACCCACTGATTGGTCTCAACGAAGACGGCCAATACTACGCCTATGTTCCAGAAGCTGGTGCAGACGTTAACGCGCTCACCATGCTCGCAGAACAAATACCCTCAGGCCAGGCCTTGGGTGGTGACGCCTTATTCCAAGGCACCCCATTATGGCCACTGGTGCTAGTGCCATTAGCCTTCTTTCTTTATTTTGACGATGATCGCGATACAGACGTAAACACCACTAACACAGATACGACCTCTGATACCATTGCGCCTGATAAGCCAACCATTCACGTTGCTGATGATGGCAAGTCTATTTCAGGTACCGCAGAGCCAGGCTCAACGGTTAAGATTGATACCAATGGTGATGGTGTTCCTGACTACAGCACTACTGCAGATAGCGAGGGTAACTACACCGTTGCTATCTCAGGTGATCGCTTAATCAATGGTGAAACAGCCACAGCAACCGCCACCGATGCAGCAGGTAATAAATCAGACCCGGCATCAGACACTGCGCCTGATATCACGGCTCCTGATGCACCGACCATCAACATTGCTGATAACGGTAAATCTATCTCAGGTAAAGCAGAACCTGGCTCAACCGTGACCATTGATGTGGATAACGACGGCACACCTGAATACACCACTACCGCAGATAGCAAGGGTAACTACACCGTAAATACCTCAAATCACCCCTTAACCAATGGTGAAACAGTCAGTGCAACGGCAACTGATGCAGCAGGTAACAAATCAGGCCCAGCAACGGATGTGGCTAATGACACCACAGCACCGGATAAGCCAACCATTCACATTGCTGATGATGGTAAGCTTATCTTAGGTACCGCAGAGCCAGGCTCAACGGTTAAGATTGATACCGATGGTGATGGTGTTCCTGACTACAGCACTACCGCAGATAGCGAGGGTAACTACACCGTCAATACCTCGGGTCATCCCTTAATCAATGGTGAGACAGCCACAGCAACCGCCACCGATGCGGCAGGTAACAAATCAGACCCGGCATCAGACACTGCACCTGATACCACGGCTCCTGATACACCGACCATCAACATTGCTGATAACGGTAAATCTATCTCAGGTAAAGCAGAACCTGGCTCGACGGTTAAGATTGATACCGATGGTGATGGTGTTCCTGACTACAGCACTACCGCAGATAGTGAGGGTGAATACACCATCGCTATCTTAGGTGATCCCTTAACTAATGGCGAAACAGCCACAGCAACCGCCACCGATGCAGCAGGTAACAAATCAGGCCCAGCAACGGATGTCGCTAATGACACCACAGCACCGGATAAGCCAACCATTCACGTTACTGATAACGGTAAATCTATCTCAGGTACCGCAGAGCCAGGCTCGACGGTTAAGATTGATACCGATGGTGATGGTGTTCCTGACTACAGCACTACCGCAGATAGCGAGGGTAACTACACCGTAGACACCTCAGGTCATCCCTTAATCAATGGTGAAACAGCTACAGCAACCGCCACCGATGCGGCAGGTAACAAATCAGACCCGGCATCAGACACTGCACCTGATACCACGGCTCCTGATACACCGACCATCAACATTGCTGATAACGGTAAATCTATCTCAGGTAAAGCAGAACCTGGCTCGACGGTTAAGATTGATACCGATGGTGATGGTGTTCCTGACTACAGCACTACCGCAGATAGTGAGGGTGAATACACCATCGCTATCTTAGGTGATCCCTTAATCAATGGTGAAACAGCCACAGCAACCGCCACCGATGCAGCAGGTAACAAATCAGGCCCAGCAACGGATGTGGCTAATGACACTACGCCACCTAATGCACCTAAGGTAACACCAAATAGTGAGAATGGATCCGTTGCTGTTGCGCCACCAGCAGATCCTGACTTGGCGTCATATACAGTGACTTATGTGGATGAATCGGATAGTGAACAAAATATCACCGTAATCAAGCAACCTGATGGTTCTTGGTTATCGGATGACCCAAGTATTACGCCAAAAGCAGATGGTAGCATCACCATCCCGCAAGCCTCTGTAAAGGATGGTTCGACGGTAAAAGCTGTTGCTATTGATAAATCGGGTAATGATAGTGAGGAAGCTACGGGGGTTGCTGGCGCAAATACACACTTAGAAGAAATCACTATTAATATGGACATTAATGATGATGGCTATATTAGTAAGAGTGAGTATATTTCTAATGAAACTTCAGTCACCATAGATTTGGGTACAGAGCTGGCGGGAGAAACAATTTCACTCAGTGTTAACGGTAGTGTGGTTCGGGAGTATAAGATTACAGAGGCTGACTATGCCAAGGGGTATGTCACCTTGACTGGTGTGTCTGTACTAACTGATGTTAAAACGCTGAATGTTTCTGCGAGTATTACTAAGGATGCTTCTGGCAACCCAATCACAGATCCTGACCAAGTCACAGATTCGGCAATAGTTGATTTAACGCCACCAGCTGTGCCAACCATGAAACTGCCTGAAGATGCCACCAACGACACGGGGTCAGATGTTACAGATAATATAACCAACAATACAGCCCCTAAGCTTATGGGTACAGGGGATGCTGGTGATAGTATCAGGGTTGAAATTAGTGGTGAAACGTTAACGACTACGGTAGCTGGTGATGGCACATGGTCGGTAGCGCCAACCATGCTTGCTGATGGTGACTATAGTATCGACGGTGCAACGATAAAAGTCACTGCGACCGATGCCGCTGGTAATAAAACATTAGGGTCAAACACCTCTATTGAAAGCTTTACTGTAGATAGCGCAGCACCTGTGTTTACTAGCAGTCAAACGGGCGCTGATGTAAAAGAGAGTACGACAGGTGATGTGGTTTATACCGCGGCAGTTACTGATAAGCATACTTATACCTATAGTTTAACCGGTGCGGACGCGGCTAATTTCAGCATTGACTCTGCCACAGGTGAGGTGACGCAAACGGTCGCATTTGATTATGAGGCGCCAAAAAACCGTTATGAGTTTGAGGTAGTGGCAACCGATGTAGCTGGTAATCGTTCAAGTCAAACCGTTTCAGGCGCTGTAACAAACGTGGATCTTGGTGAATTTAGTATTACTGATGCCAGCGCAACAGAAGGGGAGAGTTTAACCTTCACAGTCACACGAAATGGCGATACGTCACAGGCTGCCAGTGTTAATTATACGACTGGTTTTGCAAGTGATGATACTGCTGATGCAAGTGATATTGTTGCAGCATCAGGTACACTCAATTTTGCTGCAGATGAAACCAGTAAAACCATCACCATTGCCACAAATCAAGAGTCAAAGATTGAGCTCAGCGAGACCTTTACAGTGACATTGAGTGATCCTAGTGGTGATATGACAATCGGCACATCGACGGCAAAAGGGACCATTATTAACGACGACGCATTGGTTCTTAATATTTTGGATGCTGATGACACATTTGGTAGTCAAGTATCGCCAAATATTGGTAGCAATACCGATAACTACACCAGGAAGCCCACTGTGCATGTAGAGGGGATACCACGGGGTGCTTCATGGGAGTATAACTTAAATGATGGTTCGGGCTGGAAAACTGGCTCTGGGAGATCATTTAAGCTGCCAGGTTACGATGGCTGGGAGGGTAAGGCGTACCACTTAGAAGCGCGATTAACCTCTCCTGATTATGATCCTGCGGTTACTACGGGCACGCTAGACATGACGTTGGATCAGAAAATACGTGATGTAGTCGTTAATGGGTATGATAGTGATACAAATACACTTTTAGGTATCGCCGAAGCAGATGCCTTTGTTTATGATGATGAAAATAACAATGGTAAGTTTGATGTCGGTGAAGCTAATACGACTGCCTCTAGTGATGGAACTTTCTCACTCGCTTTAAAAAAACCTCTGACAGATCCCATTTACAACGCATTAGCATCCGAACCTTATGACAAGATTCAGGCACGGCTTGGGATTATTGATAAGGCGGGCAATGAGACAGATGTGGGTGAATTTGGCAATTTGTATTACTTTACTTGGCTGCTAAATGGCTTTGACTGGCTTGAAGGTAGTACTCAAACTGGTTCTGCAGCGGTTCGAGTTCATAACTTGAGTGACTTTAGCGAAGTTGTCTTAGTAAAAGGCAATGTAAGTGCTGGAACATACAACTTCAATGGTGGCGATGACTCGATGTATGTGTCCAATACATTGGATGGTGATTCGAGAATATTCATGGGCGATGGCGATGACTATTTCCAGGCAAATATTGCTACCACGGGTGGAACCATTATTGATATGGGTGCTGGTGATGATACGGCAAGGTTTACACGTGAATCATTAGACTATTTAGAGGCAGGTGCCGACCTATATATGGGGACGGGTAATGATACGTTGATCATCAATACCAAACGCTATGCTGAAGGTAGTGTTGCTGATGGTGGTGAGGGTATTGACACCTATAAATTTGATGATGGCGTCTCAGGACTTTTTGAATACCTTCAAGACAACAATGATCTGACCGGGTTTGAGATATTTGATATCACAGGCGGTGGTGATAATCGTTTGATTATTGAGGATGCTGGGGCATTTACCCGTAACTCAGGAACGTTTACCGACGATAATGGTAATACCTATAACTCGGCAATGATGGTGAAAGGCAATGCGGGAGATAGCGTGGATTTCTATGGTAGTACAACCGCTACAGGAACAACGACTTTTGGCGGTGTTTCTTATGATATTTATAGCGATGGGACGAATGATCTCTTGGTGCTAAGTCATTCAGGTATTCAGATCATTTAACCTGAGAGCACGGATGTTCCTTGCAAAAAAGCCTCCATCTGGAGGCTTTTTTATCGATTATCTAACGATCATTCGGCGTAAAAAATTGTGTTTTAATGCCAAATATTTTCTGCTGCAGCTTTTTTATATGCTCATCGGGTAAGTGAATGGCCACCTGTTCTTGTCCGTTGATAGGCTGGGTATATCCATAAATGACATCAGGGGATTTTGTATTAACCAGCTGCCAGCTTACGTGGGTATGTTCGGTATTTGCAGTATTGATCAGAACCCGACCTGTTGCCATGTTACGTCCTATATGAAAGTTTTCATGGCGTTCGTGGTCTGTTTTTGCTTTGGTTTCAGGAAAGGGCAGCGCACCCGCTTGTATGTCTTGGCTGTCGTGAGCAAGCAGGCTTTGTGAGAGGATTGGGTAGATCTGGTAACGCAGGAAATGTTGATCCCAAAACCGCTGTGTCCCTTTTGCTTGCAGGTTATGAAAAGTATTTATTTTCTCTTGGATGTTGTCAATGGCACCATGGCAACCGCCCCACATGCCCGCCAAAATCAGCTCGGTGTGTGAGCAAAAATCGCGCATCGTATGAAACCATTTATCGCTTCTTAGCCATGCATTGATGGCAACACGTTCTTTAAAAGAAACCAGCGAATCTGCATCACGAATTAAAAAGCGTTTTGCGCTGGGGTCGTCTATCACTAAAAAGCGCCAGAACAGCCCCGACATCCGTTGTTTTATTTCCGTAGATACTTCAACAATCTGCCCACCATGTTTTTGAAGTCGGTTTTTGACATGGGTTGGCACACTGTCATCAAGGTAAAAGCGGCAAGTCCAGTTTGGCAACACTTTTTTTGCCCAGTAAATGTTGAGTAGGGCAGTTTCACAATACCTTGGGTTATCGCCAAAGAGTGAAAATGAAATGATATTTTCGCTAGGGTTTTTGTCGTTAAAAGCGGGTGGGTGTTTGCTGGCAAATGGCAAAGGCTCAATTTTTTTGATTTGTGACAGTTTGGTTTCTAGCGCTAATCTGCCATATTTTTTTGTCTCTTCAGGTTTATCAAGAAAAAAGCAGGCCTCTGCTAGACCGTCATAGAGGTTGGTGTTTGGTGTTTCGTCACGGAATAGCGCCAGTGTTTTTTGATAAGCATCGTAAGCCGCTTGTAGCTCTTTTAGTCTTAAGTGGCACAGTCCAAGATTCATAAAAACCAATGGTTCATTAGGGTAGTGTTTAGCGGCTTGTAACAGTAAGGCTTTACCAGCTGTGAAATCAGCGTTATTGGCTAGTACCATAAACTCGTCTATGATTTGCTTCAGTGTTTTACTATCTATTGAGTTGATTGCCGTTTTTTGCATAAAAAGGTTTAAGAGTCAGGGGTTATAAAAGGTTGAGGCTGTCGTGGTAATGGGTTAGCGTACGCATCCAAACGATTTTCATCAATGATAAAAGGTTTTATGTGACATTTCGACAGATGGCCATGTTTTGCATGCTATTAAATGGTAAATACAGTTGAATGTGACTATAAGCTATGCGTGAAGCAGTAGGTATTAATTGTTACTCGATGAACTATCGTTTTAACCGCGTTGTCCTCTTAAGGCTAACTGTTTTGTAGCAGTGGTGGTGGGTGCAATAGTGAATATGAATAATTGTTCATGTGTTATAGTGCTCATTTTGCATGGTAAAGACGATGGCGATTCAAACTAAGGCATTTCTCCATAAATACTTTATCACCGCGCTTAGCGGTATGGCGGCAGGGTTGTTTGTTACCTTGATTGCCGGCTTAATCATGAGCCAAATTGGCGCTTGGTTTGGCTGGGAGCTATTTGTATTAATTGGCAAATGGGCCGGTGTGATGATGGGGGCGGGGATTGGCGTCGGCATCGCTGTCTATTTAGGCGCGCCACCGCTGGTTGCTTTGTGTTGTTTAGTTACCGGCATGATGGGCGCACACAGCGAATTACTGGTCGGTGGTACGCTTTTTGTGCGTGATTTGGAAAACCTGCCCCCGATGCTAAGGGCGCTGCCGGGCAATCCGATTGGCGCCTACCTCACTGCCGTATTTTCTTACCGTTTAGGCGCTTGGCTGCATGGCAAAACACGGCTTGATATCTTATTACTTCCGCTCGCGATGTTTAGCATGGCGCTGTTGATTTGCTGGACGTTGTGCCCGCCGGTAGTCGCGGCGATTAACGCGCTTGGCCAGGCGATTCATTATGCCACCTCACTACAACCCTTTTTGATGGGGGTTGTGATTAGCGTGGTGGTGGGTATATTACTCACGCTACCAACCAGTAGTGCGGCGATGTGTATTGCTATTGGTTTGGACGGTTTGGCCGGTGGGGCGGCGGTGGTGGGTTGTGCAGCGCATATGGTGGGCTTTGCTGTTGCGAGCTTTCGTGAAAATGGGATCAGCGGTCTGATTTCCCAAGGGCTAGGCACCAGTATGCTGCAAATTCCTAATGTGATGCGCAAACCGATCATCATGTTGCCAGCGATTGTGGCAAGCGCCATCGTTGGCCCATTAGCAACAGTTGTCTTTGCGCTGCAATGCAGTGCGCTTGGTAGCGGCATGGGAACAGCTGGTCTGGTGGGCGTGTTCGCGGTTATTGATGCCAACGCAGGTGTTTTATCCGTCATGACGATCTGGATGGCTATTGTGTTATTGATGTTTATCTTACCCGCACTGATTGCTGGATTAATGCGTGCGTGGATGAGTCGTCGCGGTTGGATTGTTCAAGGTGATATGGCGCTTGATGGCGTTTAAAAGTCGCGGCCACGCATTTCCCCAAATAGATGGTTTGTATTTGGTTAAACAAGCATTGATGAGTATTTTTTAGTGCAAGGATAATTACAAAAAAGTATGAATGTGATAGATTAAGTATTGGTTTCTGTGTCGTTGGCGCACGCTAAATTAAAGCCTCTATATGGGCTTAAATAATTGCTATAAAAGGATTAGACGGTAATGAGTAAAGTGATCACATTAAACATTAATAGCGGTGAGAATACCGTTGAAACCCTGCAAATTAACACTGCAGGCAGCGAAGCCGTACGCATTGCTGCACAAAATGGCGTCAACTACGAACTCATCGACGCCGCCACCCAATTTGCTCCGGAAAACCTTACTGTACTCCGTCAAGGTGATGACCTGCTGATTGCCTTTGAAGGCTCACTCATTAATGAGCCAGACCTGATCATTGAAGACTATTACCAGCAATCCAAAGACAACCCACTGATTGGTCTCAACGAAGACGGCCAATACTACGCCTATGTTCCAGAAGCTGGTGCAGACGTTAACGCGCTCACCATGCTCGCAGAACAAATACCCTCAGGCCAGGCCTTGGGTGGTGACGCCTTATTCCAAGGCACCCCATTATGGCCACTGGTGCTAGTGCCATTAGCCTTCTTTCTTTATTTTGACGATGATCGCGATACAGACGTAAACACCACTAACACAGATACGACCTCTGATACCATTGCGCCTGATAAGCCAACCATTCACGTTGCTGATGATGGCAAGTCTATTTCAGGTACCGCAGAGCCAGGCTCAACGGTTAAGATTGATACCAATGGTGATGGTGTTCCTGACTACAGCACTACCGCAGATAGCGAGGGTAACTACACCGTCAATACCTCGGGTCATCCCTTAATCAATGGTGAGACAGCCACAGCAACCGCCACCGATGCAGCAGGTAACAAATCAGACCCGGCATCAGACACTGCACCTGATACCACGGCTCCTGATACACCGACCATCAACATTGCTGATAACGGTAAATCTATCTCAGGTAAAGCAGAACCTGGCTCGACGGTTAAGATTGATACCGATGGTGATGGTGTTCCTGACTACAGCACTACCGCAGATAGTGAGGGTGAATACACCATCGCTATCTTAGGTGATCCCTTAACTAATGGCGAAACAGCCACAGCAACCGCCACCGATGCAGCAGGTAACAAATCAGGCCCAGCAACGGATGTCGCTAATGACACCACAGCACCGGATAAGCCAACCATTCACGTTACTGATAACGGTAAATCTATCTCAGGTACCGCAGAGCCAGGCTCGACGGTTAAGATTGATACCGATGGTGATGGTGTTCCTGACTACAGCACTACCGCAGATAGCGAGGGTAACTACACCGTAGACACCTCAGGTCATCCCTTAATCAATGGTGAAACAGCTACAGCAACCGCCACCGATGCGGCAGGTAACAAATCAGACCCGGCATCAGACACTGCACCTGATACCACGGCTCCTGATACACCGACCATCAACATTGCTGATAACGGTAAATCTATCTCAGGTAAAGCAGAACCTGGCTCGACGGTTAAGATTGATACCGATGGTGATGGTGTTCCTGACTACAGCACTACTGCAGATAGCGAGGGTAACTACACCGTTGCTATCTCAGGTGATCCCTTAATCAATGGTGAAACAGCCACAGCAACCGCCACCGATGCGGCAGGTAACAAATCAGACCCGGCATCAGACACTGCACCTGATACCACGGCTCCTGATACACCGACCATCAACATTGCTGATAACGGTAAATCTATCTCAGGTAAAGCAGAACCTGGCTCGACGGTTAAGATTGATACCGATGGTGATGGTGTTCCTGACTACAGCACTACCGCAGATAGTGAGGGTGAATACACCATCGCTATCTTAGGTGATCCCTTAACTAATGGCGAAACAGCCACAGCAACCGCCACCGATGCAGCAGGTAACAAATCAGGCCCAGCAACGGATGTCGCTAATGACACCACAGCACCGGATAAGCCAACCATTCACGTTACTGATAACGGTAAATCTATCTCAGGTACCGCAGAGCCAGGCTCGACGGTTAAGATTGATACCGATGGTGATGGTGTTCCTGACTACAGCACTACCGCAGATAGCGAGGGTAACTACACCGTAGACACCTCAGGTCATCCCTTAATCAATGGTGAAACAGCTACAGCAACCGCCACCGATGCGGCAGGTAACAAATCAGACCCGGCATCAGACACTGCACCTGATACCACGGCTCCTGATACACCGACCATCAACATTGCTGATAACGGTAAATCTATCTCAGGTAAAGCAGAACCTGGCTCGACGGTTAAGATTGATACCGATGGTGATGGTGTTCCTGACTACAGCACTACCGCAGATAGTGAGGGTGAATACACCATCGCTATCTTAGGTGATCCCTTAATCAATGGTGAAACAGCCACAGCAACCGCCACCGATGCAGCAGGTAACAAATCAGGCCCAGCAACGGATGTGGCTAATGACACTACGCCACCTAATGCACCTAAGGTAACACCAAATAGTGAGAATGGATCCGTTGCTGTTGCGCCACCAGCAGATCCTGACTTGGCGTCATATACAGTGACTTATGTGGATGAATCGGATAGTGAACAAAATATCACCGTAATCAAGCAACCTGATGGTTCTTGGTTATCGGATGACCCAAGTATTACGCCAAAAGCAGATGGTAGCATCACCATCCCGCAAGCCTCTGTAAAGGATGGTTCGACGGTAAAAGCTGTTGCTATTGATAAATCGGGTAATGATAGTGAGGAAGCTACGGGGGTTGCTGGCGCAAATACACACTTAGAAGAAATCACTATTAATATGGACATTAATGATGATGGCTATATTAGTAAGAGTGAGTATATTTCTAATGAAACTTCAGTCACCATAGATTTGGGTACAGAGCTGGCGGGAGAAACAATTTCACTCAGTGTTAACGGTAGTGTGGTTCGGGAGTATAAGATTACAGAGGCTGACTATGCCAAGGGGTATGTCACCTTGACTGGTGTGTCTGTACTAACTGATGTTAAAACGCTGAATGTTTCTGCGAGTATTACTAAGGATGCTTCTGGCAACCCAATCACAGATCCTGACCAAGTCACAGATTCGGCAATAGTTGATTTAACGCCACCAGCTGTGCCAACCATGAAACTGCCTGAAGATGCCACCAACGACACGGGGTCAGATGTTACAGATAATATAACCAACAATACAGCCCCTAAGCTTATGGGTACAGGGGATGCTGGTGATAGTATCAGGGTTGAAATTAGTGGTGAAACGTTAACGACTACGGTAGCTGGTGATGGCACATGGTCGGTAGCGCCAACCATGCTTGCTGATGGTGACTATAGTATCGACGGTGCAACGATAAAAGTCACTGCGACCGATGCCGCTGGTAATAAAACATTAGGGTCAAACACCTCTATTGAAAGCTTTACTGTAGATAGCGCAGCACCTGTGTTTACTAGCAGTCAAACGGGCGCTGATGTAAAAGAGAGTACGACAGGTGATGTGGTTTATACCGCGGCAGTTACTGATAAGCATACTTATACCTATAGTTTAACCGGTGCGGACGCGGCTAATTTCAGCATTGACTCTGCCACAGGTGAGGTGACGCAAACGGTCGCATTTGATTATGAGGCGCCAAAAAACCGTTATGAGTTTGAGGTAGTGGCAACCGATGTAGCTGGTAATCGTTCAAGTCAAACCGTTTCAGGCGCTGTAACAAACGTGGATCTTGGTGAATTTAGTATTACTGATGCCAGCGCAACAGAAGGGGAGAGTTTAACCTTCACAGTCACACGAAATGGCGATACGTCACAGGCTGCCAGTGTTAATTATACGACTGGTTTTGCAAGTGATGATACTGCTGATGCAAGTGATATTGTTGCAGCATCAGGTACACTCAATTTTGCTGCAGATGAAACCAGTAAAACCATCACCATTGCCACAAATCAAGAGTCAAAGATTGAGCTCAGCGAGACCTTTACAGTGACATTGAGTGATCCTAGTGGTGATATGACAATCGGCACATCGACGGCAAAAGGGACCATTATTAACGACGACGCATTGGTTCTTAATATTTTGGATGCTGATGACACATTTGGTAGTCAAGTATCGCCAAATATTGGTAGCAATACCGATAACTACACCAGGAAGCCCACTGTGCATGTAGAGGGGATACCACGGGGTGCTTCATGGGAGTATAACTTAAATGATGGTTCGGGCTGGAAAACTGGCTCTGGGAGATCATTTAAGCTGCCAGGTTACGATGGCTGGGAGGGTAAGGCGTACCACTTAGAAGCGCGATTAACCTCTCCTGATTATGATCCTGCGGTTACTACGGGCACGCTAGACATGACGTTGGATCAGAAAATACGTGATGTAGTCGTTAATGGGTATGATAGTGATACAAATACACTTTTAGGTATCGCCGAAGCAGATGCCTTTGTTTATGATGATGAAAATAACAATGGTAAGTTTGATGTCGGTGAAGCTAATACGACTGCCTCTAGTGATGGAACTTTCTCACTCGCTTTAAAAAAACCTCTGACAGATCCCATTTACAACGCATTAGCATCCGAACCTTATGACAAGATTCAGGCACGGCTTGGGATTATTGATAAGGCGGGCAATGAGACAGATGTGGGTGAATTTGGCAATTTGTATTACTTTACTTGGCTGCTAAATGGCTTTGACTGGCTTGAAGGTAGTACTCAAACTGGTTCTGCAGCGGTTCGAGTTCATAACTTGAGTGACTTTAGCGAAGTTGTCTTAGTAAAAGGCAATGTAAGTGCTGGAACATACAACTTCAATGGTGGCGATGACTCGATGTATGTGTCCAATACATTGGATGGTGATTCGAGAATATTCATGGGCGATGGCGATGACTATTTCCAGGCAAATATTGCTACCACGGGTGGAACCATTATTGATATGGGTGCTGGTGATGATACGGCAAGGTTTACACGTGAATCATTAGACTATTTAGAGGCAGGTGCCGACCTATATATGGGGACGGGTAATGATACGTTGATCATCAATACCAAACGCTATGCTGAAGGTAGTGTTGCTGATGGTGGTGAGGGTATTGACACCTATAAATTTGATGATGGCGTCTCAGGACTTTTTGAATACCTTCAAGACAACAATGATCTGACCGGGTTTGAGATATTTGATATCACAGGCGGTGGTGATAATCGTTTGATTATTGAGGATGCTGGGGCATTTACCCGTAACTCAGGAACGTTTACCGACGATAATGGTAATACCTATAACTCGGCAATGATGGTGAAAGGCAATGCGGGAGATAGCGTGGATTTCTATGGTAGTACAACCGCTACAGGAACAACGACTTTTGGCGGTGTTTCTTATGATATTTATAGCGATGGGACGAATGATCTCTTGGTGCTAAGTCATTCAGGTATTCAGATCATTTAACCTGAGAGCACGGATGTTCCTTGCAAAAAAGCCTCCATCTGGAGGCTTTTTTATCGATTATCTAACGATCATTCGGCGTAAAAAATTGTGTTTTAATGCCAAATATTTTCTGCTGCAGCTTTTTTATATGCTCATCGGGTAAGTGAATGGCCACCTGTTCTTGTCCGTTGATAGGCTGGGTATATCCATAAATGACATCAGGGGATTTTGTATTAACCAGCTGCCAGCTTACGTGGGTATGTTCGGTATTTGCAGTATTGATCAGAACCCGACCTGTTGCCATGTTACGTCCTATATGAAAGTTTTCATGGCGTTCGTGGTCTGTTTTTGCTTTGGTTTCAGGAAAGGGCAGCGCACCCGCTTGTATGTCTTGGCTGTCGTGAGCAAGCAGGCTTTGTGAGAGGATTGGGTAGATCTGGTAACGCAGGAAATGTTGATCCCAAAACCGCTGTGTCCCTTTTGCTTGCAGGTTATGAAAAGTATTTATTTTCTCTTGGATGTTGTCAATGGCACCATGGCAACCGCCCCACATGCCCGCCAAAATCAGCTCGGTGTGTGAGCAAAAATCGCGCATCGTATGAAACCATTTATCGCTTCTTAGCCATGCATTGATGGCAACACGTTCTTTAAAAGAAACCAGCGAATCTGCATCACGAATTAAAAAGCGTTTTGCGCTGGGGTCGTCTATCACTAAAAAGCGCCAGAACAGCCCCGACATCCGTTGTTTTATTTCCGTAGATACTTCAACAATCTGCCCACCATGTTTTTGAAGTCGGTTTTTGACATGGGTTGGCACACTGTCATCAAGGTAAAAGCGGCAAGTCCAGTTTGGCAACACTTTTTTTGCCCAGTAAATGTTGAGTAGGGCAGTTTCACAATACCTTGGGTTATCGCCAAAGAGTGAAAATGAAATGATATTTTCGCTAGGGTTTTTGTCGTTAAAAGCGGGTGGGTGTTTGCTGGCAAATGGCAAAGGCTCAATTTTTTTGATTTGTGACAGTTTGGTTTCTAGCGCTAATCTGCCATATTTTTTTGTCTCTTCAGGTTTATCAAGAAAAAAGCAGGCCTCTGCTAGACCGTCATAGAGGTTGGTGTTTGGTGTTTCGTCACGGAATAGCGCCAGTGTTTTTTGATAAGCATCGTAAGCCGCTTGTAGCTCTTTTAGTCTTAAGTGGCACAGTCCAAGATTCATAAAAACCAATGGTTCATTAGGGTAGTGTTTAGCGGCTTGTAACAGTAAGGCTTTACCAGCTGTGAAATCAGCGTTATTGGCTAGTACCATAAACTCGTCTATGATTTGCTTCAGTGTTTTACTATCTATTGAGTTGATTGCCGTTTTTTGCATAAAAAGGTTTAAGAGTCAGGGGTTATAAAAGGTTGAGGCTGTCGTGGTAATGGGTTAGCGTACGCATCCAAACGATTTTCATCAATGATAAAAGGTTTTATGTGACATTTCGACAGATGGCCATGTTTTGCATGCTATTAAATGGTAAATACAGTTGAATGTGACTATAAGCTATGCGTGAAGCAGTAGGTATTAATTGTTACTCGATGAACTATCGTTTTAACCGCGTTGTCCTCTTAAGGCTAACTGTTTTGTAGCAGTGGTGGTGGGTGCAATAGTGAATATGAATAATTGTTCATGTGTTATAGTGCTCATTTTGCATGGTAAAGACGATGGCGATTCAAACTAAGGCATTTCTCCATAAATACTTTATCACCGCGCTTAGCGGTATGGCGGCAGGGTTGTTTGTTACCTTGATTGCCGGCTTAATCATGAGCCAAATTGGCGCTTGGTTTGGCTGGGAGCTATTTGTATTAATTGGCAAATGGGCCGGTGTGATGATGGGGGCGGGGATTGGCGTCGGCATCGCTGTCTATTTAGGCGCGCCACCGCTGGTTGCTTTGTGTTGTTTAGTTACCGGCATGATGGGCGCACACAGCGAATTACTGGTCGGTGGTACGCTTTTTGTGCGTGATTTGGAAAACCTGCCCCCGATGCTAAGGGCGCTGCCGGGCAATCCGATTGGCGCCTACCTCACTGCCGTATTTTCTTACCGTTTAGGCGCTTGGCTGCATGGCAAAACACGGCTTGATATCTTATTACTTCCGCTCGCGATGTTTAGCATGGCGCTGTTGATTTGCTGGACGTTGTGCCCGCCGGTAGTCGCGGCGATTAACGCGCTTGGCCAGGCGATTCATTATGCCACCTCACTACAACCCTTTTTGATGGGGGTTGTGATTAGCGTGGTGGTGGGTATATTACTCACGCTACCAACCAGTAGTGCGGCGATGTGTATTGCTATTGGTTTGGACGGTTTGGCCGGTGGGGCGGCGGTGGTGGGTTGTGCAGCGCATATGGTGGGCTTTGCTGTTGCGAGCTTTCGTGAAAATGGGATCAGCGGTCTGATTTCCCAAGGGCTAGGCACCAGTATGCTGCAAATTCCTAATGTGATGCGCAAACCGATCATCATGTTGCCAGCGATTGTGGCAAGCGCCATCGTTGGCCCATTAGCAACAGTTGTCTTTGCGCTGCAATGCAGTGCGCTTGGTAGCGGCATGGGAACAGCTGGTCTGGTGGGCGTGTTCGCGGTTATTGATGCCAACGCAGGTGTTTTATCCGTCATGACGATCTGGATGGCTATTGTGTTATTGATGTTTATCTTACCCGCACTGATTGCTGGATTAATGCGTGCGTGGATGAGTCGTCGCGGTTGGATTGTTCAAGGTGATATGGCGCTTGATGGCGTTTAAAAGTCGCGGCCACGCATTTCCCCAAATAGATGGTTTGTATTTGGTTAAACAAGCATTGATGAGTATTTTTTAGTGCAAGGATAATTACAAAAAAGTATGAATGTGATAGATTAAGTATTGGTTTCTGTGTCGTTGGCGCACGCTAAATTAAAGCCTCTATATGGGCTTAAATAATTGCTATAAAAGGATTAGACGGTAATGAGTAAAGTGATCACATTAAACATTAATAGCGGTGAGAATACCGTTGAAACCCTGCAAATTAACACTGCAGGCAGCGAAGCCGTACGCATTGCTGCACAAAATGGCGTCAACTACGAACTCATCGACGCCGCCACCCAATTTGCTCCGGAAAACCTTACTGTACTCCGTCAAGGTGATGACCTGCTGATTGCCTTTGAAGGCTCACTCATTAATGAGCCAGACCTGATCATTGAAGACTATTACCAGCAATCCAAAGACAACCCACTGATTGGTCTCAACGAAGACGGCCAATACTACGCCTATGTTCCAGAAGCTGGTGCAGACGTTAACGCGCTCACCATGCTCGCAGAACAAATACCCTCAGGCCAGGCCTTGGGTGGTGACGCCTTATTCCAAGGCACCCCATTATGGCCACTGGTGCTAGTGCCATTAGCCTTCTTTCTTTATTTTGACGATGATCGCGATACAGACGTAAACACCACTAACACAGATACGACCTCTGATACCATTGCGCCTGATAAGCCAACCATTCACGTTGCTGATGATGGCAAGTCTATTTCAGGTACCGCAGAGCCAGGCTCAACGGTTAAGATTGATACCAATGGTGATGGTGTTCCTGACTACAGCACTACCGCAGATAGCGAGGGTAACTACACCGTCAATACCTCGGGTCATCCCTTAATCAATGGTGAGACAGCCACAGCAACCGCCACCGATGCAGCAGGTAACAAATCAGACCCGGCATCAGACACTGCACCTGATACCACGGCTCCTGATACACCGACCATCAACATTGCTGATAACGGTAAATCTATCTCAGGTAAAGCAGAACCTGGCTCGACGGTTAAGATTGATACCGATGGTGATGGTGTTCCTGACTACAGCACTACCGCAGATAGTGAGGGTGAATACACCATCGCTATCTTAGGTGATCCCTTAACTAATGGCGAAACAGCCACAGCAACCGCCACCGATGCAGCAGGTAACAAATCAGGCCCAGCAACGGATGTCGCTAATGACACCACAGCACCGGATAAGCCAACCATTCACGTTACTGATAACGGTAAATCTATCTCAGGTACCGCAGAGCCAGGCTCGACGGTTAAGATTGATACCGATGGTGATGGTGTTCCTGACTACAGCACTACCGCAGATAGCGAGGGTAACTACACCGTAGACACCTCAGGTCATCCCTTAATCAATGGTGAAACAGCTACAGCAACCGCCACCGATGCGGCAGGTAACAAATCAGACCCGGCATCAGACACTGCACCTGATACCACGGCTCCTGATACACCGACCATCAACATTGCTGATAACGGTAAATCTATCTCAGGTAAAGCAGAACCTGGCTCGACGGTTAAGATTGATACCGATGGTGATGGTGTTCCTGACTACAGCACTACTGCAGATAGCGAGGGTAACTACACCGTTGCTATCTCAGGTGATCCCTTAATCAATGGTGAAACAGCCACAGCAACCGCCACCGATGCGGCAGGTAACAAATCAGACCCGGCATCAGACACTGCACCTGATACCACGGCTCCTGATACACCGACCATCAACATTGCTGATAACGGTAAATCTATCTCAGGTAAAGCAGAACCTGGCTCGACGGTTAAGATTGATACCGATGGTGATGGTGTTCCTGACTACAGCACTACCGCAGATAGTGAGGGTGAATACACCATCGCTATCTTAGGTGATCCCTTAACTAATGGCGAAACAGCCACAGCAACCGCCACCGATGCAGCAGGTAACAAATCAGGCCCAGCAACGGATGTCGCTAATGACACCACAGCACCGGATAAGCCAACCATTCACGTTACTGATAACGGTAAATCTATCTCAGGTACCGCAGAGCCAGGCTCGACGGTTAAGATTGATACCGATGGTGATGGTGTTCCTGACTACAGCACTACCGCAGATAGCGAGGGTAACTACACCGTAGACACCTCAGGTCATCCCTTAATCAATGGTGAAACAGCTACAGCAACCGCCACCGATGCGGCAGGTAACAAATCAGACCCGGCATCAGACACTGCACCTGATACCACGGCTCCTGATACACCGACCATCAACATTGCTGATAACGGTAAATCTATCTCAGGTAAAGCAGAACCTGGCTCGACGGTTAAGATTGATACCGATGGTGATGGTGTTCCTGACTACAGCACTACCGCAGATAGTGAGGGTGAATACACCATCGCTATCTTAGGTGATCCCTTAATCAATGGTGAAACAGCCACAGCAACCGCCACCGATGCAGCAGGTAACAAATCAGGCCCAGCAACGGATGTGGCTAATGACACTACGCCACCTAATGCACCTAAGGTAACACCAAATAGTGAGAATGGATCCGTTGCTGTTGCGCCACCAGCAGATCCTGACTTGGCGTCATATACAGTGACTTATGTGGATGAATCGGATAGTGAACAAAATATCACCGTAATCAAGCAACCTGATGGTTCTTGGTTATCGGATGACCCAAGTATTACGCCAAAAGCAGATGGTAGCATCACCATCCCGCAAGCCTCTGTAAAGGATGGTTCGACGGTAAAAGCTGTTGCTATTGATAAATCGGGTAATGATAGTGAGGAAGCTACGGGGGTTGCTGGCGCAAATACACACTTAGAAGAAATCACTATTAATATGGACATTAATGATGATGGCTATATTAGTAAGAGTGAGTATATTTCTAATGAAACTTCAGTCACCATAGATTTGGGTACAGAGCTGGCGGGAGAAACAATTTCACTCAGTGTTAACGGTAGTGTGGTTCGGGAGTATAAGATTACAGAGGCTGACTATGCCAAGGGGTATGTCACCTTGACTGGTGTGTCTGTACTAACTGATGTTAAAACGCTGAATGTTTCTGCGAGTATTACTAAGGATGCTTCTGGCAACCCAATCACAGATCCTGACCAAGTCACAGATTCGGCAATAGTTGATTTAACGCCACCAGCTGTGCCAACCATGAAACTGCCTGAAGATGCCACCAACGACACGGGGTCAGATGTTACAGATAATATAACCAACAATACAGCCCCTAAGCTTATGGGTACAGGGGATGCTGGTGATAGTATCAGGGTTGAAATTAGTGGTGAAACGTTAACGACTACGGTAGCTGGTGATGGCACATGGTCGGTAGCGCCAACCATGCTTGCTGATGGTGACTATAGTATCGACGGTGCAACGATAAAAGTCACTGCGACCGATGCCGCTGGTAATAAAACATTAGGGTCAAACACCTCTATTGAAAGCTTTACTGTAGATAGCGCAGCACCTGTGTTTACTAGCAGTCAAACGGGCGCTGATGTAAAAGAGAGTACGACAGGTGATGTGGTTTATACCGCGGCAGTTACTGATAAGCATACTTATACCTATAGTTTAACCGGTGCGGACGCGGCTAATTTCAGCATTGACTCTGCCACAGGTGAGGTGACGCAAACGGTCGCATTTGATTATGAGGCGCCAAAAAACCGTTATGAGTTTGAGGTAGTGGCAACCGATGTAGCTGGTAATCGTTCAAGTCAAACCGTTTCAGGCGCTGTAACAAACGTGGATCTTGGTGAATTTAGTATTACTGATGCCAGCGCAACAGAAGGGGAGAGTTTAACCTTCACAGTCACACGAAATGGCGATACGTCACAGGCTGCCAGTGTTAATTATACGACTGGTTTTGCAAGTGATGATACTGCTGATGCAAGTGATATTGTTGCAGCATCAGGTACACTCAATTTTGCTGCAGATGAAACCAGTAAAACCATCACCATTGCCACAAATCAAGAGTCAAAGATTGAGCTCAGCGAGACCTTTACAGTGACATTGAGTGATCCTAGTGGTGATATGACAATCGGCACATCGACGGCAAAAGGGACCATTATTAACGACGACGCATTGGTTCTTAATATTTTGGATGCTGATGACACATTTGGTAGTCAAGTATCGCCAAATATTGGTAGCAATACCGATAACTACACCAGGAAGCCCACTGTGCATGTAGAGGGGATACCACGGGGTGCTTCATGGGAGTATAACTTAAATGATGGTTCGGGCTGGAAAACTGGCTCTGGGAGATCATTTAAGCTGCCAGGTTACGATGGCTGGGAGGGTAAGGCGTACCACTTAGAAGCGCGATTAACCTCTCCTGATTATGATCCTGCGGTTACTACGGGCACGCTGGACATGACGTTGGATCAGAAAATACGTGATGTAGTCGTTAATGGGTATGATAGTGATACAAATACACTTTTAGGTATCGCCGAAGCAGATGCCTTTGTTTATGATGATGAAAATAACAATGGTAAGTTTGATGTCGGTGAAGCTAATACGACTGCCTCTAGTGATGGAACTTTCTCACTCGCTTTAAAAAAACCTCTGACAGATCCCATTTACAACGCATTAGCATCCGAACCTTATGACAAGATTCAGGCACGGCTTGGGATTATTGATAAGGCGGGCAATGAGACAGATGTGGGTGAATTTGGCAATTTGTATTACTTTACTTGGCTGCTAAATGGCTTTGACTGGCTTGAAGGTAGTACTCAAACTGGTTCTGCAGCGGTTCGAGTTCATAACTTGAGTGACTTTAGCGAAGTTGTCTTAGTAAAAGGCAATGTAAGTGCTGGAACATACAACTTCAATGGTGGCGATGACTCGATGTATGTGTCCAATACATTGGATGGTGATTCGAGAATATTCATGGGCGATGGCGATGACTATTTCCAGGCAAATATTGCTACCACGGGTGGAACCATTATTGATATGGGTGCTGGTGATGATACGGCAAGGTTTACACGTGAATCATTAGACTATTTAGAGGCAGGTGCCGACCTATATATGGGGACGGGTAATGATACGTTGATCATCAATACCAAACGCTATGCTGAAGGTAGTGTTGCTGATGGTGGTGAGGGTATTGACACCTATAAATTTGATGATGGCGTCTCAGGACTTTTTGAATACCTTCAAGACAACAATGATCTGACCGGGTTTGAGATATTTGATATCACAGGCGGTGGTGATAATCGTTTGATTATTGAGGATGCTGGGGCATTTACCCGTAACTCAGGAACGTTTACCGACGATAATGGTAATACCTATAACTCGGCAATGATGGTGAAAGGCAATGCGGGAGATAGCGTGGATTTCTATGGTAGTACAACCGCTACAGGAACAACGACTTTTGGCGGTGTTTCTTATGATATTTATAGCGATGGGACGAATGATCTCTTGGTGCTAAGTCATTCAGGTATTCAGATCATTTAACCTGAGAGCACGGATGTTCCTTGCAAAAAAGCCTCCATCTGGAGGCTTTTTTATCGATTATCTAACGATCATTCGGCGTAAAAAATTGTGTTTTAATGCCAAATATTTTCTGCTGCAGCTTTTTTATATGCTCATCGGGTAAGTGAATGGCCACCTGTTCTTGTCCGTTGATAGGCTGGGTATATCCATAAATGACATCAGGGGATTTTGTATTAACCAGCTGCCAGCTTACGTGGGTATGTTCGGTATTTGCAGTATTGATCAGAACCCGACCTGTTGCCATGTTACGTCCTATATGAAAGTTTTCATGGCGTTCGTGGTCTGTTTTTGCTTTGGTTTCAGGAAAGGGCAGCGCACCCGCTTGTATGTCTTGGCTGTCGTGAGCAAGCAGGCTTTGTGAGAGGATTGGGTAGATCTGGTAACGCAGGAAATGTTGATCCCAAAACCGCTGTGTCCCTTTTGCTTGCAGGTTATGAAAAGTATTTATTTTCTCTTGGATGTTGTCAATGGCACCATGGCAACCGCCCCACATGCCCGCCAAAATCAGCTCGGTGTGTGAGCAAAAATCGCGCATCGTATGAAACCATTTATCGCTTCTTAGCCATGCATTGATGGCAACACGTTCTTTAAAAGAAACCAGCGAATCTGCATCACGAATTAAAAAGCGTTTTGCGCTGGGGTCGTCTATCACTAAAAAGCGCCAGAACAGCCCCGACATCCGTTGTTTTATTTCCGTAGATACTTCAACAATCTGCCCACCATGTTTTTGAAGTCGGTTTTTGACATGGGTTGGCACACTGTCATCAAGGTAAAAGCGGCAAGTCCAGTTTGGCAACACTTTTTTTGCCCAGTAAATGTTGAGTAGGGCAGTTTCACAATACCTTGGGTTATCGCCAAAGAGTGAAAATGAAATGATATTTTCGCTAGGGTTTTTGTCGTTAAAAGCGGGTGGGTGTTTGCTGGCAAATGGCAAAGGCTCAATTTTTTTGATTTGTGACAGTTTGGTTTCTAGCGCTAATCTGCCATATTTTTTTGTCTCTTCAGGTTTATCAAGAAAAAAGCAGGCCTCTGCTAGACCGTCATAGAGGTTGGTGTTTGGTGTTTCGTCACGGAATAGCGCCAGTGTTTTTTGATAAGCATCGTAAGCCGCTTGTAGCTCTTTTAGTCTTAAGTGGCACAGTCCAAGATTCATAAAAACCAATGGTTCATTAGGGTAGTGTTTAGCGGCTTGTAACAGTAAGGCTTTACCAGCTGTGAAATCAGCGTTATTGGCTAGTACCATAAACTCGTCTATGATTTGCTTCAGTGTTTTACTATCTATTGAGTTGATTGCCGTTTTTTGCATAAAAAGGTTTAAGAGTCAGGGGTTATAAAAGGTTGAGGCTGTCGTGGTAATGGGTTAGCGTACGCATCCAAACGATTTTCATCAATGATAAAAGGTTTTATGTGACATTTCGACAGATGGCCATGTTTTGCATGCTATTAAATGGTAAATACAGTTGAATGTGACTATAAGCTATGCGTGAAGCAGTAGGTATTAATTGTTACTCGATGAACTATCGTTTTAACCGCGTTGTCCTCTTAAGGCTAACTGTTTTGTAGCAGTGGTGGTGGGTGCAATAGTGAATATGAATAATTGTTCATGTGTTATAGTGCTCATTTTGCATGGTAAAGACGATGGCGATTCAAACTAAGGCATTTCTCCATAAATACTTTATCACCGCGCTTAGCGGTATGGCGGCAGGGTTGTTTGTTACCTTGATTGCCGGCTTAATCATGAGCCAAATTGGCGCTTGGTTTGGCTGGGAGCTATTTGTATTAATTGGCAAATGGGCCGGTGTGATGATGGGGGCGGGGATTGGCGTCGGCATCGCTGTCTATTTAGGCGCGCCACCGCTGGTTGCTTTGTGTTGTTTAGTTACCGGCATGATGGGCGCACACAGCGAATTACTGGTCGGTGGTACGCTTTTTGTGCGTGATTTGGAAAACCTGCCCCCGATGCTAAGGGCGCTGCCGGGCAATCCGATTGGCGCCTACCTCACTGCCGTATTTTCTTACCGTTTAGGCGCTTGGCTGCATGGCAAAACACGGCTTGATATCTTATTACTTCCGCTCGCGATGTTTAGCATGGCGCTGTTGATTTGCTGGACGTTGTGCCCGCCGGTAGTCGCGGCGATTAACGCGCTTGGCCAGGCGATTCATTATGCCACCTCACTACAACCCTTTTTGATGGGGGTTGTGATTAGCGTGGTGGTGGGTATATTACTCACGCTACCAACCAGTAGTGCGGCGATGTGTATTGCTATTGGTTTGGACGGTTTGGCCGGTGGGGCGGCGGTGGTGGGTTGTGCAGCGCATATGGTGGGCTTTGCTGTTGCGAGCTTTCGTGAAAATGGGATCAGCGGTCTGATTTCCCAAGGGCTAGGCACCAGTATGCTGCAAATTCCTAATGTGATGCGCAAACCGATCATCATGTTGCCAGCGATTGTGGCAAGCGCCATCGTTGGCCCATTAGCAACAGTTGTCTTTGCGCTGCAATGCAGTGCGCTTGGTAGCGGCATGGGAACAGCTGGTCTGGTGGGCGTGTTCGCGGTTATTGATGCCAACGCAGGTGTTTTATCCGTCATGACGATCTGGATGGCTATTGTGTTATTGATGTTTATCTTACCCGCACTGATTGCTGGATTAATGCGTGCGTGGATGAGTCGTCGCGGTTGGATTGTTCAAGGTGATATGGCGCTTGATGGCGTTTAAAAGTCGCGGCCACGCATTTCCCCAAATAGATGGTTTGTATTTGGTTAAACAAGCATTGATGAGTATTTTTTAGTGCAAGGATAATTACAAAAAAGTATGAATGTGATAGATTAAGTATTGGTTTCTGTGTCGTTGGCGCACGCTAAATTAAAGCCTCTATATGGGCTTAAATAATTGCTATAAAAGGATTAGACGGTAATGAGTAAAGTGATCACATTAAACATTAATAGCGGTGAGAATACCGTTGAAACCCTGCAAATTAACACTGCAGGCAGCGAAGCCGTACGCATTGCTGCACAAAATGGCGTCAACTACGAACTCATCGACGCCGCCACCCAATTTGCTCCGGAAAACCTTACTGTACTCCGTCAAGGTGATGACCTGCTGATTGCCTTTGAAGGCTCACTCATTAATGAGCCAGACCTGATCATTGAAGACTATTACCAGCAATCCAAAGACAACCCACTGATTGGTCTCAACGAAGACGGCCAATACTACGCCTATGTTCCAGAAGCTGGTGCAGACGTTAACGCGCTCACCATGCTCGCAGAACAAATGCCCTCAGGCCAAGCTCTGAGTGGTGATGCTGTAGCCCAGGGGATCCAGGGGATTCCGTTATGGCCAATAGCGCTGGTGCCATTAGCCTTCCTTGTTGTTGATGATTCCTCTGGAAGCACAGAAAAAACGAATTTTATAGATCCAGAGGCTATAGTTCAAAATACGGAATTGGTTGGTGATCAAACCCAATTAAAGCTGGATGTGTCGAAGATTACTGCTGGTGATGTATTGCAGTTTGATGGAGATTTAGGTGATCGGCTTGAAATTAATTTAACTGCTGGTGATTGGGCTAAAGCTGGTACCACTACGGTGGGTGATAATAATTACTCCATTTGGGAACATTACAACAGTGTTGATGGCGCTTATACACAAATCTTGGTGCAGGATGGTATTGTCGTTATCTAGAAGGGTGTTAAGAAAGTGCCTTTCTATGATAAATTTCATGAGGTTATTGCTACTGCTGTACACAACATATTAAGTAATACACCGGCTATGATTGAAGCTCATGCGAAGTAAATGTAAGTGTATTTCTTGCTTGGTATAAATCTTGCTGCACAAACTATAGAATTAATGAGGACGATGTGCTCGATATCGGCTTAGGCGCTAATGGCTGGATCGAAACGGGCACAGCCTCAGGTTTTGCTGTTGATAGCAGCACCTACCATGTCTTGCAGCACTACACTGGTAGCCCGGATAGTGATCCTTATGTGTAAATCATGGTACAAGGTGGCATGGTTATTATCTAACGTAATTAGGTAGTCAAGGTGGCATTATTGGTCAGCTAAAATGATTTTGATAGGAGCTTGGCGGTAATGGGTAGCGAGCTCCTGGCGGGATAGCTGCCTGAGGCGCTATTCTTCTTCATCAATATCTTGGTGTAAAAAAACGTCATTTTGTTGCAAATGAAACAAAGCAAGCCGCGCAGCAAAGCCTTGCGCGGGTATAAAAAAATTTGCAAAGAATGCTTTTCTAGGGTAAATTGGGAAATAATTTATTTTAGATTTTGGGTGTTGTTAAGTATAGGATTTACTTATATTATTTTTTGTCAGGGTAATGTTTAGGAAGCATATCATCACAGCATATACAATATTTAAGTAATATTCACTTATCTGACTAAGACTCAAGTATTTAAGAAAGCATGGGCACGATCGGCTAGTAAATCTTGAGAATGTTACTAAAACACAGTTTTAGACATTAATGAGTAAGCGGATGTGCTAAATCAATTTTTAACATAAGGCTTTAAGGATGAAAAAGAACGCACTGAGTATTGGTTTATCGGCATTGGCCCTGTTTTTGGCAGGCTGTGGTACTTTACAAGGACAAGATCAAGCACTCGATACTGGCGATACAACAGACGGCATCGTGCAAATGAATGCTGAACAAGGTGGCTTTGTCTTTTTCCGCGACGCCGATGATGCCTTCCCTAAGGCTGTGGTGATCTCCATTGATGGTGAATACCTGACCTCACTACTGCCTGGTGAATACTCACCAGTAGCCGTATGCGCTAACCGCGTACAACCAATCACTGTCGCTTACACAGGTCAAGACGCCGGTTATCTGATGAAAGCTGAGCGCCAAGGCCCACAAGCGCAACCCAAACAAGGCGAAATCTTCTATATCCAAATCGTCCATCAACCAGAAGGATTACCGCTGTTGATGGAAGTGCCGGCAGATGTTGCTAAAGAAGAGCTTGCACAAACCACCTTACACACCTACACCCGCCCACGCGTGAACAACCAAAACAACTGTGGTCCGGTCAAAGAAGAAGTACACGTACTCAACAGCGATGTGCTGTTCCCATTCGATCAAAGCAGCGTTGATTCTATCTTACCGCCAGGGCGTGAAGACACCATCGCGCTCGCACAAAGCATCGATAATCAGCGTTTAGACTCTGTCGCTGTTCATGGTCACACCGACCCAACCGGCACAGACGCTTACAACCAAACCCTCTCAGAAAAACGCGCCGCATCGATCCGTGAACTGATGATCGCCGGTGGCGTTAATGCCTCAATCATCGAAGTCCAAGGCTTTGGTGAAAGCAAACTCATCGTTGATGACTGCTTTGCCCAGTTCCCAGGAGATCGCGAAGCACAACGAGCATGTAATGAAGTAAACCGTCGTGTTGAAGTTATCGTGAGGACACGCTAACGCAAAAAAACACACAAGGACGTAAAGTAACAGCTGAACAAGGATAGGACGGTATGAGTAAAGTAATCATATTAAACATTAATAGCGGTAAGAATACCGTTGAAACCCTGCAAATTAACACTGCAGGCAGCGAAGCCGTACGCATTGCTGCACAAAATGGCGTCAACTACGAACTCATCGACGCCGCCACCCAATTTGCTCCGGAAAACCTTACTGTACTCCGTCAAGGTGATGACCTGCTGATTGCCTTTGAAGGCTCACTCATTAATGAGCCAGACCTGATCATTGAAGACTATTACCAACAATCCAAAGACAACCCACTGATTGGTCTCAACGAAGACGGGCAATACTACGCCTATGTCCCGGAAGCTGGTGCAGACGTTAACGTCGTGACCCAGCTCGCAGAACAAATGCCTTCAGGCCAGGCCTTGGGTGGTGACGCCTTATTCCAAGGTATTCCATTATGGCCACTACTGCTACTACCCTTGGCGTTCTTGTTTGTCGATGATGACGATACCAGTCCTGTTGTAGAATCAGGAGATACATCAGCGCCAACCCAAAAAGCAACGATTACCACGGTTGTTGATGATCAGATGCCACAGCCTGGTGGTTCGACTGGTGAAGTGGACGTAGCTGATGGTGGTGTTACCAACGACAAGACGCCACTGCTTAAAGGAACACTTGATGCAGCGCTGGCAGATGGTAGCCAATCGGGTGTAACGGCTGAAAACTTGGTCATTTATGCTTCAGTTAATGGTGCAGCGCCTGTTGAGTTAGGAAATGCAACGGTTAACGGCACAGACTGGAGTTATCAGGATGAAACCGGCTACGCTGATACAGATAAAGTCGTTTACACTGCGAAAGTTGTTGACGCAGCAGGTAACGAAGGTCGAGAATCTGGTTCATACACCATAACCATAGACTTAAGCAATGTAGGTGTAACCAACGCTGGTGCATTCAATGATACTGATAGTGATGGGAAAGGAGACTCTTTTTACGTTGAGGTGCCAGAAGATACAGAAGGATTCTATGTTTATAGTAGCAAAGGTGAGGAATTGGCTTTTGTTCCTGCGCAGGATTCTCCTTCTACCACTGGCTGGTATTTAGATAATATAGACCCGCAAGTTGAAGTTGGTCATACGTTTGTTATTCGTACCATCGATACTGCAGGAAATGTTTCCAGTCAACACCTTAATATTAATACGGGTGTGGTGCTTTCAGGTGGGGCTATACTGCCCGACTATACACTTAAGATTACTGCAGTAGAAGATGATTCTTCGGGGAGTGCTGTTTCATTGACTTCTGGAGGTCCATCGACAAGTGATTTGGCATTATCACTTTCTGGAACTATAGATATCAATAACCTGACAGTGGCAACCGATGGGATGGATCCAGATAAAGTGCACATTCTGGTTTATGATAACGGTAACTATATTGGGAATGCTGCTGTGATAGTCACTAGTGGGGATCCTAATGGTACATGGACGTTTGACTATGATGGCGTTGATGCACCTGATAAGTATGTACCAGGCAGTAAACATAATTTTCAGGTTAAGGCTGTTTATGGTGATGCAACTAGCTCACTAGCGGTTATTCCGGGTTCAGAGAGTAATGGATTTTCAGTCACGGTTGCTGAGAATGCTACAGGTCGTACAGTGGAGGTTAATACTAGCTTAGTTGGTGCTGAAGAGTATCTGGATTTGGCAAGTGTAACGCCAGCGGATGTGCTGCAATTTCAAGGTGACTTTGGTGATGTGCTCGATATCGGTTTAGACGAGAAGGGTTGGATTGAAACCGGTATGGCGTCTTTAGGTGGTGACAGCTATCATGTATTACAAAACTATGACGGTAGTAACTACATCCAAATTCTAGTTCAAGACGGCATAACGATTATTTAGTATTCGGCATGCTTTTTGCTTTACACTACTAAGTATGATTTTAAGATTAATCAGGAGGATTAATTATGACTTTAACAACCAATGCAACAATTCACGCCTTTAGTGACGTTACACGACCACCAGCGATAAATGAGAGTGTTTGGGTTTATATTTATGAATCTGGTGATACGGTTAATCCAATTAAGAAAGTAGAACTTGTACCACTAGGTACGAATACCAATCAAACCCTATTTGAATACAATATTCTAATAAATGGTGCCGATGCCGAGGCTTATGGCACAGAGTATGTGTATCAATTCATGTACATTAATTCACGTGGTAATATTTCAGCTAGAGGTATCCAGAAGGCGGAGAGTGTGGCTGCTCCTGAAGTAACTATTGTTGCTGATGCAGATAATGACGGGATGATTACCGCTGCTGAATTGTCTGGTTCAGCGAATCAAACTAACACAGGTTCAGTACATTATGGACCAGGTGTGGATGCGAGTACATCGCTAGATAAAACCGTTGCTGTTTCGGTTAAGATTCCAAGCTACGCCCAAGCAGGCGATACGATTCAGCTCGATAATGGTACGAGCGAAGTTGTGACGGTCACCTTAGAAGCTGCAGATATTTCAGCAGGCGCATTTACCGTCCGTTTGTCAGGAGAGTCTGGCAGTGTTGCTGATTTAACCGCTAAATGGTTTGGTCAAAACGGTAGCACTTCACTTAATGGCAGCGATCAATCGTTCGTTAATAGTGATAGCGAGATTGTTATTGACCCGATCACCGAAGATAACGTGATTAATGCCGTTGAATCAGAAGGCACAGTGACGATCACTGGTAAGGCGCAAGGCGCATGGATGAAGCCTGGCGATGAAATTAAGCTAACCATTAACGGCACAACCTACGCTGGTGAATTGGACGCAAATAATCAATTTTCAATTAATGTCCCAGGTAGCGAATTATTCGCTAACACCCAGGATAGCGATGGTAACGGTCAACCGGAAGTGTACGCTTCGGTCGTCTCAAAAGATCCATTTGGTAACGAGTTCACTACTGAGGGCTCAAAAGAATACAGTACAGACACCACAGCCCCTAGCGCACCGACGGTAACCATTACCGAAGACGTCAATGACGACGGCTTTGTTAATGCAGAAGAGCTTGAAGGTGAGGTTGATGTGACCATCGGCTTACCAGCAGGCGCTAAAGATGGCGACACTGTGACTGTGACTGACAGCAACGGCAACACTAAAGACATCGTCTTAACTGCTACAGACATCACTAACGGTTCGATTAACACCACTGTCCCTGCACCGGCAGCCGATGGTCCATTGACCGTGACGGCAACCGTCACTGACAAAGCGGGCAACACCAGCCCAGAAGGCAGCGACAGTGTGACAGTTGACACCGGTGTACCTGGCGATCAAGATGACGACGGTACTTCAGACAAAGCACCAGAAGTTACTATTACCACAGACGGTGATAACAGCGGCAGCATCAACAAAACAGAGCTTGACGCAGATGGTGGCAAGATCAAGGTCAAAGTCGACATCAGCGGCTTAGCGCACGTCGAAGTTGACGACACGGTTGTATTAACTGACCAAAGTGGCGCACAACAAACCTTTGTTCTGACAGCTAGCGACAAAGCTAACGGCTACATTGAAGCAGAGATTACGTCTCCAGCTGAAGGTTCTGACGCAGTAGCTAGTGCGTATGTAATTGACCCGGCGGGCAATAAATCTAAGACTGGCACAGACAGTGCGACCTTAGACACCAATGCCACAGAAGCGCCGACAGTTAAGATTACCGAAGACGTCAATGACGACGGCTTTGTTAATGCAGAAGAGCTTGAAGGTGAGGTTGATGTGACCATCGGCTTACCAGCAGGCGCTAAAGATGGCGACACTGTGACTGTGACTGACAGCAACGGCAACACTAAAGACATCGTCTTAACTGCTACAGACATCACTAACGGTTCGATTAACACCACTGTCCCTGCACCGGCAGCCGATGGTCCATTGACCGTGACGGCAACCGTCACTGACAAAGCGGGCAACACCAGCCCAGAAGGCAGCGACAGTGTGACAGTTGACACCGGTGTACCTGGCGATCAAGATGACGACGGTACTTCAGACAAAGCACCAGAAGTTACTATTACCACAGACGGTGATAACAGCGGCAGCATCAACAAAACAGAGCTTGACGCAGATGGTGGCAAGATCAAGGTCAAAGTCGACATCAGCGGCTTAGCGCACGTCGAAGTTGACGACACGGTTGTATTAACTGACCAAAGTGGCGCACAACAAACCTTTGTTCTGACAGCTAGCGACAAAGCTAACGGCTACATTGAAGCAGAGATTACGTCTCCAGCTGAAGGTTCTGACGCAGTAGCTAGTGCGTATGTAATTGACCCGGCGGGCAATAAATCTAAGACTGGCACAGACAGTGCGACCTTAGACACCAATGCCACAGAAGCGCCGACAGTTAAGATTACCGAAGACGTCAATGACGACGGCTTTGTTAATGCAGAAGAGCTTGAAGGTGAGGTTGATGTGACCATCGGCTTACCAGCAGGCGCTAAAGATGGCGACACTGTGACTGTGACTGACAGCAACGGCAACACTAAAGACATCGTCTTAACTGCTACAGACATCACTAACGGTTCGATTAACACCACTGTCCCTGCACCGGCAGCCGATGGTCCATTGACCGTGACGGCAACCGTCACTGACAAAGCGGGCAACACCAGCCCAGAAGGCAGCGACAGTGTGACAGTTGACACCGGTGTACCTGGCGATCAAGATGACGACGGTACTTCAGACAAAGCACCAGAAGTTACTATTACCACAGACGGTGATAACAGCGGCAGCATCAACAAAACAGAGCTTGACGCAGATGGTGGCAAGATCAAGGTCAAAGTCGACATCAGCGGCTTAGCGCACGTCGAAGTTGACGACACGGTTGTATTAACTGACCAAAGTGGCGCACAACAAACCTTTGTTCTGACAGCTAGCGACAAAGCTAACGGCTACATTGAAGCAGAGATTACGTCTCCAGCTGAAGGTTCTGACGCAGTAGCTAGTGCGTATGTAATTGACCCGGCGGGCAATAAATCTAAGACTGGCACAGACAGTGCGACCTTAGACACCAATGCCACAGAAGCGCCGACAGTTAAGATTACCGAAGACACGAATGGCGACGGTATTATTAATCAAAGTGAGCTTCAGGGTGACGTGGATGCGATCGTTAATCTGCCAAGTGATGCGGTTGCTGGTGATACCTTGGTAGTCACCGACCAAGATGGTGTAAGCCAAGAAATCACCTTGACTGTTAATCACATTCAAAACGGTAGTGTTGCTGTAGCAGTTACTGCACCAAATGATGGTGAGACTGTT
This sequence comes from Suttonella sp. R2A3, assembly GCF_021513215.1. NCBI lineage: Bacteria > Pseudomonadati > Pseudomonadota > Gammaproteobacteria > Cardiobacteriales > Cardiobacteriaceae > Suttonella > Suttonella sp. R2A3. The sequence continues at coordinate 888,760 of NZ_CP090975.1, read as the reverse complement.
AAAGTGACTGCGGTTGTTGTTGACCCAGCAGGTAACGTGTCGGATAAAGGCTATGCTGAGGCATTGATTGATATCAGTGCGCCAGATTCTAGCACAACACAAATCGCAGTTGATGATGTCACTGCTGATAACGTGATTAATGCGGCAGAAAGTGCTGCTGATGTTGCGATTACTGGTGTTGCGACTGGTGAATTCCAGGATGGCGATAAGGTCGTTCTAACCATCGATAGCGTTGACTATGAAGGTACAGTGGATAGCAACGGTCGATTCAGTATCGATGTTGCTGGCGCAGGCTTAGTCAATGATGCTGATCAGGTTATTGATGTGACTTTCTTCCCAACAGATGTTGCGGGTAACACAGGTACAGTGGTTGCTGATAAGGCCTATGGCGTTGATGTAACCATTGATGTGGGCACTATTGATGCACCAGATCAAACCACGGATACAACCCCGACCATCACAGGTCAGGGCGCAGAAGCTGGAGCAACGGTGAGTGTTGCTGTGACTGATCCTAATGGTAACCTGTTAGAAACTTTAGTAACAACCGTTGCTGCGGATGGAACGTATGAAGTCACACCAACTCAGCCAATTCCAGTTGGTGGCTACACCGCGACTGCAACCGTTACAGACGTAGCTGGTAACAGCGGCAATACCAATGATGATGGCAGCATCAAGGAAATTGGTAAGCACTATAAAGTGTTCACTGTAGCGTCAAGCTGGAACAGCGATCATGGCCCTGTTGATTATGGCTCATACAAGCTAACCGAAGGCGATGATTGGATCGAAATTGGCAATGGATCTAAGAACTGCTGGACTTGGGGTACACAGGGTAATATCTGGAACAAAGCCCCATGGCATGGTTGGGCTGTTATTTCCACCGGTGGTGGTGATGACCGGATTGATACTGGCGTTCCGGGTCACCAGGCATGGTGGGGCTTAGCACCTGATAAAGGTGGCTGTGGCAGCATGTTTGCTTATACCAAGGTTGATATGGGCACAGGTAATGACACCTTTAACCTCAAGGGTAGCATGGTCAACGATGCGATCGTTGATATGGGCTCAGGTGATGATGTCATGCGCGCTGGTGGATTCCTCGGAACCAACACCAAAGTCGATATGGGTTCTGGCAACGACACACTGGAAGTTAACGGCAGTATGTTGGGTTGGTCAAAAGTCCTCTTAGGCGATGGCGATAATAGTTTCAAATTACATAAGAATATGGTGAATAACGGGGTTATTAAAGCCGGTTCAGGTAATGATGAAATTTATATCGATGGCTTTGTCGGCACAAACAACCTGATCAACTCTGGTGAAGGTAATGACAAGGTGATCATCGGTTCAGATGTGTTATCTGGCACGGTCATTTCTACTGAAGGTGGTAATGACACCATCTCTATTGGCCGTAACATCTTGGCTGGCGCTAAGGTCTTTGCTGGCGACGGAGACGACAGCTTACATATCGGCGGTAATATGCTCGCAGGTAGCATGATTGACATGGGTTCAGGTGATGATTCTATGACTATCGATGGCTACGTTGGCATTAATACCCGAATCGAGATGGGCGATGGTAACGACACCTTGTCCTTCGGTAAAGCGATGCTTGCTGGATCGCACATTGACATGGGCTTCGGTGATGACACATTGATATTTACTGGTAAGACGGTTGATGGCAAGCTGCATGGTGGTGAAGGCCAAGATACCTTGGTGTTGGATTACAATGGTGGTACTAACATGGTTACTGGCATTAGTGCTTGGAAGCATGTGACAAACATCTCAACTTCCGACATTGATGGCTTCGAAATTATCAAGCTCAATGGCCCTAATGCGTTGGATATCCGTTATAAGGATCTCCTGCAAGACACCACACGCGACGGTGCTTTGTTTGTCCAAAGCGACGATATTCGCAGTAAAGTGGATCTTGGTAGCACGGACTGGAACTCGGATCGCGATATGAACTTACGCGATGCAGGTGGTGGTTCTTGGGCTAAAGTTGGTAGCGAAAATGTCGGTGGCATAACCTACGACGTTTACCATCACAGCAGTGCTGGCACAAACACTAATGATGATGTGTATATCCAGCAGGGTATTACTGTGATCTAATCGTTCACTACACTTAAGCAAAAAAACCCAAACTCGGTTCGCCGGGTTTGGGTTTTTTATGGCCTGTTAAAAGCGCATTACGGTACACTAGAGCGTTTTACGAGCAGGATATCTATGGATATTGCCCAACATATTGCTGAAAAACTCAGTACGCCAGTCCATAAGGTGAAGGCTGCGATAGCGCTACTCGATGATGGTGCGACCGTGCCGTTTATCGCACGCTATCGCAAAGAGGCAACCGGTGGACTAGACGATACGCAGCTACGATTGTTACACGACCAGCTTGGCTATTGCCGCGCACTCGATGCACGTCGTGAAACGATTTTGTCTTCGATTGCTGAGCAAGGAAAGCTGACCGATGTCCTGCGACAAAACATAGAAGCCGCACGCGATAAAACAACGCTGGAAGATTTGTATTTGCCGTATAAACCCAAACGGCGTACAAAAGCACAGATCGCTCGTGAAGCAGGGCTAGCACCACTCGCCAAACAAATACTCGACGAGCAATCAAGCGATCCATCAGCGTTCGCTCAAGGCTATATTAGCGTCGATGATGGGATAACAGATGCCCAAGCGGCGCTAGATGGTGCACGTGCGATTATTATTGAAGAGCTCGGTGAGGATGCCGCGCTGCTGGCTGTATTGCGCGATAAATTATGGCGTGAGGCAGTAGTCGTTGCCGAAGTTGTTGCCGGACAAGAAGAGATCGGTAGTAAATTTAACGATTATTTTGCTTATGAAGAGGCCATTCATAAAATCCCCGCGCATCGTGCGCTAGCGCTGCTGCGTGGACGTAACGAAGGCGTATTGCAGGTTCAGCTGCGCGCGCAAGCAGCACAATTGTCAAGCCGTGCGGTTAGCGACTACGAAGTGTTAATGGCACAGCATTTAGCGCTAGGCGCTGATTGTCAGTGGCTACACGATACGGTGCGTCTTGCTTGGCGCGGTAAGCTCTTGGTGTCGCTCACCACACAAGCGTTTGCACGCTTAAAACAACAAGCTGATCAAGATGCGATTGCAGTGTTTGCGAGCAACGTTAAAGATGTTTTGCTTGCATCTCCGGCTGGTCGGCTGCCAACCATGGGTTTGGATCCTGGTTTGCGCACCGGAGTTAAGGTCGCGGTGGTTGATGATACCGGTAAAGTGGTCACCACTGATACGATTTACCCACACCCGCCGCGCAAAGATTGGCAGGGCAGCTTAACGACGTTGCTCGCGTTGATTGAACGTTATGATGTGCGTTTGATTGCCATAGGTAATGGCACAGCGAGTCGTGAGACCGATCAGCTGGTTAGCGAGCTATTACAAGCGTGTCGCAGCCGCGAACTGGCTCGTGTGGATAAGTTGATGGTCAGTGAGGCCGGTGCGTCGGTGTATTCTGCTTCAGCATTGGCGGCCAATGAGCTGCCGAATATGGATGTGTCATTACGTGGTGCGGTGTCGATTGCGCGGCGCTTGCAAGATCCGTTAGCGGAATTGGTCAAAATTGACCCTAAATCGATTGGCGTTGGGCAATATCAGCATGATGTTGATCAAGTGGCTTTAGCTCATAGTCTTGATGGGGTGGTGGAAGATTGCGTGAACGCGGTGGGCGTGGATGTGAATATTGCTTCGCCGGCATTGCTTGCGCGTATCGCCGGGTTGCACAGCACATTGGCGGATAATATTGTTGCTTACCGCGATGAACATGGCGCATTTGCTAGCCGGAAAGCGTTGCTTGATGTACCGCGTTTGGGTGCGAAAACGTATGAACAAGCCGCTGGTTTTTTGCGCATTCATGATGGTGATGAGCCGCTTGATGGATCGGCGGTACATCCAGAGGCGTATGGGGTGGTGCGCGCGATGTGTGACAAACTCAGGCTCGATGCGCGTGCGTTGATTGGCAATCGAGAGGCGCTCTCGCGCCTAGACGCGCAGACGTTTACCAATGAGCAGTTTGGCCTGCCGACTATTAATGACATCCTTGCTGAATTAGATAAGCCCGGGCGTGATCCGCGTGGCGAATTTCAAACCGCCAATTTTGCCGAAGGTGTACAGCAAATCACCGATTTGTACGAAGGTATGCTACTTGAGGGTGTAGTCAGTAATGTCGCGAACTTTGGCGCGTTTGTCGATGTTGGTGTTCACCAAGATGGTTTGGTGCATATCTCGCAGCTTGCTGATCGTTATGTTGCTGATCCGCGTGACATCGTAAAAGCTGGTGATGTGGTGAAAGTGCGCGTGCTAGAAGTGGACGTTAAACGCAAACGTATTAGTTTATCGATGCGAGAAGAGGCCACAAAAACCAAGCATACTGCACAAAAACCTGCTAAAAATTCTGCGGAGCAACGAAAAAGCGTACCAGACTGCCAAAAGCCACAAACTGCGATGGCAGAAGCGTTTGCTGGGCTGAAAAAATCATGATGGAAACCCACCCATTTGCGCCATTTATCCCTGAAAAAGCGAAGCTACTCATGGTCGGCAGCTTCCCGCCACCTAAAGCGCGCTGGGGTATGGACTTTTTTTACCCTAACCCACAAAACGATATGTGGCGGATTTATGGCTTGGCGTTTTTTGACGATAAAAACCATTTTCTGAATGCCGATAGCAGTGGTGGGGATGCGGCAAAAATCCGTGCATTTTTAAGCGAAAAGGGTATCGCGATTGCCGGTGTGGCGTATAAGGTCGAGCGCTTAAAAGGTAATGCTTCCGATCAGTTTTTACGCATCGTTGAAACGGTAGATCTTTCGGCGCTGCTGGCTAAAGTGCCGCATTGCCACAGCATCATGACCACAGGCGGCAAAGCCACGGATACGCTATGCGAGCTATTGCCAGAAAATACCCGCAAGCCGACCTTGCAAAAACCGGGACAAACGCAAGTTAATAACCGCAAGCTCAACCTATACCGACTACCATCAACTTCACGCGCCTACCCCAAACCACTCGCTGAAAAAGCGGCTATTTATGCCAAGTTCTTTCGAGAAGTCGGTGTGTTATCGGGTTAAGACAGATGAAAAAAAACCGCTAAATCCCGAGGACTAGCGGTTTTTAAAAACTGGTAGACGCGATTGGATTCGAACCAACGACCCCCACCATGTCAAGGTGGTGCTCTAACCAACTGAGCTACGCGTCTATTACACTCTAAGGCGCGCGATTATAGGTTGGATTGCCAGGTGATGCAAGTTTAATTTGCTTGAGCCCTGTGTTTACGCTGTGATTACTCTATAATGACGCCTTTTGTGTTGGCTTTAAACGATTATGTCTGCATTTAATATTATCGCCTTGGTGTTGGTGGTTACGGCGGTGTTCGCGGTGATCAATGACCGCTTCATTAAGCTGCATCGCACGATTGGTGTGATGTTGATTGCGCTGGTGATGTCGTTGATGATTTTGGCCGCAAAATGGCTCGGCCTGATTCATGATGATCTGATGACGAAGATGATTGAGCAGGCGCGTTTTGGTGAAACGTTGATTCAAGGGATGCTCGGTGCTTTGCTCTTTGCCGGGGCGATCCATATCCGCGCTGAAGATTTAAAACCGCGCTTGATTCCGATTACTGTGTTAGCGATTGTCGGTGTACTGACCTCCACAGTGATCGTCGGCTATTTGATGTATTACGCCATCCACCTGCTGAGCAGCATCGAACTGCCGCTGCTGTATTGCTTTACCTTTGCTGCGTTGATTTCACCAACCGATCCGATCGCTGTACTCGCCATTTTGCGCTCGATTGGTGTCTCAAAAGGCTTGGATATGGACGTGTGCGGCGAGTCGCTGTTTAACGATGGTATCGGTTTGGTAGTCTTTACCTTTTTTGTTGCTTTGACGGTGAACGCGGAAACGATGAGTGCTGCCGAGGTGTCGATCTTTTTTGCGCAAAATGTGGGTGGGGCGATTATTCTGGGTGTGGTGTCGAGTTACATCGTCTATCTGTTGATGCGCACCACCACCGATTATCATATCGAGATATTGCTCAGCTTGGCGCTGGTGTTTGGCAGTTTCCAGTTTGCAGAACTCATTGGTGTATCGGCCGCGATTACGGTGGTGATTGTGGGTTTGGTGTTTGGTCATTTATTCCACAAAAATATGGGTGAGAAAAGTCGCGCCTCGCTCTATACCTTTTGGGAAGTGATCGATGAAATTTTGAACACCGTGCTATTTGTGATGTTGGGTGTGGTGCTGCTCTTGGTGCCATTTGATACCCACCGCTTGTTCCTAGGCGTTTTTGCGATTCTGATTGTTTTATTCGGTCGCTGGGTGAGCGTGGTGATTCCGGTGAGTGTGATGCGGCGCTGGTTTTATTTCTCGCCACGCTCGGTGCGCATCCTCACATGGGGTGGATTGCGCGGTGGGCTGTCGATTGCTATGGCGCTGACTTTGCCTGATAGCACATATAAAGAATATATATTATTAATGACTTATGCGGTGGTTGTATTCTCCATCCTGATTCAAGGTACCACGGTTGGTAAACTCGCCGGCAAGCGCCAAACGCTTGGTAACGAATACCGTGACCCACGCTTATATGAAGTTACTGCTGAGAAGGAAGAATGATGCACGAAGTTTTAGCTCAATCTGTTTTCGCTGCCCGACGCACCCAATTATTTGAACAATTACCGGAAGGGGCTGCGGTGGCACTTTATGCGGCCGAGCCAGCGCTGCGCAATAATGATGTGTACTACCCGTACCGCCAGGACAGCTATTTCTGGTATCTCACTGGATTTCCTGAAGGCTCAGCGATCGCGGTGTTAACACGCAAAAACAGCAAGGTGCACTACACCTTATTCAGCGCCCCACGTAACCCAGATAAAGAAATCTGGGAAGGGAAAATCATCGGTCAACAAGGGGCAATCGATCGCTATGGCGCTGATGAAGCGTATTCGATCGACGAGGCAGACAAGATTAGCGACATGCTCGCTGACTGTAGTCGGATTTATACCGTTTTAGGCGTGCACGAGAAGCATGATCAGCGCATTACCGCGCTGTTGCGCGATATTCACCAGAAAACCGGGCGTGGTGGGGCGCCGATTGACGCGGTTGCCGATCTGCGGCGTATTGTTGATGAACAGCGGATGATTAAAAGCGCTGAAGAACAAAAACTTTTGCATCGCGCGGGGCAGATTAGCGCTGCTGGTCACCGCGCGGCGATGCTCGCTTCTCGCCCTGGAGCGTATGAATACGAAGTGCAAGCCGCATTAGAAGGCGAGTTTCGTCGTCAGGCGTGTCACTGGTCGTTTAACACGATTGTCGCCGGCGGGGCGAATGCCTGCTGTTTGCATTACACCACCAATCAAGCGCCACTCAATGATGGCGAGTTGCTGATGGTAGATGCTGGGGCAGAATACGCCGGTTATGCGGGCGATATCAGCCGTACCCATCCGATTAATGGCCGCTTTACTCGCGATCAGCAAGCGCTGTATGAGATTGTGCTTGCCGCGCAAACCGCGGCAATTGACGCCGCACGTCCCGGGATTCGTCACCTTGAGCTCCACACGCAAACCCGGCGCTATCTGATGCAAGGAATGATCGATGAAGGGATTATCAGCGGCAGCTTGGATTATTGGCTCGAAGAGAACCGCTTCATGCAATTTTTCATGCACGGCACCGGGCATTGGCTGGGGCTTGATGTGCATGATGTTGGGGTGTATAAACCTGAAGGGCAGTCGCGTGAATATCGTCCGGGGATGGTGGTGACTATTGAGCCGGGGTTGTATATTCAACCCGATGATACCAGCGTTGATGTGCGTTGGCGCGGTATAGGGATTCGTATTGAAGATGATGTAATCATCACTAATAGTGCGCCAGATGTCACCACAGCGGATGTGCCAAAAACGGTTGCCGAGATCGAAGCATTATTAAAAACGTGCGACAAGCGTTGTTCATAGAGAAGAGTTCTTACGGGAGGCTTGGATGAAAAAACTACTATTGCTAGGGCTTATAAGCTGGATGTTTGCGCCTGTGGCGTTGGCGGATGATTTTGCGCCTGAATGTGAGGCTTTGGTCAAGAAAATTCGTGAAGTTGGGGAAGAAACCCCGGCGTTGGCTGATGAATTGGCGAAGTTTGATCGCGAAGTGACGAAAGCGCGAGATCAGTGGGATGATTTGAGCGCTCAAGAAAAAGCACTTGCCGCGAAGCAATGCGCCAAACTGAGCGAACAACTTGAGGAAGCAGTTAATGTATTAAAGGCGCTGCAAGTACTTAATAAAGTGAAATAATCACGTAATTATTGTTTTCAAAAAGTTAATAATAACGTATCATTTACGTATATTTTGCGGCAAAAATGCGATTAATAACGCAGTTAGGATGGGTAATGCAAAACAACATGGATTTGGTGTGACATTATTTAACGGACAATCATGGAAAATCGCCTGCCTCGGGGTGGGATTAATCGTTGCCTCATGGGCGCAAGGCCGCACACTCCCGGAAATCTTACAAGACGGGCTGGCGAATGACCCAGGGCTTGCAGAAGCGCGGGCTAATGAGCGTATCGCCGATAGTCGGCTTGCACAAAGTGAGGCGCAATGGTGGCCAACGTTAGGCGCAAAAGCAAGGCAGCCGATTGCAAATAGCCGAGATTCATCAAATAGCTTCAAACCAGTGCTTGAAGCAAAATGGACGGTTTATGATTTTGGTCGCCGTGCCGCGCAAATCGAGCGCGACACGCTTAAAACCGACTATTACGCGTACAAAACCGAAGAAGCCGCTGAAGAGCTGATTTACGAATTATCCGGATTTTATCTCGAAGCATTGCGTGCCAAACTCTCGCTGGATGTTGCACAAGGTAACTTACAGCGCCACCGCGATATCGTTAACAAGCTTAAAGTGATTGTTTCGTATGATCCGGGGCGCCGTTCAGAGTTGACCCAGGCAGAAGGGCGTTTGCTGCAAGTTGAAGACAGCATTATGAATTATAACCGCACGCTAGGGCTCGTTTTGCTGCGTCTGTCGCGCTATGTTCAGCCTGCGGTAAGCGAAAACGAATTGAATGATCCGTTCACCAAAAATAGCGTCGAGGCGTTGATCTCTCAGTACAATACCAGCGAAGAAGACCTCGCTACACATCCGAGCTTTATTGCGCAGAAAAAAGAGCTTGATAGTATTGAAGCAGAGCTACGCGTTGCTGAACGCGATCGTTGGCCAAAACTTAATTTGGTCGGACAAGCTTCAGACGATGATTCGTCGATCTATTTAAATATGGATGTTGACGTGTTTAACCGTGCAACCGCACCAGGTATCGAAGAAAAAGAAGGCCAGATTATCGCGGCTCGAGCGCGTTTAGACGATATTTTGCGCAATTTAAGCGAGCGTGGACAATTGGCTGAGCTGAAAATGCGTGAGGATCAATCGCGGATTGATATTGCCGATAGCCAAATTAGAGCGCTGAAACAAGTCACTCGAGATTACGAAGACCAATTTTCGATTGCGCAGCGCAGCCTGCTCGATGTGGTGAACGCGTATAGCGAACTGGCCGGCATTGAGCAACTGAAAGTGCAAGCGACCTATGATTTGATGCTCGCTAAGCTCGATTACCTGTCATCGGTCGGTGCGCTGCGTATTTGGGCGGGGATTGACGAAAACGCTGTCTCTCGTAGCGGTGGACAAGTCGTCTCATTAGCGGGCCAAGCAGAAGGTGCGTCAGTCGATAAGCGTGCTGATGATATTGAGATGGTTGAGGTGAAACGCTCAATGATGGCTCTATCAGAAGCGAAAAGTAACCGTAGTGACGATGCGCAATTTGTTGAGGCTACGCTACCTGTTGAGCCAGAATTTAGCGCAGATTATGCCGTCTCTGTACCGGAATTGGTGATTATCCCGGTTGAGAAGCAGCAGGATGAGCTTGCCGCACAAACAGCGCTTGCCGCGCAACCAGAGCCGACGTTTGTTGATGGCTTCCAATGGGCTGAGGCAACGATGACACCTATTGCTTGGAACAGCGCTGCAACAGAAAAAGCGCGTGATGTGGTTGAAGCAGAGCCAGAGCTAATCCCTGAGCCTATAGTTGAAGCAACGCGCGAAGAAGCGCCAATTATGGCTAAGACTGAAACAATCAAGCTGGAAAGCCATGCTGCAGAAGTGGCGTTGGTGAAACCAGAATCACAGGCAACATCTGGTGATGCTGATGACAATAATTCGCGTACAGAGCCGTCTACTGGTAAGGTAGAGAGCAAAGCAAGCGCGGATGTCGAGTTAGTCGCAGCGAAACCAGCAACGTCAGCAGTGACAAGCGATTCTGGTAAATCAGTACAACGTCCACAAGTGAAGCCAGAGCCAGTTACTGTAGCGTCTGCACCAGCACCAAGCACAGCATCGGTAGCGGCCAAGACACCGACAGAATCGGTCACAACGACTTCAGCAGTAAGAACACAACGCACCTTGCCTAAGCCATCGAACAATGCGATCGGTAGCATTTTCTTAAAAGGTGATGATCGTATCCCGACGGGTCCGAAACCCAGCGCGCCAAAGCCTGCGCAGCAAGTTAAGACACAGGCGAGTCAGCTGCCGACTCAACCAGTGCGTGCAAACGCTGCCGCAGTGGTAAATTCACCGGATGTGCGTGAGGCTACGATTAGTGCTGACGCCTCACAATCGTATGTGCAAACCAATGAGCAGGGTGAATTGATATTGGTTGCGCAGCCTGCCGCACTGTAATGACTATGGATTAAGACATTATGCAATTTTTACTCGAAAACATCAGCTTACTCACTCGCCTGCTGCAGCATCCGGTCTCTTATGCGACGCTTGCGACGCTCACACCGCGCGATCAGGTTGGTGATGTTGATTACCGTGCGCTCGGCGATGTGCTCACGCATCAAGGCTTTGAGAATCATCTGCAGCAGCGCGATCTAAACAGCATTCCGCCGTTAGCCTTGCCAGCGGTGCTGCTGTTTCATGATGGCCAGTCAGCTGTGCTCAAAAAGATCGAGCAGGGTAAGGCGCAGATTGAGATCTCAGGTGTTGGTGAGCAGGAAGTCACCCTAGAAGATTTAAACAAACAATACCTTGGCTATGTTTGGTTTGTGAAGCCGAAGGTGGCTGCCGATATTCGCTCGGAACTCCCAGAATATCGCCTGTCGAAAGGGTGGTTCTGGCGGGTGATTTGGCGCTTCCGTCGCTATTATTACCAAGTGATCGTCGCCACGTTTATGATCAACACCCTTGCCTTGGTCAGCTCGTTGTATGTGATGAACGTGTATGATCGCGTCATCCCAAATAAATCGTATGACACCCTCTGGGTGCTGAGTATTGGCGTATTTATCGCGATCTCATTTGAGTTTATTGCTAAGATGATCCGTGGTCACTTAACCGATATTGCGGGTAAGAAAGCCGATTTGATTATCTCTTCCGCGCTATTTCGCCGCGTAATGCAGATTAAGATGGAAAATAAACCGGTTTCGGCGGGCTCTTATGCTAATAACCTGCGCGATTTTGAATCGGTGCGTGAGTTTATGACCTCAGCAAGCTTATTGGCGCTGGTCGATATGCCGTTTTTTCTGCTCTTTATTGGCGTGATGTATCTGGTGGCTGGCAAACTGGCGCTGGTGCCGCTGATGATTATCCCAATCGTCTTACTGGTTGGTTTGCTGGCGCAGGTACCATTAGCGCGCTCGATTAACGAATCGATGCGTGAATCATCGCAGCGTCAAGGTTTGGCGGTAGAAGCGGTCGATGGGATCGAAACGCTGAAAGCGAATAATGCGTATAACTGGGTGCAAAAGCGCTGGGATCACTACACCGCTAAAGCTGCTGCATCGAGTATTAAAACCAAAGACATCAGCAATATGGTGATGAATTTCTCCACAATGATGCAACAACTCAATACCGTTGTTTTGGTACTCTTTGGCACGTATCTCATCCATGCTGAAGATGCACCGACGCGCATTACCATGGGTGCGTTGATTGCGTGTGTGATTCTATCGGGCCGAGCGCTCGCCCCCGTTGGGCAAATCGCTGGGCTGGCGGTGCGTTATCAGCAGGCGAAAGTCGCGCTCACCGGGGTTAACGAAGTAGCCGAACGTCCGATTGAATACAATATCGATCGTAAATATATCGCTTTGGACAAGCCCAAAGGCGCGGTGGTTTTTGATGATTGTACCTTTGCCTATGACGACAGCGGACAAATGGCGATTAATAAAGTCTCGCTGACGATTAATGCCGGTGAAAAGGTCGCGATTATCGGGCGGATTGGTAGCGGTAAATCTACGCTGCTTAAAATGATTGCCGCGCTTTATGAACAGCAAAAAGGCTTGATTAGTTTCGATGGCGTCGATATCCGACAAATTGATCCGTATTATTTACGCAAACAAGTCGCTTTGCTTGGGCAAAATCCGCGTCTGTTTTTAGGTACGTTACGTGACAACCTTGATATGGCGCGCAGCGATGGCTTTTTCCGCGATGATGTGTTGCTTGAGGCGCTTAATCGCTTTGGGGTGGCGCAAATTATCCAGCAGCATCCAAAAGGCTTGGATATGCCGATTGGCGAGGGTGGTACTGGCCTATCTGGTGGGCAGCAGCAGATTGTTTCCTTAGCGCGCCTCACCTTGAAAGATCCTTCAGTAGTGCTCCTTGATGAACCAACCAGCGGTTTAGATCAGAATACCGAACAGATGGTGCTGAGTGCGCTACGTTCATGGCTGCGTCACCGCACATTGGTGGTCGTCACCCACCGTCCGCAACTGCTTAGCTTGGTTGACCGGATTATTGTGATGGAGCAAGGTCGTGTGGTGATGGATGGGCCGAAGAAACAAGTGCTCGATCGTTTGGCCGGCAATGAAAATGCGCCACAGGGCAGCAGCGGTGCGCAGGCTAAAAAAACGGCATCTAGCGCGCCAACGAGTGTGGCGCCACAAGTCAAACAAAATCAAAATACAGGGAAGCCTTGATGGCAAAGAACCGTTCGATGTCGAAAAAAGACCTTAAATTGGTGAGCGACCTTAATGCCGCGATGCAACAAGAAAAACATCGTGGATTATGGTGGAGTGTGTTGCTGCTGGCCGCCTTTTTGGTGGTATTTGTCGTTTGGTCATATTTCAGTGTGCTAGAAGAAGTGACCCGTGGGCAAGGCTCCATTATCCCGAGCTCGCGCCAGCAGATGATTCAAAGCCTGGACCCTGGGATTATCGAAACCTTACACGTTGAAGAAGGGCAGCTGGTTGAAAAAGGCGATTTATTGGTGACCTTGGATGATACGCGTAGCTCAGCCGTATTGCGCGAAACCAAAGCCAAAGTGATCAACCTTGAAGCGATGTTGGCGCGCTATCGTGCCGAAGCGCATGGTGGGCCAATCGATTTCCCTGAAGATGTGCCGCTTGAGCTGCGCAATCGTGAACGCAGCGCTTACAGCGCGCGTAAGAAATCGCTTGATGAGTCGGTTTCTGGTTTGCAGGCGTCTAAGCGCATTTTGGACGAGCAAATTTCGCGCACCCGCGAAATGGTGCAGCGTGGCGTGTCTTCAGAGATTGAATTACTACGCATGCAGCGTGAATCCGCGGATTTGGCGCTGAAAATTAACGACCGTCAGAATCAGTATCTCACCGATGCGAACAATGAACTGGTGCGTACCGAAGCCGAATTAGCGCAGGCTAGAGAAAACCTCGCGATGCGCGCTGATCCGGTTGCGCGCGCTGAGATTCGTTCTCCAGTACGTGGGATTGTCAATAACATCAAAATCAATACCGTTGGTGGGGTGGTTAACGCCGGGCAAGATATTATGGAAATTACCCCGGTAGGTGGTAAATTGCTCGTGCAAGCCTATATCCGCCCGCAGGATGTGGCCTTTATTCACCCAGAGCAAGAAGCGGTGGTGAAGCTCACCGCCTATGATTTTGCGATCTATGGTGGCCTTGATGGCGAGGTAATTTTAATCAGTCCGGATACGCTTAGTGATGAACGCCGTCCTAGCGAGCTTAATTTGGATGCTGGTGAATCGTATTATCGCGTGTTGATTGAGACTAAAGACAGCGTGCTCACCGATAAAAATGGTGAAGAATTGCCGATTATCCCGGGTATGGTGGCTTCTGTGGATATTAAAACCGGTGAGAAAACCGTGTTTCAATATCTCACCAAGCCACTCACGCGGATGAAACAAGCACTGCGTGAGCGGTAAGACTTATCACGACTGCTTAACATCCAAGCGCTGCCATCTCGCAGCGCTTTTTTATTGATTAGATGATTGTTTATGAGTGCTCGTTAGCGAGTAGTGTGGCGAGTTGCTCTAAGGCTTGTGCGCGGTGACTGATGCGGTTTTTGTCGTCACTGGCTAGCTCGGCAGCGCTACAGCCAAGATCAGGTAAATAAAACAGTGGATCATAGCCAAAGCCACCTTCGCCACACGCTTTTTTTAGTACCTCACCATGCCACAGCCCTTGCGCAATCAAAGGCAGCGGATCATCGGCGTGGCGTAGATAGACAATCGCGCACACATAATAGGCCGAGCGGTCAGACTGATTGCTCAATTCGCGTAACAGCTTGGCGTTATTCGCGCCATCATCGCTGGGTTCACCCGCGTAGCGCGCTGAATAAACGCCCGGTGCGCCAGCCAGCGCGGGCACACAAATCCCTGAATCATCGGCAATCGCCGCGAGCCCACTGATACGTGCGGCATGGCGTGCCTTAATGATCGCGTTTTCGATAAACGTTGTGCCGGTTTCCTCAGCGTCTGTGATGTCCCACTCGCTTTGTGGGTGTACGCGGATGTTAAGCGATTCAAGGATCGCGCGCAATTCAGCAATTTTCTTGCGATTATTGCTCGCTAGTACACAGTTTTTCATTAGGGGTTTAACCCCAGCACGCGGCGCTGCTCGGCCATAATATCCTGCACGCCTTTGGCCGCTAAATCGAGCATCGCGTCCATCTCTTCACGCCGGAAAGCATGACCTTCAGCAGTGCCTTGGATTTCGATAAACGCACCAGCGTCGTTCATCACCACGTTCATATCGGTTTCGGCTTCGCTGTCTTCGGCGTATTCCAGATCAAGCACCGCCTCACCGCGATAAATCCCCACAGAAATCGCTGCGAGCTGACCGTGCAGAGGGTTCTGCTTGATTTTGCCTTGCTTCATCAGCGTGCGCACTGCGATCGCGAGCGCGACAAAAGAGCCAGAAATGGCTGCAGTACGCGTGCCACCATCGGCTTGTAGCACATCGCAATCGATGGTGATTGCGCGCTCACCTAAGGCGCGTAAATCGACCACTGCACGCAGTGATCGACCGATCAAGCGTTGGATTTCGATCGTGCGGCCTTGTTGCTTGCCGCGTGCTGATTCGCGAACTGTACGATCGTGGGTGGCGCGAGGCAGCATACTGTATTCAGCGGTCACCCAGCCTTGCTGTTTGCCGCGCAGAAAGGGCGGTACCCGCTCTTCGACGCTCGCGGTGCACAAAACTTTTGTATCCCCACAGGTAATCAGCGCCGAACCTTCGGCATATTTATTAACATTGCATTCGATGGTTAACGGGCGAAGCGCATCATGGGCGCGTTGAGAAGGTCGCATGAAATTTTCCTCAGCCAAAAACGTGTGTATTATAACAAACCATCGGCCTAGGCTCGGCGAAAATGCTAAGATAATGCGCTTTATCAACAAAAGGATGCTTATGCGCCACGGTATGACAGCATTTGCGCGCGTGATTCGCGAGATTGGGGACTATCGCGTGCAAATTGAGATGCGCTCGGTGAATCACCGCTACTTAGAATTCTCACCGCGTTTGGGGGAGGCTTGGCGAGGACTGGAGCCGAAGTTGCGTGAGCGATTGGGTAAACAGCTCAAGCGCGGCAAGGTGGATTGCTGGATCTACGTTGAGCCGATCGAAGGTCAGCGCATCCCTGAGCTCAATACGCAAGCGTTGCACACCTGGCTTGAACGCTTAAATTCTGAGCACTACACAAGCCTGGGACAACCCGATTGGGCGGTGCTGCTCAGATTGCCAGGCGTGTTAGATAGCGCAAGCGATGATGATCTGCCTTCAGAGCAAGCCGTTCTGGCGGTGTTTGACGAAGTGCTTGGCCAATTACGCGAGCAACGCGCTGCGGAAGGTGAGGCGATGGCTGCGGTGATCAACGCGCGTTTGCAAGCGGTTGGCGAAGAGGTTGCTGCGCTGCGCGCGCATTATCCGAGCGTTAAAGCCGGTATTGAAGCGGATATGCGGACAAAGTTCGATGCGCTCACTGTGGAGGTGGATAGTCAGCGCTTTGAGCAAGAGTTGGTCTTTTTATTGGCTAAAGCGGATGTCGATGAAGAGCTCGATCGCTTGGATTTTCATATCCAACAAACGAGAGAGGCGCTTGCACAATCGGGTGCAGTCGGCCGACGCCTGGATTTTCTCATGCAGGAGTTTAACCGCGAGGCGAATACGCTCGGATCAAAATCGGCAGATGCGGTGTTTAGTCGTGCTGCGGTGAATCTCAAAGTCTTGATTGAGCAAATGCGCGAGCAAGTACAAAATATCGAGTAATACCTTAGGGTAAAAACGCTTCGAGCACATTATTGAGCAGTGCAAAGCCACGTGGTGTGGTGCACAGGCGGTGCTCAATATCGGCTTCAATTAAGCCTTGGGTAATGAGTGGTTTGAGTGTTGGGCGTAAATCATCAAGTGTGAGCTGGCTGCGCTCGGCGACATATTCTGACGGGATGCCGTCGCGTAAACGCAGCGCATTCATCATCAACTCAAACGGCTGCTCGGCCGGTTCGATAATGTGTTGTTGATCCTGGTAGGGGTTGCTGCTCGTGCCTCTTGCTGTCTGGTAGATCGTCGGTGCGCGGTATTTGCTGTTGCGCAGGATGCGTCGGTCAGCGAGGGTGCGTTTGCCGTGTGCGCCAGCACCAATGCCGAGATAATCCCCAAACTGCCAGTAGTTGAGGTTGTGTCGGCTGGGCGCGCCGCGTGTCCAGGCGCTGGTTTCGTATTGCTCAAAGCCGTGTTCGCGCAATAATTCACCGCCGCGTTCGTAAATCTCAATTTGCCGGTCTTCGCTGGGTAAGGTCGGTGGGTTGGCGTAAAACGCGGTGTTCGGCTCAATGGTCAGCTGATACCAGCTTAGGTGCTCGGCGTTTAGTGCAATCGCTTGGCGTAAATCAGCTAGCGCCTGATCAATGCTTTGCTGCGGCAGGGCAAACATAATATCGGTATTAATGCGCGTAAATCCCGCTTGTTGGGCGATACGCACCGCGCGTTCAGCCTCGTCGCCGCTGTGAATACGCCCTAGGCGCTGTAGATGTTCAGGGTTAAAGCTTTGTACGCCAATCGATAGGCGGTTAATGCCCGCTGCGCGGTAGTCGCGGAATTTCGCTTGTTCGAACGTACCCGGGTTGGCTTCGAGGGTAATTTCGCAATCCTCAGCTAAATTCATACGCGCGACAATTCCATCTAGCAGTGCGCCAATCGCCTGTGCTGAAAATACGCTCGGCGTACCACCGCCGATAAAGATACTTTCCAGCGGTCGTGGGTCAGCATCATGGTCTAAATCGCGCAATAGGTGCGTCACATACGCGTGTTCGTTGGGGTCTTCTTTGATCGCGTGCGAATTGAAATCACAATATGGACATTTCTGTACACACCACGGGATGTGCACATACAGACTAAGCGGGATCGTCATTCGTCCTCAGGGTTAATCAAGGCGAGGTTCTGGAAGTATTTTTGCAGTTGACGGTAGTGTTTCCCCGGGCTTCTGTCGCGCGCCTCTTCGGCAAGGGCTGCTTGTTCAGCGCGGTATTTTTGCACCCCACGAGTTAATTGGCGAATGTGTTGGATGTCTAGGTCAGCGTAGCGCGCAAACAGTTCACCGATAATCTCATCGTCTTCGGCCACTAAACGCTCGATTTCGTTTTGAATGCGTTGAATTTTCGCCCCCGTATTCAAAAAGGGATGGTTCACATGCTGATGCGCCTGTTGCACGGCCTCGAAATCATGCTCATCGAGTAATCTGGTGAGGTAATTTAAGTGCCGCTTCAGTGCGTTACCAGTTAAGCGTTTACCTTCAGCGAGCGCTGCCTGTAAGGTGTGCGAAATTGGCAGCAGGGCGTATTGCGCGCTTGGTAGGGTGAGTAGCTCCTGGGCGAAGGTTTTGATCGCGTCACGGCGGCGTTTTTCTTCACTGCGGTTAACACGGATTACCCGGCCAAATTCGTCGTATTCTTTTTCTGCGTCATTCATTGATGATGTTCATGTTTGTTACAAATTCACGCGTTATAATAACAGCCTTTTTGTGCGTGGGAGAGGCCAAGTCGGTATGCGTTGGTTTTTTGCAATAATGCTGTGGTTTGTGATGCTGGTCGGGCGCGCGGAAACGCTGCCGGCCGCGGTCAATAATCTGCTTAACGAATATAATGTGCCGCGCGATGAGGTGAGCGTGTGGGTACAGGCCGTTGATGGCAGTGATCCATTGGTTGAGCTCAATGGCTACGCACAGCGCAATCCCGCTTCTGTGGCTAAGCTGCTCACTACTTCCGCTGGGTTAATCCGTTTGGGCGAGGATTATCGTTGGCAAACGCGTTTTTATGTCGATCAGATGCCCGATGCGCAAGGTGTGCTGCACGGGAATTTATACGTTGTGGGCGGTGGTGATCCGTTTTTGGTCGAGGAACGTTTAGAGCAAATAATCCGTGATTTGCAGGCGAAGGGCATTAAACGCATTACCGGCAATATTGTCCTTGATGAATCGCTGTATGTTTTAGATGCGCAGGCTCGCGACCGTGAGTCGTTTGATGGCAATCCATGGGCGGCGTATAACGCTGTGCCGAGTCCGTTAATGGTGAATTTCCGCACGGTTAAAATCACCATGCGCCCACAAGGCAATAATGTGGTGTTCGATGTTTGGCCAACGATGGCCAATTGGCAAGTTGAGAACCAGATGAGCGTGAACAGCGGTGCGTGTAGTAAAAATTACGCACCATCGGTGGCGATTGAGCGCGAAGGCGGCTATGCGACTGTGGTGCTTAAAGGGCGCTATAGCGTGGCGTGTGGTGAGCGCGAGTTGACTGTGGTGATGGGTGAGGCGAGCGAGCAGTTTTATTATCTCTTCCGCGAATTATGGTATCAAAACGGTGGGCAGCTCGATGGCACGGGCGCGATTGCTCAGCGACCAGCGTCTGCCAAGCTGTTTTATAGCGGCGAGTCGCTGCCGCTTAGTGAGCAAATCACCAAAATGAATCAGCTGAGTAATAATGTGATGACGCGGCAATTGATGCTGACCTTAGGCGCTGAAGTGTATGGCGCGCCGGGTTCGTTACAAAAAGGACGCGACGCCGTGGTTGATACGCTGAGTGTGTTTGGTGTGCCGACTGAAGGGATGATTATCGATAATGGCGCGGGGCTATCACGCGTCACGCGCACCACAGCGGCGCAGTTGGTGATGTTGCTGCGTAGCTTATATTATTCCGGCAAAGGTGAGGTGTTTATGGATTCGCTGTCGGTGGCTGGCGAGAATGGTACCCTCAAACGCCGTTTCCGTGGTGAGTCTTTGCAAGGGCGGGTGATCGGCAAAACGGGAACGCTCGATAGGGTGCGCGCGTTTGCTGGCTATGTGCGGGCGCGTAGTGGGCGCGATTATGTGGTGGTGATTATTGGTAATGGCCGTGCGGCGCTACCGAGTCGCTATATGCAGGATGATTTGATTCGTTGGGTGGATGAGCAGTGAAGCGATTTGGGTTGATGTTACTGGCGTTGTTGCTGGTGGCTTGTGGCGACAGTTTGCGTGATGAAGGTGCTTTGCCCGCAGGGAACTATGTGTTTGATTACAACACCAAGCAAAAAATGGAAGCACGCGGATTTCGCTGGGGCTCGCCTGTGTTTGTACGCATTTTTAAAGAAGAAGCGCTGCTTGAGGTGTGGATCAAAGGTGAAGGGGAGCGATTTGAACTGTTTCAGCAATATCCAATCTGTACGTTTTCTGGTGATTTAGGGCCCAAAAAGCGCCAAGGCGATAAGCAATCCCCAGAAGGATTTTACGCCTTTAGCTCGCGACACTTAAACCCGAATAGCCAGTATCACCTTTCTTTTAATTTGAACTATCCAAACGCCTATGACCGCGCGCATGGCTATACCGGTGATTATTTGATGGTACATGGTGAATGCGTTTCTGTAGGGTGTTATGCGATGGGAAACCGACAAATCGAAGAGATCTATACCTTGGTGAGCTCAGCGCTGCAGCATGGGCAGCCTTTTGTACGCGTGCATGCGTTTCCTTTTCGCCTGACCCAGGAAAACTTAGAGAAACATCGCCGACATCCAGCGAGTTCGTTTTGGCAAATGCTCCGCCCAGGCTATGACATTTTTGAGCGTACGCACATTCCGCCAGAAGTCGATGTGGTCGGTAAACGGTATGTGGTTCGGCCTTGAAGGATGCAGTTCAGACATTGAGATGTTGATGCCACCCCTAGTATCAATCCGTTAAACGTATTGCAGCCGTTTTGTCGCATTAGTCGCCGAAAAAACGTACAATAATGATGAACAAGTTACTCAAAAAAGTAGAGTAAATGGATGCTATCCAAGCCTATCAGTATCTTTCATCACCTAGTTATCCCCCCTTTAACACAGCTGCACCTAATCGTAAGTTGATAGCGATTATCGCGGTTTTGTTGGGTGGGATTCTGAGTACGGTGATTGTATAGCTTATAATGGCTTTCAATAATTATGAAAAAATAGTGACTAATTGATCGAGATGCTTTATGAATAAAAACCTTATCCAAAGATTTTCTGATAAATCTGCAGTTATTGCGATCGTCGGCCTAGGCTATGTTGGGCTTCCTTTGATGCTGCGCTATAACGGCATGGGCTTTAAAGTGATTGGTTTTGACATTGATGATTTTAAAGTGAATAAGCTCAATCAAGGCGAAAGCTATATCGAGCACATTCCTGCGGATAAGGTTAAAGCGGCATCTTCTAGTGGCTTTGAAGCGACTACAGACTTTTCGCGCATTGAAGAATGTGATGCGATTATTCTATGCGTGCCGACGCCACTGAATAAATATCGCGAACCTGATATGAGCTTTGTGATTAACACCACAGATATGGTTAAACCCTATCTACGAAAAGGGCAGGTGTTATCTTTAGAAAGTACCACCTATCCGGGCACTACAGAAGAAGAACTGTTGCCACGCATGCAGGAAAGTGGTTTCAAAGTCGGTGAAGACGTGTTCTTGGTGTATTCGCCCGAGCGCGAAGATCCGGGCAACCCAAATTTTGAAACGCGCACGATCCCTAAAGTGGTTGGTGGGTATGCGCCAGCATGTCTAGAGGTTGGCGTTGCTTTATATGAAGGAGTAATTGATAAAGTTGTGCCGGTGAGCTCAACGAAAGTAGCCGAAATGACTAAGCTGCTTGAAAATATCCACCGAGCAGTGAATATCGGCCTCGTTAATGAGATGAAAATTGTTGCCGATAAAATGGGTATTGATATCTTTGAAGTGATTGATGCGGCAGCGACCAAGCCATTTGGTTTTACGCCATACTATCCCGGCCCAGGACTCGGAGGACACTGCATACCCATCGATCCTTTCTACCTCACATGGAAGGCCAGAGAGTATGGCCTGCATACACGCTTTATTGAGCTTTCTGGTGAAGTGAATCGAGGAATGCCAGAATATGTGGTCTCTAAGTTAATCGAGGGGCTCAATGCGGCTGGTAAATCGGTAAAAGGCTCTAATATACTGGTGTTAGGCATAGCGTATAAGAAAAACGTTGACGACATGCGTGAGTCACCCTCGGTTGAAATCATGGAGCTTATAGAAGCAAGGGGCGGGATCGTCGCCTACAGCGATCCGCATGTGCCAGTGTTCCCTAAAATGCGAGAGCACAGCTTTGAACTATCTAGCGTTGCGCTAGATGCTACAACGATTGAGCGCTATGACGCAGTGGTGCTTGCGACCGATCATAATAAATTCGACTATGAACTCATCCTAAAACATGCGCCGTTGATCATAGACTCGCGTGGTATATACCGTGGTTCATATGACAATGTTGTCCCGGCATAATCAAAACCCATTCATGAAAGGCATCATATGAAGAATTTTGCACTGATTGGTGCGGCTGGCTATATCGCACCTCGCCATTTAAAAGCGATTAAAGACACTGGGAATAACTTAGTTGTAGCGATGGATGTTAATGACTCTGTGGGTATCATGGACAGTCATTTTCCTGAAGCTGAATTTTTTACCGAGTTTGAATCATTCGCCGCCTACGTTGACGATCAGAAATTCCAAGGTAATAAATTAGATTACGTCTCTATCTGTTCACCAAATTACCTACATGCCCCACACATGAAATATGCCTTGATGAATGGCATAGATGTGATCTGTGAAAAGCCTTTGGTGCTGCATTCACAAGATATAGACATGCTCGCTGAATATGAAAAAAAATACGGTGCTAAAGTCTATTCCATCTTACAGCTGCGCCTGCATCATGCGATTGTCGCATTGCGTGAGAAAGTCGCTGCTGCGCCAAAAGATAAAATCTTTGATGTAGACCTCACCTACTTAACCTCACGCGGTAAATGGTACATGAAGTCGTGGAAGGGCCTTGATGAAAAATCTGGTGGCGTTGCGACCAATATTGGTGTGCATTTTTACGACATGCTGCATTTTATCTTTGGCAAGATCGTTAAAGCAGAAGTACATTATCGTGACGAACAAACTAGCGCTGGCTACTTAGAATATGAGCGTGCACGTGTGCGCTGGTTCTTATCGATCGATGCTAACAACTTACCTAGCAACGCGGTCAAAGGCGAAAAGCTCACCTACCGCAGCATTACCATCGAAGGTGAAGAATTAGAGTTTTCCGGTGGTTTTACCGAGCTGCACACCGAAAGCTATAAAAACATATTAGCGGGTAAAGGCTATGGTTTGGAAGAAAACCGCACCGCTATAGAGACTGTAGAAAAACTACGCCTGCAGCCCATCACTGAAAACCCAGAACATGCCCACCCTTTATTGGCCAAGGTAAAGCCATGAGCTTTTATCAGCACGAAAGTGCCATTGTTGATGAAGGTGCACAAATAGGCGAAGGCTCACGTGTGTGGCACTTTGTGCATGTGTGTGGTGGTGCACGCATCGGTAAGGGTGTATCTTTGGGGCAAAATGTCTTTGTTGGCAACAAAGTGACCATTGGTGACTACTGTAAAGTGCAGAACAACGTGTCTGTATACGACAATGTTCACCTAGAAGAGGGCGTATTTTGTGGTCCTAGCATGGTATTCACCAATGTTTATAACCCACGCTCACTCATTGAGCGCAAAAATGAGTATCTTGATACGCTGGTTAAAAAAGGCGCTACCTTAGGCGCTAACTGTACCATCGTCTGTGGCATAACCATCGGTGAATACGCCTTTGTAGGCGCAGGCGCAGTAGTTAATAAAAATGTCCCTGCTTACGCACTTATGGTCGGTGTACCTGCTAAGCAAATTGGCTGGATGAGCGAGTTTGGTGAGCAGCTAGACTTACCGTTAACAGGCAATAGCCAAATAACCTGCACCCACACGGGCGATATCTATAAATTAATTGATGGCACATTAAGTAAAATTTCTGCGGAGTAACCATGCAATTTATCGACCTAGCTGCTCAGTACCAGCACCTTAAATCAAAAATAGACCAACGCATCCAGGCTGTACTGAACCATGGTCAATACATCATGGGCCCTGAAGTAACCGAGTTAGAGGCGCAGCTTGCCGACTACGTAGGCGTTAAGCACGCCATCACATGCGCTAACGGAACCGATGCACTTACGCTCGCCCTAATGGCACTAAATATAGGGAAAGGCGATGCAGTATTAGTACCTACCTTTACCTTCTTCGCTTCTGCAGAAACTGTGGCTTTTGCCAATGCTACCCCAGTGTTTGTAGATTCAGACCCTAATACTTTTAACATCTGCCCAGTCGATTTAGAAAAGCGCATTCAAGCAGTACAGGCAAAAGGCAGACTAACGCTTAAAGCTATTATGGCGGTTGATCTATTTGGGTTACCCGCTAACTACCCAGCCATTCAAGAAATTGCCGATAAATACGACCTAAAAATTATTGCCGATTCTGCACAAGGCTTTGGCGGCGAGATTAACGGCCAGCGTGCCGGCAGCTTTGGTGATATTGCTAGTACGAGCTTCTTTCCAGCCAAAACCCTAGGCTGCTATGGCGACGGCGGCGCGGTATTTACCAATAACGACCACTACGCCGAACTAATCAAGTCTTACCGTGTACATGGCAAAGGCCAAGATAAATACGACAATGTACGCATTGGTGTAAACAGCCGTTTAGATACCATTCAAGCTGCCATCCTGTTAGAAAAACTAGCCGCCTTCCCGCAAGAGCTAAAAAATCGCAATGCCCTAGCTGATTTTTATCAAAAATACCTAAGTGAAAGATTTAACACGCCCCTAGTGCCAACAGGCTATGTAAGCTCTTGGGCACAATATACCCTAGTGGCAGAAAATCGTGACCACCACATGGCCAAACTAAAAGAAAAAGGTGTGCCCAGTATGGTGTACTACGGCACCTGCATGCACCAACAAACCGCTTTTAAAGACTTGGGTTATAAGCAAGGTGATTTCCCAGTAGCAGAACAACTCGCCAAAACGGTATTCAGCTTGCCAATGCATCCGTATATGGATGAAGAACAGCGTATGAAAGTCACCAAGGCTGCTAACAGCTAATGCTTGCTATTAACAAAAAATTATTAGGAAAAGGAGGCATATTCCTTTTTGCCAACATTTTAAATGCAGCAATCCCTTTTTTTATGCTGCCCATTCTGACCCGTGTCCTAACACCCGAAGATTATGGAATAGTGGCTATGTTCGCCATTTTTCTATCTTTTGCTAATACTTTTGTCGGTCTGAGTGTACATGGTGCTATCAACGTTCAATACTTCAAGTTAGAACAAAAGCGATTTTCAGAATACGTTACTAACTGCTTAATACTCTTATTAATTAGCGCTAGCTTAGTTTTTTTAACAGTTTTATTGCTGGGCTCGTATTTTGAAAGCGTTGTGGGCATACCTTACAAGTGGATGCTAATCGGTGTTACAGTCTCATTTTTTCAGTTTTTAATCACAATACGTCTTTCAATCTGGGTTGTAACCGGAGCCGCAAAAGAGTACGGCTCCCTACAAGTCTCGAGGACTTTTGTTAACGCAGGACTTTCTTTATTCTTTATTTTTAGCATAGGCCTGCTCTGGGAGGGGCGTTTACTAGGGCAAGTGGTTGCTGCAGTGGCTTTTGGGATTCTCGCATTTATATTGGTAACCCGATCAGGTTACTTGGTGAAGCCTCAAAATACCAAGTCTGATATTAAAAATGCTTTGTTATTTGGTCTGCCTTTGATCCCACATGCTATAGGTGGTTTTTTAATGGTCAGCACTGACCGAGTTATGCTGGCTAATATGCTAGATATTACTGTAGTAGGAATATACATGGTTGGTTTACAACTTGGCCAAGCTATGAGTCTCTTAGCTGATTCATTCAACAAAGTTTATGCACCCTGGATAATGAAAAACTTATCAAACCCTGAAATTAACAAGGAAAAACTGGTTAAAAACTCTTATATCATGATGATAGCTTTCCTCGTTGTGGGTTTACTTTGGGGATTGGTAGCCATGATCGGATTGCCCTACATAGTTGGGGAAAGGTTTATGGCTGCAAAGTCAGTAATTATTTATATGTGTTTGGCTCATGCATTTACAGCACTATATAATATAGTGGGTAATTATATTTTTTATGCTGAGAAAACGAAAGTGCTAGCTATCATCACTTTTTCTGTAGCTATTATAAATATTCCTCTTACCTATTTTTTGGTTAGGATATATGGAATTGAAGGTGCTGCGTTAGCATTTTTAATTGCGCAAATTTTATTTTTTTTAGCAACTTGGTTTCTTTCTAACAAGGTACTTCCCATGCCTTGGTTGACATTCTTAAAGGTAAAACAGAATGCTTAATTTGATCGGTCGTAGTCAGGCTTTATTTAATGATGATCTTTTCGTCCACCATGGTGACCTAGACCAAGTAGTGCACCAATCTCGCTTTCTCGTGCTAGGCGGTGCAGGCTCTATCGGTCAGGCAGTTACCAAAGAGATTTTTAAACGCAACCCTAAAACCCTCCACGTTGTTGATCTTAGTGAAAATAATATGGTTGAGTTGGTTCGTGATATCAGAAGTTCATTTGGCTATATTGATGGCGATTTTCAGACCTTTGCGCTTGATATTAGTAGCCGTGAGTACGATGCCTTTATCGCACAAGATGGTGAGTACGACTATGTGCTTAATCTTTCAGCGCTTAAGCATGTACGCAGTGAGAAAGACCCGTTTACCTTGATGCGCATGATCGAAACCAATATTTTAAATACCGATAAAACCCTACAACAGTCCATCGATAAAGGCGTTAAAAAATATTTTTGTGTGAGTACAGACAAAGCGGCTAACCCAGTTAACATGATGGGGGCTAGCAAGCGCATTATGGAAATGTTTGTCATGCGTAAGTCTGAACAAATAAAGGTCTCTATGGCTCGCTTTGCTAATGTGGCTTTTAGTGACGGTTCTCTATTACACGGTTTTGACCAGCGCATAAAAAAGCAGCAACCTATCGTCGCTCCAAATGATATAAAGCGTTATTTCGTTACACCACAAGAGTCTGGCGAGCTCTGCTTAATGAGCTGTATATTCGGTGAAAACAGAGATATTTTCTTCCCCAAACTGAGTGAAAACCTACACTTAATCACTTTTGCTGATATAGCCAAAAAATACTTAGAAAGATTAGGTTATGAGCCGCATTTGTGTGCATCGGAAGACGAAGCACGAGAGCTTGCAAAAAGCTTGCCTGCAGAAAAGAAATGGCCTTGTCTGTTTACTAGTAGTGACACTACTGGCGAAAAAGATTTCGAAGAATTTTTCACTGACCAAGAAACGCTTGATATGGAACGATTTGTTAACCTTGGTGTCATCAAAAATGAGGTAAATTACAACACAGAGCTACTTAAATATTTTGAAAGTAGCATCGAGAATATGCTGCAGCAAAAAAAATGGAGCAAAGAAGAAATAGTACAATTGTTCTTCGAGATGATTCCTGATTTTGGCCATAAAGAAACCGGAAAATATCTCGACGGGAAGATGTAACGATGCAGCCTCTTATTGATTTTATCCGTGAAGCATTTGCGCAACAAGACTTTATTCCGCTGCATGAGCCACGCTTCATGGGCAATGAAAAAAAATACTTAAATGAATGTATTGATTCTACCTTTGTATCGAGTGTAGGAAAATTCGTTGATGAATTTGAGCGTAAATTTGCTGAGTATGTTGGTGCAAAATATGCAGTAGCTACCATGAATGGCACAGCAGCGCTCCATCTTTCATTGGTGCTTGCAGGTGCGGACAAAAATACTGAAGTAATTACTCAACCGCTAACCTTTATTGCAACCACAAATGCAATTAGCTACTGCGGTGCACAGCCTATTTTTATTGATGTTGATAAAGACACCCTAGGTATGAGCCCCACAGCGCTACGTCATTTTCTGACTGAAAATGCAAAAGTTGAAAACGGCAAATGCATCAATATAAGTTCTGGCAAAGTCATTCAAGCTTGCCTTCCAATGCACACCTTTGGACACCCTTGCCGTATAAATGAAATAGCAGAGATTTGCCAACAGTGGCATCTTGTTTTGGTGGAAGACGCTGCAGAAAGTTTAGGCAGTTATTACAAGAATAAGCACACGGGTACTTTTGGCCAACTAGGCACATTCAGCTTTAACGGCAATAAAGTCATCACTAGCGGTGGAGGCGGTGTCATTGTCACCGATGATGACGTACTGGCAAAAAAAGCAAAGCACTTAAGTACCACAGCAAAAATGCCGCATTTGTTTGAATATGTGCATGATTATATTGGCTACAATTATCGACTGCCAAATTTAAATGCTGCGCTACTGGTTGCGCAAATGGAACAGCTTGATAGCTTTTTAGTGGCGAAGAGAAAATTAGCACAAGAGTACAAAGCCTTTTGCGCAGAAAATGATATTTATTGGGTGCAAGAGCCGGCAGACAGTCAATCAAATTACTGGTTACAGGCAGTTATTCTAGAACAGTGTTGATGAGCGCAATGCTTTTCTTGCCTCCAGCAACGAACAAGGCGTAATGACACGGCCAATATGGCGCCTTATGAACGAACTCCCTATGTTTGAGCACTGCCAGCATGGAGAGCTAACTAACGCAAAATGGCTAGAGCAACATGTTGTTAATATACCCAGTTCGGTGCCGATATAGATTAATTAAGAAGCGAAGATGAAAAATCAAAATTTAATATTGTGGGAAGAGATCTTTGCAAACAATGAATGGGGTAAATATCCAGCTTTATCAGTTATAAAGTTTATTGCAAGAAGCTTTTATAAAGTACCAAATAGAAAAGAGATAAAAATTTTAGAAATTGGTTCAGGAACAGGAGCGAATCTTTGGTTTTGCGCAAGAGAAGGATTCAGTGTTATAGCTCTTGAAGGAAGTCAAAGTGCTATTAATACGATGAAAAAAAGATTTGAAGAAGAGAGAATAGATTCAAATGTCTTAAAGTATAGTTGTGGTGATTATTATAAGACTTTAGATGAGATTGAAAATAATTCTCTTAATGCCATTATTGATATGGAAAGTCTATATTGTAATTCATTTTATTATTCTAGAAAAAATCATAGAAAAGTGTTTTGAGAAGTTAAAAACAAAGGGTAAATTTTTATCGCAAACTTTTGCTGATGGCACATGGGGGCTTAGTGGTAAAGAATGTGATTATCATGCAGTTATTCCAGATAGTGGTCCAATTGCAGGAAAAGGATTCGCTCGTTATACAACGTATAATGATATTAAAAAACTTTATAAACTCGATAATAATATTATACTAGATATTAGAAGTATAGAAGAAAATTTTATGAATGGTAATGTAATAAAGGAATGGATCATTGAACTGCAAAAAGTTTAATCTGCTTAATGATATTTATTACCAGGATAGTTATTCGAAGCTTTATTTGGCAGGCGATGGAGAGCTATTTGACTATGTTTTTAAAGATGGTGAGAAGTATATTTCCTTCTATTCAATTAAGCGAAAGATTGAAAATGTTTATGGAGTTCCTGTTGAAGAAGAGCTTTATGATCTGGAAACGCCATATGGCTATGGTGGTCCACTAACGAATAGTAATGATACTGCTTTTTTAAATTCAGCTTTTGAAGCCTACCGCCAACATTGTATTAAAGAAAAGATTGTTTGCGAGTTCATTAGGTTTCATCCTTTTAATACATTGTCGCGGCATAGCTCACTGTTTGATTTTATCTTGAAAGAAAGAACTGTGGTGATGGTTGATTTATCTTTGAGTACAGAGGCACGCTGGGCTCAGTATTCGAAGACAACTCGAAATGTGTTACGTAAAGCTTATAAGAAGCTCAGTTATGAATATGGCAGTAAGAGTTTTGATGATTTCAAACAACTGTATGACTTAACAATGAATAAAAACTCTGCAGAAGAATTTTATTATTTCAAGCCTGAGTACTTTGAAGGTCTGTCTTCAATCAGTGGGATTGAGTTGATTGAAGTGAAACTAGATAACGATATAGTTTCCTCAGGTTTTTTTATGTACGGTAGCGATATTTCTCATTATCACCTTTCTGCAAATAACCAAAGCTTCATGCGAGAAAACGGTAATTATCTCTTGCTGGACTGCGCATTTGAGCGTGCTAAAGAAAAAGGCTGCAGGTGGATGATGCTTGGCGGTGGAAGAACTGCGGATGAAAATGATAATTTATTTAAGTTCAAGTCTAAATTTTCGGATGTAAAGCTTCCTTTTTATATTGCGGGGGTCGATTTTATGCCGGAGGTCAGAGCCCGACTTAATAAAATGTGGCAGAATGAACATAATGATAAAATAACGCCTAAACTATTTCAGCTATATAGGAAGTGAGTGGATATCATGGAAAAGAAAACTTTTATTATTGCCGAGGCTGGTGTTAATCATAATGGAAATTTAGAGTTGGCGAAAAAGCTGATTGACGCTGCAGCTGGATCTGGAGCTGACGCAGTAAAATTCCAAACATTTAAAACGGAGCTATGTATATCTAAAAATACTGAAAAAGCCGACTACCAAAAACAAACCACAGGTTCAGAAGAATCTCAGTTTGATATGATCAAAAAGTTAGAGCTAAGCGAAGCTATGCATCATGAGCTTATCGCCTACTGCCAAGAAAAAAATATAGAGTTTTTATCTACCCCTTTTGATCACGATAGCATTAACTTCTTAAACACCTTGGGCCTTCAAACATTTAAAATCCCCAGTGGTGAGATAACAAACCTTCCTTATTTGCGGCATATCGGCAGGTTGAAAAAGCAGGTAATTCTATCTACGGGTATGGCAAACCTCGGTGAAATTGAGACAGCGCTTGATGTATTAATTGAATCAGGTACTAGCAAAAATAATATCACCATACTGCATGCAAATACTGAATACCCTACCCCAATGCAAGATGTTAACTTAAAAGCCATGGTAACCATTGGGAAGGCTTTTGATGTTGCTTACGGTTACAGCGACCACACGCGAGGCATCGAAGTGCCTATCGCTGCAGTTGCTTTGGGCGCTAAAGTTATCGAAAAACATTTCACTCTAGATAAAACAATGGAAGGCCCAGACCATAAAGCAAGCCTAGAGCCTGATGAGCTCAAAGCGATGGTTACAGCCATTCGTAATATCGAAATAGCACTAGGTAGTAGTATGAAAAAGCCTAGTCCGAGTGAATCAAAGAATAAGCCTATCGTACGCAAGTCATTAGTGGCTAAAACAGCAATAAATAAAGGCGATACATTTACCGAAGAGAACCTTTGTATTAAACGCCCTGGAACAGGCATTAATCCAATGTGCTGGGATGAAATATTAGGCACCGCAGCCCTACGAGATTATCAAGAGGATGACTTGATATGAGAAAAATCTGCGTAGTAACCGGCACACGAGCAGAATATGGGCTGCTATATTGGCTTATGAAAGAACTTCAGGCTGAGCCAACGTTTGAGTTGCAATTGATTGTGACTGGCATGCACCTTAGCCCAGAATTTGGGCTCACTTATCAAGAAATAGAAAAAGAATTTACGATCAACAAGAAGATTGAAATGCTATTGTCTTCTGATACTGCGGTTGGTATTTCAAAATCAATTGGTCTTGCGCAAATCAGTTTTGCTGAAGCTTATGATGAACTAAACCCCGACATTGTCGTTCTGTTAGGTGATCGCTATGAGATTTTTGCAGCAGCTAGTGCTGCGATGGTAGCAAAAATTCCTATAGCGCATTTACATGGTGGTGAAACGACTGAAGGCCTTATTGATGAATCTATTAGGCACAGTATTACAAAAATGAGCCACCTACACTTCACAGCAACCGAAGAATATTGCAATCGAGTTATCCAACTTGGAGAAGATCCTACGCGAGTCTTTAATGTAGGTGGAATGGGGATAGAGAATATCCATCGTTTGCAACTTTTGAGTAAAGAAGCATTTGAAGATTCGATTGATTTTAAGCTGGCAGAGAAAAATTTATTAATAACGTTTCACCCTGTTACGTTGGAAAGTGCGACTTCTGAGAATCAGTTTTCCGAGCTTTTAAAGGCGCTCGATGAATTAGAAGGTACACATTTAATTTTCACCAAAGCTAACTCAGACACTGATGGCCGTATTATCAACCAGATGATTGATGGATATGTTGCTAATAATAAGCACAAAGCGGTAGGTTTTACTTCACTGGGGCAGTTGAGGTATTTAAGCGCTTTGCAATATGTCGATGCCATGGTGGGTAATAGTTCTAGCGGGCTCGCTGAAGCACCAAGCTTTCATATCGGTACAATTAATATTGGTGACCGACAAGCAGGGCGTATTAAGGCAGATAGCGTGATTGACTGTGATCCTACCAAAGAGTCAATACAAAAAGCATTTGATAAACTTTATTCCTCACAGCTTCAACAGAGGCTTAAGAGTTCGATAAATCCTTATGGTGAAGGAAAAGCAGGCATCAAAATTGTTAAGGTTCTAAAGGATGCTAAACTAAAAAATATCCTTAAAAAGAAATTTTATAATTTAAAGGTTTAATATGCGTATCTTGTTAATTGGTACAGTAAAATTTTCCTATATGGCATTGGAACTTCTAATTAGGAAGAATGAGCAAGTGGTTGGTGTATGTACACAGCAGCGCTCAGACTTTAACAGTGATTTTGTGGATTTGTCGCCATTATGTAAAAAAAACAATATTCCTTTTATTTATACTTCTAATATAAATTCACCAGAAAGTATAGGCTGGATTAGAGCATTAGAGCCAGATATTATTTTTTGTTTTGGCTGGTCAAAATTGATCAAATCAGAACTATTAAACCTCACAAGCATAGGAGTTGTTGGATTTCACCCAACAGCATTACCTGAAAATAGAGGAAGGCACCCTATTATTTGGTCGCTTATTTTGGGCTTAGACCAAACGGCTTCTACATTTTTCTTTATGGAAGAAGGGGCTGATGATGGGGATTTATTATCCCAAGAGCGAGTATGTATTGGTTATGAAGATAATGCTCTCTCTTTATATAACAGGATAACAAATATTGCTTTGAAGCAAATAGAAGATTTTTTGCCGGATTTAAAAAAAGGTAATTATTTAAGAACTCCTCAACGTCATGAGCTTTCAAATCTTTGGAGAAAGCGTACCCCTCAAGATGGCTTGATAGATTTTAGAATGTCTAGTCGTGCAATATATAATTTAGTGCGAGGCTTATCAGAACCATATATTGGAGCGCATCTTCTACATAATGGAGTAGAAGTTAAGATATGGGAGATTGAAGAAGTTAAGTATGATAAAAATAACCTTGAGCCAGGCTTGGTTTTAGATTGCGAACGGAGCTTGTTAATTAAATGTTATGACGGCGCAGTGAAGATTATTAGACATGAATTTAGTAAATTGCCAGAAAAAGGTGAGTATTTATGAATAACAAGGTTTTGGTTATCGCTGTCCATCCAGATGATGAAACTCTTGGTTGCGGTGGTACGTTGCTCAAACATAAGGCGCAAGGGGATGCTATTCATTGGTTAATTGGTACAACAATTCCAGACAACCATCACTACTTTGATAAACGTGAGCAGGAGATTGATAAGGTTACGCAGCTTTATGTCTTTGATAGCGTACACAACCTACGTTTAAAAACGATGCAAGTGGATGAATACAGCATGAGCGAACTAATTAGCAAAATTTCAGCAGTAATTAAAGAAATCCAACCAAATATTATTTACTTACCGTTTAAGGCGGATGTTCATAGTGACCACCGTAAAATTTTTGATGCGGCATATAGCTGTACCAAATCGTTTCGTTATCCGTTTATTAGAAAAATTTATATGATGGAGACACTAAGTGAAACGGAGTTTGCGCCAAGCACTAAAGAAGATAGTTTTGTACCAAATGTATATAACGATATAAGTGAGTATCTTGAAAAGAAGTTAGATATTATGCAGGTGTTTGCAAGTGAAATAGGAGAACACCCTTTTCCAAGAAGCCATAAAAACATGAAGGCATTAGCAATTCTTCGTGGAGCTTCCGCAGGCTGTGAATACGCTGAAAGTTTCATGCTCCTTAAAGAGATTATCCAATGAAAAACTGGCAATCTATCCTTCTTTCACCTAAAACTAGCATCCGTGATGCGATGCGGTGCCTTGATCAAGGCTCGTTGCGTATTTGCATGGTTGTTAATGACAGGCAGCAGTTGTTAGGAACTGTGACAGATGGCGAAGTAATCCCTCCTCCATAAGATAAAAGGAGTTTTCAGTGGAATTTTCTCATAGAATGGTGGGGTAATGTAACCATCCCCTAAAATAGATAATACCCATTTAGAGTTCTCTGACGTAAACTGCGCAACAGGATAACGACAAATAAAGAAATCACGCTATAGCTAAACACAGATAGTCAAGATCCTCAAAGAAGTTGAAGGAGGACGACTCGTCAAGAAAGTTTGCCGGGAATACGGCATTGCTGATGCGGCCTACTACAACTGGAAGGGTAAGTATGGCGGCATGAGCGTCCCAGACATCAGGCGCCTAAAAGAGCTAGAACAGGAAAACCGCCGCCTTAAGCAGATGTATGCCGACCTCAGCCTAGAACACCACGTGTTGAAGGGTATCATCGAAAAAAAGCTTTAAAGCCAGCTGTCCTGTAAACCTCAGGCAATTCGTTGTGATAATGGCCCAGGCTACATTAGTCATCTGTTAGAAAATTGGGTGGCTAAAATATGATAGAGCTAAAGTTTATTCGGCCTAGAAACCCACAACAAAATGATTATATCTAGTGATTTAATCGCACCGTGCCATATAATGCGCTATCTTTCAGTTGAGAACTTTTATCAAATAAATGAAGAGAGAAATAAAATGGCAATACGTGTACTTGTTTTATCTGATTCTTTGGCGCTACCAAGAGATGCTCCAGAATATTGCAGTTATGAAGCCACATGGCCAGTATTGTTAAAAACTTATGGCTATGAAGTTCAACAGTTATCTTTAGGGGGGGGACCTCTGGTGAGTTGCTTCGTCAAGCTAATTATTACATAAATTTTTGCCCAGATATTGTTATCGTCCAGTCTGGAATTGTCGACTGCACGCCACGATTTGTATCTAAATTAGAGCTGACGTTTATAAGGATGCTGCCACTATTGGGGAAAATATTATTAAGGGCGATTAATAGGCCAGTTTTTCGGCGTATTCGAAATATTAGATATACCAAAGAGAAACAATATGCTAAGAATATGTCTACGATAGTTAGTTTGTTTGATGGCAGTAGTGTATTTTTTATAGAGACGATTTTTGGTGATGACCTAATTAAAGCTGTTCCAAATATTGAAAAATATGTAGGCAGGTATAATACGATATTAAAACAACTTAAAAATGCAAGATATATAGCTCTTCCTGATGAGGGGATTACCATGAGTGATGGTCATCATCTAAACGAAAAAGGACATAGTGCACTATGTGAGCGTATTATTGTGGCGATTGGTGCTAATTAAAATTGGGCACTATATAGGGGCAGAACGCGCTTAATTTTAAGATAATGGAATAAAGTCAACTAGGGTATTAACAGCTGGTACAGATTGCCCAATGTGCTTTCACCTGATAGAAAAATTAGTTGTAACTGTAATAGAATCGTTTTATATGAAAACTGTGACGGTTTGTAGTCCTTTCAATTCGTAGCTTTAAAAATGAATAGTAAAGGAGCTTATACGCTAAATATAACTGGCCGTAGCAACGAATTGTTTAATGCAGGCGTAAAAATAGAGCAAGAGGCTTGTCTTGTTGGCAAGTTATATAACGAATTGCTATAGTTTCTTATATCTGCATATTGGGTCGATGCTGATTATATAGAGGATTTTAATTTGTAGTTGTTTTTGTGTGAGAATTGGCGACTAAATAGGTTGTGTGATGTCTATAAAATAATCTATTGACTTCGACAACCCAATAGATTTTGAAATTATAAGGTTTGTTTAAATAGCAACATAAGGGGTCATTAATGAGAGTGGCGGTTATTGGTGTGGGTTCCATGGGGCGGCGTCACATTCAAGTTATTGAAAATTTAGGTATGACATTGGTTGGTATTTTTGATCCACA
This sequence comes from Suttonella sp. R2A3, assembly GCF_021513215.1. NCBI lineage: Bacteria > Pseudomonadati > Pseudomonadota > Gammaproteobacteria > Cardiobacteriales > Cardiobacteriaceae > Suttonella > Suttonella sp. R2A3. Next base: position 853,092 of record NZ_CP090975.1, on the reverse strand, counting down.
ACCAGCATCCATTAGTACGGCAGTTGATGAGTTTGGCCTATCTGATAAGCAGGTTTTTGATTCTGCTGAAGCGTTGTTGACGGATACTAATTTGGATGGATTGGTCGTCGCCTCTACGGCGCCTAGTCATTGCGAGTATGTTATTCAAGCAGCGCAAGCAGGTTTGAAGTATGTGCTCTGCGAGAAGCCAATGGCTGTCTCAGTAGATGAGTGTGACCAAATGATTGCGGCCTGTCGTCAATCTGGTACCCAGCTGGCGGTTAATCACCCACAGCGTTTTCTAGAGGAATATGTATCAGTCAAAAAGCTTGTAGAGTCCCCTGCATTGGGTGGATTACGCGGTATTATTATATCTGGTGCAAACTTTGGTTTGGCGATGAATGCTTCGCACTATTTTGAAATGCTGCGTTATATGAGTAATGGAAGCTTAACGAAAGCTGTGCAGTTTTGGGCGGACACTGTAACCGTGCCAAACCCTCGGGGTGATCAGTATAAAGATCGGTCTGGCCAATTACGTGCTGTATTGGAAAACGGTATGCGTGCTTATATCGAATTGGGTGGCGATCTAGGGCATGGCATTTCTGCTATCTATAATTGCAAGTACGGCCAAGTGTATGTGGATGAATTAGCGGGAAAGTTGCGTTGCGTACACAGAAAAGAAGAGAGCCGAACAATGCCAACAACTCGATACGGTTTGCCTTTTGATGAATATTTGGAGGAGATTAAGCCAATAGATGTGCTTGCTGCCACACAAGCAATATGGCAGTGCATGTTTGAGGAAGGCTCATTTCCAGATGGTGATTGTGGGCGTAATGTGGTTTGTGCATTAGTTGCGGCGCAATTATCAGCTGAACAAGACTCTGTGCTTGTTGAAGTTTCTCAAGTGAAGGGTAATACTAGAAAATTTCCTTGGGCATAAGGAGTTAAAATATGTCTCAAAAGAAAAAAGTTAAAGTGGCGCTAATTGGTGCTGGAAGTATGGCAACACAACATGCTAAAGCCTTTGCAGCGTTGCCAGATGTTGAGCTGTGTGGTATTCACAGTCGAACAAAAGAGCGTGCGAATAAATTGTGTCAGCAACATCCATCCATGTGTTATTACGCTTCCGTTGCAGAGTTATTTATGCAGACACAAGCAGATATAGTCGTTGTTGCAGTTAGTATATCAGCTATGCGCGATGTGGCATTCGAGTGTTTTCGTCAACCGTGGTTAGTTTTGTTGGAAAAGCCAGCTGGGATAAATTATAAAGAGGCAGGTGATATCTACAAAGCTGCTGCAGAGGCTGATTGTAATGTCTATGTGGGGCTCAATCGCCGTGCATTATCAAGTACGCGGCAGGTGCTGGATCGTCTGGAGCAAAATTCCTCAGAGAAGCGATTCGTTACTGTGCTTGATCAACAAGATCAAGAAGCGGCACGTAACGTTCATGGACACCCTTTAGAGGTCGCTAATAATTTGATGTATGGCAACTCCATACACTTGATTGATTACTTCAATACTTTGTGTAGAGGTAGTGTCACCCAAGTGGAGTCTATCATTCCATGGGACCCAGATAGTCCAGGATACGTGGTTGCTAAGATTAATTATTCCAGTGGTGACGTAGGGCTGTATGAAGCTAACTGGCAAGGTCCAGGCCCTTGGGCAGTGTCAGTGTCGACTGGGCAACGGCGATTGGAAATGCGACCACTTGAACAAGCAACAGAACAATTGAGAGGCCAAAGGGGGGTGACTGCATTTCCAATTGATTCTGCGGATTCGAATTATAAGCCTGGATTTTTGTATCAGGCCAGTCAAGCTGTTGCCGCAGCGAAAGGGAAAGTGGCTAAGTTGCCTACACTTGCAGATTCATTTAAAACGATGCAGCTGATTGCGGCAATTTATGGTCATGACAATAACCTATTGGACAACAATGATTGAAAAATAAAATGTATTCAGTTCGTTATTTGTTATGTAACTGTATTTGAATTGTACACCTTTCCGTTTTAGGAAAGGTGTGTTGGTTGGCATTAGTTGTATGGAAAATACTAGCTGGTATAATCGGAAGTGGGGAAATATCTAGTGATTATAGTAAAAAGCTGGTTTTCCTGCGCTCGGATATAATTAGAGAACGAGAGTTATACCAGTTATGAGTGAAGTATTAGAGTAAAAAAGCAAATTAGGGTAATGACAAATGAGGTTATTTGAACCTGCCATTGACAAATTTTTGGTAAAGGCAATAATTAAGAAGCTGTTCTAAAATAATCCTATGATATTTAGTATTCATGGTTACTAATAGATTAAAAAATGAGAAATTGGAAGAGTACATTAATTCCTCTTAATGCCACTATTCGAGAAGCTATGCGTAGCCTTGATAAAGAGTCATTGCGTATTTGCATGTTGGTTGATAATGAAAACAAACTTTTAGGTACGATTACCGATGGCGATATCCGTCGTGCTTTATTAGCTGACAGTAATATGGAAGATGCCGCAAACCTTGTAATGAACGTTCAGCCAATAACAGCTGATATAAATTCATCAAGAGAACAACGGCTGCAGTTGATGTCTGAATATGATTTAAATGCAATTCCTATTGTTGACACTAACAAAAAAGTGTATGGTTTAGAGACACTGCACCAGGCGATAGTTGTAGAAAAACGGGAAAATCCCGTTTTTATTATGGCTGGTGGTTTTGGTACTCGATTAAAACCTTTTACCGACCACTGCCCAAAACCTATGCTTAGGGTTGGTGACAAGCCGATGCTGGAGCGCTTAATAAATCAGTTTAAAATGCATGGCTTTAAAAACTTTTATATCTCTACACACTATTTACCAGAAGTGATTAGAGATTATTTTAAGGATGGCAAAGCTTGGGGTGTTAATATTCAATATATTCATGAAGAAAAGCCACTAGGAACAGGTGGGGCACTGGGGTTATTACCAAATGATTTAATTGATTTACCCATTATTATGGTGAATGGTGATGTGCTGACAAAGCTTAATTATGCACAGATTTTGCAACACCATATCGATAACAACTTTGATGCCACAGTGTGTGTGCGCGAAGATGAGCACCGTGTCCCTTTTGGCGTTATAGAAACAGAAAATCAGCTGATTATCAATATGGTTGAAAAGCCAACATACCACTATAAAATCAACACGGGTATTTATGTAATTAGCTCTGAAATTGTTAAATCTGTTGAAGTTGATCAACGAATAGATTTACCCACTTTGCTAGAGCAACATCGTGAAAACAATAAGCGTATCGGTACATTCACCAGCTATGATTATTGGTTGGATATAGGGCAAATGAAAGATTATCAAAAAGCGCAAAAAGATATAGAGATTTATTTTAAATAATTATATGAATAGAGAAAAAAATATCTTGCAATCATTCCAGCCAGAGGTGGGAGCAAACGCTTGCTAAGGAAAAACATCTTACCTTTAGCAGGAAAACCTTTGGTTGCATGGACTATTGAGGCTGCGTTAGAAAGTAAACATATATCTAAAGTTGTGGTAACAAGTGACAACGCTGAAGTGTTAGATATTGCAAAAACCTATTTAGTAACAGCGCTACAAAGACCAGACCATTTAGCAACAGATACAGCAACCAGCTTTGATGCTGTGAAGCATGCCATAGACAACAATCAAGGCTATGAATATGTGGTGATGTTACAACCGACAAGTCCATTACGTAACGCAAAGCATATTGATGAAGCTATTGAATTATTGGAATCGAAAAATTCTGATGCTGTTATATCGGTATGTGAAACAGAGCACAGCCCCTTATGGACCAATACGCTTCCAGCTAGTTTCAGTATGGATAATTTTTTGCGTGATGAAGTTTATAGTCAACGCAGTCAAGATCTACCCGTGTACTATAGGCTTAATGGCGCTCTTTATATTTGTAGGATATCTAGTCTTTTAAAACAAAAATCATTCTTTATTAAAAATAATATTTTTGCCTATAAAATGGATATGCATAGCTCGGTTGACATAGATACGGAGATGGATTTTAAGTGGGTGGAGTTTTTATTTAATGATATACGAGGTTAAACAATAGCGGGTATTGAGCTCTGGTGGCAATGGAAAATCGAGCACAAACTCGTGGATATTCTTTTTTCAGTTGTCACGGCGGTTATCGGCAGCATAGAAAGTCGTGAGGAGATTAGATCCAGTAGTAAGACGCTAGCGGTTATAGTATTCTGGAAGTCGGCTATGCTCAAAGGGAACTCAACTTGGCTTGGCAGAGAAAGATCTGTTTACGAGTTCGCATTGGTCAATCGAGTAACAATTATATTGCTAACTGTATATGGGCATGTGGTACATTCACTGTCTTTTTAAGAGTGGGTGTTGAGATCAAATTGGCGGAAGCATGGTGGCCATTTGCCACTTAGCGCTCAATACCGATATCAAACGTAAACAGAAGAGGATGAGTCTTAATAGCAATTATCTGTCGTTAAGCCCTATGATAGAATTGAGGCTCCCGTAGTCTTGCTCCGGGTCTCTAATCTATACTACTAAAATATTACATTATCGTGTTTATTATGATGTTTTTATATGTATAACAGAGCATAGTTTGATAGTTTACTATGAGATTTCTTTATGATGAGAAATAATTTATTTTTTTACATTTTATTCGTTTCTTTTAGTCGAGTTTTTATTATCCTAACAAAGCCTTTCATAAGAAAGAAAGATATCCTATTAATTTCGCAGTGCTTAGATAGCAGTATATTATTTAATATGAACCTGGCTAAAGAGTTAAATGGGGTCTCTAAAATCATAATTAAAAACAGATTAAATTTGTTGGCTTATACACTATTAGGTAAACCAGAGTTTATATTTCAGAAATCTAAAATTAAACCCATGCTAAGATCGGCTTATGGACGAGGGCTTGGGATGCATAAATCAAAACTAATTATTCATATGGAAAATGCTTGGGGGCTATCAGCTGCAATAAAAAAATACTCTGGCGCTAAGTTAATAAATATACCACATTGCGTTATTGGCACTGGATCGAACTATAGTATTATAGATTTCGATTATTATTTTATTTATGGCGATTCTTCTATAGATAACTTAAATAGAGGTGTAGGTATTCACATTCACTCTGGTAGTACTAAGCTTGTTAAAATAGGGCCATTAATGTGTGAAATTGATGATGGCTTAAAGTTGAGTAGTGAGCATGTTGCTAAAATTTCTAATTCTAATTTTGAACGGGTGGTTATTTATTCCTCGGCATTTACAAAAAATACAGCCGTTCAAAAGTTATTAGAGTTAACACATGAGATGGTAGTTGATTTTGCAAAGAAAGATCCTAATACATTAATTATTGTTACCCTACATCCTTGCGAAACTGTTAATGTCTTTTGGCACAAATATAAAAAATTGATAAATCTTATTGTACTTCCTTCTGGACACAACAAGGATGAGTTGGCATCTTATGCTTCAGTTCATTTAACTATGCTATCAAACTCAGTTATTGACTATGGATTAAGGGGGTTAGACTCTATTATTATTAGGTATAGTGACTACGGGGAAGATTTTTTGCAGTTTTCAAAATTTTTTAAGGTGTGTTCTAGTGCAGAAGAATTGATGCTAGCAGTCAAAAGCCACGCACCAGAGCAGTCTAGATTAAATGATTTCTTACCATATCATTGTGAATATACAGATATGGATACTTTTAGCAGGATGGTCGATTATCTTAATAGAATTCTCGCGGGAGAGGAATTAAAAGGTATTCCTTTTCATGTTTCATAATAACTGACTATCAAGTCAATATGCCTGAATTTAGATAATAACCACAACACTCAAATAATGGGATGGAAGTTGCCGGAAAAGGCGGTTAATTATTAAAGAGTTGATTGCTTAAACACGACGACTATGTTGACAGTTACCGTAGTTATGGACTTGTGCTCGTGATGTATTGTCGGGTGGCATATTGACAAACGCATGACCACGGACATTGTACGCAAAGCGCTGACTAGGTGTTACAACCTTAGGCAACCGCCTATTGGACTGATTTTCCACAGTACACTAGTCAGTGCTTTCGCAAATTACTTCGCAACTACAAGGTGCGGGCGAGTATGGGGTCGAGGGAGCTTACTGGGATAATGCTATAGTCGAGCGTTTCTTCGGTAGTTTAAACCACGATTGGCTTTATAAAGTGCCTCAGCCAACCCACGAGAATGTAAAGACAGATGTGGTTGTAATTTCCCCTCCCCAAAAGAACCGAAGCAGTTTTAAGTAGAAAATTCTATCATAGAGCAATGAGGAGTTTTCGATGAGAAAATCAAGATATTCAGACAGCCAGATACTGGCAATATTAAAACAAAATGAAAACGGTGTAGCTGTTGCAGATTTATGCCGAGAGCATGGCATGAGTTCAGCCCAGTTTTATAAATGGCGTTCTAAGTTTGGTGGTATGGATGCCTCGATGATGAAGTGGTTGAAAGCGCTTGAAGAAGAAAAACAGGTGTCTGAAAAAAATGTATGTGGAAGAACGTTTTAAGGCCGAGATTCGACAGGAAACCTTTGAGGGAAAGTTATAAAGCCATCTCATCGCAAGGAGATGGCGATGCATGCAATAGAGAAGTATAACATCAGTATTCGCTTTGCCTGTGACTGTCTGGGTATCAATGAAAGCTGTTATCACTACAAAGCAAAACTGTCAGGTGAAAATGGCTTGATTGCAGACTGACTTCTGCGTCTGACCACAACCAATAAGCGCTAGGGTTTTGGCCTGTGTTATTTGTATTTGCGCAATGTAAAAGGCTACGGCTGGAATCATAAACGCGTGTATCGCATCTACAGAGAGCTTGAGCTGAATCTACGCATTAAACCCAGACGTCGAATCAAGCGTGATAAACCTGATGCGTTGAGCGAACCTGTAGCCATAAATGAGGTCTGGTCGATGGACTTTATGAGTGACAGCCTTGAGGATGGACGAACACTGAGAACATTCAACGTGATTGACGATTTTAATCGTGAAGGCTTGTGTATTGATGTTGATCTATCTTTGCCTGCAGCAAGGGTAATCAGGGCTTCAGGTCGCGTGATTGAAGAACGAGGCAAACCTGCAGCGATTCGTTGTGACAACAGGCCTGAATGCATTGTGCAGGCGTTGATTGACTGGGCCAATAAAAACCGGATAAGCGTGATTTATATTCAACCTGGAAATCCAACGCAGAACGCTTATATCGAAAGATTTAATCGCACGGTACGCCATGAATGGCTGGATCTAAATATCTTCGAGACAGTTGAGCAAGCACAATGCTTAGCCACAAAGTGGTTATGGCAGTACAATAATGAACGTCCTAACATGGCTATTGGCGGTGTGCCACCGTGAATGCTATTGAAGACAGCATAACTTTCTACTAATAGCTGCTGCTTAAAATGGGGGGATTACAATATATTTATAAAGGAATTAGATAATAGTTTTGATGCTGAAGCTGGTATTAAGAGTAAGATTCCAATAAATAAGCTGATTCCTTATTTAAATGTTAATATATATGAAAGTTTGTTTAATAAATGATTAGTGTGTCAAATGGGAAGTAAAGAGTTTTTAGGATATTGGAAGCAAAAAGAAAGTAGTGGTCAGCGCTATAATGATCTAGAGTTCTATTCTAGAAAAGCTAGGGAGCATATTAATTATATTAAGGATTTAAATTGTGAGCCAGTTGCAGATTTGGGTTGCGGAGCAGGAGAATTACTTTCTTCTTATTTAAATCAAGATTTAAAGATTGATATTGGATTAGATTTTTCACAGTCAATGCTTAGCCAAGCTAAAAAACGAATTGGTAATCAATGTAATTTAAAAGTAGGGAATGTTTTAGATTTTTTACCTGAATTAAACTCTAAAGGTTGGATTTCTACTCAGTCATTAAGTCAATACCTAGACCCCAGTGAACTAAATATACTTGTCACTAGGTTTAAAGAGAATAGGCATGTGGAGAGTTTGCTATTGTTTGATACTATTAATTATCTTAACTACTATAATTTAAGTATAAGTGGTTCTAGGTATGATTCAAAAATTAAGCAACAAAATGTTAAGCAGGTTATTCGAGAGTTAAAAACAATATTAGGGGTGATGTTGTCTTTATTTAAACATATTTTTGAAAGCGGTAAGTCCCATAGAAAAATTTCAACAAGTATGGGGTATGGTTATTTGCCTGTTTTTTTTAAAAAATTAGCTGATGAGAATGATTTGGATTGTAAAATGTTTAGTTCTAAATATTACGAATACAGATACCATGTTATTTTATCCAAAAAAAGAAATGATTAATTTGTGAAATTGATGCCCAATAAAGAAAAATACCGTTTATTTTGCAAGCATGAGAAAAGCATTCCTATTTTTAGCCAGGCCTGGTGGCTAGACTCTGTGGTGGGGGATAACTGGAATGTGGCGTTGGTTGAGAAAAATGGTATGATTCAAGCAACTTTACCTTTTACTACTCGTCAGTATTTTGGTTTAACGTCTATAAGTCAGCCGACTTTAACCCAAACCCTTGGCCCATGGTTGCGCCCAAGTATGGCAAAATACGCAAAGCAGCTTTCACAAGAAAAAGAGTTATTACAAAAGCTTTTTCAACAATTACCTAAAGTAGCCTACTATAGCCAAAATTGGCATCACACCCGAACCAACTGGCTACCTTTATATTGGTTAGGTTACGAACAAACCACACGTTATACTTACCGCATAGAGGTTTTAACTAACGTAGAAAAAGTATGGGATGGATTTGAAGCAAAAATTCGTACTGATATAAGAAAAGCACAAAATAAAGAAGGGGTTAAAGTTCGCACTGATTTAACTGTTGATGAATTTTTAAACCTAAATGAAAAAGTATTTCAGCGCCAAGGAATGGCTCTACCTTACACACGAGAATATGTTAATAAATTAGATGCAGCATTAGAAAAGAACAACTCCAGACGTATTTTTATTGCTGTTGATGAAGAAGGAAGACACCACGCGGCAGTGTATTTGGTTTGGGACGATAATTCGGCTTACTACCTAATGGGTGGTGGTGACCCAGACCTACGCAATAGTGGTGCAACAAGTCTTTGCATGTGGGAAGCTATACAGTTTGCAGCAACAGTCACTAAAAGCTTCGATTTTGAAGGCTCTATGATTGAACCTGTTGAACGTTTTTTCCGTGGTTTTGGCGCAAAACAAATACCTTATTTTACTGTAAGCAAAACCAACTCCAAGCTGCTAAAAGCATACAAATTCCTACAAGGAATACGCAAATAAGTAACACTATATTTTTGCATGTATTTTCAATTTAATAATTTTCGTGTTTTTAGTAGGTTTCTTGGCCCCCCAACCTTAACAATGAAAATTCTGTGTTTTTCCGCGTCATTCTGTGGCCCACAAAGGTTTTAACTATGCCCTACTTCTCAGCCCAAGTCCTTAACTGGCTTTCTTTAATTTTAAAAGAACGTTTTGGTCAGTCTTTTACCCTTACCCAACCTCAAAACAGCCTTAAGCTAACCTTAGTCAACAGCGAACAAGGTCATATCCTGTTTCCCAAGTTAGAAGATGCTTTCCACCAATCCAGCTCAGACTTCCCTTGTGCCTACTGGGAAGCAACTAAAGAAGGCTGGGTTAGCGTATTAGGTCAGCCGTTAGTTGCACCTTGCGTCCATGAGTTGCCTGTGCAGCTTATTGAGTACCAAGCAGACCACGCAGTTATTCACTACGACATCCTTGGCCTAACCTACTGGATGCTTAACCGAATTGAAGAAATTGGACGTAAAGATTTAGATAACCATGAGCGCTTTCCAGCAATACACTCCCATGCTTATAAATACGATTACTTAGAACGCCCAATTGTCGATGAATGGCTGTACGTGCTGGGACAAGTCATAGAAAAAGTATGGCCTAACATAAAGCTAAAACAACACCAATTTAGTATGAAGGTGAGTCACGACGTTGACTCACCGAGCTTATATCAATTCAAATCTTGGAAAACTATTATTCGTATGATGGGTGGTCATTTACTAAAGCGCCATGACCTTAAATCCTTCTTTCAATCGCCTTATATAAAGGTTACTGCTGGTAGTCGTTTACATAATCAAGATCCACACAATACTTTTGATTGGTTGATGGATGTTTCCGAGGTGAATAATCTTACCAGTGCGTTTTATTTTATCTGTGGACGTACTAGTGAGCTAGATGCGGATTATGAGCCAGAAAACCAGGCTATCAAAAACTTAATAAAAAAAATGCATGAACGTGGTCATGAGATTGGATTGCATCCAAGTTATAACACCTATCAAACTCCTGAATTGATCAAACAAGAAGCTGACCAGTTGCGTCAAGTGTTACAAGAAGAGGGGATTGAGCAACCCATGTTAGGGGGTAGAATGCACTATTTACGTTGGCAGCACCCAACAACGTTACAGGCCTGGAATGATGCCGGCATGACTTACGATACCACCCTGAGCTATGCTGATCGTCCAGGCTTTAGATGTGGCACCTGTTTTGAATACCCAGCTTTTAACCCAACAACACAACAACAATTAGATATACGCGTGAGACCATTGATCGCAATGGAATGTACGGTGATAGCTGAGCGCTATATGAACTTGGGTTGTACACAAGAAGCTATTGCTAAATTCTTAGAATTAAAAAATAAATGCCAAAAGGTATCGGGCTGTTTTACATTGCTATGGCACAATAGCCACTTTAACTCTAATGAAGACAAACAAATCTACCAGAAAATAATAGAAAGCTGATATGAAAAAGATCCTAACCATCATTGGCGCTGGGCTGCAATTTATAAAAGCCAGTGTGGTGTCTAAAGTCATTCAAGAAAAGGATGAGCTAACAGAAGTACTGGTGCATACCGCCCAGAACTTTGATACCTACACAGATGGTGATTTTTAACTAAGTAATTTTTAAGAAATATGCTTTTTGTTGTCATATCATTTGTAGTATTAGTACTCGAAATTTATCTTTTCGGGGAGGTGGCTGAGTGTTTAAACCTGTTTAATCCCAATATAATTAGTTATATGTACTAGTATCGAGTTATAGCAACTTTTTATAATTCAGTTCTGGTTGTATTAAGATAAGAGGATTGCACTGCTGTTGCATAATTCTTATTTCATCTGATCAAAGGCACATAAATAGATGTATGAAAATATAATTACTAAAAGCTTAGGGGGATTTTGCGTTAGATATTATTTTTTGGATGCTTTTTCTGCTTACACCTTTGAGTATGTTTTTTTGCTAAAGGTAGCTGGTGAGAAGCTAAACCAAGTTGGTATTGTCAACCTGGTGACCGTAGCTTTATTTGTTTGTCTCTCCAAGTTAGAGCTAAATCCTTTAACTATTGCCTTTACTGTATGGGTTGCCTTCCACCTAAAAAATCTATCGCTTATAGGCTTTGGTGGGTATTTAATTGACTTTTATCTGATATTTGTTTCTGTGATTGTTTTTACGATGTTGTCTGTAACGGGTAAAATTAGAATAAGAAATAATAAGCTTCATAAATTTTGCAAGCAATAATGGTAAAGTCAAATTGGTATAGGGTGGAGCAGAGGTAAATATAATGAATATTTGTTCAGTTGGTCATGCATATTTTCCTCATAAGTTAAATTATCAGTCTGAGTCATGTAGGAAGTATGATATGAACTATTCGTACTTGGTGTTGAATGATAAGTTTGATTTTGAGAGTAGTGCAAGAGTAATTGAGGTCCCCACAAGCCCGATTAAAAGATTGTTCCATTACTTTATTTATATATGGAAAAATAAAATCGACTGCGTCGAGGTTTATGATACAGGTCTCCTCACATTTTTTTATTCTTTGTTTGCATTCTTAATACGTAAAAAAGTCATTATTTTTATTATTGGCATGGAGCTTTTACCTGTTGAGCGTGGTGAAAGTAAGATAAGTATAAAAAGGCGATTTAAAAGGTTAGGGTTTTTTCTATCTTTAAAGCTGGCTGATAAAATAATATTTAAAGAACTGCATATGCTCGAATATTTAGATAAATGGAATTTGTCTCATAAGGTACACCATCTGCATAATGCAGTACCAATCCTTGCTTTACCTAAATTGGAATTGAAAAATATTGATGTCATCTATGTTAATACAGTTAGGAAGATGAGGTACCCATTACTTTTTTTAGGTGCGTTGAGTATTTTGAAGGATAAAGGCATTTTTCTAAACTGTAAAATGATGGGCTTTCATAGCTTGCAGTCTAATGCTCAAGTTCCAGATAGGACCGCTGAAGAAGATGCGCTAAAATATATAGAGAAATACGACCTATCAGATTGTGTTGAAGTAATGCCTTTTAGAACCGATGCTCTTGAGTATATTAAGAGGTCGAAAATATTCGTTCTACCCTCTGATGTTATTTATGCAAATTATTCACTTCTAGAGTCAATGGCATCCTCATGTGTCCCTATAGTAACTGAAGGTGATGGTGCTGCTAAAGTTGTTGACAATGGAGTAAGTGGGTTTGTGTGTGCTTTTGATAGTCAAGATATAGCTAATCGTATATCTACCCTTTTACAAGATAAAAAAACTCTGTTGAGGCTATCAGAAGGTGCCAGAAATAAAATTATAAAAGAATTTAGTATAGAAGTCTGGGCTAAAACATTATTCAATATATATAATCAGGAGTAGCACGTTGCAGAAAATCCTATTTTATACCAGAAACAATGCTGAGAAGCACGTAATAGTAAAAAATATTTTGTATTTTCTAAGCTCTATTGCAGATGTAAGCGTAATACCTTTTGCTTCTGTTTTTAAGATGCGGAAGACATTTGCTAAGCAAAAGTTTGATTATGTGTATCATGATGACCCAATAGCCTACATTCTTTTTTCATTCTTTGGAGTGAAGGCAAAAAAAATATTTCACTCACTAGAAATGTACGAATACCAGATTGATATAAATAATCCCAAAAGAATAGCTAGGTTTTTAGTTTTTTTGATTTGTCATCGTTTAGCACTCAAGGGATCAGAGTTGGTTATTTTCCCCAATTTGTTACGTAGGAATTTTTATCTTGACAAATATAAATGGCTCGATGTTGACAAAACAGCTATTTTAAAGAATATTCCCCGAACTTTAGAAGGGGGGGGGCTAAAAATAACCCTGAAAATAAAGCTGTTGAATTATTCACCAAAAAGTTTAAAGCAACTTTAGTAATTGCGGGGGCAATAGGTGAAGGAAGAGAGATTAGCGGTGTTATTGAGAAGTTTGCTAATCAGAATGAATATGGTTTGTGTGTTATTACTCAAAGTCAAGTGTTAATGCCCGAAAGTGAATCAATTTTAGTTTTGCGGAATTTGCCACATAGCACAGTTCTTGGGCTGTATGATTTTTTTGACGCTGGTTTGTTATCATACGAAAATCACCCTCTAAACGTTAAGTTTTGTGCACCAACAAAAGTATATGAATACTTGGCTGCTGGCTTGTATATTATCGGAAATTCAAATTATTCATTAAAAGATAGTGGCTATTGTGACTACATATTTTTTCAAACCGGCGAAGTCCTAGGGTTTATGCAAGAGATTTCTACTTTAAAATGTAAAGAAAAAATTTCTTTTGATTTTGATGAGGATTTTCAGGAGATTATACATAAAATTGGTATTTCGGGGGCAGGGTGGTGAAAAAAATAATATGTGTTTTCGGTACACGACCTGAAGCCATTAAAATGGCGCCTTTGGTTAGACTGTTAAGCGTTGACAATCGCTTTGATGCTAAGGTGTGTGTAACTGCTCAGCATCGTGAGATGCTTGATCAGGTATTAGAATTATTTGAAATCACCCCTGATTATGACTTAAATCTAATGAAAACAGACCAAGATTTGTATGATATTACATCAGGTGTGTTGTTGGGTTTGCGTGATGTATTAAAAGATTTCCAGCCTGATATGGTGCTAGTGCATGGTGACACTGCCACTACCTTTGCAGCATCGCTAGCAGCCTTTTACCAGCAAATTCCTGTAGGTCATGTGGAAGCTGGCTTGCGTACTGGTAACTTGTATTCCCCTTGGCCTGAAGAGGCTAACCGTGTATTAACGGGTTGCTTGGCAGCTTTGCATTTCGCACCTACGGAACGCAACCGTAAAGCGCTACTGCATAATCAAGTGAGTGACAACGCTATTATAGTTACCGGCAATACTGTAATTGATGCTTTGCAGTGGGTGGTGAAAAAAATTGAAAGTTCCACCGATTTAAAACATCGCATTGCCCTCGCTTTACAAGATGCAGGTTTGGATACGCAGGTTCTTAATAATCGTTATGTGCTGATTACTGGTCACCGTCGTGAAAATTTTGGCTTGGGTTTTGAAAGTATTTGTGCAGCTTTATGTGATTTGGCCACCGTCAATCCAGAGACCCATTTTATTTATCCTGTACATTTAAACCCTAACGTGCAAGAGCCTGTTAAACGCTTGCTAGGTGGGTTTGCCAATGTGCATCTTATTAAACCTTTAGGTTATGGACCATTTGTGCAGCTTATGCAAGGTTCATACTTAGTACTTACCGATAGTGGTGGTGTACAAGAAGAGGCACCTGGATTAGGTAAGCCTGTGTTAGTGATGCGTGATACTACAGAAAGACCAGAAGCAGTAGAAGCGGGTACCGTAAAACTGGTGGGCACTAAAGTTAAAACCATTAAAGAAGAAGTACAGATGCTGCTGAGTGACAATGTTTTATATGAAGCTATGTCGCGTGCACATAACCCATACGGTGATGGGAGAGCAAGCCAAAGAATTATTGAGTTTAGTGCTGAGCACTTAATGAAATCATGAGTTTTAGTAACCCGCTATATAGCACAGATGCTAAAATTACTTCGGTTTTCCGTGTAATTTCGGAGCTGAAAAAGAATTTCAAATGAAAAAAATCCTAACCATCATCGGCGCACGTCCACAGTTTATAAAAGCCAGTGTGGTGTCCAGAGCTATTCAAGAAACTGACGAGCTAACAGAGGTATTGGTGCATACTGGCCAGCATTTTGATGCCAATATGTCGGATGTGTTTTTTAACCAGCTTGGTATCCCTCGTCCTCATTATCAGCTAGATATTCATGGTGGTAGTCATGGTGATATGACAGGCCGCATGTTGATTGAGATAGAAAAGGTGTTACTAAAAGAAAAAGCTGATTGGGTGTTGGTATACGGCGATACTAACTCAACCCTTGCAGGGGCTTTGGCAGCAGCTAAGCTGCATATACCGGTAGCCCATGTGGAAGCAGGCTTGCGTAGCTTTAATATACGTATGCCAGAAGAAATAAATCGCATACTTACCGACCAAATTAGTCGCATACTGTTTTGTCCAACAGACTCTGCTGTGACTAATTTATACAACGAAGGGTTTGCTAGTAAATTGGCCGAAATACAGCAAGTCGGGGATGTAATGCAAGATAGTGCCATGTTTTTTGCTAAACAAGCTGCGCAGCCTAAAGATTTTAATGTAGCTGATGGGTTTATTTTAACGACCCTTCACCGTGCAGAAAACACAGACAACCCAGAACGTTTAGCGGCCATTATCGAAGCGCTTAACCATTTGCACAAAAATACTGCGCCTGTCGTTTTACCACTACACCCACGCACGCGAAACGTTATTGCTAAACAAGGGTTATCATTAGATGTACAGGTGATAGACCCAGTTGGCTACCTAGAAATGATATGGCTACTACAACATGCAGGCCTCGTACTTACCGACAGTGGCGGCGTACAAAAAGAAGCATTTTTCTTTAATAAAGCCTGCGTTACCATGCGTGATCAAACCGAGTGGGTTGAACTTATCGAAGCAGGTGCAAACGAACTGGTAGGCGCAGACACTCAAGCCATTATCAATGCAGCAGGCAAAAAACTTGGCCGTGTGGTTGAAGATGAAAACAGCTTGTATGGCGGTGGCGTGGCGGCTAAGCGGATAGTAGAACAATTAAAATTAATCGAGATTTAATATTAACTATGCAAAGCAATAATGGCAAAACCGTATGGATTATCAACCAATACGCTTCTACACCTGAAACAGGCTATGCTGGGCGACACTACTATTTTGGTGAAGAGTTAGCCAAACAAGGTTATAAAGTGTATGTGATTGCGGCTGCTGCAACGCATTTGTTGCGTAAACAGCCTGAGTTTGATGGAGATTTTAGCTTTGAAAATCATAAAGGTTTTACCTTTGTTTGGGTAAAAGTACCACCTTTTTCTGAAGCACACAGTAAACAACGGGCGATTAATTGGTTTTTGTTCCCTTGGCGTATACAAAAGCTAGCTCAGCTGATACCAGATAAACCCGATGCTGTTTTGTGCTCTTCACTATCACTTATTTCCTTTTTGGGTGCACAGCGATTGGCAAGAAAATTCTTAGCCAAGCTGGTATTTGAGGTGCGTGATATTTGGCCTCTATCTTTGATAGAGATAGGCGGCTACTCACGAAATCACCCTTTTGTCCGTTTTATGCAGTGGGTGGAAAACAAAGCTTATAAAGACTCTGATAGAGTCGTTTCAAACCTTAAAAACTCCGTGGAACATATGGTTGAGCATGGGCTAGACAGAAAAAAATTTACATGGGTACCAAATGGCTTTTCTTTGGATGAAGTGAACCAAAACACTCCGCTTGATGCAGAAGTGGAAGTATTGCTTCCTAAAAATAAGTTTCTTATCGGCTACACAGGTACACTGGGTGTAGCTAATGCGATGGATACGCTAATAGAAGCTGCAGAGCTGCTTAAAGATAACTCAAGTATTGCCTTTGTGCTAGTGGGCGGTGGTAAAGAAAAAGAAGCATTACAAAAGTTGGTTCGAGATAAGGATTTAGTTAATGTGGTTTTTATAGATCCAATTTCTAAAGTGCAAATACAGGCTATGTTAGCTTGTTTTGATGCTTGCTTTATCGGGTTGACAAAAGACCCTTTATTTAGATTTGGGGTGTCACCAAACAAGCTATTCGACTATCTCTACTCAGGTAAGCCAGTTTTATATGCAATAGAGTCGGGTGCATATACACCAGTGAGTGACGCACAGGCTGGATTACAAATAGAACCCGAAAACCCTCAAGCTATAGCTGATGCTATTTTGCAGCTTTATCAAATGCCTGGAGAAGATCTTAAGCAAATGGGGCAAAATGGCCACAAAGCAGCATTAGAACAATACGAATACGGTATGTTGGCGCAAAAGCTAGAAAAGGTTTTGTTTGATGATTGAACGCTCTTTCGATATTGTCGTATCAGTGAGTGTTTTATTGCTGTTATCGCCTGTGTTGCTAATTATTATATTTTTGCTGCATGTCTAACTAGGAAAGTTTGCGTGTAAGAATATTATGGAGCGTTTGATACAGGTTTTTTTTATTTTTACAGTTGAAGACTAGGTGAGCAACTGCCTGGTTTTGTTTGTTAAACCGCTCTAATCATCATCACACTTTTTGAACGGTATTTTGCTGTGGGTAGAGTTCGTTAGTCCATTAGTAATAAAGCCTTATGTTAAAACAATTCAGTTAAAAATCAGAAGCTATACAGCTCGATTTGAGAAGTATGGCTTTTTAAACCCGTTGAGTGAGTTTGCGCTTATATGTACATCTTTTGCTAGAAAGTTACGGTGCGCGATAATGAGTCATTAATTGCTATATACTAGATTGAAACAAAACTATAATAGACTTTTTATTGGTGGGTTGTTGAACGGCTGACCACTTTTGAACGATGTTTTTAGGCAATTTCAATTCATGATAAGAAACAAAATCAATTTTAATTTTCTTCGTTTTCTTCCTATGCAGCTTTTGCTGGGGCTTGTGTTGTGTGTGTGGTTGCCATCGTTATTCTTTTGGTGGGAGTATTTTCCACGCTATTTCACAATGGGTCTGATTGTTAGTCTTGCAGCATCAGCTTGGTTGCTATTGGCCACGCTGATTTCTCGGTATTATTTTAACCGCTTTCCAGGCATTAGCGCGGCGACGTATATTCTGCCGCTTGCTGTTTTTTGGCTGATTGTTACGTTGCTGATTATCAAACTGATTGGTTTGCCGTTCTCGCTTAAATATATTGTATTGTCGACCACGCTGATTGTTATCTTCTTATTTCTCACTGAGATGGTGATACAGAGAAACAAAGTGCATACGTTGGCCTACATTCCTCTAGGGCACGCAGAAGATTTGCCGCCACAAATTCCTTTTGTGCAATGGTTACAGCTGGAATCACCAGAGCTGGCGCAACCAGTCACCGGGATCGTTGCGGATTTGCATAGTGGTGTGTTAGATGGCGATTGGGAGCGATTTATCGCAGAGCAGACGCTGCAGGGCGTACCAGTGTATCATCATCGCCATATTCGCGAATCGCTAACCGGACGCGTGCGCATCAAGCATCTTTATGAAAATGAATTAGGCTCATTGTTGCCGTCTAAAGATTATATGGTGATTAAATATCTGATTGATGTACTTTTGGTGCTGATAAGCCTACCGCTGACGGGCTCTATTATGACGATTACGGCGCTATTAATCCGTTTGGAAAGCCCGGGCCGTGTTCTATTTAGGCAAAAGCGCGTTGGGCAGGGCGGTCAAGAGTTTATAATGTATAAATTCCGCAGTATGTGTCATGATTCTGAGGCACAAGGTGCTAAAATGGCCAGCGAAAATGATATGCGTGTCACGAGAGTGGGCAAGTTTATTCGTAAATCGCGTATCGATGAACTGCCGCAAATATTTAATGTATTAGAAGGCAATATGAGCCTGATTGGCCCGCGTCCTGAGCAAAAAGTATTTGTTGATCAGTTCGAACAAACGATTCCGTTTTATAATTATCGTCATATTGTGAAGCCTGGCATCTCGGGTTGGGCGCAAGTCGTTCATGGTTATGCGGATAATGAAGACGAAACGAAAATAAAAGTCGAGCATGATTTTTTCTATATCAAGCATTTTTCGTTTACGCTCGACCTGCTCATTTTTTTCAAAACGATTCATACGATGGTCACGGGCTTTGGTGCGCGCTAGATAGATAGGATGAAATGATGATTTTAGTCACAGGTGGCGCAGGGTATATCGGTTCGCATACTGTATTGGCCTTATTAGATGCGGGTTATCAGGTGTTGGTGCTCGATAATTTGGCTAACAGCTCTCGTGAGGCGATTCACCGGGTCGAGCAGATTAGCGGTGCGGAAGTTGCGTTTGTGGAAGGCGATGTACGAGATCGTGCGTTGCTTGGTCAGCTGTTTGCTGATTATGATTTTAGCGCGGTGATGCATTTTGCCGGGTTAAAAGCTGTTGGCGAAAGCGTGGAAAAACCGCTGATGTATTTTGATAATAATGTCGGCGGCAGCATCCATTTGCTTGAAGCGATGAAGGTCGCTGGGGTGAAGCGGTTTGTGTTTAGCTCGTCGGCGACTGTGTATGGTGAGCCTGCGGAGATGCCGATTAGTGAACGTTGCCCAACCGCGCGCCCAACCAACCCTTATGGTTTATCGAAGCTGATGGTTGAGCAGGTGATGCAAGAGCTTAGTGTCGCAGAACCCGATTGGCAGATGGCGGCTTTGCGCTATTTCAACCCGGTTGGCGCGCATGAAAGCGGCCTTATTGGCGAAGATCCGTCTGACATCCCGAATAACCTGGTGCCGTATATCAGTAAAGTAGCGATTGGTGAACTGGTGCAGCTTTCTGTGTTTGGCGATGATTACAACACACCCGATGGTACAGGCGTGCGCGATTATATTCATGTGTTGGACTTGGCGCAGGGACATGTGGATGCGCTGCGTTATCTGGAAAAAGAAGCTGGGCTGCACGTTTGGAATTTAGGCACAGGCAACGGCTATTCTGTGCTCGAGATGGTCGCGGCGTTTGAAGTAGCTAGTGGGCAAGCAGTGCCTTATCAAATCGTGCCACGCCGCGCAGGCGATATTGCGACATGCTATGCAGACAGTCATAAAGCCGCAACAGAGCTCGGTTGGCGTGCCGAGCGCGATCTAAACGCGATGATGACCGACACTTGGCGCTGGCAATCAAACAACCCTAAAGGCTACCGCGGTTAGCATCTTTCTGTTTTTGATACTTCAGAACAGCATGTCTAAGCCAGTTTCTTATCGCGATGCTCTACTATGATGTTCGGGAAGTCTTGGCCGAGGATTTTTGCTAACGTTTCCACGATATACACGCTGCGGTGTTGTCCGCCTGTGCATCCGATGCTGATGGTTAAATATGCGCGGTGGCCGCTTTTGATGAATTGCGGCAGGCAGTAGCTTAAAAAAGCGCTGCTGTGTTCGATAAAGCCTTGGGTTTCTGAGTATTGCGCTAAAAACTCAGCCACTGGTTTATCTTGACCGCTGAACGGGCGTAGGCTTTCATCCCAGTGTGGGTTGGGCAAAAAGCGCACGTCAAATAAATAATCAGCGTTCACTGGCGTGCCGTGTTTAAAGCCAAACGACTGTAAGGTGATTTTTAACGCGTTATCGCTGCTGCTGAGTAGTTGACGGATGCGGTCTTTTAGACGATAGAGGTTATAACGACTGGTATCGATGGTGATTTCCGCGAGATCAAAGAGGTTACCGAGCAGTTGTCGCTCATTAGCAATCGCTTGCGGTAGGGATTCTTCTTGGTGCGCCATAGTGTGCGCTGGGTGTGGTCGTCGGGTTTCGCTAAAGCGCCGGACGAGTGTTTCGTCATCAGCGGTGAGAAACAAGATTTGAATATTCACACGATCGCGCAAGTCTTTTATGATCGAGGGGAGGTGGCTGATGCCGGAGAGATCACGCGAATCGATGGCTACCGCAACCGGCTGCGGATGCGCAGCCGCAAAACGATCGACGAGTGGCGCGAGCATATTGCTCGGCAAATTATCGATACAATAATAGCCCATGTCTTCAAGGGTGTGCATCGCGGTGGTTTTACCTGCGCCGGCAAGACCTGTGACGATAAGCATACAATCCTCCTTTAACGTGACTTAATGCTTAGTTTCTCGATCGCTACGCCACACCGATTGCTCGATGTGGCCTATCTTACTTACTGAATCCGCTTATATTTAATTCGCGTGGGTTGATCGGCCACCTCGCCTAGGCGTTTGCGACGATCGGCTTCGTATTCGCTGTATGTACCTGGGAAGAACGACACACTCGAATCGCCTTCAAAGGCGAGGATATGCGTGGCAACCCGGTCTAAGAACCAGCGATCGTGCGAGATAACCAACGCGCTGCCTGGGAAGGCGAGAATCGCTTCTTCAAGCGCGCGCAAGGTTTCCACGTCGAGATCGTTGGTCGGCTCATCAAGCAGCAACACGTTTCCGCCGCTTTTTAGAAGCTTGGCTAAATGCAGGCGGTTACGCTCACCACCAGACAAATCACCGACGCGTTTTTGCTGGTCAGCGCCTTTGAAATTAAAGCGGCCTAAATACGCGCGCGATGGGATGGTGTAGTTACCCACGGTAATATTATCCAAACCATCAGACACTTCTTCCCACACCGTTTTGCTGCCGTCTAGTCCTTCACGAGATTGATCAACAAAGGCGAGATCAACTGTTTCGCCCAAGGTGATGTTGCCGCTATCCGGGGTATCTTTGCCGGCGATTAAGTTAAACAGCGTGGATTTACCCGCGCCGTTTGGCCCGATAATCCCGACAATAGAGCCTGGTGGCAAGTTGAAGCTTAGGTCTTCATAGAGCATTTTGTGTGCGTAGCCTTTGCTCAGGTCTTCCGCGATAATCACTTTATCGCCTAAACGGTTGCCTGGTGGAATATAGATTTCCTGGGTTTCGCTGCGTTTTTGGAATTCGCGGCTCGACAACTCATCAAAACGCGCCAAACGCGCTTTGCTCTTGCTCTGACGGCCTTTGGCGTTGCTGCGCACCCATTCGAGCTCTTGTTTGAGCGCGCGACGGTGCGCTGATTCTTGTTTCTCTTCGGTGGCCAAGCGTTTTTCTTTCTGATCCAGCCATGAAGAGTAGTTGCCTTGCCAGGGAATCCCTTCGCCGCGGTCAAGCTCGAGAATCCAGCCAGCGACGTTGTCTAAGAAATAGCGATCGTGTGTTACCGCAACGACTGTACCCGGGAATTCTGCTAAAAAGCGCTCAAGCCACGCCACCGACTCGGCGTCGAGGTGGTTGGTTGGCTCATCAAGTAGCAGCATGTCTGGGTTTGAGAGCAATAAGCGGCACAGCGCCACGCGACGTTTCTCACCACCAGATAGGGTAGCGGTTTTTTGATCCCATGGTGGCAGGCGCAGGGCGTCTGCTGCGATATCCATACGGCGTTGCATATCATGTCCGTCACCAGCGGAGAGTTTGTTTTCAAGCTCAGCTTGTTTGGCCGCAAGCGCGTCAAAATCGGCTTCAGGATCGGCGTATGCGGCGTACACTTCATCGAGCTCTGCTTGCACGCTCTTCAGATCGCTTAATGCTTCTTCAACCACTTCTCGCACTGTTTTCTCAGGATCAAGCTGCGGCTCTTGCGGCAGATAGCCGATGTCGAGGTTCGGCTGCGGTCGCGCCTCACCTTGGATATCGGTGTCGATGCCTGCCATAATGCGAAGCAGGGTGGATTTACCCGCGCCGTTTAAGCCAAGGATGCCGATCTTCGCGCCAGGGAAAAACGACAGCGAGATATTTTTTAGGATATGTTTGCCGGGTGGGACAATTTTGCTCACCCGATTCATGGTGAATACGTATTGACTCATTTCAGACTTTCATTAGTGAATGGAAGCGGTTATTCTATTCAATCGTTACCAGAAAAGCCACCTACTATACTATGTCACAACGTTTGCTTAACAAACTTTCCGTTTATGCTCGTTTAATGCGCCTTGAACGACCGGTCGGCACATTATTGCTGGCCTGGAGTAGTTTGTGGGGTTTGTGGCTGGCTGGTGCAGGTGAGCCGCCAGCGCGGATTGTGCTGATTATCCTGTTAGGTACCTGGACGATGCGCTCAGCTGGCTGTGTGTTTAATGATCTCGCAGACCGTAATTTTGATGGCAAGGTTCAGCGCACCACGCATCGACCGCTAGCTACTGGCGAGGCAACAGTGAATGAGGCGCTCGCGCTCGGCGTGGGCTTGCTTGCTGTCAGCTTTATGTTGGTGCTACTGCTGAATTGGCAGAGTGTGGTGTTATCGGTATTTTGCGCTGCAGTGGCGATTATTTATCCATTTTGTAAACGCTTTTTGCCTACGCCACAGGCGATGCTTGGTGTGGCGTTTGCTAGCGCAATCTTGATTGCCCATACCGCGATTTTAGGCAAAATCACTTGGGCTGGACTGTTTCTTTTTCTCGCTAGCGTCTTTTGGGCGCTGGTTTACGATACGTATTATGGACTGGTTGACCGCGACGACGATATTCCACTGGGGCTGAAATCAGCCGCTATTTTTGCTAGCGGTCGTGAGCACCTTTTTATTGGCTCAATGGCGGCGCTGATGGTGCTCTGCTTACTGATTAGCGGGGCACTGGCTGGACTCAATGGTTGGTATTATTTCGGTGTGCTAGCGGCTGCGCTATTGATGGTCTATCAGTTGCACCATACGCGTTCGCTTGAGCGTGAGCGCTGTTTTCAAGCGTTTTCGCATAATAACTGGGTTGGCGCTGCGGTGCTTTTGGGCTTGGTGCTCGCGTATTTACCGTAACCACCCCGGCTTATTTAACCGATAACACCAATCCTTACAACAAACTGAACCACAAACAATCGAGGATGACATGTTCCATAAACTATTGATTGCGCTAATCAGCGCGGGAATGACGCTTTCAGCGGCTGCGTATTGGCGCTCTGATGATATTCAAGTGAGCTTTTTGACCACTAAATTGGCGCCACAATCGAGCACGGCCACAGAGCTGAATACGTTTTCACCAAGCAGCGCGGTGATCGATTTTGAAGGCAAAATGCGCGCAGAGATTGAGTTATCTTCGCTAGATACCGGGATTACGGTGCGTAATCAACGTATCCAAGAGATGCTCTTTTCAGCGGTGAAAAGTGGTCAGCTGTTGGTTAAAGCGAGCGTGGCGATGGACAAGATTGAAAGGTTGAAGGCAGGTCAGCAGTTACGCCTCTCGCAGTCGCTTCACCTAACCTTTGGTGCTGCGGAAACGGATGTGACCGCGAACCTTTTAGTGACCAAACTCAGCGAGAAGCGTTTTAGTGTGCTCACGCTGAAGCCGATCGTGGTTGAGTTGCGTTTGCTTGATGTGGATAAAGGCGTGAATGATTTGCGTGAGATTGCTGGTCTTGAAGCGATCGGCATGCAAACGCCAGTGAGTTTTAATGGAACCTTTACGTTGGTCAGCGGTGCTAATGACGGCTTAGAGTAACGCTTAATCAATCCACAATAATTAACCCACACAACCCATCATAAAAAAAGCGCCGCGAATGATCTCCAGCGGCGCTTTTTTTGTGCGATGAGTTGGATTATTTTTTGCGTTGTGGTGGAAGGTCCGTACAGCTGCCTTCTGCAACTTCTGCGGCCAAGCCAATGCTCTCACCAAGGGTAGGGTGTGGGTGGATGGTTAACCCGATATCGGCTACATCCGCGTCCATTTCAATGGCCAGCGCTATCTCGCCAATCATATCGCCAGCGTTGGGTCCGACAATCGCGCCACCGATTATCCGTCCACTCTCAGGATTATAAATCAGCTTGGTAAAGCCATCTTCACAGCCGTTAGCAATCGCACGCCCTGAAGCCGCCCACGGGAAGACCGCTTTTTTAAATGCGGTGCCGTCTTTTTTGGCTTGCGCTTCGGTCAGCCCTACCCAGGCAACTTCTGGTGAGGTATAGGCAACGCTTGGAATCACCCGCGCGTCAAAATACGCTTTTTCGCCGGCTGCGACTTCAGCGGCAACGTGTCCTTCGTGCACGCCTTTATGCGCGAGCATCGGCTGGCCAACGATATCGCCAATCGCAAAGATGTGGTCTTGGTTGCTGCGCATTTGTTTATCCACTGCGATAAACCCGCGTTCGTCAACGTTTACCCCGCAAGCGTCAAGGCCGAGCTTTTTGCCATTCGGTGAGCGACCGACCGCGACTAACACACGGTCATAACGCTGTGCTTCATCTGGGGCATTTTTGCCTTCGAAGGTTACGTAAATGCCGTCGTCTTTTGCCTGCGCATCGACCGTTTTGGTGCTGAGCATGACGTTGGCAAAGCGATCTTTGTTGCGTTTTTCCCAGACTTTGACCAAATCAGCATCGGCACCGGCCATCAAGCCATCAGCCATTTCCACGACATCAATCTGGCTGCCAAGGGTGGCGTAAACAGTAGCCATTTCTAAGCCGATAATCCCGCCACCGACGACCAATAGCCGCTCCGGAACATCTGCAAGCGCGAGTGCACCAGTAGAATCCATCACCCGCTCATCTTCGGGCATGAATGGCAACTTCACGCTTTGTGAACCGGCAGCGATAATCGCTTGTTTAAACGCAATGCTTTGCTCGCCATCAGCGGCTTTTACGCTAAGACTGTGACTGTCGGTAAACGTCGCGCTGCCTTGGATGACCGTCACTTTACGCGCTTTTGCCATGCCAGAGAGGCCGGTGGTGAGTTTTTTGATCACCCCATTTTTATGATCACGTAATTGATCAAGGTCGATTTTAGGTTCGCTAAAGGTCACCCCAGCGTGTGCCACAGAGCCAGATTCTTCGATCACTTCGCACACGTGCAGCAGCGCTTTTGAAGGAATACAACCAACGTTCAAGCACACACCGCCTAAGGTGGCGTAGCGCTCGATCAAGGTCACTGACAGGCCTAAATCAGCTGCGCGGAATGCGGCAGAATAGCCGGCAGGTCCTGCGCCAATCACCACCAGATCAACTGCATCACTCGGTGCGTTATTTTGCGCTTTGCTCGGTTTGCTGGCTGGTGTGCCTTTTGATGCTTTGCTTTCAGCAGGTTGTGCGCTTGTAGATGTGCCGCTGTTATCGCTGGCCGTTTCTTGCGTTTCAATTTGACCAATTGTGTCACCTTGGTTCAAGGTATCGCCGACTTTGACGGTTAATTCTGTAATCCGTCCTGAATGCGCAGCAGGGATGTCCATGCTCGCTTTGTCGGTTTCCAGCACAATCAACGAATCATCTTTGTTCACGCTATCGCCGGCGCTGACCAATACTTCAATCACTTCCACCGCGTCAAAATCGCCAAGATCCGGAATGGTGATGGGTTGTGTTGCCATGTTGTCCTCGTTATCCACTTTTTAGTGGCGTTATTTTACCTGAATCGTTGCCAGGCTGTTGTTAATCGTCTTTAAGTTCTTCTAAGTAGCGGTCGGCATCAAGGGCCGCCATACATCCGGATCCTGCAGAGGTGATCGCTTGACGATAGACATGATCCATGACATCACCTGCGGCAAACACACCGGGCACCGAGGTTTGCGTGGCGTTGCCGTTTAAACCGCTGTTGACCATGATATAGCCGTTTTCCATCTCGAGCTGATCGGTGAACAGGTCGGTGTTCGGGCTGTGGCCGATGGCGATAAAGACGCCATCGACTTTGAGTTCTTCAGTTTGATCGTCATTAAAGCGAATACGCGCGCCGGTCACCCCGGTTTGATCGCCGAGCACTTCATCGAGTTGGGCGTCGAGTTTTAAGGTGATGTTGCCTTGCTCGACTTTTTTCATCAGGCGATCGACGAGGATTTGTTCGGCGCGGAACTCGTCACGACGGTGAATGAGGGTCACTTCGCTGGCGAGATTGGCAAGGTAGAGCGCTTCTTCGACTGCTGTGTTGCCACCACCGACCACAGCCACCGGTTTGTTGCGGTAGAAAAAGCCATCGCAGGTGGCACACGCTGATACACCGCGACCTTTGAATTTGGTTTCAGATGGCAGGCCTAAATATTTAGCGCTGGCGCCGGTGGCGATAATCACCGCATCGGTGTAATAGGTGTTTTTTTCGGTTTTGAGTTCAAGCGGACGCTGGCTGAAATCAACCGAAGTAACATAATCGTTGATGATTTTGGTGTTAAAACGTTCTGCGTGAGCGCGCATATTTTGCATCAGCACTGGGCCATCAATGCCTTCAGCTTCGCCTGGCCAGTTATCCACTTCGGTAGTGGTCATCAGTTGCCCGCCTTGCTCAAGGCCGGTGATCATCACAGGATCTAAGCCAGCACGCGCGGCATACACGGCTGCTGTGTAGCCAGCGGGGCCGGATCCGATAATAATTAATGGGGTTTTATCCATGGTTCGTCTCCGTCAATTTTAATCTATCCTATTTAAGGGGTGCAGTATTCAAGAAAACACGGAAACTTGCAAATGAGTCGCAGCCATAGTGATATAATTACGAAACTTTTATAATTATGATGAATGAGGTCTAATCTTTATGGCAGGCGTTGCTTGGGTATTAGGTATTGATTGTGGGCGACATAAAACCGGGGTCGCCGTGGGGCAAACGTTAACTAAAACCGCGCAGCCAATTGAGATTATAAAAAAACCACTTTCGTCATTAACTGCGCAGGATTTCTTGCATATTCTCCAAGAATGGCGGGTGAAAGCGGTGGTGATGGGGGTGCCGCAACAAGCCGATGGTTTGGCACATCCCTTGCATGACAATATTAACCGCTTAGCGGGAGAATTTACGACGGACTTTCAGTTGCCTGTTTATTTTATGGATGAGTATTTATCCTCGCATGAAGCAAGACAACGCGGTGGCGATAAAAAAACGATCGATGATATTGCTGCAGCGGTTATTTTGGAAACGTGGCTAGTGGAACAAGGGTAATGATTAAGGCGACACAATGGGTCGCGTTTTTATCATTATTCGGCTATTCTAGCGATAGTTATTCAACAAGGAGTTTTTTGTGTCTACGGAGAACGGGAGCGTGAAGGTCTTGGTGGTTGATGATTCAACTACGATTCGTAAAACGGCAGAAACCATCTTAAAGAAAGAAGGCTATAGCGTTGAAACGGCTGAGGATGGCTTTAAAGCACTGTCAAAAGTGGTGGCATTTAAGCCCGATATCATTTTTCTCGATATCATGATGCCACGCTTAGATGGTTACCAGGTATGTTCGGTGGTTAAGAGTAATGAGCACTTTAAACAAACACCGATTTTAATGCTATCAAGCAAAGATAGCATTTTTGACAAAGCACGAGGTCGGATTGCAGGCTCTGAATTTTTTATTACCAAACCTTTTTCGCGAGATCAATTGCTGCAAGCGATTGATCAGCATGTCCGTTAGCCTTGGGGGGGTTCAGTGGCCAGTATTTTGATTATTGACGATTCACCAACAGAAGTGAATTATGTGAGAGCGATTCTTGAGGGCAGTGGCTATGAGGTTGCTTGGGAAAATAATGCAAGATCTGGTATTGAACACGCCGTTAAAGACCTGCCGGATTTGATTTTGATGGATGTGGTGATGCCGGGGATGAACGGCTTTCAAGCGACCCGTCAATTGCGCCGTCTGGTAGAAACTAAAAATATTCCGATTATGATGCTGACCACCAAAGATCAGCAAACCGATAAGATTTGGGGGCTGCGTAATGGCGCAAATGCTTATATGACTAAGCCACCAGAGCAGCATGCGCTCATTGCAGAGATTCAAGGACTGCTGTCCGTATGACTGTACTCAATAAATACCAAACGGCTTATGATTGTTTGCGTGTTTATGTCAGACAATCTAAAAAAGTACGGCAAACGCCAGAAACTGTTGCGACCAAAGAAGGGCTGTATCTGGCTTTTTATGCGGGTGATAAAGGTTTTTTAGTACGCTCTGATCAAGTTTTAGAGATTACCCGTAAAGCGCAAATCATTACGCCTTTGCCGTTTACCGCACCATGGATGGAAGGGTTGGTTAATGTGCGCGGTGATATTCTCTTTGTGCTCAATTTTTCCTTGTTGGTGGCGCCTGAATCTTCACGAAAAGTTCGTGATCCGGTGTATGTGGTCCTTGGTAGCGAGGCTGAGAGCTTTATGATTAAGGTTGATGACATTCAAGGGATGCGCCATTTTCCGGAAATGATCGCGGTGAATGATGGTTTTTATGATGGGGTTAGGGTGACGCCGTTAGAGCAATGGTTGAGAATTAACATCGATAGGTTATTGAATAATAGTTTGCTGGCTCAAACAGCAGAACATTGATTGAGGTTGTTATGATGAAAGATAGATCACTAATGAATATAAGCAAGGTCAAAGAGCATAGCAACGCCAAAATGGTGCCGTATTTACCGAGCGTGCTGTGTTATTGGGCGGCTGTCCTCTTAATATTTGCAGTCATTATGGTGGTGATTTTAGTAAGACCAGACACGACAACGACTATTTTTGGTCATAATCTTTATTACGCCAGTATTTATGTCGGCTTGCCGGCGAGTTTGTTTCTCATGCTGCTGTGTATCGCTTTATGGGCGTTCTTTGTGCGCGGTAATTACCGTTCCTGGGAAGAAATCGAAAAAGATATCGAGACGCTTGAGCTGCGTGAGCAGCGTGATCAGGATACGATTTTGCGTTTGATGGATGAATTGGCCGAATTATCGAATGGTGATTTAACCGTTGAAGCACAGGTCACCGAAGATTTTACCGGCGCGATTGCCGACTCGGTTAACTTTGCGATTGAATCGATGCGTGATTTGGTGGGCTCGATTAACCTGACGGCGAATGAAGTCTCAGGTGCTTCTGAAAGAACGAAAATTCTCTCCAAAGAAATGACCGGTTCGGCTTTAGCACAAATGGAGGAACTGAAGGAACTCTCGGAGATTTTGCGTGAGATGGTGCAATCGCTTGACCGCACGGCTCTGAGTACCACGGATTCTGCAGTGATTGCTCGAGAGTCCGTAACCATCGCGCGTAATGGCTCAGCGAAAGTACAGGATACGATCGATGGCATGAATAAGATTCGTGAGCATATCCAGGATACCTCAAAACGCATCAAGCGCTTGGGTGAAAGTTCACAGGAAATCGGCAATATCGTTGAAATCATCAAAGGAATTTCTGATCAAACCAGTATTTTGGCGCTTAACGCGGCCATCCAGGCCTCTTCTGCCGGGGCAACGGGTAAAGGGTTTGCAGTGGTTGCTGATGAAGTGCAAAAGCTGGCAGAACGATCGGCTGGGGCGACTCGACGGATTGAATCATTGGTGAAAACGATCCAGGGTGATACCAACGAAGCGATCTTTTCGATGGAAAAATCAACCAAAGAAGTGGTTAATGGGGCCGGGATCGCTGAAGAGGCCGGTGCTGCCTTGAGTCAGATTGAGGAAGTTTCAACGTCGCTCGCGTCATTGATTGATCGGGTGTCGCTGTCAACGCGACGCGTCTCAACACGAGCAAAAGATCTTGAGCGCGGTATGCAAGGCATCAATGATATTGTTAAAGCGACCACAGAAAACGTACATAAGACAACCGGTGCTATCGATCACTTAGATCGCCTGTCGCAAGAATTACAAGGTTCTGTTTCTCACTTCACATTGCCAAAAAATAGTTAAGGTGTGCTGTGAAGTGGAGGCAACACAACAGAGGGTTTCATGGCAAATAGCATGGATGGGAAGCTGCTAAGCTCGGTTAAAAATGAGATTATCACGAATATTGCCGATGTGCGCGAGCGCGTCGACCAATGGCTGCTGCGTCCGGAGTCTATTGCTGTTGAGCCTATCACCGCACGATTAAATGAAGTGGCGGGCAGTTTAATGCTGCTGCAACGCCACCACTCTGCGCAACTCGCTCAAAAGTTAAGCGCTTTAATGAGTCATTTCTCGGCGCTTTCAAGAGACGATCTACAGCAACAATTGGCTGAATCCTCGCAAGATATCGCTATCTCAATATTGGTTCTTTCTGATGTGATTGATGAGATAGATCATCCTGAGGATGCAGTTAAAAAACACATAGAGGATGCGCTTCTTCAGGTGGGTCAGCTTTTGCGCGGTGAAGATCAAAAAGCCGGTGAGGAATTGTTTGCTGATGTGTCGGCGTCTCATCAAACTTTGGCGGTATTAGCGCAAGAATATCGCAAAATCATTGATCAACATTGTGTACTCATTGAACGCCATTTGGATGATCAACAAGTTGATTTAAATATTGCGAAAATTATTGAAGATAATAATGAATTATCCAAGGTTTTTGCCCTATTAGAATACGAAGCGCCGCAGTTATTGTTGGCGAAAATCAACGAACGCTTAGCTCAGGAATCGCTGGATGAAGCGCAGTGGGTCGATGTGGCTGAATCGATGCTGCTGGTGCGAGATGCTTTGGGCGCCACCCTGGCAAAGCTTTCTGCTGATAGTGAGAAAGTGGGGAGTTATGTTGACGCCTTACAAGCAAGCACAACGGGCTCTCGAGGCTTAGAGGTTGGGCAAGCGCTATTATCACTAGGGCGTGAAGGTGAGCATATTTTTGCCAGCTTACGCAAAGCTTATTTGGCCGATGATGGCGATGTGAGCGAGCGGCAGTGGCGTGATGCTGCTGGCTTTTGTTTGGAAGCGGAAGCGTTTACCTATCTACTGAACTTACCTAAAATCAGCCAGCATCTTCGTCATTCGGGTTTGTTGTTTACCTACCTTACCCGACACAAAGATGCTGAAATCCCTGATGAGGATTTAATCGATTTGTTGGTGGGTTTGGAATATTTGTGTCATAGCTTAGATGGTGGCAAAACCGATACCCAAGAGCGTTTTTTGCACGACACCCTTGAAGCGTTGAATGTGAGTGCATGGATAGATGAAGATGTGCTGAGTGATTATCAGCAATTAAATTCGCGCACGGCCGAACAGCTCCAAGATGAGCGCCATCAAGATGAACCTACTTTAGCAGACCTTGATTCAGCACTCGACGCGCAAGATGCGCAAAGCCAACTAATCACGGATGAAGGCGGATTTACGATCGCAACGGATTCACCAATCAGTGCGTTGATTCAATCAGGTGATGTCGCAAAATTGCGTGAAACGGTGATGCCAGAACGCTACGATGACCTACTGAAAGAACAAAGAGATAATGAGCTTGATGAGGAACTCTCGGAGATTTTTAGCGAAGAATTGAGCGAGATTATTGATGAGGTTCAGCCGCTTATTCGCCGGTGGATAACGGGAGAAGAGTCAGCGATAAAAGAGATTCGTCGAGCCTTACATACCCTTAAAGGTTCGGGTCGGATGGCCGGTTATCTTGCCTTAGGAGAATGTGCTTGGCAGCACGAGCATTTATTGAACCAGTGTATTGATGATTCCCTGACAATCGATCATGAAATCAAAGCGATTGGTGTAGAAGCGATACAGTTATTGACCTTGGCCGCGCTTGAAAAAATCTCTTTAACTTTGATGCAGCATTACTTACTCAAGCGAAGTTTACCGAACAACGTTTGGCAGAATTGCTCTCATCAGAGACAGAAACCCTGTATGAACTTGATGCTGATCAAACGCCTACGGGCGAATTAAGCAAAGCAGAGCATAAGAAAGATGGCCGTTCTTTCGCGGCAAGGCCGACTGTCGCGCCAACAGCGGCCAGCACAGAAAGGCAAGAAGATAGCGCGCAGCCTAAAGCTGAGCCACGCGCCGCTGAGCTATCACAACCTGAAGCTGCTGGTAGGGGGCGTAGTGAGAGTGCGCATGTTGGCATGCCTGAAGGTAACGTAGCTGATGAAATTGGGGTTGGTTTTATTGATGCAGAAGAGGCAGATGAAAGCGATGAGTATAAATCGCAAACAGCGACCCATAGCGTACAGACTTCGCACGATAGCGAGGTGGAAAAGCACGAATCATTCGATTTCGATTTTGACTTTGATTTTGATTTTGTTGATGTTGAGGCTTTAGCTGAAGACGGCGAAAAGAATCAGGCACACCGCGCTAAGGCCGCGTTTCAGCAAAAATTGACCACCGACTCTGAAGAAGATGCTGAGCCAGTGTCTGATGATCAAGCTGCAATATCGCTTAAAACTCAAGTGTCTCATGACGAGCATTCATCTGAGGCAGGTGAACAAAAAGAATCTAATACGCAGCTAGATGTTGAAGCATCTAGCGCTGATGGTGAGCATCGTGTTGATGCTGAAGATCTACTCTCTGCAGAGGCGATATTTGAAGATGAGGCTTTGTTTGCGCTTGAAGGGGACGAGCGCGACCGACAGCATCCTGATAATCTGCGTGGCCTCAGCGGTCAAGTAACACCGGATTCTCCGGAGAGTGATAAACAACAGCATATTGCGGCCGCTTATCAAGCAGGCGTCGAAAAATTGATTGCTGAAGGGCTAGGTGAAGCCGAGGCGACTAAAGTCGCACAGGCGATGATTGAGCACCAAAGTGCACGTTTAGGCCTTGATCCAGCAGATATTGATGCCCAGGCGATGCTTGAGTCACTACAAGCAAAAATTAGCCGTGGCAAAGCCGAAAACCAAGTGAATCATTCAGACGATACAGCGGAGCATGAGCTAGCACACGCCCAAGCGATGACTGATGATCAAGAGAATACTCAACCGACTGAACCATCTGAACAACCGTCTGTTGGTGCTTCAATAGACCCTGATACCACAGTAACGACAGAGCCAGTATCCTCAGAAAGTGATAAGCAACAAGGTGTGTCTGCGGCTTATCATGCGGGTGTTGAAAAATTGATCGCTGAAGGGTTAGGTGAAGCCGAGGCGACTAAAGTCGCCCAGGCGATGATTGAACGCCAAAGTGCACGTTTAGGCCTTGATCCAGCAGATATTGATGCCCAATCGATGCTCGACACATTGCATGCGAAATTCAGTCAGGAAGAAAGAGAGGGTCAGGCGGATTCATCAGAAGATGCACCAGATGTTGGGGTGACGCACACACAAGCGGTAATCGATGGTGAAGGCGAATCGTCTGATTCTCAGGAATCCATAGTGCATTCAGCTGCGCTAACTGAATCTGCTACTGAAGAAGGCGCTAAAGAATCTGTACAAGCTTCGCTTAATGCTGTGCACAGCGAAGAAACGGATGAAAGCGCTTCACAAACCAGCGATGTTGAG
Source organism: Suttonella sp. R2A3 (assembly GCF_021513215.1). NCBI lineage: Bacteria > Pseudomonadati > Pseudomonadota > Gammaproteobacteria > Cardiobacteriales > Cardiobacteriaceae > Suttonella > Suttonella sp. R2A3. Next base: position 819,306 of record NZ_CP090975.1, on the reverse strand, counting down.
CGTCAAGTTGATGTATTAAAGCGCTCTGCCAGGATGGTTGAAGGCTCAGAAACAGAAGATTTTGATCAGTTAATCGGTCAGGTTGCGCAGGCATTAAATCAAGGTGATGCACTGGCAGAATCAGCGCAAGCCGCATTACATACGGCGCTTGATAAACAGCTTCCTGATGGTCTTGCAAACCAAGCAGATATTGCAGCAGGTAAAGGATTGGTCAAAGAAGCGCTGTCGCGTGAAATGACAGACCTTGATGACGACCATATTGATCAGCTAAGCGATGCGGTATTGTCTTCGCTGCACGTATCGCATGAGTCATCGCTTGATGAAGATGCTGATAGTGCACAACAATCAGAAGAAGCATTCACCTTAAACGATGATGACGTGGCATTGTCAACAACAGTACTTGAAGAGTTAACCTCTGACGATACATCACATCATGCTACTGATTTAGAGCGTGATCTCGATGTAGAGTGGGAGGAGAATAGTCCAAGTGATGCGGACGATTTTATTGATGTTGATGACATAGGGGATTTATCGGTCTCATCGATTGAGGATACGGCGCAGCATGCTGATGAAATACCAGAGCCTGCGGACGTTGAGGCTGAAGAACGTTCAACCGAAGCCAAAAACTACGGTAATGATGAAGCTTCTTATCAAGGACGGCCCAAAGAGGGTGCTATAGATTCGTCAAGTTTGCCGAATTTGCCTCAAAATATTGATGATAGCGTGGTCGAAAAAATTGCCGCTGGACAATTTAATGTGATGGGTTATTGGCTGACTACAGAAGAAGGAAAATATTCTGCAGCGGCGGTGGACCACATTGAAGGAGTTGATCAAGAAGCCATTGACTTTTTTATGTATGAATTTTCTCAATCTGTGGGGCTGGTAGGGCATTCAGTAGAGGCATTTTTAAATGGTCATTTAGATGCTGTTGATGAAATTGCTGCCAGTTTTGAAACGATGTCGCACTCGGCGCGTTTGGTTGGTTATAACGCATTAGGCGCTTGTGCTGAGCAGTATGATGAAGTACTGGAGACGATGTCTCGTGACGGCGTTGATAGTCAAGTGGTTATCAAAATTTCGAAGGCCTTACACGCTTTTTTACATGTGTTAAAAATGGCGAGTAAAGATAATAATCTTAACCAATACCAAGGGGTGTTGCTCGGTCTGGCGAACTTCATAGATGGTTACCGTAAATCATTGGCTGCGCTTCCTCCGCAAGCAGAAGCACGTGAAAGCGGCGATGAGACGCATAAGCAAGATCAATCAATGCTACCTCCAGCAGCTGAGACGCCTGGGCTAGAACCCCAAACCAGTAAGCTCGGAAATGATACGAGTTTGAGCGGCAGTCAGGGCGCACCCTCTGTCGATGATCAGGCAAAACAACCCATTAAACAAAGCGTGGCAAGCGCCCCAAGCGATGTATTAGAGATCTTTGTGAACGAGATCGAGCATTATGCAAATCATCCTTGTGCGCAAACGCTTGATCGATTGATTGAGGCAAGCTATGGGCTGGAAGAAACTGTACCGCAAGAAGCATCTGCTGAATGGATGTGGTCGCTGCTTGATGCCATAGAACAACTCTTGCTCGCACAAAAAACCTACCCTGATAGTATTGATGCAAGCTATGCACCGCTTTTGCGTCAAGCATCTGACTTAATAGACGATCATCATCAAGCCAGTGAGGTCTCTCAAAGTGACATTGATCAGCTGATTGGGCAGATTTTGAATGCACGACATAAGATTGATCAGCACCTGCCTAAGAGTACACTGGAAGACGAAAATGTACCAACTAAAGACTACGATGATCATCAAGAACAACAAACGCTCACAGCAGACGAAGAAGAGAATGCGGATCTTGAAAGAAATCTGACAGAAATCTTTATCGATGAAGCCGATGACATTCTCCGCACCGTGGCTGAAGATTTTGCGCAATGGCGTGAGAATATGATTTTAATCCATTTGCTGGGTAATATCTCACGCAAAATGCACACCTTAAAAGGCAGTTCGCGAACGTTGAACTATTCGGCGATGTCGGATTTGGCGCATGCGGTCGAACAGCTTAGTGAGGCGATACGGTATGTGAATGCAGAACCGGAAGAAACGCTGTTTGAGCGGGCATTTGTCTCGCTACAAACGATGCTCGATCAAGTGCGTAGTGGCTATTTTCCAGAAACAGACCAAGAAACCATCGATGATATTTTTACCTACCTTGGCGAAGAGCCACCGGTTGAGGTTGCGCTCGATGAGGCAAAAATCGTTCGCTCGCTGGAATCAGAGCCCAAACATACATCCACCACTACACCAGCTGTGCCGATGGATGACCGCTGGGACACCGATTTATTAGAAACGTTCGCTGATGAGGCGCAAGATTTATTAACACATGCCAAATCTCATCTCTCGGCCGGTTTGGATCAGCTCGATACCCGTTCAGCATTGCAAAGGATTACCCATACGCTTAAAGGCAGTGCACGGATGGTTGGTCTGGATGTGATCGGCACAACCGCACATTTAATGGAATCCGTGGTTGATAAGGTGGCTGAGCATCCGAACGAACCGACCGATATTGCTGAACAGTTAATTGCTGACGCTATAGAATCCCAGTTTTCAATGCTCGATTCGGTGTTGCGTTTTGAGGTACCACAGAAACCAGAAGCCTTAGATGCGCGTCTACAAAGCTTTATTGATGGTGATATGCCCACCACTCATGTTGCATCAGATAATGCGTTTACCCAACAATCCACAGAACAGGCTTCTGCACTGGCCTCTCAGGTAACGCCTGCAACATTTGAGGACGATACGTTAGCAAAACAAAGCAGCAAGCCTGGCGAAGAAAATGTGGTTATAGAACACAAACCGACACCGCCTAAAGCTGAGGTGATGCCTAAATATAGCAGCGGTCGTTCGCTGCGTGTTGAAGAATCTTTGCTGGAGAAACTCACCACCATGGTGGGTGAGGCGAATGTGTTACGCTCGGTGATAGAAAATACCACCCATGACGGGGAGGTTACCTTCGGTGAGTTGCAGCGTATTGTCACACGTATTGATGCGCAGATGCG